>NZ_JBGLOU010000012.1:0-357233 GCF_041402765.1 Nonomuraea sp. AD125B | reverse complement strand
GGCGAGCACCGCGTCGAAGTCGTCCACGTGGTGCCGCACCCGCGGCTCGAACCCGGCCGCCTGGCAGGCCCGCACCGCCATGGCGTGGCAGAGCGTCCCCGGCTTGCCGGTGATCCACGCCTCCTCGCGCGCCGCGGCCGGCGACGGGTGATTCGTCAGGTACATGGGCTCGGCGAACAGCGGCTCGACGGCCACGGAGTCGTCGGTGACGGGCGGGACGAAGTCGTACTCGTGGACGAGCGCCACGTCCAGCTCGCCCGCCCCCAGCGCGGCCGAGACGTCGGCGGGGTCGATCTCGGCCACCATCGGCTCCAGCCCGGGATGCTCGGCGGCGAGCGCCGCCAGCGCGGCCGGCAGCAGGACGCGGACGGCGGTCGGGAACGCGCCGATCCGCAGCGGCCCTGACGGGCCGCCACGCACGGCGGCCAGCGCGGCCGAGGCGCGGTCGAGCTGTTCGAGCACGGCCTGCGCGTGCTCGACGAGCAGGCGGCCGGCCGGGGTGAGGCTGACCCGGCGGCCCGTGCGTTCGAGCAGCGGCACGCCGGCCTCCCGTTCGAGCGCGCTGAGCTGCTGCGAGACGGCCGACGGCGTGAAGGTGACCGCCTCGGCGACCGCGGCGATGGTGCCGCGCCTGGCCAGCTCGCGGAGCAGGTGCAGCTTGCGGGGATCGAGCATAAGGACAGCTTACGCTCGACGTCACGTATCCGAACTGGACCTTAAGGGTGGGCAGAGGCCAGGCTCGGAGGCATGTTGAGAGGAATCCACGTGCCGCTGGTCACCCCGTTCACGCCGGAGGGCGAGGTGGCCGCCGACGCCGTCGAGAAGCTCGCCTCCCAGGTCCTGGACGACGGCGCGGCCGGGCTGGTCGCGCTCGGCACCACCGGCGAGGTCGCCGCGCTCGACCCGGAGGAGCGGGCCCTGGTGATCGAGACCTGCGCCCGCGTCTGCGAGGGGCGCGGAGCGCTGCTCACGGTGGGGGTGGGCGGGAGCGACACCCGCACGACGGCCCGCGCGCTGCGCGCTCTGCCGGAGGGCGTGGGGGCGGCGCTGGTGACCGTCCCGTCGTTCCTGCGGCCCGGTGAGCGCGGCGTCGAGGCGCACTTCACGGCGCTGGCCGAGGAGACGCCGGTGCCGCTGGTGATCTACCACATCCCCTATCGGACCGGGCAGCAGGTCGGGGCGGCGACGCTGCGCAGGCTGGGGGAGCACCCGATGGTCGCCGGAGTCAAGTACGCGACAGGCGGCCTCGACCAGGACGCGCTCGACCTGCTCGGCGACCCGGTCGACGGGTTCGAGGTGCTGTGCGGCGACGACCTGTACGTCTCGCCGATGCTGGCGCTGGGGGCCGCGGGCGGCATCCTCGCCTCGGCCCACCTGCGCACGCGCGAGTTCGCCGACCTGGCGGACGCCTGGCACGCGGGCGACGTGCCCCGCGCCCGCGCGCTCGGGCACCGGCTGGCCGCCCTGTCGGCCGCGCTGTTCGCCGAGCCCAACCCGACGGTGCTGAAGGGCGTCCTGCACGCCCGGGGTCTCATCCCGACCCCGGACGTACGGCTGCCGCTGCTGCCCGCGAGCCCCGCATCGGTGGCCGCGGCCCTATAGCCGGCCGGCCTCCCTGATGGCCGTCCCGACCTCGCCCACCCGGTCGGCCAGCAGGCCGATCGCGCCCACCGTACGGGTGGCCGGGTCGTCCTCGGCGCCGCCGAGCGCCTTCGCCTTGAGGTAGGCGCGCTTGATCTCCGCCCACCTCTCGGCCCGCTCCGGGGTGAGCCTGCCGCGCAGCTCGGCCAGCTTGAGCAGGTTCGCCTCGGCGTCGGAGGTGAGCGTCTGGGCCTCGCCCAGGTAGTGATCGTCGATCACCGCCTCCAGTTCGTCCTCGTTCATGGCGGGGACGATCCGCTCGGCCAGCTTGTTCATGTTCCGGTAGGAGCCCTGCAGCCGGTACGGCGGCTCGGTGCGGGCCGCGTCCGACTGGCCCGCCGAGGCGATGTAGGCCCGGTTGTTGGCCAGCACGACCTCCTGCACCCGCGTCAGCTTGGCGAGGACGGCGAGGATCTGCTCCAGCTCCGGCTTCGTGTACGGGTGCCCGAGCTGGTCGGGACGGACCGCAGGGTCGCCCTTCGCCAGCCGGATCAGCAGCTCCACGTCGGCGTGGTCGCGGCCGGCGAGCGGGGCCAGCACCGGGTTGCTGGTGAGCGCGTTGTCGACGTAGCTGAGCGCGAACAGCTCGTCCCTGCCGGACAGCACGTCGCCGAGGTTCCAGACGTCGGCCCGGTTGGCCAGCATGTCCGGGATGCGGAAGCGGCGGCCCGACTCGGTGTACGGGTTGCCCGCCATGCAGACCGCGAACCGCTTGCCGCGCAGGTCGTAGGTGCGGGTGCGGCCGTTCCACACGCCCTCGATGCGGCGCTGGGCGTCGCAGAGCGAGATGAACTTCTGCAACAGCTCCGGCGAGGTGTGCTGGATGTCGTCCAGGTAGAGCAGCGTGTTGTTGCCCGTCTCCAGCGCGAAGGAGATCTTCTCGACCTCCTGCCTGGCGGTGGCGTCGGGGGCCTCGGCCGGGTCGAGCGAGGTGACCCGGTGGCCGAGTGCGGGGCCGTTCACCTTGACGAAGACGAGGCCGAGCCGGCTGGCGACGTACTCCATGAGGGTGGTCTTGCCGTAGCCGGGCGGGGAGATGAGCAGGAGCAGCCCCATCTGGTCGGTGCGCTTGCCCGCGCCCGCCGCGCCGAGCTGCTTGGCCAGGTTGTCGCCGATCAGCGGCAGGTAGACCTCGTCGAGCAGGCGGTTGCGGACGAACGCGCTCATCACCTTCGGCCGGTACTCCTCCAGGCGCAGCCGGGCCCGCTCGGCCTCGACCAGCTCGGTGCGGCGGCGCTGGTAGGCCCGGTAGGCCGGCACCCGCTCCTCGCGGAAGCGGCGGGTGCGCGGCAGGAACTCCTCCAGCCGGATCTCCAGCGCCCGGTCCTTGACGCGGGGGTGGGCGCCGAGCAGGCCGGTCACCGTGGCGGTGGTGGCGGCGCCGGAGTCGTGACGGGGCAGGTCGCCGCAGAGCAGCACGGCGACGGCCTCGGCCGTCTCCGGGCCCTGGTGGTAGGCGGTCAGCCAGGCGTGGGCGAGCTGCACCCGCTCGGGGAGCGGCACCGCCTCCAGGTCTTCCTCGAACTCCCGCGTCCGGTCCGGGCCGAGGCCGGCGCGGAACCCGTCGAGGACGTCGCGGGCCGCCTTGCTGGTCACGAACCCGTCCGGGCCGCTCCCCAGCTCCTCGACCAGGTACTCGCCGGCCGCCGCCGTGTCCTCCGCCGCACCGGCGCCCAGCTCCGCCACGAAGGCGGCGATCAGCGCGCCGAGCTCGCCGGCCAGGGCGCCCAGCGCGGGCGTGGGGCCGAACAGGTCGCGGGCACGGGTCAGCGACACGGCCCGGGTGGCGAATGTTTTACGTGAAACATCATCGGTCCCGTACGCCCAGAAGAGCTGGGCCAGCGCCCGCGCCTCCGGTGCATAGCGGAGCAGCCCCGCGCTCTCACGCAGCCGGACCAGCACGTCCAGGATGGCGGCCGCGTCGTGGTCGTGGACGCCGCGCTCGTAGCCCTCGTCGTAGCGGGACTCGGCGGCCTGGCGTACGAGGTCGGCGAGCGGCGCGCCGGGGGCGACGGCGGGCAGGAGCGAGGCGGCCAGGTGCTCGGCCCGGTAGACGTCGGCGGTCTCCGAGACGAGGAGCTGGTCCCAGAACGGCCGCGTGTCGGCGAAGGAGGCGGGCGTGGGGGAGCGGTAGTCGGTGCCCGTGATGGCGAAGTGCATCGTGCCGTCGTGGGGGACTAGCGTCAGGTCGATCGGCTGGGTGTTGACCGCGAAGCGGTGGTGACCGAGCCGCAGCACCTCGCCGCCGTCGGAGAACAGCTCCAGGCGGTCCCGCAGGGCCCGGCCCGCCTCCTGCTGGGCGGCCTTGACCCGCCCGTCCAGCTCCTCGGCCCGTACGGCGTCGCCCAGCGACCGCAGCTCCCCGGCCGTCGCACGCACCTTGGCCACCATGGGGTCGGTGGCGAAGTAGGTGTTGACCTCGTCCGGGGAGGTCAGCGTCCCGAGCCGCCGGGTGATCGCCCCCAGCACCCGCTCGGCCGAGGCGAACAGCCGGTCGGCCCGCCGCGCCAGCTCGTCGAGCTGCGCCTGCTTGCGCGCCGAGAACGCCTCGTAGACGTCGTCCCGCTTGGCGGCCAGCTGCGCGGCGAAGTCGTCGAACTCCCCGAAACGCGACTCCAGGCCCTCCAGCCGCAGCATGAGCCGGCCGAGCTGCTCGTCGCACGCGGCGGGCGTGCCGGCCACCGCCAGCGCCCCCGTCACGGCCTGGCCGAGCAGCGCGAACTCGGCGGCGAACGCGGCCCGCCCCTCGCTGCCCAGCAGCTCGCGCCGCCGCCCGTCGAGGAGGGCCCGCGCCCGGTTCACGCCGCCCAGGACCTCGGCGATGCGCGCCAGCACGGACGTGCGCACGGTCGCGTCGGCGATCTCCAGCGAGCCGACGACCTCGGTCACCACCTCCAGCCCCTCGCCCTGCTCGGCCAGCCGCTCGGCGACGGGCGCGGCCTCGGCGACCGTCGCGATCGCGGCGGCCTCGGCGGCCAGCCGCTCGACGGCGGCCTGGTAGGAGGTGAACGCGTCCGCGCCGGACAGGAAGTCCACCGCCCGCCGCCCGGTCGCGGCCAGCTCCTCGGCCACGGACTCCGCCAGGGCGTCCAGGGCGGCCAGGTCGATGTAGCGGACCTCGCGCAGCGTCACCAGGTGGCCCTGCGCCCTGCGCAGCGCGGCGAGCGTGCCCACCCAGGCGTCGGCGCTCTCCGGGCTGTCGGCGCGGGCCTGCCTGACCAGGTGGGTGGTCTCCTCCGTGGCCCTGTCGAGGGTGTCGCGGGCCTGGCGGGTGAGCTGCTCGACGTTCTCGTACTCGTCGAGCACCTGCTCGGCGGTGGCCCGTACGTCGGCGAGCGGCCCGTGCAGGCCGTGCTCGCCGAGCCAGTGGTAGGAGTCGAAGGCCCGCGCGCAGGCCGCGATCAGCCCCTCGAACGTCCCCGCCGACGGCGCCATCTCCTCGACCATCCTGGCCACGGACAGGCAGTCGGAGATGCCGCGCACCAGCTCGGCGTTGCCGATGCGCTCCAGCGGATGGTCACCGGCCGGCTGGGCGGCCGCGAAGGTGTCGGAGACGTACGGCGTCTGCCACACCTGCATCGGGTGGACCCGGGTCGGCTCCTCGGAGGTGGCGCGGAAGACCACCATCGTGCCGTCGTCGAAGAGCGAGTACCCGTGACAGACGATGGGCGTGGCCACCTCCTTCCTGATCACGTTGTACGGCAGCAGCAGCGAGCGCCCGTCCTCCCGCGCGTGGAAGACGTACAGCACGTCCTCGCCGTTGGGCGCCCGGACCACCCGTTCGAACTCCAGGTCGCTCACGTCCGTGTCGAACGTCCTGCTGACCCCGGTCGACAGGTAGTAGCCGCCGGGGAAGATGAAGCCCTGGTCCTCGGGCAGGCGCCGGCACGCCTGGCCGATGCCGTCCAGCCGGTCGACGGCCTTCGTACGGGTGTTGAAGACCAGGTGCCGCCACTCGGTCTCCTTGTACGGCCGGATCCGCATGAGGATGAGCGGGCCCACGCGGGCGTACTCGACGTCGGCGTCGGCGAGGCTCTGCAGCGGCTCGCTGACCGGCTCGCTGTGGATGCCCGCGCCGGTCTCGGTGTTGTCCTCGATCTTGATCGTGAGGTCGCCGCCCACGGTCTCGACGAACACCTCGCCCTCGATCGAGATGTGCGGATGCCGGCCCAGGACGTGGTCGTCGCGGGTGGTCGGCGTCCACTCGAAGTCGTGCGACGGCGGGAACACGTGGTCGCGCTCGCCCCGGTTGTCCAGGTACGTCGGCACGCCGGCCGCGTCCACGGCCCAGCGCAGCACCCGCAGGTCGGCCGGGCCGGTCCTGAACACCGCCAGCAGCTTGCCGTCCACCCGGCGGAGCTGCTGGAGCCGGGTCTCCTTGTAGTAGCGGTAGAGCTCGGCGAAGTCCTTGGCGAACGCCGGATCGGCCAGCGCCTCCAGCCGGTCCGCCGCGAAACCGAAGCGGTCGCCGTCGCGGCTGAAGCGGTGCACGGCGAACACGTCGGCCACGCGCGTCTCGGGCTTCAGCCCGATGAAGACGTTGTAGCCGAACAACATCACGCCGCCGACCGAGACGATGTCCCTGGGGACGCAGTTGTTCTCCGTACGGATGCGCTCGGTGCCGAGCAGGCGCAGCTCCGCGCCGCCGAACACCTTCAGCCGCTCCCCGTTGAGCGCCCCGGCGGCTGCCGCCAGGGCCTTGGCCTGGGCCTGGAGGCGGTTCCGCAGAACCTCGTACGTCCCCGCCTCCAGCCCCGCTCCCGTCACGCTCACTTGGCCCCGGCCAGCGCGTTCACCGGGGAGTCCGCCACGCCGAGGCGGCGCGCGGTGTCCAGCAGCTCGCCCATGGCGCCGGCCTGCGGGCCGCCGTCCTGGATGAGCTTCATGAGCAGCGCGGAGACGGTGACGTTCTTCAGGTCCTCGGTGCTGATCCCGCCGACGACCCGCGCGAGGTCGGCGGCGATGCTGGCCTGCCCGTTGACGTACGGCGCCGCGAGCGCCGTGGCGACCTGCGAGTGCTCCACGAACCCGTCCACGGCCTTGCCCGCCGTGATCGAGCCGACGACCTTCTCGAAGAACGTCGACTCGCCGCCCACGATGTCGATGTTGGCGTTGGTGAGCCCGGCGGCCAGCACCCCGGCCTGCGACTCGGCCACGGCGCGGGAGACGTCGATGTGCTTGAGCCGGATCTCCTTCTCCGCCTCCAGCCGCAGGCGGTACTCCTCGTGCGCCCGGCTCGCCTCGTCCAGCGCGGCCAGCGCGGCGGCCTTCTCGGTGAGGCCCTCGGCCTCGGACTTCAGCTTCTCGCCCACCGCGGCGGCCTCGGCCGTCAGCTTCTCGCGCAGCGCGACGGCCTCGGCGCGGCCGACCTTCTCGATGGCCGCGGCGTCGCGCTCCTTGACCTGCACCTGGGCCAGCCCGCTCGCCGCGGCCTCGGCCTGCACGCCCTCGGCGAGCCGGATCTTGGCCCGCGCCTCCAGCTCGGCGGCCTGCTGACGGGACTCGGCCAGCACCAGCTCCTCGCGGGCCCTGAACTTCGCGGCGGCCTCGGCGGCCTCGGCGGCCTTGATGTCCTTGACCAGGTTCTCCTGAGCCTCGGCCTCGGCGGCGATGACGACCTGCTGGCGGGTGCGCTCGGCCTCCTCGACCACGCGCAGCCGCTTGATGGCCTCCTCCTGCTCGGCCACGGTCTTGTCGACGGCGACGCGCTCGCGGATGACCTCGGCGATGAGCCGCTTCTCGGACTCGACCTCCTTGTCCTTGGCGATGCGTGACAGCTCGGTCTCCCGCTCGCGGGCGATGACCTCCAGGACGCGGTCCTTCTCGATGCGCTCGCTCTCGATGGCGATGACCCGCTCGCGGTTCTTCTCGGCGACGGCGACCTCGCGGGCGAGGTTCTCGCGCTGGACGCCGATCGACTCGTCGGCCTTGATGTTGGCGCTCTGGGCGCGCAGCCGCTCCTCGGCCTGGACGCGGGCGATCTCCGCCTCCTCGCGGGCCTTGACGGTCTCGATCTCGCGCCGCTGCTTCAGCTCGGCGTCGGCCTGGCGGCGCTGGAGCTCGAGAATGGCCTCGCGGGCGTCGACGTTCTGGCGGGTGATCTCCTTCTCCTCCTGGCGCTGGAACTCGTTCGTGCGGACGTGCTCGATGGCCGTCAGCTCGGTGATCTTCCTGATGCCCTGCGCGTCGAGGATGTTGTTCTTGTCGAGCTGGACCATGCTGGTCTGCTCCAGGTAGTCGATGGCGGCGTCCTCCAGGCTGTAGCCGTTGAGGTCGGTGCCGATGAGCCGGACGATCTCGTCACGGAACTCGTCCCGCTTGGTGTAGAGGTCGACGAAGTCGAGGTGCTTGCCGGCGGTCTTCAGCGCCTCCGAGAACTTCGCGTTGAACAGCGCCTGCAGCGTGGCCTCGTCGCTGGCGCGGGCGGTGCCGATGGCCTGTGCGACCTTGATGACGTCCTCGGCGGTCTTGTTCACCCGGACGAAGAAGGTGATCCTGATGTCCGCCCTGATGTTGTCCCGGCAGATCAGGCCCTCGCGGCCGGTCCGCTCGATCTCGATGGTCTTGACCGAGATGTCCATGACCTCGGCCTTGTGGACGACGGGCAGCACGACCGCGCCCGTGAACGTGACGTCCACCTTGTTGACTTTCGAGACGATGAGCGCCTTGCCCTGTTCGACCTTACGGAAAAGCCGGCCGATGATGACGATCAGACCGATCGCAACAACCAGGACAACCGCTAGGAATACCCCGAACCCTGTCGAGATGACGTCCATCAAAACCCACTTTCGTGCGGCATGACCAAGAAGAACTCGCCGTCTTTGTCGTAGTCGAAGATGAGGGCCCGCTCGCCACGGGACAGGCGGTCGGCGCCGGTCGTACGGACCTGCACCAGCGCGGTCGAGCCGTCGGCCGCGGTGACCTCGGCCTGGCCGAAGTCGGGGGTCGCCGAGCCGGTGCGGATGACGCACGGCCGGCCGACGAAGTCGCCGCGCGAGTGCCGGTCCCCGTCAGGGACCAGCCGGCGCAGCGGCTTGAGCAGGCCGCGGGTGACGAGCCAGGCGAGGCCGGCGGCGGCGAAGGGCACGGCGATCAGCGGGCCGCCGCTCACGACCTGGCTGCCGATCAGGCACAGCAGCCAGGCGGTCGCGATCAGCAGGGAGAGCGTGACGCCGGCCGGAGCTCCCCCGAGGCCCAGCCAGACGGCGTCGCCGTCGTCCAGCTCCAGAACGCCGGTCACGACGATGAGCCAATAACCGACGACCACCACGAGAAGGAAGCTGAAAACGACAGTCGGAAAACTCAACACCGCGCTGAAGAACTCGCCCATCTTGCCCCGTTGTATCCATCCCCGTATCGATGTCTCGACGGACTATATCCATATAAAGTGCGAGTAAAGAGGAAAGTTCCCGAAATGGGATGCAAAGTCCGGCGGACTTGATCTCAACCTAGGTTGAGGTAGCACGCTGGTCCCATGACTGAGTCGATGAGGGCCGCGGCGTTCGCCACGCCGGGCGGCCCCGAAGTGCTGAAGGTGATGGAGCTGCCGGCCCCGCAGGCGGGGCCGGGCGAGGTGCGGGTGCGCGTGCGGGCGGCCGGGGTGCAGCCCTTCGACACGGCGGTACGGGGCGGCTGGCTGCCGCCGTACCTGGGCGAGGTGAGCTTCCCCCGCATTCCCGGCAACGAGTTCGCCGGGGTGGTGGACCAGGTCGGGGAGGGCGTGCGCGGCGTGGCCGCAGGGGACGAGGTGCTGGGCTTCTCCCGGCTGTTCGCCTACGCCGAGTACGTCGTGGTGCCCGCGACGGACGTGGCGCCCAAGCCGGCCGGCGTGCCCTGGGAGGTGGCCGGCGGGCTGACCGCGGGCGTGCAGACCGCCGAGCTGGCCCTTGACGAGCTCGGCCTGAAGGAGGGGGAGACGCTGCTCGTGCACGGCGCGGCCGGAGCCGTCGGCACGGCCGCCGTGCAGATCGCCCGCATGCGCGGCGCGCGGGTGATCGGCACCGCCCGCGAGGTCAACCACGACCACCTGCGCGAGCTCGGCGCCGAGCCGCTCACGTACGGCGAGGGGCTGGCCGGCCGGGTGCGGGCGCTCGCGCCCGACGGCGTGGACGCCGCCCTGGACGGCGCCGGGGGGCACGCGCTGGAGGTCTCGCTGGAGCTGGTCGCCGACCCCGGCCGCATCGTCACGCTGGTCGAGCACGGGCGGGCCGCCGAGCTGGGGGTGCGGACGGTGCGCGGCGAGCGCACGGCCGAGCGGCTGGGGCGCTACGCCAGGCTGTACGCCGAGGGGCGCTTCGCTTGGCCGGTGCGGCGGACGTACGCGCTGGCGGAGGCGGCGGAGGCCCACCGCGAGATCGAGACCGGCCACGGCCGGGGCAAGGTCGTGCTGACGCTCTAGAGCCGGCGATCGTGGGGCCCAGGCCGGCGTTGCCGGCCGGCCGTAGGGCCGACGGTGGTGCCGGCCGGTCTAGAGGCGGGGGCGGAGCGCGGTGGCGAGTGCGACGTGCGTCTCGGCGAGGTGGTCGGCCCCTGCCTCGACGTCCCACAGGGCGTTCTGCAGCACCCGGCCCAGCGTCCAGCGGGCCGCGCGGCCGGGGTCGAGGCCGAGCCCGGCCGTCATCAGGTCGAAGCGGCGCAGCACCGCCCGCCCCACGTCGCCGGTCGCCACCAGGTCGTCCCACCGGTTGTGCAGCGCGGGCAGCAGGTCGAAGCCGGGGTCGCCGGCCAGCGGCTTGGGGTCGATGGCCAGCCACGGCTCGCGGTCGGCCGCCAGCACGTTGTCGTAGTGCAGGTCCCAGTGCAGCAGCCGGTCGCCGGGCTCGGCCACGACCTCGGCGAGCGCGCCGGCGCAGTGGCGCAGCAGGCGGCGGTCCGGCTCGCGCGGCAGCGCGGCCAGCGCCTGGTCCACGTCGTCCAGCATGTCCTGGGCGATGTCCGCCAGGCGGCGCAGGCCGGACGGGGCGGGACGGCCGGTCAGGCGGGCGAGGAGGGCGGTGAGGATCTCCAGCGCCGCCAGGTCGTCGGGCAGCGCCGACAGCGAGCGCTCGGCGTGCAGGCGTTCCAGCAGCAGGGTGCCGGTGGCGGGGTCGGCGGCGAGCAGGCGGACCGCGCCGTCGCCGTCCCAGGCGCGCAGGCCGACGGCCTCGGTGGCGTTCTCGTCGTTGACCGGCTGCAGCTTGAGCGCGGCCTGCGTGCCGTCCGCGCGGATCACCGGCAGCACCAGGGACACCACGCCGTGGCCGGGCTCGCCGTCCGGCCGCAGCTCCCACTCCTCCAGGTAGCGCTCGGCCAGCGCGGGCAGTCCGGCCGACCAGGCGCGGCCGGCCTCGCCGTCCCACTTGACGTGCGAGGCGGTCAGCGCCTCCGGGACCACGATCCTCACGGGCGACCCGCCGCCGCCGGGCGCAGGCCGTCGAGGACGAGCCCGAGGAGGTGGTCGCGCCGGGCGGACAGCGAGGGGGCCTGCTCGGCGATCCAGCCGACGGCGTTGACCAGCGCGAACAGGTCGATCCCCGTCACGTCGGAGCGGACCAGCCCCGCCTGCTGGGCGTTGCTCAGCAGCCGGCCCGCGGTCTGCCGCATGGCGAGGCAGGAGGCGTGCAGCGAGGAGTTCTCGTCCTCCAGCGTCGCCATCACCGAGCTGGTCAGGCCCCGGTAGACGGTGGTGAAGGCGGCGTACTCGGCCAGCCATTCGGTCAGGGCGTCCGCCGGCGTGTGCGTGGTCTCCAGTGCGGCGGCCGTGGCGGCGAGCCGGTCGAAGCGCTCGCCGAGCAGCGTCTCCAGCAGCTCGTCCCTGGTCGGGAAGTGGCGGTAGAGCGTGCCGAGGCCGATGCCGGCGCGGCGGGCGACGTCGCGGAGCGAGGCCTGGGTGCCCTGCTCGGCGACGACGGCGTGGGCCACCTCCAGGATGCGCGCGTGGTTGCGGCGCGCGTCCAGGCGGGGGGCGCGGGTCTGCTTCTCCGTCACGTGATCCGTTCCCATTGTATGTGGAGCACTGCTCCGGTTATATTGCGGAGCAGTGCTCCACATCGTACCGGAGAGGACATCACCATGCCCGAGAAGACGATGCCCGAGAAGACGATGACCGCCGTCCGCGTGCACCGGGTCGGCGGGCCCGAGGTGCTGGTGCCCGAGGAGGTCCCGGTCCCCGAGCCGGGGCCGGGCGACGTGCTCGTCCGCGTCCACGCCGCCGGGCTCAACCCGCCCGACTGGTACGCCAGGTCGGGCTACTCGATCATCCCCGAGGACCTGCGGCCGAAGCGGGCTCTGCCCTTGATCCCGGGCACGGACGTCTCGGGCGTGGTCGCCGCGCTCGGCCCCGGCGTCACCGAGTGGCAGGTCGGGGACGAGGTGTTCGGCCTGCTGCGCTTCCCCGAGGGCGGCGGCCGGGCCTACGCCGAGTACACCACCGCGCCCGCCTCCCACCTGGCCCGCAAGCCGGCCGCGCTGGACCACGTCGAGGCGGCGGGCGTGCCGATGGCCGGGCTCACCGCCTACCAGTTCCTCTTCGACCTGGTCCGGCTCGAACCGGGCAGGACCGTGCTGGTCAACGGCGCGGCCGGCGGCGTCGGCCACTTCCTCGTCCAGCTCGCGAGGACGAAGGACGCCCGGGTGATCGGCGTGGCCTCGGGACGCCACGAACGTTTCCTGCGCGACCTCGGCGTGGACGAGTTCGTCGACTACACGGTGACCGCCGCCGAGGACGTCGTACGCGGCGTCGACCACCTCTTCGACACCGTCGGCGGCCCGCACGGGCACCGCTTCCTCGCGGTGGTCAGACGGGGCGGCACCATCAGCCCCGTCTTCCTCGGCGAGTATCACCCCGACCGCGCCGCCGAGCTGGGCATCACCTTGGTGCAGGGGCAGGTGCGCTCCGACGGCGCGCAAATGGCGGAGCTGGCCCGCCTGGCCGACGCCGGCCGGCTGCGGGTCGGCGTCGACAGCGTCTTCCCGCTCGCCGACGCCGCCAAGGCCCACGAGCGGGCGGAACGCGGCCACATCCAGGGCAAGATCGTCCTGCGGGTGGTCTGACGGCCCGCCCTAGAAGTGCCAGGGGAAGGGCGACCAGTCGGGCTCGCGCTTCTCCAGGAACGAGTCACGGCCCTCGGCCGCCTCGTCCGTCATGTAGGCGAGCCGCGTCGCCTCGCCCGCGAACACCTGCTGCCCGACCAGCCCGTCGTCGATCAGGTTGAAGGCGAACTTGAGCATCCGCTGCGCGGTCGGCGACTTGCCGTTGATCTTGCGGGCCCACTCCAGCGCCGTGCTCTCCAGCTCGGCGTGCGGCACCACCCGGTTGACCATGCCCATGCGGTGGGCGTCCTCGGCGGTGTAGGTGTCGCCGAGGAAGAAGATCTCCCGCGCGAACTTCTGCCCGACCTGCCGGGCGAGGTAGGCCGAGCCGAAGCCGCCGTCGAAGCTGGCGACGTCGGCGTCGGTCTGCTTGAAGCGGGCGTGCTCGGCGCTGGCCAGCGTGAGGTCGGACACGACGTGGAGGCTGTGGCCGCCGCCCGCGGCCCAGCCGGGCACCACGCAGATCACGACCTTCGGCATGAAGCGGATGAGCCGCTGCACCTCCAGGATGTGCAGGCGGCCGGTCGAGGCCGAGCCGTCGGCGTACTGGTAGCCGTCCTTGCCCCGGATGCGCTGGTCTCCGCCGGAGCAGAAGGCCCAGCCGCCGTCCTTGGGCGAAGGGCCGTTGCCGGTGAGCAGCACGCAGCCGACGTCGGTCGTCTGCCGGGCGTGGTCGAGCGCCCGGTAGAGCTCGTCCACGGTCTGCGGGCGGAAGGCGTTGCGCACCTCGGGCCGGTTGAAGGCGATGCGCACGGTGCCCTGGTCGACCGCCCGGTGGTAGGTGATGTCGGTGAAGTCGAATCCCTCGACCGCCTGCCACGCCTTGGGATCGAACAGCTCGGAGACCATGGCAGGAGCCTACTTGATCTGGCTCTCCGCCCACTCGGCCCACTCCCGCTGGACCTGGCTCAGGCGCAGGCCGTACTCCAGGGCGATGCGGCCGTAACGGGACAGGTCGTCGGTGCCGCTCTCCACGAACGGGCGGATGCCCTCCATGTGCGCCAGCCGCTCGGCCGCGAGGTCGGCCTGCTCGCGCAGGTAGGCACGGGCCCGCTCGGGCGGGATCCGCCCGAGGAAGAACACCCGGAGCAGCATGTCGCTGCGGTTGACCCGGGTCGGCTCGACGTCGGTGATCCAGCGGCGCAGCTCGGCCAGGCCGTCCTCGGTGATCGCGTACTCCTTGCGGCCCCGCGGCCCCTCCGCGGCCACCGTGACGAGGCCGGCGTCGGCGAGCTTGCCCAGCTCGGCGTAGAGCTGGCTCTGCGTGGCCGGCCAGGTGTTGGACAGCGAGACGTCGAACAGCTTCATCAGGTCGTAGCCGCTCGCGGGCCCCTCGGAGAGCAGTCCCAGCACGGCGTGTCGAAGGCTCATGTTCCTATATTGACATGTCGAAGAAGGAGGGTCTAGCTTCGACCTGTCACAATAGGAACGTCGGAAGGTTCGGGGACATGCGTGGTCTGCTCGGTTTCCTGCCCTGGATCGTCTACGCCGTGATCGCGACCGGCGACGAGTGGCGCTGGGGCGCCATCGCCGGCCTGGTCATCGCGGCCGGGCTCGCCCTGGTGGACCGGCGGGCCGGGCGGGGCTGGGACGAGATGGTCATCGAGACCAGCGCGGCGCTGTTCTTCGCCGGCCTGACGGCGCTCTCCCTGGCGGCCCCGCACTCGCCGCTCACACCGTACGGGCCCGCGCTGGTCAACGTGTGGCTGGCCGGCACGGCCTGGGGCTCGCTGGCCATCGGCAGGCCGTTCACGCTGGGCATCGCGCGGGCGGCGACGCCCCGCGAGGTCTGGGACACGCCGAGGTTCCGCCGCGTCAACGTGGTCATCACGGCGGTCTGGGCGGTGGCCTTCACCGCCGCGGCGATCTCGCTGACCATCGTCCTCGCGGCCGCGCCGCACGCCACCACGGCGGTGGTCGCCGTCAAGGTGCTCTCGTTCGCGCTGCCCGCCGTCTTCACGGCCTGGTATCCGAAGCGCGTGCGACGTCTGGCGGCTAGGTGACCTCGGCTCTCAGCTCGGCGAGCAGCTCCCCCTGGTCGGCGAGCATGTCGGTGAGGATCCGGCGGGCGGCGCCGAGCAGATCGGCCAGCTCGGGCGTGGCCAGCGTGTAGACCACCGTGCTGCCCTCGCGGATGGCGCTCACGATCCCCGCTCTGCGCAGGACCGCGAGCTGCTGGGAAAGGCTCGACGGCTCGATGTCGATCTGGGCCAGCAGGTCCCTGACGGGTAGGGGCCCTTCCTGAAGAAGCTCCAACACTCTGATGCGAGCGGGGTGGCCGAGCGTACGGAAGAAGTCGGCCTTGGCCTGATAGACCTCCACGTGCATACTGCCCAGACTAATCCAGTGCAGTTGCATAATTCTTCAAGTCGTAACGTCGTTGGATAGTATGACGCCGGGGACTAGGGAGTAGCCATGGGTCGAGGAAGAGCCAAGGCGAAGCAGACGAAGGTCGCTCGCCAGCTGAAGTACGCCAACCACAACATCGACTACGACCGGCTTCGCGAGGAGCTGGGTGCCGACACGCGGCGCGAGGAGCTTTACCCCTCCACGGTGCCGGAGCAGGAGCCCGAGCGCGGGCGATGACCCGCCCGGCCCGGCAGGGCGGGCCGGTGCCCGCCGCGCCGGAGCCGGGCGGCGTGTGTCCCGCGACACGCCCGGGCGCGCATTCCGCGACACGCCCGGGCGTGACGTCGGCGGGTCATGGCGCCGTGTGGCGGATGATCGCGGCGGCCAGCTCCGCGTGGACCTGGGGCGGCATCATGTGCCCCATCCCTTCGATCATCAGCAGCTCCGCGCCCGGGATCTGCTCGGCGATGATCGCTCCGTGCCCGGGCTTGGCGGGCTCGTGCGTGCCCTCGATCACCAGCGTCGGCGCCTGCACCCGCCCGAGCACGCCCTCCGGCTCGAAGTCCGGGCAGGCCGCGTGCGCCAGACGGTGGTTGACCACCGACGACAGGTCACGGGCCCGCTCCAGCACCCGCTCCTGGAGCCGGCGCTCGGCGTCCTCGTCGAACGGCAGCGCGGTGCCGTGCAGCACCCGCGCCTCGTCGATCATCCGCTGCACCTGCTCGCGCCGGTCGGCGGGCGGCGGCGCGGTGATCAGCTGCGTGTAGTACGCCGTGAACTCCGGCCGGGGCGGCGGCAGGCTCCCCTCCGGCTGCGGCTGCCCGGTGAGCGCCCGCAGGATGGTCTCGCCCTCGTGCCCGCCCAGCGGCGAGGAGCCGATCACGGTGAGGGTGCGCACCCGCTCCGGTCGCTCCACGGCGATGAACTGGCCTAGCAGGCCGCCCGCCGAGTGGCAGACGAGGTGCGCGGACTCCAGCCCGTAGGCGTCCATCACCCGCAGCACGTCGTCCTTGATGTCGTGCCAGGTGTAGGGCTGCTCGGCGAAGTCGATGGTGGCCGAGCGGCCGGTGTCGCGGTGGTCGTACCTGATGACCCGGCGGCCCGCGGCGACCAGCCGCCCGACGAGCTCGTCCGGCCACAGGACGCCCTGCGTCATCGACCCCATCACCAGCAGGATCGGCGGGTGCGCCGGGTCGCCGAACTCCTCGGTCCAGAGGTCCACGCCGTCGGTCTCGATCATGTTCGTTGTCATGTGCTCAAGCTTGCCCGGCGCGGGCGCGGACGCCTTCCGTAGGACTACTGGCCTTCACCAGTAGCCCGGCCAGTTCAGTACGGGTCGTGATGCCGAGCTTGGGATAGATCTTGTACAGGTGGTACTCGACCGTGCGCGGGCTGAGGAACAGCCGGGCCGCGACCTCCTTGCTGGAGGCGCCCTCCGCCACCAGCCGCGCGATGCGCAGCTCCTGCGGGGTCAGCACGGTCTCCGGGTCGTCGGCGGCGGGCCGGGCCGCCTCGCCCGCCGCGCGCAGCTCGCCACGCGCCCGCTCCGCCCAAGGGGCCGCCCCCAGCCGCTCGAAGGTCTCCAGCGCCGCCCGCAGGTGGTTCCTCGCCTGGCCGGGCCGCTGGGCGCGGCGCAGCCGCTCGCCGTACAGCAGCGCCGTGCGCGCCCGCTCCATCGGCTCGCCGTGCCGGCGCAGCGCCTCCTCGAACAGCTCGGCGTCCGCGCCGGGGGCGGCGAGCAGGGCGCGGCAGCGGGCCAGCAGCGCCCGCGCCTCGTCGGTGACGGCGTTGGCGACCCACTGCTCGTACGCGGCCAGCGCCTCCGCCGCCGCCTCGTGCTCGCCCGCCGCCAGGGCGGCCTCCACCCGGTCCGGGGTGGAGCGCCAGGTCACCGTGGGATGGCCCGCGCCGGGGCCGGCCGCGGCGAGCGCCGCGAACCTGGCGTGCGCCGCCGCGTACCGGCCGAGGCCGAGGTCCAGGAGCGCCAGCGCGTACCCGGCGACGCCCGCGCGCAGGCCGATCCGGTGCGGGACGGCGATGGACAGCGCCTCCTCCGCCAGCTCGCGGCAGCGCTCCTCCTCGCCGCGCAGCGCGGCCACGACGGCCAGGTTGGCGAGGTGGGCGGCCACGGAGTTGGTGTAGCCGGCCTCGCGGGCGAGCTGCAGGCCCTCCTCGGCGACGGCGGCGCTCTCCGAGAGGCGGCCCTTGAAGCGCTCGCCCGTGGCCACGAACTCCAGCACGACCGGGAGCTGCCCCACCATCCCCGACACGCGGGCCGCGCGCCCGGCCCGCTCGACCAGCTCGGCGGAGACGTCGGCCTCCCCGAGATAGCTGGCCGCCGCCGACCCCCACAGCAGCTCCGCCGCCAGGGTCAGCTCGCCGGTGTGGGCCAGCGCCCCGCGCAGCAGCTCGCCGCCGCTGCCGTCCTCCAGCATGGCGCCGATGCCGGCCACCACGTCGCGGAGGAAGCCTGGCGGGTGCGCCCGCGCCCGGCGGCCCAGCTCCACGATGGCCGCGACGTCGCCCACGTAACTGGCGGCCTCGGAGGCGTCGGCCAGCATCTCGATGCCGTCGCCGGCGGCCAGGATCCTGACGGCCTCGGAGGCGTCGCCGCTGTTCAGCTCGAACCGGCCGCGCAGCTGCGCGATCTCCTCCAGCAGCCCGCCCTCCCCGTGCTCGGCCAGCTCGCGGGCCTCGGCGAGGTGGGTCTGGGCCTGGCCGGGGCGGCCGGCGAGCCAGGCGGCGGTGGCGGCGTCCTTGAGCCGTTCCGCCTTGCGCAGGGGGTCGGGGGTGAGCTCGGCGGCGCGGGCGAGCGCGGTGGCCGCGTCCCCGTGGCCGCCGCGCGTACGGGCCCGCGCGGCGGCGGCGGTCAGCTCGGCGGCGACCGTCTCGTCCGGGGCCAGGGCGGCGGCGGCCAGGTGCAGGGCCCGGCGGTCGCCGTCCACCAGGCCGGCCAGGGTGACGTGCGCGTCCCGTACCTCGGCCGACGTGGCGGCGGCGTGCACGGCCGAGCGCACGAGCGGGTGCCGGAACCTGACCGTCCCGTCGGCCACGGTCACCAGCCCGGCGGCCTCCACCTCGTGCAGCGCCTCCCCGGCGGCCCGTACGACGAGGGCAAGCTCCGCCTCCAGCGACGCGACCAGCAGGAACCGCCGGGCCTCCGGTGACAGCCTGGCCACCTGCTCGCCGAACAGCTGCGCGCCCCCCGGCAGCGGATCCGGCAGGGGAGCCTGCCCGGCGAGCTGCGCCGGCGACAGCGCGGCCACGCCCTCGCGCAGCACGAGCGGGTTGCCCCCGGTCAGGGCCGTCAGCCGCCGTACGACGTCGGGCGCGACGGGCCCGCCGGAGGCGAGCAGGGCGGCGCAGCTCTCCTCGTCGAGGCCGCCGACCCGCAGCTCGGGCACGCCCTTGAGCAGCGCGTCCCCGCGTACGGAGAACAGCACGGCGACCCGCTCGGTGCGCAGCCGCCTGGCCGCGAACAGCAGGGCGTCGGCCGAGGCCCGGTCCACCCACTGGACGTCGTCCACCAGGCACAGCAGCCCGTCCGCGGCCGCCGCCTCGGCCAGCAGCGACAGCACCCCCGCCCCCACCAGGAACCGGTCGGAGTGGGGGGTGTCCGCGAGGCCGAGGGCCGCGGAGAGCGCGTCGCGCTGCGGACCCGGCAGCGCGTCCAGCAGGCCGGTCACCGGGCGCAGGAGCTGGTGCAGGGCGGCGAAGGCGAGGTCGGACTCCGGCTCGATGCCGTCGGCGCGCAGCACCCGCATCCCGCTCGCGGCCGCGAGGGAGGCGGCCAGGTCGAGGAGGGCGGACTTGCCCACGCCGGCCTCCCCGCGCAGCGCCAGAGCGCCGCCCTCACCGTCGCGGGCCGAGTCGAGCAGGAGCGTGACGGCGGTGGTCTCCGCGGCTCTCCCATAAAGCACGAAAAGGACTTTATCCGGCGCGGGACGGTCCTCAGGTGGCGCAGGAGTCGTGGGTGGCGTCGAAGCCCTTGATCGCCTCGCCGTCGTCGGGACGCAGCTCCTTCAGACCCTTCCAGTCGTCGCCGATCACCAGCACCAGCTGGTTGGTCCGGGCCTTGGGCAGCTCGCGCAGCGACGCGCCGAGCAGGTCGCCGGTGAGGGTCGGGACGCGGGTCTCGCCGTTGGGGCCGTAGAGCACGGTGGTCTTCGCGTACGGCTTGCGGGCGGTGTCGCCGATCTTCGTGACGTGGTAGCCGCGCTGTTCGAGGAAGGCGGCGACCTGGGTGCCGAGGCCGCCGCGCCAGGTGCCGTTGCGCAGCTCGACCTGGATCTTGGAGCGGCCCACCTTGGCCTGGCCGCCCTTGACGCCCTCGACGCTCTGGTCCTTGGCGACGATCTGGAACAGCCGGTTGGCCTGCGGCTGCGTCCACTCCACCCGGCCCGGCTGGGTGAGCGAGTAGTGCCACGGGGTGGTGATGAACCGGATCTTGCCGGCGTCGAGCCCCTGAAGGCTGGTGGCGAGGTCCTTCATGACGCCCGTGGTCAGGTCGCGGTCGGTGGTGACCGCCTTGGTGGCCGCGTCGAGCAGGCCGAACAGCTTCGCCGGATCGGTCAGCGTCTCGCCGCTCATCACCTGCTTGACCATCGAGGCGATGAACATCTGCTGCCGCTGGATGCGCCCGATGTCGGAGCCGTCGCCGAAGCTGTAGCGGGCGCGTACGTAGCCGAGCGCCTGCTCGCCGTTGAGCTTCTGCCGGCCGGCGGGCAGGTGCAGCAGCGCCTTCTTGTCGTCCACGCGCTGCGGCAGGCAGACCTCGACGCCGCCGAGGGCGTTGACGATGCCCTTGAAGCCGGTGAAGTCGACCTTCACGAAGTGGTCGATGCGGATGTGGGTGAGGTGCTCGATCGTCTTCCAGGTGCAGCCGATGCCGCCCGAGTTGAACGACTCGTTGATCATGCCGAGGTGCGCCCGCTGCCCAGGGAACGCGCCCGTGGCCCGGCAGGCCGGAAGCTGCACGAGCGAGTCGCGCGGGAAGCTGACGACCATCGCGTTGTCGCGCTTGGACGACACGTGCATCAGCATGATCGTGTCGGTGCGCTCGCCCGCGATCGAGTGGCCGTATCTGGCGTTCTTGCCGTCGCGCTGGTCGGAGCCGACCACCAGGACGTTCATCGCGGTGCCGGCGACCTTCGGCGGGCGGGTCGTGCCGAGGTCGTCGGAGGTGAGGTCCTCGTGCTTGATGTTGCCGTTGAGCTTGGCGAGGACGCCGACCGCGACGCCCGCCACCAGCAGGACGACGGTCACCGAGATCGCCAGCACCCACCGCAGCCAGCGGCGGCGCCGGCGCGGCTGCGCGCCCGGCTCCGAGTCCGGCTCCGAGGCCGGCGCGTCGACAAGCCCGCTGCTCACGTGACTCCCCAAGGGACGGGGCCGAAGGGCGGGCCGCCCCTGGCCAAGAGCCTCGCCGTACAGTTCTCGGCCGTGGATCGAGCCCGAGTGTATCCAGTCAGCGGCGCGTGCGGGCCCGCATCCGGACGTCCGGGCGGGAAGGACCCGATATGTTCATCCGCCCGCCATGCCTCACTCGGGCAGGGGAACCCGGAGGGACACCACGCCCCGCAGGTCGAGCCAGGCCGCGCCGGGGCCGCGGACGAGCCGCATCAGCACCTCCTCGCAGCCGGGGCAGCGGGCCACCAGGCCGGGTTCGGGGCCGTAGACGCGCATCTCGCCGACCGGGCCGGTGCGCCCGCAGTGGACGCAGCGGCCGGTCGCCGCGGTGAGGTCCACGGCGAAGAGCTCGCCGAGCGGGCCCGCCAGGACGTTGCCGTCCAGGTGGTCAGCGGTCATGTCACCCTCCGGTCGGGCCGAATCGTTCGGTACGGATGCGCTCAGGCGCGTGCCCGAGCGTCAGCAGCAGGTCGGCGGCGGCCTCCACGAACCCGGTCGGCCCGCACACGTAGCAGTCGGCCTCGAACCCGGCCGGCCAGCCGCCCTCCGCCAGGTCGGCCAGCGTGACGCGCCCGGCCGGGCGGGACGCGCCGTCGGGCGCGGCCCTGGTGTAGAGGTAGGCGACGTCCAGGCCGGGATCGGGCCGGCGCAGCTCCTCGGCGTAGTAGCGGCTCTCCGGGTCGCGCAGCGAGTAGACCAGGCGGAACGGCGCCCGGCTGCCCGTACGGCGGCGCTCCCTGATCATCGCCATCAGCGGGACGATCCCGGACCCGCCGCCGACCAGCAGCACCGGAGCCTTGCCCGCCGGCCGCCAGACGAACCAGCCGCCCACCGGCCCCCGGATCTCGACCTGGTCGCCGGGCTCCATCACCCCGGTCAGGTACGGCGACACCTCGCCGTCCGGCACGGTCTCCACCGTCAGCGTGACCAGCTCGCCGTCCGGCGGCGCGGCCAGCGAGTAGCTGCGCTGCGCGGTGTAACCGTCCTCCGCCGTCAGCCGCATGTCCACGTGCTGGCCCGCCAGGTGGCCGGGCCAGCCGGGCACCTCGAACACGAGCGTGCGCGCGGTGGCCGTCTCCGCCCTGCCCTCGCGCAGGCGGGCGGCCCGCCAGGGGAGGCGGCCGCGCACCTCAGTCGCCCTCGTAACGCTGCTCGCGCCACGGGTCGCCGTAGTTGTGGTAGCCCGCGGTCTCCCAGAAGCCCGGATGGTCGTCGTCGAGCAGGTGGATGCCACGCACCCACTTGGCCGACTTCCACAGGTAGAGGTGCGGGACGAGCAGCCGGGCCGGGCCGCCGTGCTGGGGCGCCAGCTCCTCGCCGTCGAAGCGGTGCGCGATCCACGCCTTGCCGTCGAGCAGGTCCTCCACCGGCAGGTTCGTGGTGTAGCCGCCGTAGGAGTGGATCAGCGCGTGGTCGGCGGCGCTCTCGACGTCCTCGAAGAGCACGTCCAGGGAGACGCCCTGCCACCTGGTGTCCAGCTTCGACCATTTGGTCACGCAGTGCAGGTCGACGGTCGGCGTCTCCTGGGGCAGCGCCATCAGCTCGTCCCAGGACCACCGGTGCGCGTGCCCCGACTCCGTGCCGATGGTGAACTCCCAACGCTCCCGCGGCACCCGCGGCGTCGGCCCCGCGGACAGCACGGGGAAGTCCTCGACGAGGTACTGGCCGGGAGGCAGCCGGTCGTCGTCGTCCCTGCGCCGTCCACGGAAGCCTCGCGAAACCACGCCCACGAACCGCTCCTCCCTAGTGATCGACGTCCATTTCACCACGTCGGGGGGCGACCAGCCCGGATTCATAGGCGAACACCACGAGTTGCGCCCGGTCACGGGCGTGCAGCTTGGTCATCGCCCGGCTGACGTGCGTCTTCGCGGTGGTCGGGCTGATCACCATGTGGGCGGCGATCTCGTCGTTGGACAGGCCGCGGGCGACCAGCGCGGTGACCTCGCGCTCGCGGTTGGTCAGCACGCCCAGGGCCTCGGGGGACGGGCCGGGGCGGCGGGCGACGTACTCGCCGATCAGGCGGCGGGTGATCGCGGGGGACAGCAGGGCGTCGCCCCGGGCCGCCACGCGGACGCCCTGGAGCAGGTCGGCGGGCTCGGTGTCCTTCACCAGGAAGCCGCCGGCGCCGGCCCGCAGGGCGCCCACGACGTACTCGTCGAGGCCGTAGTTGGTGAGGATCACGACGTGCGTGCCGGACAGGCGGTCGTCGGCGGCGATCCGGCGGGTGGCCTCGATGCCGTCCATGACCGGCATCTGGATGTCGACCAGGGCCACGTCGGGGCGGTGCTCCAGGGCCAGCGCGACGGCCTGCTCGCCGTTCGCGGCCTCGGCGACCACCTCCAGGTCGTCCTCGGCCTCCAGCAGGGCGCGGAAGCCGCCGCGGATGAGCGCCTGGTCGTCGGCGAGCAGCACGCGGATCACGCCGGCTCCCGCAGCGGCAGCGCGGCCTGGACGGTGAAGCCGCCCTCGGGGCGGGGCTCGGTGCGCAGCCGGCCGCCGAGCGCCGACACGCGCTCGCGCATGCCGCGCAGGCCGGTGCCGGGGACGGGGGGCTCGCCGGCCGACGCGCTGCCGTCGTCGTCCACCTGGACCACCAGCTCGGCGTCCGCGTACTCGACGCGCACCCGCGCCGCCGCCGCTCCGGCGTGGCGTGAGACGTTGGTGAGCGCCTCCTGGACGATCCGGTACGCGGCCCGGTCCACCTCGGGCGGCAGCGCGCGCCGGGCTCCCGCGACGGTCACCGTGGTCGGCAGGCCGATCGAACGGGCCCGCCGCACCAGGTCGTCGAGCCGGTCCAGCCCGCTCGGCACGTCCTCCTCCGGAGTGGGGGCGGGGTCGCGCAGGACCTCCAGGGTGGCGCGCAGCTCGCGCATGGCGTCACCGCTCGCCTCCTGGATCGCGAGCAGCGCCGCGGGCACCTCCTCGCCCCGCTTGCGCGCCAGGTGCACGGCCACCCCGGCCTGCACCTTGATGACCGAGATGCTGTGGGTGAGCGAGTCGTGCAGCTCCCTGGCGATGCGCAGCCGCTCCTCGCCCGCCCGCCGCCTGGCGGCCTCCTCGCGGGTGCGCTCGGCCTCGGCGGCCCGCTGCTGGGCCTGCTCCAGGTACGCCTGCCGGTGCCGGGTCACCGTCGCCGCCACCCCGGCCGCCACGAACCAGCCGAGCAGCAGCGTCGTGGCCTGCAGGATCTCCTTGGCGCTCCGGTCGGTGACGGTGGCGAAATCCGTGGCGAGGCTCGCGCCCAGGAAGGCGGTGGCGGCGAGCGCGGGGAGCAGCCGGTGACCGTACCTGACCGCGCCGAACACCGAGATCATCACGGGGAACGCGGCCGGCGGCCCCGGCTGGGCGTGCACGGCGTAGACGAGCATGGCGGCCGTGCTCCCGGCGAGCGCCGGCAGGGGAGCCCGCCGCCAGGCCGCGAGCGCCAGCGAGCCGGCGAGCACGGTCCCGAGGTCGATCGCGAGGCCGGCCGGGTCCGGGTGCGGTGTGCCGATGAGCACGTTGACCGTCAGCATGACGGCGACGACCCCGGCGAGCAGCGCGTCCTGGGCGGACGGCCCCAAGCGCTCCAGATACCTCACCTCTGCAGATTAGGGTTTTTCCCGGCGCTGATCCTCCGCAGAAGGGCGTATTCTCCGGCTACTTCCGGCGTAGTACGCGGCGGGCATCCCGGTTGCGCGGGGTACGGGGAGAAGCATCCGGCGGCACGACGACCGCGGGCCCGCTGGGGCCGCACGATGTCCGGCATGGACGACACGACCAGAAACAGGGGCCAGTTCCGCTACGTGACCCCGGTGCCGCCCGACGCCGCGACCGGCCGGGTCGCCGACGTCTACCGGCAGCTCGCCGACGACTTCGGCATGGCGCGCATGGCGGTCTTCCTGACCCTGTCGCCCGCGCCCGAGGTGCTGGCGGCCACCTGGGCGCTGCTGCGCGAGACGCTGCTCGCGGGGGACGTCCCGCGCACCGGCAAGGAGGTCGTGGCGCTGGGGGTGTCGCTGGCCAACCGGTGCCCGTTCTGCGTGGCGGCGCACACGACGCTGCTGCACGCGACCGGCGACCACCGGCTCGCCGAGACCGTCGCCGCAGGCGGCGTCCCCGACGATCCCGAGCACGCGCGGCTGCTGGCCTGGGCCAAGGACCGGGGCCCGGCGCCGTTCCCCGCCGAGCACGCCCCCGAGTACGTCGGGACCGCGCTGACCTTTCACTTCGTCAACCGGATCGCCTCGGCGCTGCTCACCGAGAACCTGCTGCCCGGCAACCTGCAGCGGTCGCGGCTGGTGCGGAGCGTGGGCGGGCGGGCGATGTCGCGGACGGTGCGCAGGCGGCTGACCGGCGGGGCGGCCCTGCCGCTGATCGCCGATCTGGGCGGGCGTCCCGAGCCCGGCTGGGCGCGGCGCAGGCCGGCCGGCGTGGCCTACGCGGCGCTGCGCACGGTGGCGGGCGACGGGGGCGACCTGCTCAGCGTCGAGGCCAGGGACGCCGTCGCCGGCGCGGTCGCCGCCTGGGACGGCGAGCACCCGCTGATGGGCGGCGCCCGGCTGGACGGCCTGCTCGCCGGGCTCCCGCCCGCCGACCGGCCCGCGGCCCGGCTGGCGCTGCTCACGGCGCTGGCGCCGTACCGGGTGACGGACGCCGACGTGGCCGCCTGGCGCGGCTCCGGCGCCGGCGGGGACGCCGCGCTGGTGCGGATCATCGCCTATGGGGCGATCCTCGCGACCGAGTGGGCGGAGAGCGTGATAATCGCGGGCCTCCCGCCGACGGGCTACGCCGGAGGCGGGAGGCGGTCGGAGCGGGGCCAGACGTACTCCAGGTCGTCGGGCTCCTCGTCGCCGAACTTCGGCCGGTAGTAGGCGGGGTCCTTGCGCAGGAGGGCCGAACGGTGGCTGCGGTGCAGGGCCTCGTCGCCGAGCCAGGGCGGCAGCTCGCCGGCCGTGGCGAGCTCGGGCTGGCGGCGGATCTCGGAGGTGCCGCGGAGCTGGGCCAGCTCGGTGGTCATGGTGGCGGCGCAGGTGTCGGCGCGGCCCAGGGCGCACCAGGTGTCGCAGACCTCCAGGCCGTAGCGGATGAGCGCCTCTTCGTACCCGGCCCACATCTTGACGACGGGGTGGTGCCGCCAGCCGTAGCCGGGGACGGTGAGGGCGCGCAGGATCTGCAGGGTCTCGACCCGCTGCTTGCCGAGCCGCAGCGGGTCGAGCACCCCCGCTGTCGCCACAAAATCCGGATAAGGCAGGAACGTCTGCATCGGCCACCCCCTCTGACCTGCTCCTACCCCTGGATCGTCTGGACCGCTCGCCGAAGCGCGCTCACAATCGGCCCATGGGAGACGGATATGTGGGCGCCAGGACGCCGCGACGGGAAGACGCCCGGCTGCTGACCGGACGGGCCAGGTACGTCGGCAACGTCCGGTTGCCCGGCCAGGTCTACGCGCACGTGATCCGCAGCCCCATCGCGCACGGGCGGCTGCTCGGTTGCGACGTCAAGGGAGCCTGGGCGGCCGAGGGCGTGCTCGACGTGATCACCCCGGCGGACGCCGCGGGCCTCCGCCTGCCCTGCGTCAACCTCTCACCGGGCCAGCGCCTCACCGGCTACCTGGTGCTGGACGAGACCATCAGGTACGCGGGCCAGCCCCTCGCCCTCGTCGTCGCCCGTACCCCCGAGGCCGCCAGGGACGCCGCCGACCTCGTCGACCTGGAGCTCGGCGAGCTGCCCGCGCTCGTCGGCGCGGAGCGGGCGCTGGCGGCGGACGCCCCGCTGCTCCACCCCGAGCTGGGCACGAACGTCGTCACCGAGTTCCTGCTCGGCGACGACGACTGCGCGGCCGTGATCGAGGGAGCGGCGCACGTCGTGGAGATGACGTTCCGGATGGGACGGGTCTCGCCGCACCCCATCGAGCCGCGCGGCGTCGTCGCCGACTGGTCCGGCGACGAGCTGACCGTGCACATCTCCACGCAGGCGCCGCACCACGTGCGCGAGCACCTGGCCGAGGCGCTCGGCCTCTCGCACGACCGGGTACGGGTGATCGCCGGCGACACCGGCGGCGGCTTCGGCGCCAAGGAGCACGTCTACCCGGACGAGACGCTGATCTGCCTGGCCGCGACGCGCCTCGGCCGCCCGGTGGCCTGGACGGAGGCCCCTGGCGACCGGCTGCTGGCCACGCTGCCCGCGCGGGCCGCCGTGCACCGGGGGCGGCTGGCGCTGGACCACGACGGGCGGTTCCTGGCCCTGGAGGCGGACGTGCTCGCCGACCTCGGCGCCCACCCGTCCAACGCGGGCGCCTCGACGGCGGCGGTGACCGCCACGCTGCTGCCCGGCCCTTACCGGTTCGAGCGCGTCGCCGTCCGCGTGCGGGCCGTGGTGACCACCACGACCCCCACCGGCTCCTACCGGGGCTTCGGCCAGCCCGAGGGGACGCTGACGCGGGAGCGGCTGATCGACGAGGCCGCCCGCAGGCTGGGCGTCGACCCGGTCGAGCTGCGGCTGCGCAACATGCTGGGGCCGGACGAGCTGCCGTGCACGACCCGCGTCCATCAGCGCTACGACTCGGGCGACTATCCGCGTGCCCTGCGGACGCTGCGCGACCTGGTCGAGCCGGTGGTGAAGGACGACGGCCGGCGGCGCGGCATCGGCTGGTCCTGCCATGTCGAGAGCACCGGCATGGGACCGTCCGACGACCTCAAGGCCATCGGGATCCTGGCCGGCGGCTACGAGACGGCGGTGCTGCGGATGGAGCAGGACGCCTCCGTGGTCGTCGCCTCGGGCGTGGTCGGCATGGGCCAGGGCATCGAGACCGCGCTGGCGCAGCTCGCAGCCGACCGGGTGGGGGTGCCGCTGGAGCGGGTGCGGGTGGTGCTGGGGGACACGGCGGCGACGCCGTACTCGTCGGTGGGGTCGATCGCCAGCCGGGCGCTGACGCTCGGCGGCGGCGCGCTGGTGCGGGCGGCGGCGCGGCTGCGGGACAAGCTGCTGGCCATCGCGGCGCACCGGCTGGAGGCCGCGCAGGAGGACCTTGAGCTCGTCGGCGACGTCGTACGGGTCAAGGGCGACCCGCAGGCGTCGGTGCCGCTGCGCGAGCTGGCCACGTCCGCCTGGCGGGGCTGGGACCTGCCGGAGGGCGTGCCGCCCGGCCTGGAGGAGCGGGTCAGCTACGACCCGCCCGGCTACACCTACGCCTACGGCGCGCACGCGGCGGCCGTCGCCGTGGACCCGGAGACGGGCGCGGTCGAGGTCGAGCGCTACTGGGCGGTCAACGACGCGGGCGTGCTGGTGAACCCCGCCGTGGTGGAGGGCCAGATCCACGGCGGCGTCGCCCAGGGGCTCGGGCAGGCGCTGACCGAGGACATCGGCTACAGCGAGGAGGGCCAGCCGATCACCGACTACCTGCTGCCGACCACCCGGGAGGTTCCGGACATCCAGGTCGTCCTGCTGGAGACGCCGTCGCCGATCACGCCGGGCGGTATGAAGGGGGTGGGCGAGGCGGGCACGATCGGCCCGCCGGCCGCCGTCGCCAACGCGGTCGCCGCCGCCCTTCCCGAGGTCGCCGACCGGGTCACGGACGTGCCGCTGACCCCGGCGGCGGTGTGGTCGCTGCTGCGCTGAGGTTCCGTTCTCCTTTCCGTGAGTTCACGATTTCTCACCGGAAACATCGAGCCGGACGGCCGTCTCGTGCGTACACGTTTCGACAGCCGCTTCAGTTCACCCGTGAACCCCCGGAAGCGAGACGTTATGACGACCACCCTGCGATCGCCCCGCCGGCGCGGGACGCGGTACGTGTGGCCGCTGCGGGAGGACGCCCGGACGGTCGCTCACGCGCGCACGGTCATCCGGCGGCACCTGTCGGACCTCGGCCTGCACCCCGACCTCGTCCACGACGCCGTGCTCATGGTGAGCGAGCTGGTGACCAACGCCTTCATGTACGGGGAGGCGCCGTACGAGCTGCTGCTGCACGTGGACGCCAAGGACATCATGTGCGTGGTCGTGGACGGCGGCCCCGCCCCGCCCGAGCCCGGGCCGCCCGACCTGGAGGCCGAGCACGGGCGCGGCCTGCGCATCGTGGCCCGGCTCTCCGACGGCTTCTACGGCTGCCACCCCCAGCGTTACGCCACGCGTCCCGAGCTGGTGGGCAAGGGCACCTGGTTCGCCCTGCCCCGCCAGGGGCCGGCGTGCGCCGTCGTGCCGATTCGTTCTGGGACATAGCTTATTAAGTCAGGACTTCCCGGCTACAGTGTCAGCCGCGAGCCGTGGATGATCTTCGTCGAGGGACGGGCCCCGGCCGCCCTGGAGGCCGTATGTCTGTCTGGATCCCGCGTGCCGGCGCCGCGGTCGCCGTCCTCGCGCTCACCGCGACCCTCACCGCCTCACCGGCGTCGGCCGCAGCCGCGCGGACCTACTACGTGGACGCCGTCAACGGCAGCGACGCGGCGGCCGGCACCTCGCCCGCCACCGCGTGGAAGACGCTCACCAAGGCGTCCGGCGCGGCCCTCGCCCCCGGCGACCGGCTGCTGCTCGCCCGCGGCAGCACCTGGCAGGGGCAGCAGCTCGCCATCACCGGCTCGGGCACCTCCGCCGCGCCGATCGTCGTGGACGCCTACGGCACCGCCGCCGCCCGCCCCGTGATCACCGGGCACGCCGAGGCGTGCGTGAGCCTCGAAGGCGCCCACATCGAGCTCTACAACCTGCAGATCGGGATCGCGCGAGACGGCGCGCGCTGCACGTGGGCCGGAGTGAAGGTCTCCGGCGACGACAACGTGGTCGAGCGCAACCTCATCACCGGCGCCGCCGCCGGCGTCTACATCGAGCAGGGCACGCGCTACACGGCGGTGACGGCCAACGACTTCGTCGACAACGACCACATGAGCACGCTCACCCCGAAGGACGTCGACGACAACGACGACTCGGGCGCGTTCGCGATCCTCGTCCAGGGCGACGACTCCAACATCGGCTGGAACGAGATCCGCGGCTCCTCCGCCTTCAGCTACGACTACGGCACGGACGGCGCCGCCGTCGAGATCTTCCTCGGCTCGCGCAACCGGATCCACCACAACATCGCCGTGGACAACGAGACCTTCACCGAGCTCGGCACCAGCAGGGACGTCAACCCCGACGGCAGCCCGTCCGACCCCGACGGCACCTCGGGCAACGTCTTCGAGTACAACGTGATCACCGGGCCGGAGACCCAGGCCGCGCTGGTGACGAGGGGGCCGCAGGAGCCCGGCGAGGATCCCGACCCCAACGGCCCCGTCCTCGGCACCGTCTTCCGCAACAACAGCGTCCGCCTCACCCACGCCGACTCCCAGGGCGTGATCTGCGACGCCTCCTGCACGAACGCGCACCTGTCCATGTCCCAGAACATCGTCCAGGCCGTGGTCAAGACCGCCTACGGCCCCGGCGTCACCGACAGCCACCACAACGTGTTCTTCGGCGCCCGCCAGCACCAGATGGGCGGCACCGCCAACGTCACGGCGGACCCGCTGTTCGACCTGACCGACGCCGCCCAGCCGCTCAGGCTCCGCGCCGGCAGCCCGGCCATCGACCTCGGCGTGACGCGGTTCAGCGACCAGGACGTCGCCGGGCGCGCCATCGACGGCAGCGACGGCCCCGTGGACGCCGGAGCCCACGAGTACGACAAGTAAGCGGGTCAGCGCCGGACGGCGGCGAGGACCAGCAGCCCCGCCGCCAGCCCGGTCAGCGCGGCGGCCAGGTAGACCTCGTTCAGCGCCGCGTACGCCGCCCTGCCCCCGCCCTGGTAGAGCAGGCCGAGCGCGGCGACGCCGAGCGCGTAGCCGAGCTGCCTGACCGTGTTGACCGCGCCGGCCGCCATGCCCGCCCGGTGCGGCGGGACGGCGCCCATGGCGGCCGAGTTGAGCGCCGGGATGGCGAGGCCCACGCCGACGCCGACCACCACCAGGCCGGGCGCGAGCGCGGTCCAGCCCGTGTCCGGGCCGAGCCGGCCCTGGAGGAACGCGCCCGCGGCGATGAGCAGCAGCCCGCCGCCGAGCGCGACGCGCGGCGACAGCCGGGGGAGCAGCCGGGCGGCGGCCACCGAGACCACCAGGGACGTGACCGCCATCGGCGACAGCGCCACCCCCGCCAGCACCGGCCCGAGCGCCAGGGACTGCTGCAGCCAGAGCGAGGTGAAGGCGAGGCAGGCGAAGGCGGCCGGCATGAGCAGCCCGGCGCCCGCCATGATCCCGCTGAACGACCGGTTCGCGAACAGCCGCAGGTCCAGCATGGGCCGCGGGCTCCGCAGCTCGATCACCAGGAACGCGGCCAGCGCCACCGTGGCGGCGGCCAGCGGCCCGAGCGTCCGCGCCGCCGCCCAGCCGTGCTGCCCGGCCTTGATCAGCCCGTACGTCAGCGCCCCCGCCGCCACCGTGAACGTCGCCATCCCCGCCCAGTCGAGCCCGGCCCCGCCCGGCAGCCGCGACTCCTTGACCGAGCGCAGCGTGAGCCAGGCGGCGACCAGGCTGATGGGCAGGTTCACCAGGAAGATGGCCCGCCAGTGCAGGTGCTCGGTGAGCAGGCCGCCGAGCACGGGCGCGACGGCGGCGGCGGCCCCGTTCACGCCGCCCCACACGCCGAACGCGATGCCCCGCTGCCGCCCCTCGTAGGTGGCGCTGACCAGGGCGAGCGTGGTGGCCATCATGGCCGCGCCGCCCGCGCCCTGCACCACCCTGGCCGCCAGCAGCAGCGCGCCGTTCGGGGCGACCCCGCAGGCCAGCGAGGCCAGCGCGAACACCGCCAGCGCCACCAGGTAGACCCGCCGGCGGCCGGCGTGGTCCGCGACGGACCCGGCCGCCAGCAGCAGGGCGGCGAGGGCCAGCGCGTAGCCGTCGAGCAGCCACTGCGTGTCGCCGAACGACATCCGCAGATCGGCGGCGATCGGGGGGAGCGCGACCATGACGATGGTCACGTCGACGAGCAGCATGAAGGCGCCGAGGCAGGCGGCGACCAGCGGCCGCCAGCTCGCGGTCGTGGTGGGGGTCGTCACTTGTGTCATGAGTGCCAAGGTCGGGGACGGATGCCGGTCCTTGCCCGAAAACCGGGCCGTTCTGCCGGATTTCCGTGCGAGCTACGCTCCTGTGGTGGAAAACATCACGCTGGACGAGGTGGACCGGGGGCTGCTGCACGCGCTCCAGGTGGACGGGCGGGCCTCGTTCAGCCGGATCGCGGACGTGCTCGGCGTGTCCGACCAGCGGGTGGCGCGCCGCTACCGGCGGCTGCGCTCCACCGGGATGCTGCGGGTGGTCGGCGTGGTGGACGGGCGGCGGCTCGGCTACGAGTCGTGGGCGCTGCGGCTGCGGTGCACGCCCGACGCGGCGAGCTCGATCGCCGAGGCGCTGGGGCGGCGCCCCGACACGTCCTGGGTGCACCTGCTGTCCGGCGGCACCGAGATCTCCTGCGGCACCCTCCAGCGCACGCCCGCCCAGCGGCAGGAGCTGCTGCTCAACAAGCTGGCCAGGACGAGCCGGGTGCTGTCGGTGGTGGCGCACCGGACGCTGCACGTGTTCGTCGGCGGGCGGATCGGCTGGGCCGGGCTGGCGGCGCTCTCCGCCGACCAGGTGGCCCGCCTGGAGGCCGGCCGGGCGTACCCGGGACACGGCTCCACCGGCGAACCCGTCGTCTCCCTGAGCGCGGGCGACGAGGCGCTGCTCCGGGCGCTGTCGCTGGACGGCCGGGCGGTCCACGCCGACCTCGCCGCGGCCACCGGCTGGTCGGAGTCCACGGTCAAGCGCCGCATGGAGCAGCTGTGCGCGGCCGGCGTGCTCTTCTTCGACATGGACGTGCTGCCCCCGCTGCTCGGCTACCAGGTGGAGGCGCAGCTCTGGATGTCGGTGCCGCCCGCCGAGCTGCACGCGACGGGACGGGCGCTGACCCGGCATCCCGAGGTGGCCTTCGCGGGCGCGACGACCGGCCCGCACAACCTGGCGGCCAGCATCGTGTGCCGCGACGACGCGGCCTTCTACCGCTACCTGACCGAGGACCTGGGCGCGCTGCCCGCGATCCGCCAGATCGAGACGGCCCCCATCATCCGCACGATCAAACGCGCCGGCGCCCTGCTGCCCGGCTGAGCGCCGATAATCGGAAGGGTGCGGCGGCGGGCGTTCCTGCGGGCCGGCGGGGTGGCGGCGGCCGGGGTGGCCGGGGCGCTGACGCCGGCCGGGGTCGCGCGCACGCCCGACGACTGCTTCGTCCGCTTACGCCGCCGCTGGCGCGAGCTCGCCGCGGGCTCCGGCTACGACCCGGCGGCCGAACCCTACCGGGCCGAGCTGGCCGCACTGGGCCGGGCCGCCGCCCGTCACCTGGACACGATGGCGGCGGGGCCCGGCCGGCTCTGGCCGGACCAGCCGTTCCCCTCCTTCGTCGCGACGCCGCGCCGCCTGCGGACGATGGCCCGCGCGTACGCGCTGCCCGGCACCGGCCTGACCGGCGACCCCGCGCTCGCCGAGGCGGTGGCCGCCGGGATCGACCACTACCGGCGGCACGTGTACGCGGCCGGCGCCTACCCGGCGGGCAACTGGTGGCACTGGCAGATCGGCGTCCCGAAGGCGCTGCTCGACGCGTCCGCACTGGTCGAGCCGCAGCTCGGCGAGGAGCGCCGGCGCGCGCTGGCCGGGGCCGTGGACCACTTCGTCCCCCAGCACCGCCTCGGCTCCTACAGCGGCACCAGCACCGCCGCCAACCGGGTGGACCTGTGCCTGGTGATGCTCCTGCGGGCCATGCTCGACGGCGACCACGGCAGGGCGGACCTCGCGGTCGCCGCGCTGGCGCCGGTGTTCCGGTACGTCGGCGAGGGCGACGGCTTCTACCGGGACGGCTCGTTCATCCAGCACGCGTACGTCCCCTACCAGGGCTCCTACGGGGTGACGTTGCTGTCGGGCGCGGCCGTGATCTTCGCGCTGCTGCGCGGCTCGCCGTGGGAGGTCACCCATCCGGTGGCCTTCGAGGTGGTGGAGCGCTCGTTCGCGCCGTTCGTGCGCGACGGGGCGTGCATGGACCTCGTGAGCGGGCGTGCCGTCGGCCGGCGCCCCTTCGGCGACCACGAGCGGGGCCACGCGCTCGCCGACGCGATCCTGCTGCTCGGCGAGGTGGCCCCGGCCGCGTACCGGGCCCGCTGGCAGGCGCTGGTGAAGGGCTGGGCGGCGCGGAGCGGTCACCGGCCCGCGCTGGAGCCCGCCGCGCACGCCCGCCTGGCGGCGGTCGAGGCCGATCCCGCGGTGCCGGCCGCGCCCGAGCCGGTCGGGCACCGGCTGCTGCCGATGAGCGCGCGGGCGGTGCACCGGCGGCCCGGCTGGTGCGCGGCGCTCAGCATGTCCTCCGACCGCATCGGCCACTACGAGCACGGCAACGGCGAGAACCCGCGCGGCTGGCACACCGGCTCGGGGATGCTCTACTGGTGGGCGGACGGCCACGGCGAGCACTACTCCGACGCCTTCTGGCCCACCGTCGACCCCTACCGCCTGCCCGGCACGACCGTCTCGGCCAGGCGGCTGCCGGACGGCGCGGGCGGCGCGTGGGGCGACACCCGTACGCCGTGGCGGTGGGTCGGCGGGGCCACGGACGGCACGTACGCGACTGTCGGCCAGCACCTGAGCGGGCTGGAGAGCACGCTGGAGGCGTTCGCGTCGTGGTTCTTCCTCGACGACGCCGTGGTCTGCCTCGGCGCGGGCATCACCGCCGAGGACGGCACGCCGGTCGAGACGATCGTCGACAACCGCAGGACCGCCGCGCGGCTCACCCAGGGGGAGGGCTGGGCGCATCTGGAGGGCCACGGCGGCTACCTGGCGCCCGGCGGGCGGCTGCGCACGCTGCGGGAGCGCCGCGCGGGCGGCGGGTTCGCCCGCGACTACGTCACGCTCTGGCTCGACCACGGCGTCGACCCGCGCTCGGCCGGCTACCACTACGTCCTGCTGCCGGGCGCGACGCCGGAGGAGACACGGGCCCGCGCGGCAGACCCCGGCCGCGTGCGGGTGCTCGCCAACAGCACCGGCGCGCAGGCCGTGCACGTGCCCGCCCTCGGCCTCACGGCGGCGAACTTCTGGCTCGCCGGAACGGCCGGCGGCCTGACCGCCTCCGCCCCGTGCGCGGTCCTGGCCCGCGAGCACGGCGACGGCACGGCCGCGCTGGCGGTGTCCGACCCCCGCCGCGACCTGGAGGAGCTGGAGGTCACCTGGGACCGGCCGATCGCCGGCCTGCTCGCCGGGGACGCCCTCCTGACCGGCTCCACCCTGTCCTTCCGGGGTCTCGCCGCCCGTGAGGGCGCCTCGGTCACCGTACGTCTGGCTTGAGCTCTCCGGAGATGATCCACAGGTGGCCGAACGGGTCACGGACGCGGCCCGAGCGCTTGCCGTAGGGCCGGTTCTCGATCGGCACGACCACCTCGGCGCCGTGGGCGACCATGCGTGCCCCGACCACGTCAGGGTCGTCGACCTCGATCTCCACGAGCACCGCCGACCCGCCGAGATCGTCGGGCGACAGCCACCCCCACGCCGCGACGGCCGGCGAGACCCGGAAGGACGCCCCGCCGACGCGGTGATCGATGACACTGGGCCTGCCGTCGTCGCCCGGAGGGGCGCTGAACACCTGCTCAGCGCCCAGGGCGGCCTGGTAGAACGCCGACGCGAGTTCGGGGTCGGGCACGACGAGCCGGGGAAAGAGAGACGTCATGCGCCCATCGTCGGGCCGGGCGGAGGCGACGGTCTTGAAGATTTGGGCACGCCCTACGCGGTGAGTCCTTCGACGCGCAGCCACTCGGCAGGCGTACACCCGGCCATGACCCGCCATTCCCTGGTGAAGTGCGCCTGGTCGGCGAACCCCGCCGCGGCGGCCACCGCCGCCAGGCTGACCGTCCCGGCACGGGCGGCGGCCACGAGCCCGCCACGCGCGGTCTCGAACCGCAGGAGCCGCTGGTACTCCTTCGGCGTCACCCCCAGCTCCCGCCGGACCGTACCGCTCAGGTGACGCCGCGAGCACCCGAGCCGCCGAGCCGCCTCCTGCACCCGACTGGCCCCGGACAGCGCCGCCAGCACGGCCCGCAGCTCCTCACCCCCGCTGTACCGCGTCCGCCCGGCCAGCAGGGCGCTCTCGACGACGGCCCGGCGTTGCGGCCAGGACCGGCACGCCGCCAGCCGCTCCGGCAGGTGCGCCATCGCCGGAGCCACGTCGGCGAGATCGGCGACCTGCCCCGCCAGCGCCGCCGCCGGCACCCCCAGCAGCGCGCCCGCCCCCGCCGGGCTGAGCGTCAGCCACACGCCCCGCGTGCCGCCCACCTGCCGCAACTCGGCCGCATCCAGATGAAGACCGGCGACAACGGCCCGGAACCGCTCACGCGAGCCGGACCGTCCAGGCCACCCGATCTCCAGCGAGTCCGCCTCGGGGATGGTGACCGACACCGTGGACGAGGGCAGCCCCCGATGCGTGCCGTCCGCGCCGAGCTCATAGGGGCTCAGCGTCACCACGAACGGCGCCAGCGCGGCGGACCTCCGCACGTCGGTCACCCCCAGAAGGACGCGACCCTGGTCGCCGCGGCCTTGCCCTGGGCGTAGCCGGCCTCGGCGCTCGGCGTGCGGGAGGCGGGGGAGAGGGGGTCGGCGCCGAACGCGGCCAGCGACGCCTCGTCGGGCTCGATCACCTCGACCGCGCCGCCGAGCCCGCTCCACGAGGGCTCGCCCAGCTCGGCCATCGGCGCGATCACCAGCACCGGGTCGAAGCCCGCCGCGAGGTCGGCGTTGGTGGACGAGCGCACGCCGCCGTCCGTGTACGCCGCCCCGCCGATCCGTACGCACGGCCACACGCCGGGCACCGCGCAACTGGCCGCCACCGCGTCGACCAGCTCCACCCCCGACCCGGGCGTGAACAGGCGCGGCTCGCCGGTGTGCGCGTCGACCGCCGTGATCACCAGGTCGCGGGCCGGCCAGGTGTGCACCGGCAGCCGGGCCTCGATGACCGCCCGCCGCTCGGCCTCGGGCACCGTCGAGGCCGCCAGGGCCAGCTCGCCGACCTTGCGCCGCTGCTCGGCCGGGTCGGGCGAGCTTCCGTACGCGGCCTGCAACCGGGTCCACAGCTCCGCCATGTCGACCCCGCTCGCCAGCTCGGGCGTCTGCAGTGCGGGGTCGGTCTGCCGGGCCAGCAGGTCGGCGAGCGGCAGGCCGGAGGTGACCTGGGCGGCCACCGTGGCGCCCGCCGAGGTGCCGACGATCCGGTCGGCGGCGGTCACGCCGACGCCCGCGTCGGCCAGCGCGGCCAGCAGGCCGGTCAGCCACGCGATCCCGGCGACCCCGCCGCCGCCCAGCACCAATGCTCTTCTGTTCATGTGCGAACTCCCCGCGAAAAAAATCCGGCCGCCGTGTCGATCCGGCCGGAGCCCGTTCGACGCGTTGTTGACGAAACGCCATACAGGCTAGTGAAAGGGGCTCGACGATGACTCAGAAGATCACGACGTACCTGTGGTTCGACCACCAGGCCGAGGAGGCCGCCACCTTCTACACCTCGTTGTTCGCCGGCTCGCGCATCGTGCGCGTGCAGCGCAACGGCGACGCCGGCCCTGGAGAGGCCGGCACGGTGATGCTGGTCGAGTTCGAGCTGGCCGGGCAGCGCTTCCTCGCGCTGAACGGCGGCCCGCACTTCACCTTCAACGAGGCGGTCTCGCTGTACGTGGACTGCGAGACGCAGGAGGAGGTGGACGAGCTGTGGGCGCGGCTCACGGCGGACGGCGGCGAGGAGTCGCAGTGCGGCTGGCTCAAGGACCGGTGGGGCCTGTCCTGGCAGATCGTGCCGAGCCGGCTGCCCGAGCTGATCACCGACCCCGATCCGGGCCGGGCCGGGCGCGCCATGCAGGCGATGCTCCGCATGGGCAAGATCGACATCCGGGCGTTGGAGGAGGCCGCCGCAGCGGGCTGACCAGGGGAGGGCGCGTCACCGCTCGGCCAGCCCGTACGGCAGGTCGGGCCGCTGCCCGGCGATGTGCATCAGCCGGTTGTACTTGATGACGCGCTCGCCGCGCGCCGGCGCGCCCCCCTTGAACTGCCCGCAGCCGGTGGCCACGGCCAGCTCGGCGGCGAAGTCGTCCACGGTCTCGCCGGAGCGGTGGGAGACCATGCGCGCGTAGCCGTGCTTGCGGCACAGGTCCATGGCCTGCATCGTCTCGGTGACGGTGCCGGCCTGGTTGACCTTGATGAGCGCCGCGTTGGCGATGTTGCCGGCGATGCCCTGCTCGATGACGGCGGGGTTGGTGCAGAAGACGTCGTCGCCGACGAGCTGGAGCCGCTCGCCGAGCCGTTCGGTGAGCAGTCGCCAGCCGTCGGCGTCGTCCTCGGCCATGCCGTCCTCGATGCTCCAGACGGGGAAGTCGGCGGCCAGGTCCGCGTACATCTCGACCAGCTCCGGGCCGGACAGCCGCTCGCCGGCGACCTCGTAGGCGCCGTCGGGGCGGCGGAACCGGGTGGCGGCCGGGTCCAGCGCGATGGCGACCTGGTCGCGGGCGGCGGTGTAGCCGGCGTCGTCGATGGCCCGCATCAGCGCCGACAGCACCTCGCGGGGCCGGGTGAAGTCGGGCGCGAAGCCGCCGTCGTCGCCCTGCCCGGTGGGCCGGCCGGCGGCGGCCAGGTTCGCGCGCAGCACGGCGTAGATCTCGGCCCCGGCCCGTACGGCCTCCGCCATCGACGGCGCCCCGATCGGCGCGATCATGAACTCCTGGAAGTCGAGCTGGTTCGAGGCGAGCATGCCGCCGCTCACCATGTTGAAGTGCGGCACCGGCATCCTGGGCCGCACCGTGGACGGGGACAGGAACTCCCACAACTGCTGTCCGTGCGCCGCCGCGACGGCCCGCGCGACGGCCATCGACACGCCCACGGTGGCGTTGCCGCCGAGCCGGCTCTTGTCCGGCGTGCCGTCCAGCTCGATGAGTGCCTGGTCGACGTCGGCGAGCGAGTACCACGGCCGGCCCTTCAACCGGTGGAAGATGGTGCCGGTGATGCGTGCCGCGGCTCGCGTCACGCCGGCGCCGGCGTACCTGCCGCTGTCGCCGTCACGCAGCTCGACGGCCTCCAGGGCGCCCGTGGAGGCGCCGGAGGGAACGCCGGCCCACCCGGTCGCGCCGCCGGCCAGGGTGAGGGTGACCGACAGGGTGGGGCGACCGCGGGAGTCCAGGATCTGCATGGCGCCCAGGTCGATGATGTGGAACGCGCACACGTTTCCTCCAGATTCGGTGCGTCACCGTCCCCTCGACGGTGTCATGGTCGTCGGCACGTACATAGGGCAGATCAACCTGACTCTCTTGGACAAGTCCGGCACAAGTCACATCCAACCCAGCGTTTAGCGCTCTGGTCCACCCTTGGCGATCGACGACACCGCCACGACAGGGGGATCACATGACCATCGACGACAGGGCGCTGCGCGGGCTGACGCTCTCCGCCGGCGACGACGGCTTCGAACAGGCGGCGCTGCCGTGGAACCGCGCGGTGCCGCAGCGGGTCTCCGTCGTGGTGGAGGCCGAGGGCGCCGCCGACGTGGCCGCCGTCGTACGCCAGGCCGCCGCGTCCGGGCTCCGCGTCACCACGCAGCCGAGCGGGCACGGCGCCACCAGCGGCCTCGACGGCGAGATCCTGATCCGTACGTCCCGCATGCGCGCCGTGGAGATCCGCCCCGACGAGCGCGTGGCGCGGGTCGAGGCGGGGGCCTCGTGGGGCGAGCTGCTGGCCGCCGCCGCCAAGCACGACCTCACCGGCCCCGCGGGCAGCTCGCCCGTGGTCAGCGTGACCGGCTACACCCTGGGCGGCGGCCTCAGCTGGTACGGCCGCGCCCACGGCCTGGCCGCCAACGCCGTGCGCGCGCTGGAGATCGTGGACGCCGAGGGCGCCACGTCCCGCGTCACCGCCGACTCCGACCCCGAGCTGTTCTGGGCGCTGCGCGGCGGCGGCGGCGACTTCGCCGTGGTGACCGCGCTGGAGCTGGAGCTGTTCCCCGCGGCCCGCCTGTACGGCGGCCGCCTGCTGTGGCCCGCCGCCCGCGCCGCCGAGGTCATGGCCGCCTTCCGCGAGATCACCGCGAACGCGCCCGAGGAGCTGAGCCTGTGGTTCACCCTCGCCGAGTTCCCGCCCTTCCCCGAGGTGCCCGAGCCGCTGCGCGGCCTCGCCGCCGTCATGGTCGACCTCACCTTCCTCGGCGACGCCGCCGCCGGCCGCGAGCTGGTGCGCCCGCTGGAGTCGGTGCCCGGCGCGCTGCTGGACACGCGCGGCGAGCTGCCGGTCAGCGAGCTGGGCTCCATCTGCGCCGAGCCGACCGAGCCCATGCCCGTCCTGTCGCGCGGCGAACTGCTGACCGACCTCGGCGACGACGCCGTGGCGGCCCTGCTGGGGGCGACGGCCGAGGGCATCGCGCCGCTGGCCACGGTCCAGATCCGCCACCTCGGCGGCGCGCTGGCCCGGCCTCAGACGGACGGAGGCGCCTGCGGGCACCTGGCGGAGCCGTACCTGCTGAGCATGATCGCCCCCGCGCCGGTGCCCGAGCTGGCGGCGGCGGGGACGGCCAGGATGGGCGCGATCGCCGGGGCGCTGGCCTCGCACACCACCGGCTTCAAGCCGTTCACGTTCCTCGGCGACGGCGAGTCGGCCGCGGCGGCGTTCCCGGCCGCCACGCTGGAGCGGCTGCGCGACATCAAGCGCGCCCGCGACCCGCACGGGATCTTCCGCTCCAACTTCCCGGTCCTCGGCTGAGCCCCCGGCCGGGTCGCCGCCGCCCGGCGACCCGGCCGTTCTTCGGGTCGAACACACAACGTCCCCAGCACATGCGCGCGAGCGGCGGTCAGATCGTGGACCGAGCCCGGCTCGACATCGGCGATCCACCGGGGAAGCCCGCTGGGAGCCGAGAGCGCTTGGAGGTCGCCGGCGGATGCCTGACTCAGAGCGCATTGGGCTCGCCGGCGGCCCCGCTGGACCTCGCGGGCTCACCCGCCAGCACCCGCGCCTTCAGCGTCTCGAACTCCTGCCGCAGCGCATGCGGGCCGGCAAGCATCAGGGCGTGTACGGCGCTCATCTCGCGAGCCGATTCCCAGATGCCCGACGCTGGGGTTCGGAACGGGAGGATCTCGATCGAGCGAACCTGGAACGCGGGCGGCTCCAGGTACCGCATGCCTCCGGTTCCGCACAGGTACGTCGTCGCGCCGGTCAGCCACGCGAGGTCGGCGAGCCGCTGCGACCGCCCGCCCCGTGCGAACAGATCGCTGCTGTGGAGAATTCGTCCCGGCCACCTGACCTGTTCCAGCAGCAGGCGCGTGGACAACTCGGTCACGTCAACCAACCGGTCGGTGCTCTCGAACCGGGCAAGGAGAGATTCGAGCCGCCGCCTGAACGGCGGCCAGTGGATACTGCGCCGATAGTGGTCGGCGAGGAGCTGCGCGATGCGACGCCGACAGCGCGCGGGGTCGGCCAGACGAGCTCCCCGGATGGACGTCGAACGGCCGTGCGGCAGGTGGGTCGCTATGGAGAGCCACTGTGCCTGTCCCGAGCCGTCGAGTGAGCCGAGGCGCGTGCGGTGCTGGTAGTCGCGCCGGGTGAACTGGACGTCGTCCATGACGATCCAGTAGTCGGCGGCGTACAGCTTGGCCAAGGTCGAGAGCCGGGGGAAGAGGTTCGGCTGGTGGATCGCGCACACCTCGCCGTACGGCAGGTCAGGACGGCAGAAGTCTGCTGTCGAATCCGGCGCGGAGAAGAGCCTGATAGGCGTCATGGACCTCTCCTGGTACGGGCTGCTCGATGGCGTAGCCGAGCTTCGGGTACTCGATCACGCGCTGGAGGTCGCCCACGAGCATGTCGACGACCAGCTTTGGATCACCGATCGAGCTGACGTAGTCGTCCAGCTCCAGCGGCTCGGAGGCGCACACCACCTCGACCTCCGGCCACACCTTCCGGGCGGTGGCGTAGGCGCGGCGCTCCATGTACGGCTTGGAGATCAGCAATACCGACGCAGGTTCGACTCCGGAGTCCGCCAGGACCTGCCGCGACAGGCTGATGTTCTGCCCGGTGTTGGTCGCGTTCGGCTCCAGCAGGATCGCTTCGTCGGGCATACCGAGTTCCACGGCGTGCTCGCGGTAGTGGACGGCTTCGCCGCGCGGGAACCGGGCTGCGGTGGTGGGGCTGGTGGCGCCGGTGAAGACGAGCAGCGGGAACCATCCGGCGCGGTACAGCCTGACGGCCGCACGCGCGACGCCGAGATCATGGCTGCCCAAGCCGATGGCCACATCGCACCGGCGCAGGTCGTGGCGCATCTGGTGGTAGCCCCAGACGGTGCGGGCGTGCCGCCACTGCTCGTCGGTGATGACCTGCTGCTGCTTGACGCTCACTCGGCTGCTCCCTGGTCGCCGTGGGAGGGGAGGACGGACGTTCCCCTGGTGGGTCCGCTGGATGCCCTCGATGCTGCGCAGTTGGTGCGCGAGCCCGTGCTGTGCCGCCTCTCGCGCGGCACGGTCGAGGATCACCAGCCCATCATCCACGGTGTCCCGGTCAGAAAGCAGGATGTGCCCGTAGGCCGTCTCCAGCCGTACCCGTTGCATGGGGGCATCGGTGACGGCGGTGGCCCGGGCGAGGTCGATCAGGCGTAGGGCCTCCGCCAGGTTCCCCGCGCCGCGGTGAGCCAGGGCGAGCTTCTGGTGCGCGACCGACCAGTCCTCGGGTTCGCCGATGCCCTCGAACTCCCGGATGGCGGTCGTCATCAACCGGGCGGCGTAGTCGTACTTGCCGTTCTTGCTCAGGGCGGTCCCGACCCACAGGCGGGCGCGTGCCCGGTCGCGCGGTGAGAGCCGGTCGTCGACGGCCAGCACCTCGTACTCCTGGGCGGCTTCGTTCAGTTGGCCCGACATCTCGGCGACGACCGCGAGCGACAGATCGAGCTGGGCGACGCGGCGCGGGATGTCGAGCTGGGTGTAGACGGAGCGAGCGTTGAGGTAGGAGCGGCGCGCGGAGAGCGGGCCGGTCACCGCGCCCTGGTCGCGCTGCAGGTCGCCGAGCAAAGTCGTGGATCGCGCGAACAGGTAGAGGCCCTTGTCGTCCAGGGTGTGCAGGTCGTAGCGGGCCAGCCATCGGTTCAGCAGGTCTGCGGCGTAGTTGAAGCTCTGGCGGCCGAGAGCGACCACGGCCCGGTCGAGGTCGTCCGTCCACGTCTCGTACTCCCATGCTCGTGGTCCTACGCGGGTGACCCTGAGCCCCTGTTCCGTGCCCTGACCGAGTTCCAGCAGCAAGGTCTCGAACCGCAGGTGGGTCGCCGAGTCCGCGCGAGCGAGCGCGGTGTCCAGGATCGCTTGGGTGTCCGGTCGCGGCCGCGTGGAGGAGCCGAAGTGGTCCCACTTCGCCACGGTGCGGGGTGCCACGCCGAGGTGTAGGGCGAACGTACGCACGCTCATTCGCAGCGCAAGCCGCAGCGCACGGGCTTCCAGGCCGGTCCACTCATGCACGGTCGTCACGACGCTGCTCCCTTCCACGGCCATGGAAGCACGGAGAGATACCGGGAGCTCACGCAAGTGCAACGAAAGTGCGACAGCGGTTCGTATCCAGGCAGGTCAGCGATGGTCATGCTCGAAGAGCGGGTCATCGGCCCCCGCTTCGCCTGGCCCACGAGTCCCCGTACACGCCCCGGTGAGAGGACGGTGAGGCCCGACCAACACCGCACCGCAGGGCAGAACCACACCCGATGGGAGAACCAAGCACATGAGCATCTTGACGACGGACGGCACGCACCCCGCCGACGTCCTCGCCGCCGACCTGATCGACGATGACCTGTTCGACCGGCTCACGGCCCGCGTCGCACACCAGCACAACCAGCCGACCGAGTACGCCGGCCGCATCATCGAGCAGGCGCTCCTGTTCCTGTACGCCTGCGCCCGCAACCCCGGGGCCGGCCTCACCCCGTCGCCTGAGGTTGACCTCGGGTGGCACACGTTCATCCTCGACACACACAACTACGCCGACTGGTGCCAGCGCGTCGCCGGCCGATTCCTCCACCACAATCCGGAGGAGCCCGGCAACGACAAGGCGGCGTTCGTGGCAAGGCTGGGCGACAGCATCAACGCCATGCGCGACCTCGGCCTGACCGTGGACCCAGCGCTGTGGCTGACCGCAGGAGATTGCAGCCAGTGCTACCAGGGCTGCGCCGACGACCCGAGCCCCGAAGGGATTACCGCATGAGCGCCCGCGCGCCCCGTACGGCATGGGAGGAACTGCCCGACTCGGTCATCGACGCTGTCGAGGCGCAGTTCGGCAGGGTCCTCAAGGCCGAGACGATGTCCGGCGGCATCATGCCGGGCGTGGTCGCCCGCCTCGACATCGAGCGCGGCGACCGCGAGCAGGTGTTCGTCAAGGCCATCGACCGCACCCACGAGGCCGCGCGCTTGCACCTGCGGGAGCGGTGGGCAGGCGAGAACCTCCCCGAGGACACCCCCGCCCCGCGCATGCTCTGGGCCGACACCCTGGGCGGATGGCACGCGGCGGTGTGGGAGTACGTCGGCGACAACGCCCGCCATGCCGACCTGTCGCCCGCATCACCGGACCTGGCTCCGGTGCTCGACACGATGGCGCTGCTCGGCGCGATCCTCACGCCGTGCCCGAACGGTGCGATGCCGGTGTCCGACAATGTCAAAGCGCTGGTCGCCAAGGGGCGGGCTCTGCTCGACGGACCGATCGGTGAGCTACCCGATCGGGAGCTGTTCGAGGAGGCGTTCGAGGGCCTGGACCCGGCGCACCTGGGCGGTGACACGCTCCTGCACTATGACCTCAGCGCGAGCAACCTTCTCGTCGCCGGTCAGCGCGTCAAGGTCGTGGACTGGTCATTCGCAGCACGTGGCCCGGCCTGGTTGGACGCCGCCCTGTTCGCGCCCCGACTCGTCGAGGCCGGCCACGCGCCGGGCAAGGTCGATGCTCTGCTGACCACGCTCACGCCATGGAAGAGCGCGCCCCGGCCGGCCGTGGCCGGGATCGCCGCGGCGTGGACGTTGTTCCGCGAGTACAAGGCCCGTTACGGCCCGAAGGAGATCCGCGACGCTCGCGCCCGAGCGGCTGAGGCGGGCCGCGCCTGGCTGGCCCATCAGCGGGCAAGGGGCTGACTGGGCACCCGTCGGGCGCATGTGTGTGCTTCGAGGAGCGCGAAGGCCCTCAGTTCGGGTCGCCGGGGACGGTGAGGCCGGTTTCGTACGCGGCGATCACCGCCTGCACCCGGTCGCGCAGGCCGAGCTTGGTCAGGACGTTGCTGACGTGTGTCTTCACCGTGTGCTCGCTGACCACCATGGCCTGGGCGATCTCCGCGTTGGACAGGCCGCGCGCGATCAGCCGCAGCGTCTCCCGTTCGCGCGTGGTGAGCGCCGACAGCCGTTCGGGTGACGCCTGGCCGGTCGGGCGGGCGGCTCTGCCGGCGAACTCGGCGATCAGCTTCGTGGTGATCGCGGGGGCGAGCAGGGACTGACCGGCGGCGACCACCCGTACGGCGTGGACGAGGTCGTCGCGGCGGACGTCCTTCAGCAGGAAGCCGCTGGCGCCCGCGCGCAGCGCGTCGTAGACGTAGTCGTCGAGGTCGAACGTGGTCAGCATGATCACCCGGCAGGTGCCGTCCGCGCAGACCCGCCGGGCGGCCTCGATGCCGTCCATGACCGGCATCCGGATGTCGAGCAGCAGCACGTCCGGCCGGTGCTCGCGCACGGCCGCGACGGCCTGCGCGCCGTCGCCCGCCTCGGCGACGACCTCGATGTCCGGCTGGGCGTCGAGGATCATGCCGAATCCGGCGCGTACCAGCTCCTGGTCGTCGGCGACGACCACGCGCACGCTCACGCCGCCGCCTTGCCCGCGAGTGGCAGGCGGACGCGGACGCGGAAGCCGGCCCCGCCGGGGAGCGGGCCGGCCTGCGCGTCGCCGCCGCAGGCGGCCGCGCGCTCGCGGATGCCGATCAGGCCGTTGCCGCCGGAGGGGAACGCAGGTCCCCGGCCGCGGCCGTCGTCGGTGACGTCGATCATCAGTGCGTCGTCCCGCCAGGTGAGGGTGAGGCCGGCGCGGGTCGCGCCGGCGTGCTTGACGATGTTGGTGAGAGCTTCCTGCACGATCCGGTACGCCGCCACCTCGGCGTCCGGCGGCAGCCGCCTCGGCTCGCCGTCCGCGGTGTGGACGACCTCGATCCCGGCCGCCCTGACCTGCTCGGCGAGTGCGGGCAGCCCGTCGATCGTGGGCTGCGGCTCGCGCGGCCCCTCCTCCTCCTTCAGCACCTGGAGCAGGCGGCGGAGCTGGCCCATCGCGTCCCGTCCGGCGGCGGAGATGGCGTCGAAGGCGGCCACCGCGCGCGCCGGGTCGGCGGCGACCGCGACGGGGCCGGCCTCGGCCTGCACCACCATGAGGCTGACGGCGTGGGCGAGGATGTCGTGCATGTCGCGGGCGATCCTGGCCCGCTCGCGTTCGGCGGCCCGCTCGGCGGCGACCTGCCGCTCGCGGGCGAGCTGGGCGGCGCGTTCCTCCAGCGCCGCCGCGTGGGCGCGGGAGGCGGCCGCCGCCCGGCCGACGGCGTAGGCGGTGACGAACAGCACCACGCCCCGGATCGCGGTGTCGGACGAGCCGACGAGCAGCAGCCCGCCGCCGCACGAGAGGGCGAACAGCGTGATCCTGACCCGTCGGGTGCAGGTCGCGGCCACCGTGTAGAGGGCGACCATGGCGCCGTACCAGACGGGCTGGGCGGCCACGCCCGCCACGAGGTCGTAGCAGGCGATCGCCAGGAGCGCGGCCACCAGGGCGACTGCCGGGGCGCGCCGCCGCCAGATCAGCGGCAGCGAGGCGAGCGTGACGACGACGTACCCCCACCAGTGCCAGGGCCCGCCCGCGGGGTTGTCGCGGCTGATGAACGGCCAGAGCTGCGCGATCCAGATCAGCGCGGCCAGCGCGGCGTCCACCCAGATCGGGGGCAGCGTGTTCGCCCAGCGGCGGAGCGGGACGAGGAACCGTACGTCGGACACGGCATCCCATCCTGCCGCCCGCGTCATGCGTACACGGCGGCGGGCCGAGCAGGCGCGACGGCGGCGGAGGCGCGGGCCAACGGCACGAACGACACCAGCAGGCAGAGCGCGCCGAGCGGGATGAGGTCCTTGTCCACGAACGGCAGCGCGAGGTCGGCCAGCACCAGCACGGGCGTCCACAGCTTGACCCGGCGCTGCGCGGCGAGCTGCGTGACCAGGGCGAGCTGGCCGACGTAGAAGAGGCTCGGCAGGACGTCGTAGACCGCGAACGACACGCCGGGCACGGCCTGCACCCGATCGAACAGCACGCTCATGGCGGCGTGGTCGGCCGACATGAAGCCGACGACGAGGTCGATCCCGAACTGCCCGACCAGCGCGGCGACGCCGACGGTGCCGGCGGTCGCGGTGGCGGTCGCGAGCGCCCCGCCTCCCGCCATCCGCCGCAAACGCCAGTAGATCGGTACGAACAGCAGCAGGGCCGCGACGAAGGCGAGATGCCCGGTGGTCCAGGCGAGGCCGGGGCCCCGTTCGCCGTCGAGCCCGTCGAGGATGCGGATCACACCGTAGGCGAGGACGAGCAGGGGGGCGGCGATGAAGGCGGCACGGAGGTTCAGGAGCTTCATGTCGCTCATCGTGCTCGGCGGAGGGGGCCGGGGACATCGCCGGTGGGAGCGATCCTGCCGCTCACTCCTGAGGGCGAGTCGCCCGATTTTGGCGGGCCGCAACCGGTACGCAAGGCGTCGCCACAATCATGGGGCCATGCGTGCCGGAGACGCGGTGAATCGTGCGATTTATGATGTGCGCGACACATGACCATCAAGCTCATGCTGCTGAGAGTGGCGGGACCGCTGCTCGTGCGGGTGGCGGTTCTCTCCGGCATGCGGCGGAGCCGCCTCGCGCTCGTCCTGCTCAACCGCGCACTGGTCTACCTGACGCTCACCGCCGTGGTCGGCGCGGTCTACTTCGGCATCATCGCGCTCGGCCGGCCGCTCACCTCCTCGGCGGGGCTGGTGGCGGCGCTGGTCGCGGGCGCGCTGTTCCATCCGGTGCGGGTGGGGCTGCAGGGGGCGGCGGACCGGGTGTTCGGGATCGAGCGGGATCCGTACCGGGTGGCCGACCGGGTCAACCGGCGGGTGCAGGAGGCTCCGGGGCCGGCCGAGGCGCTGGCCTCCGCCGTCGCCGCGTCCCGCAGGGCGTTGCGCGCCCCCGGCGTCGCGGTCGAGGTGGTGCTGCCCGGCGGGCGCTCGCGCACGGTCGCCGACGGTGAGGTGGGCGCGAGCCCGACGGTGCTGCGGCTGGAGTGGCAGGGCACCTCGATGGGCTGGCTCCTGGTGGCCGGCGAGCCCGCCGACCCCGCCCTGCTGGACATGCTGGCCCGCCAGCTCGCCGAGGTCGCCCACGCCGTACGACTCAGCGCCGACCTGCGGCGCTCCCGCGAGCGCATGCTCCTCACCCGCGAGGAGGAGCGGCACAAGCTGCGCCGCGACCTCTACGCCGGCCTCGGCCCGACCCTCACCGAGCTGGCGCTGAGCGCGGACGAGGCGCGGATCAGCCTGGCCGGCGGACCCGAGGCGGTCGATCCGCTGCTGACCAGGATGCGCCGGCGCATGACCGAGGCCATCGTGGAGGTGCGCGAGCTGGTGTACGGCCTGCGCCCGCCCGCGCTCGACGGCACCGACCTCGGCGAGCTGGGCCTGGAGGGCGCGCTCCGCACGCTGGCCGACACCCCGGGGCCGCGCGTGGACGTCGCGGTGTCCGGCCCGCTCGGCGACCTGCCCGCCGCCGTGGAGGTGGCCGCGTACCGGATCGCGCACGAGGCGGTGGCCGGCGTGCGCAGGCACGCCCGCGCCACCACCGCGCTGATCCGGGTGGAGCGGCGGCCGGGCGGGCTCTGCCTGTCGGTGGCCGACGACGGCATCGGCCTGCCCGAGCAGCGCCGCGAGGGCGCCACCCGGCTGCGGCACCGCGCCGAGGAGCTGGGCGGCACGTACGAGCACGACACCCGCCCCGGCGGCGGCACCGAGGTCGTGGTGGAACTTCCGGTCAAGGAGCCCGCGTGACAACCGCCAGCGGAAGCACACCGGCCACGCGCCGGGCGCTGCTCGTCGTCGTATGGACCCTGGCGGCCGCCGCGCCCGTCGCCACGATCGTCACCAGCGTCCTCGGCGCGCAGCTCGCCGGCTGGAACGAGCTCGACGGCGGCCCCGACCCGGTCGGGCTGCTGTTCCCGGCGGCCGGGGCCTTCCTGGTCACGCACCGGCCGCGGCTGTTGTTCCCGTGGCTGCTCTGGGGCACGGGCGTGCTCTGGGCGGTCTACCTGCTGCTGTTCGCGCTGACCGCGTGGACCCACACGTACGCGCCCGGCCCGCTGACGCCGTACCTCGCCTGGCCGTCCCTCTGGCTGTGGCTCCTGGTGGTGCCGACGTTCTCCGGGATCATGCCGCTGCTCTTCCCCGACGGCCGGCTGCCCTCGAAGCGGTGGCGGCCGGTGCTCTACGGCCATCTCGTCCTCATGGTCGGTCACTCGCTGCTGCTCGGGCTGAGCCCCGACCCCGAGTTCGAGCTGGGGCTGCCCATCGAGAACCCGTTCGGGGTGCCGGCGCTCGGCCGGATCCCTGAGGTCGTCGAGGAGTGGATCGGGCTCCCCATGATCCTGCTCAGCCTGCTGAGCGTCGCCTCGCTGGGCTTCAGGTACCGGGCGGCCACGCCCGAGGTGCGCCGGCAGATCGCCTGGTACCTCTGGGCGATGGTGATCTTCATGGGCTACTGGGTGGGCAGCCAGGGGTCGGAGGATCCCGTCGTGATCGGCCTGCGCATCTTCCTGACGGCCGGCATCCCCATCGCCGTGGTGGCCTCGGCGCTGCGCCACCAGCTCTACGGCATCCGCCTCATCCTCGACCGCACCCTCGTGTACGGCACGCTCGCCGTCGTCGCCGGCCTCACGTACTCGGGGCTCATCTGGGCGGCCAACAGCGTCGCCGGCGACTACGGGACGGTCGCCGGGCTGGCCGCCGCCCTCGCCACGGCCGCGGTCTTCCACCCCGTACGGCTGCGCCTGCAACGCTCGGTGGACCGGCTCTTCAACGTCGAACGCGATCCGTACCGGGCGGCCGACCTGCTCAGCCGCGCCGTGCAGCGGGCCGGCGACCCGGCCGCCGCGCTGGCCGAGGCGCTGTCGATCGTGCGCACCACGCTGGGCGCGCGGGGCGCGGGCGTACGGGTGGCGGGGGAGCCGGCGGTGTCGTTCGCGGACGGCGAGCTGGGGGCCCGGCCGCGCGAGATCGAGCTGGTCTGGCAGGGCGAGCACGCCGGCCGCCTGCTGCTCGCCGGCGGCCGGCAGAGCCGGCAGCAGCTCCGCGTCATGGCCAAGCACCTGGCCGAGCTGGCCCACGCGGTACGCCTCAGCACCGACCTGCACGACTCGCGCGAGCGCATCACCGCCACCCGCGACGAGGAGCGCCGCCGCCTCGGCCGCGAGCTGCACGACGGCCTCGGCCCCAGCCTGACCAGCGTCACCATGACCCTGGACGAGGCCCGCCGCCGCCTCGAACGCGATCCTGACTCGGTGGAGGAGCTGCTGGTCCGGTTCAGGGAGGAGATGACGGCCACGCTGGGCTCGGTCCGCGAGCTGGTGGACGGCCTGCGCCCGCCCGCGCTGGAGGAGCTGGGCCTGCCCGGGGCGCTGCGCAAGTTCGCCCGCGCCACCCCGGGCCCCCGGGTGCGGATCCGCATGCCGGGGGAGCCCCTGGGCGAGCTGCCCGCCGGGGTCGAGACGGCCGCGTACCGCATCGTCCAGGAGGCGCTCACCAACGCCCGCAGGCACGCCCGCGCGAGCCGGATCGTGGTCACGCTGGACCGTGGCGACGGCGTGCTGCTGGTGACGGTCGCCGACGACGGCGTGGGGCTGCCCGAGGAGCCGTCGCCGGGGGTCGGGCTGACCTCGATGCGCGAGCGGGCCGCCGAGATCGGCGGCACCTGCGTCATCACCTCGGGTCCGCAGGGCGGCACCACCGTCACGGCGACCCTGCCGCTCACGCTGTCATGAGTAGCCCCATGCGGCGGCGTACTCGGCGAGCCTGGGGGACAGGCCGTCCGCTCCGGTGAAGGTGCGGGCGGCCTGGACGCGGCCCGACTTGATGTTGTCGCTGCGGTCGCCCAGGTTCGGCACGAACTGCTCCTGGTTGCGCTCGCCGTACGCCAGCATGGCGGGCTCCCACTCCACGCCCAGGTACGCGCAGACCTCCCGGGTGACCCGTTCCGGCTGCGCGGTCAGGTCCTCGTAGCGCACGGTCAGGCCGCCGAGGGTGCGGCGGGCCTGCTCCAGGGGCTTGAAGTACTTGCACGCGGTGGCTTCCAGCGCCTCCCTGGAGGCGGTGTTCTCCTTGCGGTTCTCCAGCGACGAGACCACGCCCATCGGGTGGCGCAGCAGGAACAGGAATTTGGCGTGCGGCCAGGCGTACTTCAGCCGCTCCCAGACGAAGACGTTGCCCGGCGTCTTGTCGACCACGACGTCCTTGCCGCTGCGCAGCAGCTCCAGGTGCAGGATGCGGTCCCAGATCACGTGCTCCAGCTCCACCTGGTCGAGCCCGAGCTCCAGCATGGCGGCCTCGGAGAAGCCGGGGGTGAGCCGTACGCCGACGGTGCGCAGGTGCAGCTCGTGCGGGGCGCGGACGCGGGAGTGGGCGTTCAGCAGCATGCGCAGCAGCGTGGAACCGGAGCGCACCGGGGCGATGAGGAAGACGGGCGAGCGCACCAGGCGCGGCATGGTCGGAACGGCGTAGTCGACGACCTGCGTCCGCTTCGGCGGGCGCCGGACCTGCGGTCCCGTGGCGCCCGGCGCGGTGCCGGTGAGCGGGCCGGTGAGCTGCCGTGGGGGGCGTAGCGCCTCGCGCAGGAGCCGTGCCCGTCGTTTGAAACCTTTGTTGACTACTCCCATGCGCGCTGTGCTCAGCCCTTCACCCCCGTGTCCCCTTCCGACAAAAGCCGTGGCAGGAGCCACAACGGCATCTTGCCCCACTTCCGGATAAACCTCGCATAAAACCGAACTGGCGCGCGGACCAAGGGCGGCCACGGAATGGGCAAGCTTTCGAGAGGCGGTCCCCGTGTCCTCGCGCCACCCCGCCACCGTCCGCGCAGAGTGGGGACCGTGGAACAGTCATTGGGCGTGCTCGTCGGCTACGACGGCTCCGACCACTCCATGCAGGCCCTGGACTGGGCGATGGACGAGGCCGAGCTGCGCAGGCTTTCCCTGACCGTCTGCCACGCCTGGCAGTGGCCGTACGGCGAGGGCGACCCGGGGGGCCGCGACTCGCTCCGCCGCGCCGCCGAGCACGTGCTGTGGCACGGCGCCGACTGCGCGCGGACCGGCGCAGGCGGGCTCGACGTGCGGGGCGACCTGTACGAGGGCTCGCCCACCGAGCGCCTGGAGGAGCTGTCGGGGCAGGCCGAGCTGATCGTGCTCGGCTCGCGCGGGCTGCGCGGGATGGCGCGGGCGGTCATCGGCTCCGTGGCGAGCCACGCGGCGGCCCACGCCCGCTGCCCGGTCATCGTCGTACGCGGCAGGGGCGCGTTGCCGCGCACCCCGGACCCCGGCCCGATCGTGGCCGGTGTGGCCGACGACGGCAAGGCCGACGCCGTGCTCGGCTTCGCCTGCGAGGAGGCGGCCATGCGACGCCTGCCGCTGCTCGTCGTGCACGCCTGGCACCAGCCGCCGGTGGCGTGGGCGGGGATGACGTACCCGGCGCTCGACCCGATGGCCCTCCAGGAGGCCTCGGAGGACTGGCTCGCCGCCACGGTCGCGCCCTGGCGGAGCCGGCATCCCGGCCTCGCCGTCGAGCTCCGCGTCGCGAACGCGCGGGCGGCCGAGACGGTCGCGGCCGTCGCCGAGGCGACCCTGGTGGTGGTCGGGAGCCCGCACGGGCGGTTCGGCTCCGTGGCCTCGGGCCTGCTGCGGCAGGCGCCCTGCCCGGTGGCGATCGTACGGGCCCGTCCCACGGCAGACGGTTGAAATTTTCACCATCTCGAAATGTTTATCGGAATGGCGTCGAACCAAGTGAACGCCCTCTTTCTGCTTTTCCCGGCCGATCTACCTGACTGACCAGAGTTGACGTGGTGAAGCCACATTCTTGACTCTGCTGGAAGCGCTCCCATTTCGTGAAAGGACGCCTTCATGGAATCCCTGTTCAAGCAGCATCAGGACCTTTTCCTGGCCCTCTATCGGATCGTGCTGGGGCTGCTGTTCGCCTGCCACGGCGCGGCCACCCTCTTCGGCGTCCTCGGCGGCCCGCAGGGCGGCCCGGCGCCGGCCTTCGCGGAATGGCCGGGCTGGTGGGCCGCCGCCATCGAGCTCGTCGCCGGCACCATGGTCCTGCTCGGCGTGGCCACGCGGGCCGCCGCCGTCATCTGCTCGGGCACCATGGCGTACGCCTACTTCGTCGTGCACCAGCCGCAGGCGTTGTTCCCCATCGAGAACGGCGGCGAGAAAGCCGCCCTTTTCTGCTGGGGTTTCCTGCTCATCGCCGTCCTCGGCCCGGGCCGCTGGGCGCTGTCCACACTGCGGACCCCCGAGGAATCGCTCGCGCGCTGAGGTTCAGCGGCGTGGTCACGACCAGGTCCCAGTCGTCCGCGTCCCCGAAGTCCAGCCAGGCGAGCACCGGCCTGCCGCGGCCGTCCACCGCCATGGCCAGGCCCAGGCCGCCACCGCGCGTGATCGCCGTGACCGGAGTCCGTGTGCAACGCGTTTCCGCGCAGGCGGCGATGACGATCCGGTCGCGGTCCAGGTCGCGGAAGGCCACCAGAGCCCGCCCCGCCCGATCCAGTGCCATCGCCGGCCCCGCGTGCCGGTCACCGGGCGCGGTCAGCGCCGCCGAAGCAGCCCGCGAGCACGCCCGGTCGCGGCAGTCGAGCAGCTTGATCGTGCCGTCGGCCATGTCCTGGTAGGCGATCAGCGGACGGCCGTCGGCCCGGACGACCATGACGGCGTGGGGCCGGTCGCGACCGCCGAACAAGTAAGCGGACGCGTCACCTTCGACAGGCTGCTCCACCCGCGCCCGGGCGCAGGCGAGGTCGTCGCAGGAGACCACGTGAACGGCGCCGCTGTCCTGATCGAGGTGGAGCATGACGGGGCGGTCGTCCGGGTCCACGTCGGCGACGAGGGCGCGCGGGCCGTTCGCGGGGACCTTGGCGACCTCCTTCACGCGCGGGTGGGCACAGGCCGGGTCGTCGCAGATGGTGAGCGAGAGCGCTTCCTCGTCGGCGTCACTGTCTTCCGGGATCCCGTGGAGCTGTGCGACCACCAGGCCGCCGCCCGGCCGAGCAGCCAGGGCGACCACCCTTTTCCGGTCGCGCCAGGTCATCTCAGCGAGAGGTTTGCCGCCGGGGGCCGGCACACAGTTCGCCGCGTCGCAGATCCGCAGCCTGAGCCGGGCGCGCCAGTTCTCGTCGTACACCCAGGGGTAGCGCCCCTCCACCGCCCACGTCGCCACGGCGAGGCGGCCGTCCGCCAGCCGGGCGCTGACCGCTGTCGGCTCACCGCCGACGGCGACCGGCTCGGCCCAGGTGAGCCGAGGGCGGGCGCACCCGCTGTCCGCGCAGGTCAGCAGCTTCGCCTCACGAGAGCCGTCCATGAGCATGACCATGCGTCCGTCCTGGCCCAGGTAGAGGGCCTGCGGTTCCGAGAGGTCGACGTTCTTCGTGACGGCCGTCTCGGAGACCTCCAGCCAGCCGAGCGGGTTGACCAGCGCCGCGGCGCCGTACAGCAGGGTCGGCAGGAGGAGCGCCGCGAGCACCGGCACGGGCCTGACCGGGCGCGGCGTGCCCGCCGGCAGACCGCCGACGACCTCCTTGAACTCGATGGTCATCCCCGCGACGGCGAGGCGGTGCAGGAACAGGCGCGCGATCACGGTCGCCTGGAACGGCACCGCGACCAGCGCCAGAGCCCAGCCCAGCCCGATCCGCAGGATGGGTGTTCCTGACGTCGCCACGTTCACCGCCTGCTGGGCCAGCGCGGGAAAGATCACGACGCCGAACGCCAGCGTGAGCGCGGTCGCCCAAGGGGCGTCGGACGTCAGCCGGTAGGCCAGGGCGAGCGCGCTCCTCGCGGACCGTTCCTTCAGGACCACGCCCGGCACGGCCAGCAGGCACGGCAGCGAGAACAGGAGCAGGAACACCATCACGCCGTAAGCCGTGACCTGCGCCCCGTTCCACAGGAGGAGGCCCAGGCCGGCCGCTGTGTCCGCCGCGAGCACGACCGCGCCGACCAGGACCAATGCCAGCATCGCGGGCCAGCGCCGGAGCGCCGCCCGCATCGCGGCGGAGACGGGGACGTACTCGCCGGCCAGCCGTCCGGCGGCGAGGACCACCGTCGCGGGCAGCACCACCATCTGTGCGGCCACCGTGGCGGCCGACACCACCGCCGACCACACCAGCACCGGTGCGCCAGGCGAGCCGACGAGCTCGAAGGCGCCGTTGACCACCGCCGCCGAACCGTCCACGTCCACGATCACGACCAGCGCCGACACGGCGATCAGACCGAGCGGCAGGAACACCAGCAGGCCGGGCACCACCAGCCCGATCAGGTGCCGCGCCGCGCCGGGGTAGGCGTGCCGGAGCACGTCGTGACGCCGCATCCGGCCCCAGACGTCGCCGGGGCGCTCGGGCCGGACGGCCGGCCCCTCGGCGCTCATGACGTCTGCCGCCCACGCAGGTGAAACCAGTTCTGGGCCGGCTCCGTGAGAAGTTGCGTCGCCCCCACGCCCGCGACCAGAAGACCCAGAGCGCCCCAGAAGGACGCGCCGTCGTCGACCATGGCGGTCAGGTTGCGGAGCGCGACCAGCGCCTGGAGCCAGATCGCGGACAGCCGCACCCAGTTGCGCCGGCTCCCGGTCAGGAGGGCCAGCGCGGACACCCCGAGAACCGCCGCCGTCTGCACGACCATCAGGATGAGGGCGAGGCCGGTGAACTCGCCGGACATCCACCGGAAGTACTGGATCAGCATCAGCAACGGCACGACGAGGATCAGCGCCTGCGCCAAGAGGCAGGCCTGCGCCAGCTTGACCGGTCTCGGCTCGGTGAACAGTCGATCAGGCCCGGACATGGCGGCCTCCAGCAGGACGGGGGGTGTGGCCATGAGCGTAGATACGCGCCCTGCCGTCAACGCGCCGAAGACCCCATCGGCATCACATCGAACCTGTGGCTGGAGGCGTCCCGTACGGTAAGGCCGGCTCAGAACGCCAGCCTGTCCAGCAGCGTCTGCAGGCGGGCGCTTTCGCGTTCGGGGCGGACCAGGGTGAAGATGCTGCGGCTGATGTTCAGCCAGGGCAGGTCGACCACGACGACGTCCGGGCTGTGGTCGCGGAGCGCGAGGTCCGGGATGAGGGCCGCGCCGAGGCCCGCGCCGATCAGCGAGAGGGTGACCTTGAAGTCGTCGGAGTGGCAGACCACGCGCGGATGCAGCTTCCAGTGGCCGAGCATGGCCTCGAAGAGCGTGGCGTCGCTGCTGCCCGGATGGTGCATGATCCACGGCAGGTCCACGAGCTGCTCGGCCCGGTGCGGTGACAGGTCGGGCCAGGTCCGTGGCAGGACGAGCCGGTAGCGGTCCTCGGCGACCCACCGCCTCGACAGCGTGGACGGCCACGACAGGCCCGAGTTGCCCACCTGGTAGACGATCGCCGCGTCCATCTCGCCGCCCGCGCCCAGCCGCGCGATGAGCTGCGAGGGCTCGGCCACCGACAGCCGGATGCCGGAGCGCTCCTCCGGCTCCAGGTCCCGCAGCACGCTCGACAGCAGGTCGCAGATGCTGGGGAAGACGCCCAGGCGGACCTGCGGCTCGCTGTTCCTGTGCACCTCCCTGACCGTCGCCACCATGCGCTCGATGTCGGCGAGCAGGGTCTCGGACTGCCTGGCCAGCACCTCGGCGGCGCTGGTCGGCAGCACGCTGTGGGCGAAGCGCTCGAACAGCCGCACCCCGGTCTCCCGCTCCAGCGAGGCCATCTGCTGGGAGACGGCGGAGGAGGTGTAGCCGAGCCGGTTGGCCGCCGCGGCGAAGGATCCCAGCCGCACGACCTCACGCAGCGTGCGGAGATGTTCTGGCTTCAGCATAAGCGTTCCTTGCTCTGAGCCGCGCTAAATGTCCTGGTTATAGCGCTTCCGACCTTGTTTTCGCCACCCCTACAGTCAGTCGGACCACTCCTCGAAACCCCTGGAAGATCCAAGAGCATGCGCGTATTTCGCAACGCCTCCATCCGCACCGGCGGCACGGGAGACACCGGCCGGCCCGTCGCCCAGGCCATGGCCGTGGACGGCGAGCTGATCGTCGCCGTGGGCTCCGAGGCCGAGGTGCGCGAGGCCGCGGGCCCGGGAGCCGAGCTGGTGGACCTCGACGGCGCGGCCGTCCTGCCCGGCCTGTACGACGCCCACATCCACACCGCCCAGTACGCCCAGAGCCTCGGCGGCGTCGACCTGCGCGACGTGCGCTCCCTGGACGAGGCCCTGGCCACGGTGGCCGAGCACGCCGCGCGGCTGCGGCCGGGCGGATGGCTGTTCGGCGGCCGGTGGAACAGCAACATCTGGAACCCGCCCGTCCAGCCCGACCGCTACGCCCTCGACTCGGTCTGCCCCGACCTGCCCGTGGCGCTGCCCAACGTGGACGGCCACACCGTCTGGGCCAACTCCGCCGCCCTGCGGATGGCCGGGATCGACGCCACCACCCCCGACCCGGTCGGCGGCGAGATCGTCAGGTACGCCGACGGCGAGCCCACCGGCATCCTGCGCGAGTCGGCGTCGTACCCGCTGCGCGCCCTCATGGTCACCGGCGACCTGCGCGACCGGCTGCGCGCCGGGCAGGAGGAGCTGCTCGCGTTCGGCCTGACCAGCGTGCACGACATCGACGGCGAGGACTGCCGCGCCGCCTACCTGGAGCTGCGCGAGGCCGGCGAGCTGAAGATCCGCGTGCACAAGGCGATCCCCACGGTCCACCTGGAGGCGGCCATCGCCGAGGGCCGGCGCACCGGCCAGGGCGACGACTGGCTCCGCACCGGGCCGGTCAAGGTGTTCAGCGACGGCGCGCTCGGCTCGCACACCTGCCACATGCACCAGGCTTTCGCCGGCGAGCACGACAACACCGGCATCGCGGTCACTCCGTACGAAGACCTCGTCCGGATCTTCAGCACCGCGGCGGCGGCCGGGATCGCGGTCGCCACCCACGCCATCGGCGACCGCGCCAACCGGCTGGTCCTCGACGCGTACGAGCAGATCGGGCCCACCCCCGGCCTGAGGCACCGCATCGAGCACGCCCAGCACCTGCGCCCCGAGGACCTGACCAGGATGGCCAGACTCGGCGTCGTCGCCTCGATGCAGCCGGTGCACTGCACCACGGACATCGCGCTGGTCGACTCGCTGCTCGCCGGGCACGACCTGGCCTCGTACGCCTGGCGCGGCATGCTCAACGCCGGGGTCGCGCTGGCCTTCGGCTCGGACGCGCCGGTGGAGAGCCCGAACCCGTGGGCCGCGCTGTACGCCGCCGTCACCCGTACCCGCGAGGACGGCACCCCGGCCGGCGGCTGGCAGCCCGAGCAGCGGCTGAGCATGGCGGAGGCGATCACCGCGCACACGCTCGGCGCCGCGTACGCGGCCGGTGAGAGCGACCGCAAGGGCGTCCTGGCCCCCGGCATGCTCGCCGACTTCATCGCCGTGGACACCGACCCCTACCTGGAAGCGCCGGAGGCCGTGCTCCGCACCCAGGTCCTCACCACCGTCGTCGGCGGCGAAGTCCGCTGGCAGCGCCTCTGAGAAGGAGCCCCCCACGTGAAGATCCGTACCATCACCGTCCTGGCCGCCGGCGCGTTGCTGGCCGCCACCACGGCCTGTGGCGCCCAGTCCCTGGACGGAGGCTCGACCGGGACCGAGTCCGGGGGCGGCGCGCCCGCGGTCACGCTGGACCAGGCGCCCGCCGAGGAGAAGGCCGCCGACGTCATCAACGCCATCACGCCGGACGAGAGCCTGGCCGCCAAGGTGCCCGCGAAGCTCAAGTCCGACGGGCTGAAGGTGGTCAGCTCGATCGGCTACCCGCCCATGGAGCTGTACGCGAGCGACGGCAAGACGGCGATCGGCTTCGACCCGGCGCTGGCCAGGGCCATCGCGAGGAAGCTCGGCGTCAAGGTGACGATCACCGACGAGGAGTTCAACTCCCAGATCCCCGGCGTGCTGACCGGCCGCTACGACTTCGTCATCTCCTCCATGACCGACTCGCCGGAGCGGCAGAAGCAGGTCACGTTCGTCGACTACGTGCAGGCCGGCGCCGGCATGATCGTCAAGAAGGGCAACCCGGCAGGGATCAAGGGCCCGGCCGACCTGTGCGGCAAGACGGTCTCCGTGGTCGACAACGGCTCGTCGATGGAGCTGGCCGAGCAGTACTCCGCCGACTGCGACAAGTCCGGCAAGAAGCCGGTGAACCTGCTGAAGTTCCCCGGCGACCAGGAGGCCATGCTTCAGGTCACCGGCGGGCGGGCGCAGGCCACCATCACCGACTACGTGGTGGCGGCGTACAAGCTGGACGACCCCAAGCTGGACATCGAAGCCCTCGCCCTGGAGGGCACCGAGAGCCCGTGGGGCATCGGCATGAAGCCGGACAACCAGCAGCTCATCGACTCGGTGAAGGGCGCGCTCGACTCCCTGATCGCGAGCGGCGAGTACGGCAAGCTGCTGGCCGCGTGGAACCTGGACAAGCTGGCCGTCCAGTCCGCGGTGATCAACGGCGGTAAGTGAGCATGCGCACGGAACCCTTCACCGGGCCCTCCGGAGAGCGCATCCCGGTCGTCAGGACCCGGCACTGGGGCCGGCTCGCGGCCGCGGCCGCCGCGATCGCGGTCGCCGGCTGGCTGGTCTACGTGATGGTGGTGAACCCGCGCCTGCACTGGGACAAGGTCGCCGAATACCTGTTCAACGACCGCATCCTGGACGGCATCTGGGTCACCATCGAGATCTCGGTGCTGGCGACCGTGCTCGGGCTGGTGCTCGGCGTGGGGATGGCGATCCTGCGGCTGTCGCACAACCCGGTGCTGAGCGGGCTCGCCACGCTCTACATCTGGTTCTTCCGCGGCACGCCGGTGCTGGTGCAGCTCATCTTCTGGTACAACCTGGCGTTCCTGTTCCCCGAGCTGGTGCTCAAGATCCCGTTCACCATGATCGGCGTCAAGTGGGACACGAACGAGGTGATGACCGGCTTCACCGCGGCCATGCTGGGGCTCGGGCTGAACCTGGCGGCGTACTTCGCCGAGACCGTGCGGGCCGGCATCCAGGCCGTGGACAAGGGGCAGACGGAGGCGGCGTACGCGCTCGGCATGACCCCGGCCAAGCGCATGCGGGTGATCGTGCTGCCGCAGGCGCTGCGCATCATCATCCCGCCGACCGGCAACGAGTTCATCTCCATGCTGAAGACGACCTCGCTGGTGTACGTGGTCGCCGGGCACGACCTGATGACGAACGCCAGCCAGATCTACAAGGCCAACAACCTGATCATGGAGCTGCTGATCGTGGCCAGCCTGTGGTACATGCTCATGACCGCCATCGCGACCTTCCTGCAGAGCAGGCTGGAGCGGCGCTTCGGCGCCGACGCCGTACGGCTGGTCCGCGGCGGGCGGAGCGTCCGGCTCCTGTCCAAGGCGGCGGCGTGACCCCGGTCGTGCACGCCGCGGGCGTGCGCATGAGCTACGGCGACACGCAGGTGCTCAACGGCGTGGACTTCGCCGTCGCGCCTGGCGAGGTGAGCTGCGTCATCGGGCCGTCGGGGTCGGGCAAGTCGACCTTCCTGCGCTGCGTCAACGGGCTGGAGCCGGTGCTCGGCGGCAGCCTGCGGGTGCTCGGCGAGGAGGTCGGCCACCGCCTCCACGAGGGGCGCTACCGGCCGTGGTCCCCCAAGGAGTTCGCCGCCTTCCGCCGCAGGATCGGCATGGTGTTCCAGCGCTTCAACCTGTTCGCCCACCAGAGCGCGCTGGAGAACGTGGCCTGCGCGCCCGTCCACGTCCTCGGCCTGCCCGCCGAGCGGGCGCGGAGGTCGGCGATGGAGCACCTGGAGCGGGTGGGCCTCGCCGAGCACGCCCACAAGCGGCCCCACCAGCTCTCCGGCGGCCAGCAGCAGCGCGTCGCCATCGCGAGGGCGCTGGCGATGAGCCCGGAGCTGATGCTGTTCGACGAGCCCACGTCGGCGCTGGACCCCGAGCTGGTGGACGAGGTGCTGGAGGTCATGCGCGGTCTCGCCGCCGACGGCATGACCATGGTCGTGGTCACCCACGAGATCGCCTTCGCGAGGGAGGTCGGCGACCGGCTGACGTTCTTCGCCGACGGCGTCGTGGTCGAGAGCGGCCCGCCCGCCGAGCTGGTCGCCAACCCCGGCCACGAACGGACCAGGGCGTTCCTGTCCAGCGTGCTGAGCCAACGGGAGGAGGCCGGCTGACGGTCAGTGCAGGCCCCGCTTGCCCGGGGTCCAGAACGGCTTGACCTTGATCGAGGTCCGTGGCCAGTTGCGCTCGCGTACGAGGTAGTCGCGGACGAGGCGGCAGGTCCTCGCCTCCCCGGCCACGTACGCGGCGCCGGCGTTGCCGGGCAGGTCGAGCTCGGCCACGGCGCCGAGCAGCACCGCCGACGCGGTGGCGGGCGCGCCGCGGCGGTGGACGCGGCGCACCCGCCGGGCGACGTCCGGCATGGGCAGGTCGTGCTCGGGGGCCTCGCTCTCCAGCACCCCGTGCACCTCGGCGGCGGCGTCCAGCGCCCGGAGCATCGGCCCGAACGCGGCGGCGGCCGTCTCCTCCCCGACGAACACGTGGTAGGCCGCCTCCCGGGTGAAGAAGTCGCCCTGCGGCCACCAGAACGTCACCCGCTCCCCGGGCGCGGCCTTCCGCGCCCATCGCAGCCCGATGCCGTCGCCGTCGTACAGGTGGACGCGCAGCTCGATGCCGGTCCTGCCGGCGTCCAGGTCCCAGATCGTGTACGTCCGCAGCGTCTCTCCCGGGCGGAGGATTCCCGGCACCGACAGCGGGTCCATGAGCTGGATCCTGATGTGCTGGCCGGGGGTGTAGGGGAACTCGACGGGCCGGTCCGTCTCCAGCCGGATCCGGCGGACGGTGGGCGTCACCTGCTCGGTGACGGTGACGGTGGCCTCCCTGGCGTACTTGCCTGACAGATGGTCGCGCAGCACGTCCCGCTCCTTACTGCCTCTAAGTTATTTAGAGCTATTAAGCAAACATAGATGCAATAGAATGTCAACGGCACAACAGCGGGAGGAGCGACGATGTCCCAGAAGACCGGCAACAGGCGGGAGAGGCTGCGCCGGGCCACGCTGGAGGAGATCCACGCGGCCGCGCGCAAACTGCTGGTCGAGCAGGGCTCGGCCGCCGTGACCGTCAACGCGGTCGCCAGGCAGGTCGGCATGAGCGGCCCGGCCCTCTACCACTACTACTCCGGCCACGACGAGCTGGTCGGCGCGGTGACCGCGGGCTTCTTCCGTGAGCTGACCGCCGCCGTCGAGCAGGGCCGCGACGCCCACGCCGACGCGCCGACCGGCGAGCGCCTGCTGGCCGCCTGCCGCGCGATGCGCGCCTGGGCCGTCGCCCATCCCGCCGAGTTCGGCTGGATCTTCGCCAACCCGGTCGCCCCGCCGGACCGGCGGCCCGACTCCAGCCGCCACCAGGCCGCACTCCGGTTCGAGTTCGTCCTGCTGGACCTGGTCGCCGAGCTGTGGCGGACGCGGGGGTTCCCGGTGCCGGACCTCGCCGCCCTGCCCGCGTCCCAGCGCGAGCAGCTGATCGCCTACTCCGAGTCCATCGACGGGCGGCTCCCGCCCGAAGCCGCGCACGTCTTCCTGTCCTGCTGGATCAGGCTGTACGGCCTGCTGTGCATGGAGGTCCTGCACCAGCTCGACTTCGCCTACACCGACGCCGAGCCCGTCTTCGAGGAGTGCCTGCGCGACCTGGCCGTCACCCTCGACCTGGCCGCCACCCCCGACTAGAGCCCGCCGGCCGGCTGTCCCCCGTGAGAGCTACCGGCGGATGTCCACCGTGCGGTGACGACCCGGGGGGCGCCCGTTCCCTAACGTTCTCGATGTGACAGCAGCGGTTCGAACCGCTCCCCGAGATCACCTGGAGAACAGCATGCTCCGCACGTTCAAGGCAACCGCCGTGGCCGCCCTGTGCTGCACCGTCGTCGGTGTGGGGATCGCCGGCGCCCCGGCCGCGTCGGCCGCCCCGGCCGCCGAATGGGACCCGCTGGCGAACACCTCCCTGGAGAACTGGGACCCCTTCGCCGCCTCCTCGGGCCCGCAGAAGATCAAGGTCGGCGGCCGGTCGGTGAACGTGTCCTGCTCGGGCCGCTCGGCGAAGGGCGCGCCGGTCATCGTCCTGCTGGCCGGGCTGGGCGACGGGCTGGACAAGCTGGCTCCGCTCCAGAAGACCCTGAGCGGCAAGAACCGGGTCTGCTCCTACGACCGGCTTGGCGCCGGCGCGAGCGACGCCCCCGCCGGGCAGCAGGACTTCGCCGCCGTCGGCAAGACCCTCACCGGGGTGCTCGACCGGGTCGCCGGCGACCGGCCGGTGGTGCTCGCCGGGCACTCGCTCGGCGGCCTGATCGCCGCCAGGTACGCCCCCGAGCACCGCGACCGGGTCAAGGGCGTGGTGCTGCTGGACGCCACGTCGCCGACGATGCTCGCCGACGTCAAGAAGGCCATCCCGGCGTCCGCGAAGGGCCAGGCGGCCGAGCTGCGCGCGCAGAACCTCGCCGTCTTCCAGGGCGCAAACCCGGAGAAGCTGGTCATCGCCGACGGCAAGGTGCGTTCCGCCGGGAACATCCCCGTGGAGGTCGTCCAGCACGGCAAGCAGTACCTCGCGGCCGCCGTCCCCCAGTACGGCCTCCGCCTGGAGCGGGCGTGGTCCGCCGGCCAGCGCAAGTGGCTCGCCCTGTCCAAGCGCGCCAAGCTGAGCACGGCCGCGAAGAGCGCGCACTACATCTACCTCGACCAGCCCGACCTCGCCGTCCGCGCCATCCAGCGCGTCGCCGCCGCCGCCCGCTCCCACGCCTGACCGTACGTGTTGGGACACTCGTCCCATGCACAACGGACGGCCCCTCACCCTCATCGGCGCGATCTTCGCCCTGGTCGGCCTGATCCTGCTCGGCGTCACCCTCGCACTGGCCGCCTCCACGGCGAGCTTCCTGGCCTCGGCCCAGCGGACGGAGGGCACCGTGACCGGGCTGACCCCGCGGACCACCACGTCACGGGATTCCGACGGCTACACGCGCCGCAGCACCACGTGGTACCCGACCGTGGAGTTCACCGTCGACGGCAGGCGGTACTCGTTCCAGAGCTCCACCGGCAACAACCCGCCGGCCTACAGGCAAGGCGAGGGCGTGCCCGTCGCCTACGACCCCGACGACCCGTCCGACGCGCGGATCTCCACGTTCTGGTCGGCCTACCTGGCCCCGGTGATCACCGGCGGGCTGGGCGTGGTGTTCGCCTCGATCGGCACGATCGTGTTCGTCCTGGGACGGCGGAGCGCCAAGCGCTGATTCCTGCCGGATCGGCAGATTGCCCGGCCGGACGTGCCGGATCTGTTCTATCGTGTCGGCATCCGGGAGCCGATCACTGGCCGTGACGGAGGGGACATCGATGAGTGATCGTTCTGTGCGCACGGTGGAAGTTCCGGTGGGTGACGGCGAGTTCGTCCGGGTCCAGATTCGCGAAGTGGACGAAACCCTCGTACGAGTGGGCAGAGCCGCCAACACCGTCGTCCGGGCGGAACGCTCGCTCGGGCGCATGCTGGAGACCGTCCGCCCCGTCGCGGAGAGCTTCGTCACGCGCTTCCAGGGGCTCGCCCACGCGCCGGACGAGATGGTGCTGGAGTTCGGGGTCTCGCTCTCGGCCGAGGCGGATGTCGTCATCGCGAGCACGGCGACCGAGGCCAACTTCTCGGTGAGCTTGACGTGGAGACGAGGCGAGCGGCCCGGCGAGGACTGAGCCGGCAGGAGGACTCGGTGGCGGACACCACGCGGACGTGGTCCGGCAACCCTTACGAAGCGATGGCCGGGGCGGTCGTCCAGGTCAGGGGGCCGCGCGGCACGACGGGGGGCGCGGGCTTTCTCATCACCGCCGACCTCGTGCTGACCTGCGCCCATGTGGTGTCGGACGCGCTGGAGCGGCCCCGCGAGGAGCCCGTGGCCGAGGGGACGGCGGTCACGGTGGAGTTCGCGCTGTCCGAGCCTCCGATCGACGGTGGCGGGCGCCCGGCGTGGCCTGCCCTGGTCGAGCACTGGGTGCCGATCAGGGCCCCCGAGCGCACCGGTGACCTCGCCGTCCTGCGACTGCCGGAGCCGATCGTCGACGTCCGCCCGCTCCCCATGGCCGATCCAGGACGGGTGCGGGGCGGCGACGTGCTCGCGGTGGGATTCCCCCGGCACGCGCCGGGCGGCACCTGGTTCGCGGGCAGGCTCAGCGGCCCGACCGGTGAGGGCTGGTTGGAGCTGTCGAGAGCCGACGGGCAGGCCGTGTACGTCACGCCCGGCTTCAGCGGCGCCCCCGTCTGGCACGACGGGCTGAACGCCGTGATCGGCCTGCTGGTGGCCGCGCAGCCGGTCGGTGACGTGCAGCGGGCGTACGCGATGCACACCAGGACCATAGTGCGCGAGATCCCCGTACTCGGCCCCGTGCTCCGCCCGCCCTCGCCCTTCCGCGGTCTGGAGTCGTACGAGGAGAGCGACGCCGGCGTCTTCTTCGGACGGGAGGAGGACGTCGAGGCCGTCGTCACGGCCCTTTCCGCCGCCCGCACCGTCACCGTCTACGGCCCCTCGGGCTGCGGCAAGTCCTCGCTGGCCCGCGCCGGGGTGGTGCCGAGGATCCGCGCGGACGGGGACGAGGCGTTCGTGTTCAACGCCGGCGGCGTCTCCTCTGTACGCTTCGCGCTGGCGACCTCCTTGTACGAGGCCGTCCGGTCCGGCCGGTACGGCCCCGCCCGCGTGGACAGCGCCAGTGTGATCGACGAGTGGCTCACCGGCCGGGGGCTCGCGGACACCCTTCACCGAATCCGCGGCGGCGCCCCCGGCGGCACGGTCGTCGTCCTCGACCAGGCCGAGGCGCTGCTCAACCGCACCCCGGCCGAGCTCGACGAGCTCACCGCCCTGCTGTTCCCGCCGGGCGGTCCGATCGGCGGCGTGCGCATCCTGGTCACGCTGCGCTCCGACCTGGTGGACGCCGTCATGCGGCACCCTCGGCTGGGCCCCGCGCTGCTCGGCGGCACGACGATGCCGCTCGCTCCCATGTCCGCCGGTCAGCTCGAAGAGGTGATCACCAGACCCGTCGAGCGGTTGCCGGCCGTGGCGTACGAGCAGGGGCTGGTCCGGCGCATCCTGGACGACGCCGGCGAGGAGCCCGGCGTCCTCCCGCTGCTGAACTTCGTCCTGCGCCAGCTATGGGACCAGCAGGACGGCGGCTACCTGCGGTACGCGGCCTACAAGCGGATGGGGGGTGTGTCGGGCGCGCTGGAGGACCACGCCGAGCGTGCCTGGCGCGACCTGATCGCCCGCGATCCGGACAAGGAGGAGGCGGCGCGGCTGCTGCTGACCAAACTGGTGCGGATGCTGCCCGGCAGCCAGACCCTGCTGCGCCGCAGGCTCACCAGGGACGAGGTGGACGACCGGCAGTGGGAGCTCGCGCAGGCGTTCGCCGGGCGGCGGCTGCTGGTGCTGCGCGGCGGCGAGGGCGAGAGTGAGAGCGCGGAGCTCGCGCACGAGGCGCTGATCACCGCGTGGCCGGCGCTGCGCGAGCAGGTGGAGACGGACAGGAAGTTCCTGGCCGGGCAGGCGGAGCTGGCCCACGAGCTGCGGCGCTGGCAGCACGGCGGGCGGTCGCCGGCGCTGCTGCCGGTCGCGGAGTCCCTGCTGGCCGGCCACTGGCTGGGCGAGCGCGAGGACGACCTGACCGGAGAGCAACGGGAGTTCCTGGCCCAGGCCCGGGAGCGGAGCCGGACGCTGCGGCGGCGCAGGCGGGCGGGGCGGGCGGCGCTGGCCCTGGTGGCCGCGACGTTCGTGGTCCTCGCCACCTCCCTCGTCAACCAGCTGGGGGTCAGCGCCAAGCAGGCGGACGACAACAAGTCACAGATGCTGGCCGGCTTCACGAAGGAGATGGTCGAGGACGACCCGGGGCTGGCGGCCCTGGCGGCCGTTGCCGCGTACGAGCTCTCGCCGACGCAGGAGGCCAGGAACGCCCTGCTCCAGCGCTATGACCAGCTCAGGCAGGCCGCCTGGACGGTGACGGGCTTCCAGGGGCCGATACTGAACGCCACGATGAGCGCCGACGCCACGGTGACCCTCGCCTCGACCCGGCGCGGCCGCGCGGTCCTGTCGGTCCGCCAGGCCGGCGGCCGGGTGCTGCGCAGGCATCTCGCCGTCCCGGGCAACCCGACCTTCCCACTGGTCAGCAGGGACGGGCGGCGCATCGCGTACATGCCGGACGGGAGCGGCGAGATGATCTGGCACGACGTCCGGCACACCGCGTCCGAGATCGTCGTGGGCCCCGCGCACTCGCTGCCCGGCGCGGCCCTGCGGAAGTTCACCCTGGGCGGGCAGAGCGGCAGCTACAACATCGTCGCCTTCTCGCCGGGCGCCGAGCGGATCGCCACGGTGACGTTCGACGGGCAGCTGCGCGTGTGGAACCTCGCCGCCGAGCGGCTCCAGGACCTACCGGGGCGGTTTCCCCGCCTGCTCCAGGTGTGGTTCGGCGCGGACGAGAGCACGCTGGTGGGCGCGCCGAAGGACGAAGCGCGCCCTCTGGTCTCGCTCGACCTGCGCACCGGCGCCGTGAGGGAGCTGGAGGACCGCCGTGACGTGCCGGCGGGCGGCGCGCTGGAGGCCGAGGTGTCGGCCGACGGCAACGTCCTCGTGGTGTGCCGGAAGCCCTCCGAGGGGGGAACGGCCGTCTACCGGGCGATCAGGGTGTCCGACGGCCGGGAGCTGACCCGCTACACACCTCCGGGCAGCTTGAACTGGTGCAGGCGGCCCGTTGTCGACCGGACGGGGGAGAACGTCGCGCTCCACGAGGGCACCGGCAAGTGGACGCTCCTCGGCACCAGGCAAGGGACGCCGCCGCGCCGCTTCCTCGGCCCTGACCTCCCCGCTTACACGGGCAAGCTCGGTCCGCTCCTGGACGCGGCCGCCCATCCGGTGGTGGTGCATCGCGCGGAGGCCGGCGTGACGGGCTGGCGGCTGGCCGCCGACTCCGGGCTCGGGTCGTTCAGCCCGCCGGTGCTGATCGACCGGGGGCGCGCGATGCTGGTCCGCGTCGGAAAGGACGGTGGGGAGGCCGCGGACCGGCTGATCGTCATGGAGACCGAAGGCGAGGAGAGAACACTCGCCGAGACCCCCATCCCGCCCGCCCCCAGCGACCCGAACCTGATCCTGGCGGTCAACCGCGCCCAGACTCTGGCGGCCGACGTGGCCGAGGTGGACGACCACAACAGGATCACGGTCTACGGCCTGCCGGGCCTGCGCGTGGTGACCCGGGTCACGACCCGCCCTCCTCCGCTGCTCAAGGACGGGAGCAGGGACCGGGTGCGCTTCTTCTTCATCAGGAACGAGCGCGGGGACGACGACCTGGTGACGGTCTCCGGCACTGTGATCGAGCACTGGAACGCCCGCGACGGCCGCCGGCTCTCCGACCCGCTCGACCTCCGCGACCTGTTTCCCGGCCTCGGGGAGTTCCACGTGCAGCGGCACAGCCGGCTCGGATACGTGCAGGTCACGGACGTGGCCAGGCACACTCTCCGCGCCGTCGACCTGGCCGGGCGGACCGAGGACCCGGCCCTGCGGATCAATCTGGGCACCCCCATCGTCACGGCGGCGGTCGAGCGCGGCGGCCGTTACGCCATGGTGCTGACCCCCGGCGGCATGATCGAGCTGTGGTCGGTGCGGGACCGCGAGCGAACGCGCAGGATCCTGGGCCCGCTCGGACCCCTGGATGTCAACGGATCCTCGCTGGGAATCCTCGAAGAGGACGAGTCCGGCAATCCAGGTTTTTTCCTGGCTTATGGGCCGTCTGTGCGGTTCATGCGCGTGCTCGACTCCGACACCGTCGAGATGACCACCTACACCTTCGCCGCCAAGCAGCAGTTCCTCGCCTCGACCGACGACGGCAGGACGCTGCTGAGGAGCGACAACCAGGTCGTGAGCCTGATCCGGCTCGATCCCGAGCTGTGGAAATCCCACCTGTGTGCCGTCATCGGCCGCGACCTCAGCGAGGACGAGCGCCGCGGCCTCCCGGCGGGCCTGCCGGACGTCGTCTGCCCGCTCTGAGGAGCGGCGGCGATCCCCCTGCCGGTCAGGCCGGGGCGGTCGTCTGGTCGACGGTGTTGCCGGCGTGGAGCAGCGTTCCGCCGGTCTCGGCGTCCCACCACTTGAGCCGGGCCCGGTAGGCCGTGTTCGGCAGGAGGTTCCCTCTCGTGCACGTGACCGTCTCGGGATTGCCGGTGACGTGGCGGCGCGGTCCCTCGGAGAAATTGCCGCCGGTCGCGGGAGTCCACGACGCGCATGACACCCACCCGCTCTTCTGGGCGGGGTCCACCAGGGTCGTCCACTCGATGGAGGTCGAGGTCGGCGCCGCCGGACCGGCGGACGTGGTCAGCGCCGGAGTGCCGGCGAACAGCGTGCCGGTCACCGCGCCGCGCCACGCCTGGACGCTCGCGTCGTCGCCGTTCAGGGCGTACTCCGGCCAGCCGTACGCGTCGAAGTACGTGACGAAGCGGGCGTCGGCCGTGTTCCGCATCCACTTCGCGATGTCCCTGAGCATCGCCGGACGATTGGCGTGGTCCCGCACGCCGAGCTCCGCGACGGCGTACGGCTTGCCCTGCGACCGGGCGACCTCCAGGCCCGGACGGCTCGCGTCGTGCGCGGCCATCGTCTCGGACTTCGCCTCGTCGAAGCCGTACACGTCCCAGGCCATGACGTCGACGTACGAGGAGCCGGGGTAGTAGTCCTGCCAGCGCCGGCCGCTGCTCGGGCTGAGCGTCCAGTCCATGAGGATCGTGGTGGCGGACAGCCGGGCGTTGCGCGCCTCGTCGGCGAGGCCGTCGATGCGTCTCCACGCCGCCTTGTAGTCCGCCGCGGTGAACAGCCCGTCCTGGATCTCGTTCTCGGGTTCGTGGTAGAAGCACCAGAAGACGTCCCGGTCGCGCGGCGCGCTCGCGAACCACGCGCGCAGATACGCGTCGTGCTTGCCCGCCAGCACGTCCTTCGGCGGGTACTTGAACGACACGATGGTCGCCCGGCCCGGAGTGTTGAGCTTGGCGTCGGTCCACGCCCCCGGGGCGCCGGAGTAGAAGACCCGCAGCGCCGGGGGAGTGCCGTACGCGGCGTCGGTGCCCGCCAGCGCCGCCGCGAACGTCTGCCCCGGCGACTGATGGACGGAGGCGCCGAAGAGCGTGGGCGTGTCCGCGCGGGCCGGCGCCTGCAGGCCGCACAGCACGACCCCGGCGGCGAGCGCCGCCACGATGCTTCCCTTCACAGGGACCCTCCTTCTGTCCGGCCGGACGCCCTGCCCGGCCCGGCCGTCCTCAGCAAAGCCGACCCGCGATCACCGCACCATGACGTTCACCCCGACGTTGGAGCGGACATTGAGCCGGACGTTGATCACGACATATGGTGTGGACCCTCACAGACGCCAACACGGGAGGCGCAAGACGTGGGGGACGCGTTCGGCGTGCTGCTTCGATCCCACCGGCTCCGCCGCCGGCTCACCCAAGAAGCGCTCGCCGAGCGTGCGGGCATCAGCTCCCGCTCGGTCGCCGAACTCGAACGGGGCCGCGGCCGCAGCCCGCGCCCCCGCTCGCTGGAGCAGCTGGCCACGGCGCTGGACCTGGACGGCGAGGAGCGGGAGGAGTTCATCGCGGCCGGTCACACGCTGTTCTGGGCGAGCCGCGCCGGCCGGACGGACCGCGACCCCGCGGGCGAGAGCGTCCCCGACGCCGGCTCGACGTGCAGGCAGCTCCCCGCGGACGCCCCCGACTTCGTCGGCCGCGACGACGAGCTCGCCCTCCTGGCCTCGGTCCTCGACCCGGGCAACCACAACGCGAGGCTGGCGGTGCTCTCCGGGCCGCCCGGCGTCGGCAAGACGGCCCTGGCCGTGCACGCGGGGCACCGGTTCGCGTCGTGGTTCCCCGACGGGCAGCTCTACGCGGCGCTGCGCGGCGGCACCGCCGACCCCGTGGACCCCGCCGAGGTGCTGGCCCAGTGGCTGCGGGCGCTCGGCGTGGACGGCTCGGCCCTGCCCGTGGGCGTGGACGCGCGCGCCGCGCTGTTCCGGGACCGGCTGGCCGTCCAGCGGGTGCTCCTCGTCGTCGACGACGCCGGCGGGTACCGCCAGGTGGAGCAGCTCCTGCCGGCCAAGGGCGTCGCGATGATGGTCACCAGCCGATTACCCCTGACCGGCCTGCCCGGCGTGACCTCCATCGACCTGCGGCCGCTGTCCGGTCCGACGGCCGTCCGGCTGCTCTCCCAGGTCGCCGGCGAAGAACGCGTACGGGCGGAGCACGCGGCGGCCGTCGAGCTGGTCTCGGCGTGCGGCGGGCTGCCCCTGGCCGTACGGATCGCCGGGGCACGGCTGGCCGCGCGTCCGCACTGGAGCGTCGAGGCGCTCAACGAGCGACTGGCCGACGAACGCAGGCGGCTCAACGAGCTGCGCCACGGCGACCTGGCCGTACGCCCGGGGCTGCACCTCGCCCACGAAGGGCTCACCCCCACGGCCGCCCGGGCGTTCGCGCTGCTCGGCGAGCTGGGGGTGCCGTCCTTCCCCGAATGGGCGGTGGCCGCCCTGCTGGGCGTCGATCCCGCCGCGGGAACCGCCGTGCTCGAAGAGCTGCTCGACGCGCGGCTGCTGGAGGCGCTCGGCTCCGACCGGGCCGGCCAGCCGCGCTACCGCTTCCACGACATCACCCGTCTGTACGCCCGCGAGCGGCGCGAAGCCGCAATTCCCCAATCAGAGTGGACCGCCGCGCTGGCCCGCGCCGCCACCGGCTGGCTGGCCCTGGCCAGGCACGCGCAGGACCACCTCGACTGCCTGCGCTTCCACCTCGACGACAGGGACCATCCGGCGGCCCTCACCGACCAGCGGGCCGCCGCCGCCGTCGCCGACCGGCCCGTCGAGTGGTTCGAGGCCGAGCGGGAGGCGCTGGCCGTGCTGGTGTCGGCCTGCGCGGAGGCGGGTCTCGCCGCGACCGCGCGCTGCCTGGCCGGTTGCAGCGCCGACTTCTACGAGCTGCGGGGCTACTACGACGACTGGCGGCGGGCCGTGAGCGCGGCGCAGTCCGCCTGCCGGCGCGCCGGCGACCGCGCGGGCGAGGCGACGATGCTGCGCGGGCTCGGCAGCTGCCTCATCGAGCTCGACGATCCGAAGGCCGCCATGTCGGCGCTGAACGCCGCGCGGACGCTCGCGGAAGAGATCGGCGACCTGGCCGGCGTCGCCCTGGCCGGCAAGGAGATCGGCTTCATGCTGAGCCTCATCGGCCGGGTCCAGGAGGCGGAGGCCGAGCTGCGTACGGCCGCAGAACGGCTGGGACAGGCCGACCTGCCGCTCGCCAGGGCCCTCGCGCTCACGAGCCTCGGATTCGTGCTGCGCGAACGGGGCGACACGGCCGAAGCGGTCGACGTCATCACCTCCGCGCTCAGCATCGCCCGCTCGTGCGGCGCGCGGTTCACCGAGGCGTACGCGCTGCGGGGCCTCTCCGGCGCGCTCCGGGCCTGCGACCGGCCCCGGCAGGCGCAGGCGGCGGCCCGCGAGGCCGCCGCGATCTTCGAGCAGGTCGGCGACCTCATCGGCACCGCGCAGAGCCTGCGCGTGCTGGGCGAGGCGCTGGCGCACGAGCCGCACCGGCTGGAGGAGGTGCAACAGGCGCTGACCGCCGCCGCCGCGCTGTTCCGCGAACAGGGACACCGCTGGGGGCTGGCGCTCACCGAGCTGAGCCTGGGCGAGATCGAGGCCCGCCAGGGCAACCCTGAAGCCACCGCGCGCCTCCGCCGGTCCCTGCGGTATTGGGTCGACGAGCAGGTCCCCGCTCTCCAGGCGCGCACGCTCGTGGCCCTCGCGGACGCCGGCGAGCAGCAGGGCGATCCCGCCGCGCGGGAGCTGCTCATGCAGGCGTACCAGATCTACCAGGCGCTGGAAGCGCCCGCCGCGGCCGAGCTCGCCCGCCGGCTCGGCACGCAGGAAGGCGCCGCGCCGACCACCTGAGGCGGGCGTCAGGACGAACGTCAGGTCGAACGTCCTGGTCCGCTTCCCTGTCGCGGGATTCGATGAGGAGCGTCCGATCCGCGCCAGGAGGAATGCCATGTTCAGAAACACGCCCATGAGGGCTGCCGTCACCACCTCGCTCATCGCCGCCTTCGGCCTGGTCGCCGCGGCGACCCCGGCGATGGCCGCCCCCAACCTCCAGCTCCCCTTCCCCTGCGGCCAGCAGTGGCGGCTGGACACCTGGGCGCACGCTCCCGCGCTCGACATGGTGCGGGAACCCGACCAGCAGGGGACCGACGGCGCACTCCTCGTCGCGCCGGCCGCCGGCACGGTGAACCAGTCCTTCTACCACAGCAACGCCGGGAACGTGATCCAGATCGACCACGGCGGCGGCTACTTCACCACGTACCTGCACCTGCAGTCGCGCAGCGTCTCGGTCGGCGCGAAGGTGCAGATGGGATCGTCGATCGGCCGGGTCGGCGCGACCGGCCCGACCAGCAACGGACATCCCCACCTGCACTTCGAGCTGGGGTACGACGCCGACGGCAGCGGGTCGGCGACCTGGGGGTACGCGGGCTCGGAACGGGTCAGGCCGACCTTCAACGGCGTCACCTACGGCTCGGCCAACGGCCAGACCTGGCGCAACGTCACCAGCAACAACTGCGGCCAGGGGTCCTCGGCGACCGACTTCAGCGGTGACGGGAAGGCCGATGTCATCGCCCGCAACTCCACGACGAAGGACCTGCACCTCTACCTCGGGAACGGGAGCGGTGGGTTCAAGGCGGGGACGGGTGACGCGATCGGTAACAACTGGGGCGCCTTCGACGTCATCTTCTCGCCGGGCGATTTCAACGGTGACGGGAAGGCCGATGTCATCGCCCGTAACTCCACGACGAAGGACCTGCACCTCTACCTCGGGAACGGGAGCGGTGGGTTCAAGGCGGGGACGGGTGATGCGATCGGTAACAACTGGGGTGCGTTCGACGTCATCTTCTCGCCGGGCGATTTCAACGGTGACGGGAAGGCCGATGTCATCGCCCGCAACTCCGCCACCAAGGACCTGCACCTCTACCTCGGCAACGGCAGCGGCGGCTTCAAGGCGGGGACCGGTGACGCGATCGGTAACAACTGGGGCGCCTTCGACACCATCTTCTCGCCGGGTGACTTCAGCGGCGACGGTAAGGCGGACGTGATCGTCCGTAACTCCACGACGAAGGACCTGCACCTCTACCTCGGGAACGGGAGTGGTGGGTTCAAGGCGGGGACCGGTGATGCGATCGGTAACAACTGGGGCGCGTTCGACACCATCTTCTCGCCGGGTGACTTCAGCGGCGACGGTAAGGCGGACGTGATCGTCCGTAACTCCGCCACGAAGGATCTGCACCTCTACCTGGGCAACGGCAGCGGCGGGTTCAAGGCGGGGACCGGTGACGCGATCGGCAACAACTGGGGCGCCTTCGACACCATCTTCTGACCCGAACCCCACTTCCCTTGGAGGACTGTCATGCGCAAAACCCCTCTCGGCATGACGGCCGCGGCCGTCATCACCGTTCTCGGCTTATCGGCGTACCCGGCGATGGCGGCCGAACCCGAGCCGGCCGTGCGCCTCAACGCCGCCTACCAGCTCGCCGCCTGCGACCCCAACGGCACGACCTCGGCCGACGCGGCTCTGGCCACCCAGCTCAACAGCACACTCAACGCCAAGATGCGCGGCTACATGTCCGCCTACCGGGTCTCCTGCGCCCGGATGGTGATCAAGGCCGTACGTGACCGCGGCCTGGCCCCCCGAGCCGCGGTGATCGCCATCGCCACGACCATCGTGGAGTCCAGCATCCAGAACATCAGCGAGGAGGTCGACCACGACAGCCTTGGCCTGTTCCAGCAGCGCGCCTCCTGGGGGACGAGCGCCCAGCGCCTCAACCCGACGTGGGCCACCAACGCCTTCCTCGACAAGATGATCAGGCTCTACCCCGGCGACAGCTGGAAGACGGCTCCCGTCGGCGAGGTGTGCCAGGCGGTCCAGGTGTCCGCCTACCCGGACCGCTACCAGGTCCAGGCCGCCGACGCCCAGATCATCGTGGACGCGCTCTCGAAGCCCGACTTCAGCGGCGACGGCAAGGCGGACGTGATCGCCCGCAACGCGGCCACGAAGGACCTGCATCTGTATCTCGGGAACGGGAGCGGTGGGTTCAAGGCGGGGACGGGTGATGCGATCGGTAACAACTGGGGTGCGTTCGACGTCATCTTCTCGCCGGGTGACTTCAGCGGTGACGGTAAGGCGGATGTCATCGCCCGCAACTCCGCCACGAAGGATCTGCACCTCTACCTGGGCAACGGGAGCGGTGGGTTCAAGGCGGGGACGGGTGACGCGATCGGTAACAACTGGGGCGCCTTCGACGTCATCTTCTCGCCGGGTGACTTCAGCGGCGACGGTAAGGCGGATGTCATCGCCCGCAACTCCGCCACGAAGGATCTGCACCTCTACCTGGGCAACGGGAGCGGGGGCTTCAAGGCGGGGACAGGCGCAGCCATCGGTAACAACTGGGGAGCGTTCGACACCATCTTCTCGCCGGGCGACTTCAACGGCGACGGTAAGGCCGATGTCATCGCCCGCCACTCCAGCACGAAGGACCTTCACCTCTACCTCGGCAACGGCAGCGGCGGCTTCAAGGCGGGGACAGGCGCAGCCATCGGTAACAACTGGGGAGCGTTCGACACCATCTTCTCGCCCGGTGACTTCAGTGGTGACGGTAAGGCGGATGTGATCGTCCGTAACTCCGCCACGAAGGATCTGCACCTCTACCTCGGCAACGGCAGCGGCGGGTTCAAGGCGGGAACGGGTGACGCGATCGGCAACAACTGGGGTGCCTTCGACGCCATCTTCTGACCTCGTTTGCCGAGGTCGGACGGGGTAGAAGCCCGTCACATGAGCAGGATCGAGCAGGTGACCGCCGCGGCCTACCGGGTGCCGACCGACCGGCCCGAAGGGGACGGGACGCTCGCCTGGGACGCCACGACGTTGGTCGTCGCCGAGGTCCACGCCGAGGGCATGACGGGGACGGGCTGGACGTACGCGCCCGCCGCCGCGGCCCGGTTCATCGGCGAGGCGCTGGCGAAGGTGGTCGAGGGCAGGGACGCCCTGGCGATCCCGGCGATCTGGGACGCCCTGGTCCGCCAGGTGCGCAACGCCGGGCGGCCCGGCCTCGCCGGGTACGCCGTCTCCGCCCTCGACGTCGCCCTGTGGGATCTGAAGGCGCGGCTGCTGGGGACGTCGCTGGCCGGGCTGTTCGGGCCGGCCCGCGAACGGGTCCCGCTGTACGGGTCGGGCGGCTTCACCACCTACGACGACGACACGACCGCCGCCCAGCTCACCCACTGGGTGCACGACCTGGGCATCGGCCGCGTCAAGATCAAGATAGGGGAGTCGTCCGGCACCAGACCCGCCAGGGACCTGCGCCGGGTCGCGCTGGCCCGGCGGGTCATCGGCGACGACGCCGAGCTGTACGTGGACGCCAACGGCGGCTACACCGCCAAGCAGGCCGTCCGGCAGGCCGAGCGGATGCGCGAGCACGACGTGCGCTGGTTCGAGGAGCCGGTCTCCTCCGACGACCTGGCCGGCCTGCGGCTGGTCAGGCAGCGGATCAGCGCCGACGTGGCCGCGGGCGAGTACGGCGGCGACCCGGCCTACTTCACCCGGATGTGCCAGGCGGAGGCGGTGGACTGCCTCCAGGCGGACGCGACCCGCTGCGGCGGCTACACCGGCTGGTTCGCCGCCTGCGCGATCGCGGCCGGGCACAACCTGGAGGTCTCCGCGCACTGCGCGCCCAACCTGCACCTGCCGGCCGCCGCCGCCACCCCGAACCTGCGGCACATCGAGTGGTTCCACGATCACCAGCGCATCGAGGCCGAGCTGTTCGACGGGGCCGCCGACCCCAGCGGCGGGCTGGCCGCCCCGGTAACCGGGGGGCCGGGCCACGGCCTGACGCTGCGCGCCGACGCCGCTCAGCCGTACCGCACAGCGTGAAGCCGGAGGTGACGGGGAGATGCGGAGGATCGAGGACTACGCCCTCATCGGGGACATGCAGACCGCCGCGCTGGTCGGCAGGGACGGCTCCGTGGACTGGCTGTGCCTGCCGCGCTTCGACTCTCCCGCCTGCTTCGCCGCCCTGCTCGCCGATCCCGGCGCGGGCCGGTGGCTGCTGGCCCCGGCCGGAGCGGGGCCCTGCTCCTCCCGCCGTTACCTGGACGGCACGCTGGTCCTGGAGAGCACGTGGGAGCGTGACGGCGGCGCGGTGCGGATCCTGGACTTCATGCCGCCGCGCGGCCAGGCGCCCGACGTGGTCCGCATCGTCGAGGGCGTACGCGGCCGGGTCGAGATGAGCATGGAGCTGGCGCTGCGCTTCGACTACGGGCGCGACGAGCCCTGGCTGCGCCACGATCACGGCCTCCTGGCCGCCGTGGCCGGGCCCGACGCCGCCTGGCTGCGCGCCCCCGTCCCGCTGCGCCAGAACGAGGACAGCCGGCGTACCACGGCGGAGTTCATGGTGGGTCCGGGCGATCGGGTGCCGTTCGTGCTGACCTGGCAGCACTCGTGGCTGCCGCGCCCGCACGCCATCGACGCGCGGGAGTCCCTGGACGCGACCGTGCGCATGTGGCGCGACTGGATCGGCCGGTGCCACCACCGGAGCGACGACGACTCCGCCGTGCGCGACAGCCTGCTGGTGCTGAAGGCGCTCACGTACGAGCCGACCGGCGGGATCGTCGCCGCCGCGACCACCTCCCTGCCCGAGCAGTTCGGCGGCTCGCGCAACTGGGACTACCGCTACTGCTGGCTGCGCGACGCCACGTTCACCCTCCAGGCGCTCATGTCGGCCGGTTACGACGCCGAGGCCCGCGCCTGGCGGGACTGGCTGCTCCGGGCCGTCGCCGGTCACCCCGCCGACATGCAGATCATGTACACCGTCGAGGGGGCCAGGCGCATCCCCGAGTGGACCGTGGACTGGCTGCCCGGCTTCGACGGCTCGTCCCCGGTCGTCGTCGGCAACGCCGCCTCCGGCCAGTTCCAGCTCGACGTCTACGGCGAGACCCTCGAATGCCTGCACCTCGCCAGGCGGTCGGGGCTCGCGGTGGAGGAGGAGGCGTGGGACCTGCAGCGGAGCATCATGGACTATCTCGAAGGGGCCTGGCGGCGGCCCGACAACGGGGTGTGGGAGACGCGCGGCCCGCGCCGGCAGTTCACCCACTCCAAGATCCTCACCTGGGTGGCCGCCGACCGGATGGTGCGGGCGGTGGAGACGTACGGGCTGGGCGGGCCGGTGGACCGGTGGCGGGCGCTGCGCGCGGAGATCCACGACGAGGTGTGCGCGCGCGGCTACGACGCCGACCGCAACACCTTCACCCAGTACTACGGCTCGACCGGGCTGGACGCCGCGCTGCTGCTCATCCCGCGCCTCGGTTTCCTGCCCGTGCACGACCCGCGCGTGGCGGGGACCGTGGACGCGATCAGGCGCGAGCTGATGGAGGACGGCTTCGTGCTGCGCTACCGGCCCCAGCAGGAGGGCGTGGACGGGCTGCCCGGCCGCGAGGGCACCTTCCTCGCCTGCTCGTTCTGGCTGGCCGACGCGCTGGCGATGCTGGGCCGGCGCCGCGAGGCGCGCGAGCTGTTCGACCGGCTGCTCGGCCTGCGCAACGACGTCGGGCTGCTCTCGGAGGAGTACGACACCACCCTCCGCCGGCAGGCCGGCAACTTCCCGCAGGCGTACAGCCACGTGTCCGTCATCAACACCGCCGCCGCGCTGGCCCCGGACTGACGAACACTTTCCGCATTCGTCAGCATTCCGCTCCAGCAGGCCGGGCAGGACGCCGGGCATGACCCGTATCGTCGCAGAATCGCTCATAGAACGGCTGGTCGCCTGGGGTGTGGACACCGTGTTCGGCCTGCCGGGCGACGGGATCAACGGCATCATGGAGGGCCTTCGCCGCCACCGTGACCGCGTCCGTTTCCTGCTGGTGCACCACGAGGAGGCGGCGGCCTTCATGGCCACCGCGCACGCCAAGGCCACCGGTCGGATCGGGGTGTGCCTGGCCACCTCGGGGCCGGGCGGCATCCACCTGCTCAACGGCCTGTACGACGCCAAGCTGGACCACCAGCCGGTCCTCGCCATCACCGGCATGCAGGAGACGAGCGTGCTCGGCACCGGCTACCAGCAGGAGGTCCACCTGGACCGGCTGTACGAGGACGTCACCGAGTACAACCTCCTGATCGACAACCCCGCGCAGCTGCCCGGCGTCGTCGACCTCGCGATCAGGGCCGCCTACGCCCGGCGCGGAGTGGCCCACCTGACCATCCCCAACGACGTCCAGGTCGCCGACGCCCACGAGGATCCCTACCCCGGCGTCGCGCCGGCCCGCCCGCCGGCCACCGCGCCGATCTACCTGAGCGCTCCCGGCGTCCCCCGGCAGGAGGACCTGGAGGCGGCGGCGTCGGTGCTGAACGCCGCCGCGCGGCCGGCGATCCTGGCCGGCGCGGGCGCGCTGCACGCCCGGCGCGAGGTGCTGGCGGTGGCCGACGTGCTCGGCGCGCCGGTGATCAAGACGCTGCCCGGCAAGGCCGTCATCCCCGACGACTCGCCCTTCGCCGTGGGCGGCATCGGCCTGCTCGGCACCCGGCCGGGCGAGGAGCTCGTCGAGGACTGCGACACGCTGTTCATGATCGGCACCAACTTCCCCTACACCAAGCACCTGCCGGAGCCCGGCCAGGCCCGCGTGGTGCAACTGGAGGCCGACCCGATCAGGGCGGGCGTGCGCATGCCGACCGAGGTGCCGATGATCGGCGACGCCAAACAGGGCCTCGCCGCGCTCCTGCCGCTGCTGGAGCGCAACGGCGACCGCGGGCACCTGGCCAAGTACGCCAAGGCGATGGACCGCTGGCGCGCCGACATGGCCGCCCTGCGCACGCCCGACCGCGATCCGATCGCCCCTCAGTACCTGATGGCCTGCGTGGACGAGGCCGCCACCGACGACGCGATCCTCACCTGCGACTCGGGCACCATCGCCACCTGGGCGGCCCGGCACTGGACCATCCGCGGCGAGCGCGGCTTCTACCTGTCGGGCAACCTCGCCACCATGGCGCCGGGCCTGCCGTACGCGATCGCCATGCAGCACGCCTTCCCCGGCCGGCAGGTGATCGCGTTCGTCGGGGACGGCGGCTTCGCGATGCTGATGGCCGAGTTCCTGACCGCCGCCCAGCACCGGCTGCCGATCAAGGTGATCGTCAACAACAACAACGCGCTGGGCCAGATCCTCTGGGAGCAGATGGTGCTCGGCTACCCCGAGCACGGCGTGCGCTTCGCCGAGCCCGCCGCCGACTTCTCCGCCTGGGCCCGCTCCTGCGGCGGCTACGGCCGCAAGGTGAGCGACCCCCGTGACCTCGCCGAGGCGGTGGGGGAGGCGCTCGCGCACGACGGGCCGGCGCTGGTCGACGCCGACGTCAACCCGAACGAGCCGCCGATGCCGGGCAAGGTGACGTACGAGCAGGCGAAGAAGTTCGCCGAGGCGTTCATGAAGGGCCAGCCGCACAAGGCGTCGATCGCGACCACCCTGTTCAAGGACAAGATCTCCCAGATGGGCTGGTGAAGGTGATGACCCGTCCTGCCACGCTTCCCGCTCCCGCCCTCCGGACCGCGCAGCCCTACGTGCGGGTGCGCGACCTGGAGCGGGACCTCGCCGCCGAGGTCGACGGCGAGGTCCGCTTCGACCCCGGCAGCCGGGGCGCCTACTCCACCGACGCCTCCAACTACCGCCAGGTGCCGCTCGGCGTCGTCGTGCCGCGCACGGTGGACGCCGCGGAGGTCGCGGTGGCGATCTGCCGCGAGCACGGGGCGCCGATCACCTCGCGCGGCGGCGGGACCAGCCTGGCCGGCCAGACCTGCAACACCGCCGTCATCATCGACTGGTCGAAGTTCTGCCACCGCCTGGTCTCCGTGGACGAGCGGGCGCGTACCTGCGTGGTCGAGCCCGGCATCGTGCTGGACGAACTCAACCGGCGGCTCAAGCCGACCGGCCTGATGTTCGGCCCGCGCCCGTCCACGCACTCCCACTGCACGCTCGGCGGCATGATCGGCAACAACTCGTGCGGGTCCACCGCCCAGCTCTACGGCAAGACCGCCGACAACGTCGTCCGGCTGGAGATCCTCACCTACGACGGCACCCGCATGTGGGTGGGCCCCACGAGCGACGAGGAGTACGCCAGGATCACCGCCGAGGGCGGCCGCCCGGCCGAGATCCTGCGGCGGCTGCGCGAGATCATGAGCGAGCACGCCGACGAGATCCGCCGCCGCTACCCCGACATCCCGCGCCGGGTCTCCGGCTACAACCTCGACCAGCTGCTGCCCGGCGGGCCGTTCGACGTGGCGCGGGCCCTGGTCGGCTCGGAGGGCACGCTGGTCACCGTGCTCCGCGCCGAGCTGGCGCTGGTGCCCGTACCGGCCGCGCGGAGCCTGGTCGTGCTCGGCTACCACGACATCGCCGCGGCCGGCGACGCCGTGCTGCCGATCACCGCGCATCGGCCGCTCCAGCTGGAGGGCATCGACGACAAGCTCATCGGCTACGAGACGCGCAAGCACATGCACGGAAAGGCGGTGGCCCGGCTGCCGGAGGGCGGCGCCTGGCTGATGGCCTCGTTCACCGGTGACGACCAGGAGGACGCCGACCGGCGGGCCCACGCGCTCCTGGAGGACATCGGCCGCGACGGGAACGGCCCTGACGTGGCGTTCTTCGACGACCCCGAGTCCGAGACGGAGCTCTGGGATCTGCGCGAGGCGGGGCTCGGCGCCACCGCGCGCGGGCCGGGCATGGCCGACACCTGGCCCGGCTGGGAGGACTCGGCCGTCCCTCCGGAACGACTCGGCGACTACCTGCGCGACCTGCGCCGGCTGCTGGACGAGTTCGGCTACGGCGACGCCTCCCTGTACGGCCACTTCGGCCAGGCGTGCGTGCACACCCGCATCCCGTTCGACCTGCTCACCGCCGACGGCGTGGCGGCCTTCCGCGCCTTCCTCGACCGGGCCGCGGACCTGGCAGTCTCCTACGGCGGCTCGCTGTCGGGCGAGCACGGCGACGGCCAGGCGCGGGCCGAGCTGCTGCCCAAGATGTTCGGCGACGCCGTCGTCACCGCGTTCCAGCAGGTCAAGGCGGTGTTCGACCCCGACGACCGGATGAACCCTGGCAAGATCGTCTCGCCCAACGGGATCACCACGGACCTGCGGCTGGGCAGCGCCTGGACGCCCGCCGAGCCGGAGACCGAGTTCGGCTACCCCGACGACCAGGGCAGCTTCCAGCGGGCCGTGATGCGCTGCGTCGGCGTCGGCCAGTGCCGCAGCCACCAGGGCGGCGTCATGTGCCCCTCCTACCGGGCCACCGGCGAGGAGGAGCACTCCACCCGGGGCCGCGCCCGGCTGCTGTTCGAGATGCTGAACGGCCACCGTGACTCCACCGTGACCGACGGCTGGCGCTCCACGGCCGTCCACGACGCCCTCGACCTGTGCCTGGCCTGCAAGGGCTGCAAGCACGACTGCCCGGTGGAGGTGGACATGGCCACGTACAAGGCCGAGTTCCTCGCCCACCACTACGCGGGCCGGCTCCGGCCCGCCGCCCACTACAGCATGGGCTGGCTGCCGGTGTGGGCGCGGCTGGCCTCGTTCGCGCCCGGCCTGGTCAACGCCGTGACCCACGCGCCCGGCCTGGCCCGGCTGGTCAAGCGGCTGGGCGGGCTGGAGCCGGCCCGGCCGCTGCCGTCCTTCGCGGGGATCCGCTTCAGCGACGCCTACCGCCGCCGGGGGCCGCGCGGCAGCGGCGACCTCGGCGAGGTGCTGCTGTGGCCGGACACCTTCACCGACAACCTGGCCCCGCGCATCGCGGCCTCGGCCGTCGCCGTGCTCGAATCCGCCGGCTACCGGGTGATCGTGCCGCCGCGCACCCTGTGCTGCGGGCTGACCTGGATCTCCACCGGGCAGCTCGGCGTCGCCCGCCGCGTGCTGCGGCGGACCCTGGACACGCTCGCACCCCTGCTCAGGAGCGGCATCCCGATCGTCGGGCTGGAGCCGTCCTGCACCGCCGTCTTCCGCGACGACGCGGCCAACCTGCTCCCCGGCGACCAGGACGTCACCCGGCTGGCCGAGCAGACGAAGACCCTCGCCGAGCTGCTCACCGGCACCGACGGCTGGCGGCCGCCGCGCATCGACCGCGCCGCCGTCGCCCAGCCGCACTGCCACCAGCACGCCGTGCTCGGCTACGAGGCCGATCAGCGCCTGCTCCAGCAGGCCGGGGTCAAGCTCAAGACCGTCGGCGGCTGCTGCGGCCTGGCCGGCGACTTCGGCTTCACCGCCGGGCACCTGAACACCTCGCTCGCCTGCGCCGAGCACGAGCTGCTGCCCGCCGTCCGCGAGAGCGAGCCGGGCACGCTCGTCCTGGCCGACGGCTTCAGCTGCCGCACCCAGCTCGAACACACCAAAGCCGCGGACCGCCCGCTCCACCTGGCCGAACTCCTCGCCCAGGCGAGCACCCGGCTCACCTGCGGGCCGACGCGATGAGGCTCGCGGACGCCCACGTGCTGATCACCGGGGCCTCCTCGGGGATCGGCGCGGCCACCGCGCACGCGCTGGCGGGCACCGGCGCCCGGCTGACGCTGGCGGGCCGCGACCGCGAACGCCTCGCGGCCGTCGCCGCGGCGACGGGCGGGGACATGGTGGTCTGCGACGTCGCCACCCAGGCCGAAGAGCTCGTCACGCGGGCCGGTCACGTGGACGTCCTGGTGAACAACGCCGGGGTGGGGTGGGCCGGGTCGTTCGTGGAGATGCCGGCCGGCAGCGCCGAACGGCTGCTCGCCGTCAACCTCGCCGCGCCGATCGCGCTGACGCGGCTGCTGCTCCCGGGGATGCTGGCGGCGGGGCGCGGGCACGTCGTGTTCGTGGCCTCCATCGCGGGAGCGGTGGGCGTGGCGCGGGAGGCGGTCTACTCGGCCACGAAGGCGGGGCTGGTGGTCTTCGCCGAGGGCCTGCGCCACGAGCTGCGCCACGCGCCGGGGGTCGGCGTGTCCGTCCTGCTGCCGGGGGTGGTGAACACGCCCTTCTTCGTCCGGCGCGGCGCACCTTACACGCGCGGCTGGCCGGCGCCGATCCCGCCCGAGCGGGTGGCGCGGGCCGTCGTGGCGGCGATCCTGCACGGCCGGCCCGAGTCGTTCGTGCCGGGCTGGCTCAGGCTGCCGGCCAGGCTGCGCGGCGCGGCGCCCGGACCGTTCCGGCTGCTCGCGCGGCGCTTCGGCTGACCTCTCGCTCAGCCGCTCCTGATGGCCCGCAGCGACTCCTTCAGCGAGCCGAGCGTGGCGAGGACGGCGGTGGGCTCGTAGCCGCAGTGCGCCATGCAGTTGTCGCACCGCGGGTCGCGGCCCCGGCCGTAGGCCGACCAGTCGGTGTCCTCGATCAGCTCGCGGTAGGTCTGGGCGTACCCGTCGGCCATCAGGTAGCAGGGCCGCTGCCAGCCGAACAGCGAGTACGAAGGGATCGCCCAGGCCGTGCACGGCAGCTCCGTCAGGCCCTCGAGGAAGTCCAGGAACAGCGGCGAGTGGTTGAACCGCCAGCGGCTCCGCCTCCCGCCCTTGAACGCCTCGCGGAACAGCTCGCGCGTCTCCCGCACGCCCATGAACCGATCCTGGACGGGCGCCTTCTCGTACGCGTACGCGGGCGAGATCATCATCTGGTCCACGGCGAGCTCGTCGTTGAGGTAGTCGAGCACCTCGATGACGGTCTGCGGGCTGTCGGAGGAGAAGAACGTCGTGTTCGTGGTCACCCGGAAGCCGCGCCGCTGGCACTCGCGCACGGCGGCGACCGCCTCGTCGAAGACGCCCTCCTTGCACACCGCCGCGTCGTGGCGTTCGCGGACGCCGTCGATGTGCACGGTCCAGGCGAAGTAACGGGAAGGCTCGAACTCGTCGATCTTCTTGGGGATCAGCAGGGCGTTCGTGCACAGGAAGACGTACTTCTTCATGCCGACGAGGCGGCGGACCAGCTCGCCGATCTGCGGGTGCATGAGCGGCTCCCCGCCGGCGATCGAGACCATGGGCGCGCCGCACTCCTCGATGGCCGCGACGGCCTGGTCCACCGGCATGCGCCGTCTGAGCACGTCGGCGGGGTGCTGGATCTTGCCGCACCCGGCGCATTTGAGGTTGCACGCGAACAACGGCTCCAGCTCGACCAGCAGCGGGAACTTGGTCCGTCCCCGGAGCCGCTGGCCGAGGATGTAGCCGCCGATGCGCAGGCTTTGCCGAAGCGGGATCGTCATGGCAGCGGTTCCTTGCGTAGCGGGACGGAAACGGGTTCGGGGGCGACGGCCGCTGCCCAGTGCATCAGGAAGGGGCCGAGGGTGGTGAGCGTGCGCCGCGCGGCGAGGCCACGGGCCAGCGTCGCAGGCCGCAGCAGCGGCGCCCGCGGCGCGTCGACGATGACCCGTACGGCGGCGAGCGGCCGGTCCATGGCGGCGCGCGCCAGCGGCCCGCTCTCCATGTCCACGGCCCGCACGCCCTGACCGGCGAGGCGGCGGCGTTCGGCCTCCCTGACGAGGTGGTCGACGGTGAGCAGCGGCCCGGTCCTGGCGGGCAGGCCGGCGCGGACCAGCTCCTCCACGAGCAGGGCGGCCCAAGGACAGGGATGAGTCCGTCCCCTGAACCGGATCTCGTCGGCCACCAGGACGTCGCCCGGCCGGAGACCGGCGGCGACGGCGCCGCCGAACCCCACGACGGCGACCGCCCCCTGTCCGTGCAGGTGGCCGGCCGCGCGGGCGGCCCGGCGCGGGCCGATCCCGGTGGTGACCACCCTGACGTCCGTGAGGTGGGCCGGCAGGCCGCGCCTGATCGCGTGGGCCTCGATGCCGAGCGCGGCGCAGATCAGCAGGCCGGTCATCGGACGTCCGGCGGGGTGTCGCGGCGCAGGTAGCGCCCGAGGGCGCTGATCGGGAAGACGAGCCGGTAGAGGTGGTAGTTGATGTAGAAGTCGCCGGGGAAACCGGTGCCCGTGAAGTAGGGCTCGTCCCAGGTGCCGTCCGGCCGCTGGTGCTCGACGAGCCAGCGCACGCCGTTCTCCACTGCCGGAGAGCGTTCGCCGGCGGCCAGCAGGGCGAGCAGCGCCCAGGCGGTCTGCGACGCCGTCGAGGCGCCGCGGCCGATCCAGGCGGGGTCACGGTAGGAGCGCAGGTCCTCTCCCCAGCCGCCGTCGTCGTTCTGGTGCCGTTCGAGCCAGGCCACGGCGTTGCGTACGGAGGAATGTCCCGGGTCGACCCCGGCGGCGACGAGGGCCGGCACCACGGCCCCGGTGCCGTAGACGTGGTTGGCGCCCCAGCGGCCGAACCACGAGCCGTCCCGCTCCTGCGCCCTGAGCAGCCAGACCACGCCCCTGCGCAGCTCGGGGGAGTGGGGCCGCTCCTTGGCCAGGGCTTCGACGACGTGCGCGGTGACGTCGGCGGACGGCGGGTCGATCACCGCGCCGAAGTCGCAGAAGGGCAGCTTGGTGCAGAGCACGCGGTCGTTGTCGGCGTCGAACGCCCCGAAGCCGCCGTCGGAGCTCGCCATGCCGGCCATCCACCGGACCCCGCGCTCGATCGCCGGCCGTACGCCGGGGACGTCCAGCCTGCGCAGCGCCAGGATCACCTCGGCGGTGTCGTCGATGTCGGGATAGCCGTCGTTGTCGAACTCGAACGCCCATCCGCCCGGCGACAGTCCGGGCCTGCGCACGGCCCAGTCGCCCGTCGTGGTGATCTCCTCGCGCAGCAGCCAGGCGGCGGCTCCGGTGAGGGCCGGGTGGTCGGCGGGCGTGCCGGCGTCGAGCAGGGCGTTGACCGCGAGCGCGGTGTCCCAGACGGGGGACTGGCACGCCTCCAACCGGCGTCCGTTCTCGTCCCTGATGGTGAACCGGTCGAGTCCCTTGATGGCTTTGGTCAGCACCGGATGGTCGAGCCGGTAGCCGGCGAGGTGGAGCGCGATCACCGAGTAGACCCAGGGGGGCTGGATGCCGCCCCAGGAGCCGTCGGCCTCCTGACGCGCGGCGATCCAGTTGATGGCGCGCCTCAGCGCGGCCCGCCGCAGGATCGGCGAAGGGCGCCGCTCGTAGCGGTGCAGCGCCCTGTCGAGGACGCCGAAGGCTCTCTCCCAGCCTCCGCCCGCGGCCCGGCGCGGCTCCCGTCCGGTGCGCAGCTCGGCCAGGTCGAACGGGAGCCGGCGCACCGGCCGGCACGCGGTCACGACGGTCAGCGGCACGATCGTCTGCCTGGCCCAGCAGGCCCAGTCGTAGATGTTCAGCGGGAACCACGGCGGAAGGAACATCAGCTCGGGCGGCATGACCGGCAGCCGCCGCCACGGCCACTCCCCGAACAGCGCCAGCCAGATCCGGGTGAACACCCGGCTCGCCTCGATGCCGCCCATGTCCAGGATCGGGCCGCGGGCGGCGCGCATGTGCGCCGCGTCGGGCGGGTCGCCGGCGAGCCGCAGCGCGGCGTACGCCTCGACGGTGGTGGACAGGTCGGCGGGTCCTTCGTGGAAGTTGGCCCAGGTGCCGTCGGCCCGCTGCTGCGAGCGGATCCACCGGCCGGCCTCCGCCGTGTCCCGCTCGGTGCGGATGCCGAGGAACTGCCGCAGCAGCAGGTCCTCGGCGTCCATGGTCACGTTGGTCTGCAGCTCGCCCTTCCACCAGCCCTCCGGGGACCGCAGGCCCAGCAGGTGGTCGCAGGCGCTCTGGAGGGCGTGCTCGGCTCCGGTGAGCACGTTCCGGGTCTCAAGAGTCGTCATGTCAGTGGTCCCTGGATGCGATGAATCGGGCGAGGTGCAGGAATTCAGCTCGTACGTCCGGAGGCAGGTCGGCCTCGTCGAGGCACCGGACCGCCGCGTCGAGCCGCCGCCCGGCCTCCGCCTCGGCCCACGCCCGGCCGCCCGCCTCCTCGACCAGGCGGGCGGCCTCGTGCAGGTCGGCCTCGGCGAGCGGCTCGGGCCTGGCCAGCAGTGCGGCGAGCCGCCGACCGGCCGCCGTCCCGCCGGTGAGCGCGGCGACCACGGGCAGGCTCTTCTTACGGGTACGCAGATCGGCGAGCACCGGCTTGCCCGTCGCCTCGGTGCTGCCCCAGATGCCGAGCAGGTCGTCGGCCAGCTGGAAGGCCAGGCCCGCCTCGGCTCCGAACGCGGCCAGGGCGCCGGCCAGAGGTGCGGGGCCGCCGGCCGCCGTGACGCCGATCGAGCAGGCGCAGGCGAGCAGCGAGGCGGTCTTGCACCGCGACATCAGCAGGCACTCCTCCCTCGTCACGTCGTCCCGGTCCTGGAACTCCAGATCGAGGGCCTGGCCCGCGACGAGCGCGAGCACGGCGTCGTTGAGCGCGCGGGCCGCCGCCGCACAGCCCTGTTCCAGCAGCAGCTCCCCGGCCAGGGTGAGCAGGGCGTTGCCGCAGAGGAGCGCGTGGGGGCGGCCGAAGACGGTCCAGGCGGCCGGTCGGTGCCGGCGTACCGGGTCGTCGTCCATGACGTCGTCGTGCAGGAGCGAGAAGGCGTGCACGAGCTCCACCGCCGCGGCGGCGGGCAGGCAGCGCTCGACGTCCGCCCCGGCCGCCCGGCCGGACAACACCGCGAGCGTCGGCCGCAGCGCTTTGCCGCCGCCCGCTTCGCCGCCGTCCGCCCAGCCGAAGTGATAGCGGGCGACGCGCGCGGAGAGCGGGTCGAGACGGCCGACGGCCTCGCGCAGCACCGGCTCCACCAGCTCGCGGGCGGCCTCGACGGCCGGCAGGGTCAGGGTCATGGCGTCGTCTCCTGACGTCGCAGGTGCCGCCTGACCAGGCCGGCCGCGTGCAGTCCACTGCGTACGGCCCCTTCCATGGTGTCGGGCCAGCCGGTGTCGGTCCAGGCGCCGGCGAGGTAGAGGCCGGGCCAGTGGGTGGTGCTGCGCGGGCGGAGCGCCCCGCTGCCGGGCGCCTGGCGGAAGGTCGCGCGCCGTTCTCTGGTGACGAAGAAGTCGGTCAGCCGGGCCCGGCGCGCGGCGGGCAGGACCGAGCGCAGCGCGGGGACGAACACCTCGCGCAGGTCGGCGGTCGGCCGGTCGATCCAGGTGTCCGCGACCGACACGGACACCGCGAGGTACTGGCCCCGGCGCAGGCCCGCGACGCGGGTCTTGTCGAACACCCACTGCACCGGCGAGTCCGTGACCGCGACGAACGGCGCCGGCATGACCGGGCGGTCGTAGACGGCGTGCACGTTGATGATCGGGCTCGCGTCGAGGGCGGTCCACGTGTCCCTGCCGGGCGCCGCGTCCAGGGGCACCAGCTTGGCGGCCTGCTCGTGGCGGGTGGCCACGATGACCGCCGACGCCCCGATCCTGGCGCCGTCCACGACGACGGCCGGTCCGGGCTCGATGGCGCTGACCTTCGCCCCCACCCGTACGTCGCCGCCGCGCCGGACGATGGCCGCCCTGGCGGCGGTGTCGTGCAGCTCGCCCAGAGGGACCAGGGGGATGCCCAGGTCCGCGGCGTCCGGCCGGCCGAGCAGCGCGGTCTTGAACACCTTCACGGCCGGGCCGAGCGCGGCCTCCTCGACGCCCGTGTTGAGCGCCGCCACGGCGAGCAGGTCCCACAGCGCCTGTCGCGCCGGGGCCCGCTGGCCGTGCGCGGCGAGCCAGCTCCCGAACGTCACCTGGTCGAGGACGGGATCGGCCGGATCGAGCCTGCTGAGCGCGATGGAGCCGCGCAGGGCGCGGACCCGGTCGCCGGGACCGAGCAGGCGGTAGCCCGCGAGCGCGGGCACGAAGTGCAACGGTCCCGGCAGTGCGGCCCTGCGCAGCCGCCCCGACCGGCCCGCCGCGCTCAGCACCCGCACGTCGAACCGGCTCTGCAGATCCACCAGCGCGGTGCCGCCGATCCGGTCGAGCAGTCCGCGGTAGGCCGTGCAGCAGCGGAGGAAGACGTGCTGGCCGTTGTCCACCGTCAGCCCGTCGCGCTGGAAGGAGCAGGCCGCGCCGCCCAGCCTCGGGCGGGCCTCGTACAGCGTCACGCGGTGCCCGGCCTCGGTGAGCGCGACGGCCGCCGAGATGCCGGCCAGGCCGCCGCCGATCACCGCCACCGGCTCGGAGCCCGGCCGGGGACTCATCGCGGCCCCCTCATGCCGAAGGAAGGCGTTGGAGCGCCGGATCGGACGATCTCGTGGTCATGAGGACCCGCGCCCACGCCGCGAGCAGGCGCAGGCGGCGCGGGCGCACGGCACGGCCCAGGACGTCGTAGCGGGCGGCGGCCAGCGCGGCCAGGGTCGCGTGACCTCCCGCGACATAACCCGCCACCGCCGTACGGGCGAAGCCGGCCAGCGTGGCGACGATCGCCTCCCCCTCACCCAGCAGCTTCGCGGCCCGCGCGGCCTGCACGGCCACCGCCGCGCGGAGCGGCGGCGAGGTGGCCGTCGCCGCGAGATGGCCGTCCGGGCAGCCGGCCCGCCGCAGGTCCTTCTCCGGCAGGTAGACGCGTCCGCGCCGGTAGTCCTCGCCCACGTCCTGGCAGTGCTCGATGATCTGCAGCGCCGAGCAGACGCGGTCCGACAGGGCCAGCCGGGCGTCGCTCACCTCGCCGAACACGTGCAGCACGAGCCGGCCGACCGGGTTCGCCGAGAGCGCGCAGTAGCCGAGCAGGTCGTCGAACGTCTCGTAGCGGGTGACCGACTGGTCACGCCGGTTGGCCTCGATGAGGTGGTGGAACGGCTCGGCCGGGATCGCGCACTCCCGGACGGTGGGGGCCAGCGCGCGGACCGGCCGCAGCCGCGGGGTCTCCCCGTCGTAGAGCCGCGCCAGGTCGGCCTCGAACTCGTCCAGCAGACGCAGCCGGTCACCGGGAGGCTCCTCGTCGCCGACGTCGTCCACGGAGCGCGCGAAGCCGTACACGGCCATGAGGTGGTCGCGGTGCCGGCGCGGCAGCAGCCGCGAGGCCACCGGGAAGTTCTCCCGGCGGGCCTTTTTCGCGAGCTCCTGTGAATAGCCCTTTCGTGACAGCACGACAGGGAAATTATCCGTCGCCGGGCAGCGCAAACCTGAAGGTGATTCGTTTCCGTTCCATTGGCGCTGCATTTACTTTTCGGGGCCGCCGGTATATTGGCGTTTGAATGCGCGGGGAAAGGGGACTCGCCATTATGGAAACCCGCTGCACCGGCATTTAACGGCGGCTCGCCGCCACGCCGTGGTCGCGCAGCGGCCCCACCCGCAGGCCCATGAGCCGGCAGCGCTCCACGAGTGCGGGGAGGGCGTCGAGCGCCGATCGCCAGGAACCAGGAACGGAGGCGTGGTCGGAGTCATGCAGCAGGACGGTCGCCCCGCCGCGCAGCCCGGCCGTCACGGTGGCGAGGACCGAGCGCGCCGTGGCGGCCGCCTCCCAGTCCCGGCCCCAGTCGGTCCACAGCACGGGACGCAGCCCCAGCGCGCGGGCGGAGACCAGCGCCTCCAGGCTGAGCGCCCCGTAGGGCGGGCGGTACCAGGCCGCGCGGACCCCGCAGACCTCCCGCACCAGGGCGGCGGCGCGGCCGATCTCGGCCGTCAGCCGGCCGGGCGGGGCGATCAGGGCGTTGCCGTGCCGCCAGCCGTGCACGGCCAGCTCGTGGCCCTCGGCCACGATGCGGCGGCCCAGCCCCGGATGGCGTTCGAGCAGCTCGCCGAGGACGAAGAAGGTCGCGTGGGCGCCGAGGCGTCCCAGCTCGTCCAGGAAACGCGGGGTGGAGCCGGGGTGGGGGCCGTCGTCGAAGGTGAGCGCCACGTGGGCGGGGTCACCGGCGCCGGCCAGCGCGGGCATCCGGCGACGGACCGACGGCAGCCAGGTGGCGGCCGGGGCCGCGTGCAGCAGGGACAGGCAGGCCAGCCCGAGCGGCAGGGCGAACCGGCTCATCGTCGTGCCGCTCGTCCGCCCGGGGGAGCGGGGAGGCGGCGGGTGCTCATCCTCACCGCGTCCATGGGCAGCGGCCACGACGGGGTCGCCGCCGAGCTGGCCGCGCGGCTCGCGGCCGAGGATGCCGACGCGCGGATCATCGATGTCCTCCTGCTCTTCCCGCTCCGGCTGGGACCGGCGCTGCGTCATGGGTACCGCTGGATGATCCTGCGCGCCCCCTGGCTCTACGAGCTCATCTACCAGGTCTTCTTCGTGGGCAAACGGGCGCCGGGGACGTCTCCGCTCACGGTGCTCGCGGCCGCCCGCCTGCGCCGGCTCGTCGAGGACTGGCGGCCCGACGAGGTCGTCTCGACGTTCCACCTGGCCGCGCAGATCACCGGGCGGCTGCGCGAGCGCGGCGGGCTGCCGTGCCCGAGCACGGTGCTGGTCACGGACTTCGCGGTGCACCGGTTGTGGTTGCACCAGGGCAACGACCGGTACCTGTGCCCGAATCCCGACATCATTGGATATATAGCCGCATGCACCCGTCGGCCGGCGTTGCGCTGCGCGCCGGTCGTCCGCCCGGTGTTCGGGCAGGCGGTGGCCGATCCCGTACGGGTGGCCCGCGGCGTGGGCGCGGACCCCGGCGCCCGGCTCGTCCTGGTGTCGGGAGGGTCATGGGGAGCGGGGGAGATCGTCGCGACCACGCGGGCTCTGGCCCGGTCGGGGCGGTACACGCCGCTCGTGCTGTGCGGGGACAACGCGGCGCTGCGCCGCCGCCTGCGCCTGGCCGGACTGGGGCCCGCGCTCGGCTGGCGCGACGACGTCCCCGAGCTGATGGCGGCCGCGTACGCCCTGGTCGACAACGGTTCCGGCCTGACCTGCGAGGAGGCGTTCGCCGCCGGGCTGCCGGTCGTCGTCCACCGGCCGATCAGCGGCCACGGGCGCGACGGCGCGCGGGCGATGGCCGCGGCCGGGGTGAGCGCGTGCACCGGCGACGCGGCCGCGCTGCTGGAGGCGCTGGACCGCCTCGCCGACGCGCGGGCGCGTGGGCGCCAGGCGGACCGCGCCTCCGCCCTGTTCGCCGCGATGCCGGCCGAGGCGGGTCTCGTCTCCTCACCGAAGGGGAGTGTTCTGGGCCTGGACGATCGGCGAGCGGGCCAGTTGGATGACGCCGTAGGCCATGCTCCCGATGCCGATCGCCTCGAACACGATCCATGAGCCGGAGCGGATGGGCTCCCCGAACAACAGCCCGCCGTAGAGGATGCCGGCGATGGGGTCGCTGATGGTCAGCGCGGGCTGCGCGATCACCAGGGGACCGCTGTGCAGGGCGTGCTGCAGGAGGAGCAGGCTGCACAGGCCGGCCAGCACCATCGCGTACAGCTGCCAGGACCGCGGCAGCGCGCTCAGGTCCTCCTCGGCGATGGCCGTGCACCTCTTGATGAGCGTCGCGGTGAAGGCGAAGCCGATGCCCGCGGCGACGCCCAGCGCCGCGGGCCGCAGCGCTCCCCTCGCCAGGACCCCCACCGCGACCAGCGCGGCCACGACGGCCGCGGTCACGGCGGTGGCGACGATCCAGCCGATCGCGTCGGGCAGCCACCGCCCCACGTCGGGAGCCGCCGCGATGAGGAAGATCGCGAGCCCGGCCGACAGCGCGCCGATCGCCAGCCAGGTGCGCCGATCCAGGACGATGCCGAACGCCATCGACAGGATGATCATGGTGAACGGCAGCTCGACCACCATGACCGGCTGGACCAGGGCGACGGCTCCGCGCGACAGCGCGGCGGCCTGGAACAGGAAGCCGCCGATCAGCGCCGTGATCCCCCACAGCCACACCGGTTTCCGCACCAGCGCCAGGATCAGGCCCGCCTGCGCTGCCGGCCCCTGCGGCACCGTCAGCGCCGCGCGGCGCTGCAGGACCGACGCGACGGCGTTGCACAGCGCCGCGAGCACCGCCAGCAGCGCGGCTGTGATCAACGGAACCCGGCGCGATCGGCCGGCCGGCCTCTCGCGCGCCCGGCGCGGGCGAGGGCGCGCACCGCGACCACGGACTTCTCCTTCGTCGTCAGGGAGAGCCTGGCGGCCACCGCGCGACGGGGATCGGCCGAGATGCGGTCGAGCAGGCACCGGTAGATGCCGGCCATGGTGGCCGTGCAGGCGGCGCTGCGCGCGTCCAGCAGCGGCAGCAGGCCCATCCCGACGGCGAACCAGTCGCGCGCCCGGTCGGCCTCGAACCTGACCAGCTCGGCCAGACGCTCCGGCGGGTCGACGAACCGGCCGGACGCGTCGACGTCCAAGGTGCAGCCGAACCGCTTGAGGTCCTCCGCGGGCAGGTAGATCCGCCCGGCCAAGCGGTCCTCGCGCAGGTCGCGCAGGATGTTGGTGATCTGCAGGGCCACGCCGAGCGCGTCGGCGAGCGGCGTGGCAGCCTCGGCGTCGTCCGAGCCGAACACGCCCAGCGAGAGCCGCCCGATCGAGCCGGCGACGCACCGGCAGTAGCCGACCAGGTCCTCGAACTCCGTGTACGTCCTGCCGTGCACGTCGGCGACGCAGCCGTCCACCAGGTCGGCGAACGCGCCGAGCGGGATCGGATAACGGCGCGCGGCCTCGAACACCGCCACCAGCACGAGGTCGTGCGCCTCGGGGACGGGTGCGCCGAGCGTCTCGCGGACCGCCGACAGCCCGGCCAGCCGCTGCCCGGCCGGGCCGTCGCCGTCGGCGATGTCGTCGATCCTGCGGGCGAGCGCGTAGACGGCGCTCAGCGCACGCCGCTTGGGGACGGGGAGCAGCCGCAGACCGTACGAGAAGTTGCGGGCCTGACTGCGCATGATCTGCTCGCAGTGCCGGTACGCCTTCTTCGAATGCTCGGACATCATGGCAGCGACGGCCGTTTGCGTATTTTTCCCCATGGCATGGATGAGGGCTGTCCGCTGGCTCGTGGCGATAAACCCGAGCGTCGGCCGGAAAGGGAGCCGCCGGACATGACCGGGCCATTTGTTTGCGCGCGGTTGAAGAATCCCGCCACCTCTTTGTTTCGCTCGGTGAATGCCCGGAGACTTTCAGGACGACCGCGGCCGGGAGGGACCGCGCGGTCGCCCAGGGGCCGGGGCGGGGCCGGCCGGGCCGCCCCCGTCCGGCGGCGGTCGCGAACCCCGCCGCCGGGCCGGGGTGCCGCGTCCCGAAAAGATCTTGAAAGATCTTGGGGGCGGGTGTCGAAATCGGCCCGCCCCGTTCGCAGCGTAGGCAGACGGTCCGGATGCGCCGGTCCCGCGACAGGAGGTTGACGACCATGACTCTGCAGCTCGCCCACACCCGCCCGGTCTCCACCCAGCGCCTGCTCCTCGGCTGCGGCGTCCTCGCCGGCCCCTTCTACGTGACGGTCGCCCTGGCCCAGGCGCTCACCCGTGAGGGCTTCGACCTGGCCCGCCACCCGTGGAGCTTCCTGGCCAACGGAGAGCTCGGCTGGATCCAGACCGCCAACTTCGTCGTCGCCGCCCTCGCCACCATCGCCGCGGCAGCCGGCCTGCGCCGCGCCCTGACGCCCGGACGGGGAGCCCGGTGGGCGCCGGCCCTGGTCGGCGTGTTCGGCGCCGGCATGATCGGCGCCGCGGTCTTCCCCGCCGACCCCGCGATGGGCTTCCCCGCGGGGACCCCTGAGGGTCCGGGCGTCGTCACCCTGTCCGGGACCCTGCACATGGCCGTCGGCGGCGTCGGGTTCCTGTGCATGGCGGCGGCCTGCTACGTCATCGCCTCCCGGCAGGCCCGCCAGGGCCACGGCGGCTGGGCTCTGTACTCCCGCGTCACCGGCACACTGTTCCTCGGCTCGTTCGTCGGCATCGCGAGCGGGGCCGGCGCCGCCTGGACCAACCTCATGTTCGTCGCCGGCATCGTCGCGGTCTGGACCTGGCTGTCGCTGGTGTCGCTGAGCCTGTCCCGTGACGCCGCCTGACCACCTGTAACACCTCATAACGAGAAGGAGATTCACGATGCGCTACCTGGTCACGTTCAAGGCCACCGCCCAGCCCGCCGGACCGCCGCCGGCCGACCTCATGGAGGCCATCTTCAAGCTCGGTCAGGAGGCCACCGAGGCCGGGGTCCTGCTCGACAACAGCGGCCTGGCCCCCAGCTCCGAGGGAGCGCGGGTCGAGGTGAGCGGGGGCCGGCTGACCGTCAGCGACGGGCCGTTCGCCGAGGCCAAGGAGCTGATCAGCTACGCCCTGTACGAGGTCAGGAGCAAGGAGGAGGTCGTGGAATGGACCACCCGTTTCGTCAAGCTGCACCGTGACCTGTGGCCGGGATGGGAGGGCGAGTCGGACGTCCTGCGGCTGTTCGGGCCCGAGGACTTCGCCCCGCCGGCCTGACCGGGCCGCTCCACCAGGCCGGGGACATGATCCCCGGCCTGATGGTATTCAGGACATATGACGGTAGCTGTTGCGCATCGGGCGGTGGAGGCGGTGTGGCGGATCGAGTCCGCCCGGGTCATCGCGGCTCTGGCCCGCATGGTCGGCGACATCGGACTGGCCGAGGAGCTGGCGCAGGACGCCCTGGTGGCCGCGCTCGAAGAGTGGCCGGTCAAGGGCGTGCCCGAGAATCCGGGGGCGTGGCTGACGCTCACGGCCAAGCACCGGGCCGTCGACCAGTTCCGCCGCCGCGACACCTACCAGCGCAAGCTGCAGGAGATCGGCATGGACATGGAGCTCCGCCAGGAGTCGGCGCAGGCCGAGCTGGACGACGCCCTCGACGACCACATCGGCGACGACCTGCTCCGCCTGATCTTCACCGCCTGCCACCCCGCGCTCCCCGTCGAGGGCCGGCTGGCGCTCACGCTCCGCCTGCTCGGCAACCTGACCACCGCCGAGATCGCCCGCGCCTTCCTGGTCCCCGAGCCCACCGTCGGGCAGCGCATCTCGCGCGCCAAGCGCACCCTCGCCGACAAGAGGATCCCGATCGAGCTGCCGCCGCCCGCCGAGCTGCCGGCCCGGCTGGCCTCCCTCCTGGAGGTCATCTACCTGATCTTCAACGAGGGGTACGCGGCGACCGCGGGCGACGACTGGATCCGCCCGTCGCTGTGCCAGGAGGCCATGCGCCTCGGCCGCGTGCTGGCCGGACTCATGCCGGAAGAGCCCGAGGTCCACGGTCTGCTCGCGCTCATGGAGATCCAGGCGTCGCGGCTCCCGGCCAGGACCGCCCCCGACGGCACGCCCATCCTCCTGCTCGACCAGGACCGCAGCCGCTGGGACCGGCTGCTGATCCGCCGGGGCCTGGCGGCGCTGCGCCGCGCCGAGGAGCTGGGCACGCTCGGTCCGTACGGGCTGCAGGCCGCCATCGCCGCGTGCCACGCCCGCGCGCTCACCCCGGAGGCCACCGACTGGGAGCGCATGGCCGCCCTCTACCGGCTGCTGGCCCACCTCACGCCCTCGCCGATCGTCGAGCTGAACCGGGCGGTCGCGGTCGGCATGGCGTACGGGCCCGCGCGCGGCCTGGAGATCGCCGACGGCCTCCGGGACGAGCGGGCCCTGCGGGGGTACGCGCATCTGCCCGCCGTACGCGGGGACCTGCTGGCCAAGCTGGGGCGGGCCGAGGAGGCGAGCGCCGAGTTCCGGCGCGCGGCCGAGCTGACCAGGAACGCCCGCGAGCGCGACCTGTTCCTGGACCGCGCCGCCGCACTCGGCGCCCGTCTGGCCTGAGCGCGCGGAGTTGACACCGGCCTTCGACGGCTATTGACAGTCGCCATCTCGGCGATGACACTTTGGTCGAAACGCCGCGGAAATATTATGGCCATAAATGTTAGCGCTAACAAGCCGGTTCTCCGGCGGCTGATGTTAGCGCTAACAATCATTCCCTTCACCGCCTGGCACCGCGCTGCCTCGCCGCACAAGAAAGGCACACCATGGGTTTCTGGTCCTTGCGCCATTGGCGGCGAACGGCCCTCACCGTCGCCTCCTCGGCGGCGCTCGTCGTCACCGCGCTGGTCGCCGTGCCACCAGGCGCCGCACAGGCGGCCGGGACGTCGTCCTGCGACATCTACGCGAGCGGCGGCACCCCGTGCGTCGCCGCGCACAGCACCACCCGCGCCCTCTTCGGCTCCTACAACGGGCCGCTCTACCAGGTGCGACGCTGGTCCGACGGCGCGACGGCCAACATCGGCGTGCTCAGCGCCGGCGGTTACGCGAACGCCGCCACCCAGGACTCCTTCTGCTCGGGCACGTACTGCACGATCGTCCGCGTCTACGACCAGACCTCGCGCCACAACGACCTCACGATCGCCCCGGGCGGCGGCGCGAATCCCACAGCCGACCAGGGCGCGAACGCGGCGGCCCTGCCCGTGACGGCGGGCGGCCACAAGGTCTACGGCATCTACATGTCGGCGGGCAACGGCTACCGCAACAACGCGACGAACGGCGTCGCCACCGGCAGCCAGCCCGAGGGCATGTACATGGTGACCGAGGGCACGCACGTCAACGACCGGTGCTGCTTCGACTACGGCAACGCCGAGACGAACAACATGGACACCGGCAACGGCGACATGGACGCGATCTACTTCGGCACGCTCTGCTGGTTCTCGCCGTGCGCGGGCGGGCCGCGCGTCGCCGCCGACCTGGAGAACGGGCTGTTCGCCGGCGGCAACGGCTCCTGGACCGCGAACACCGGCCGCAACTCCGCGTTCGTGACGGCCATGCTGAAGAACAACGGCACCTCGACGTACGCCATCAAGGACGGCAACGCCCAGTCCGGCGGCCTGGCGACCCGGTACGACGGACCGCTGCCCACCCAGGCGGGCTACCGCCCGATGACCAAGCAGGGCGCCATCATCCTCGGCATCGGCGGCGACAACAGCAACGGCTCCGTCGGATCGTTCTTCGAGGGCGTCATGACCAGCGGCTATCCGAGCGACGCCACGGAGAACGCCGTGCAGGCCAACATCGTCTCCGTCGGCTACAGCAAGAGCGTCACCTTCCCCGTGAACGGAGCCACCTACCGGATCACGAACCTCGCGAGCGGCAAGGTGCTCGACGCGGTCAACTGCGGCACGGCCAACGGCACGCAGATCGACCAGTGGCAGGCGCTCGGCAACGCCTGCCAGCAGTGGCGCTTCACCAGCGTCGGCGCGAACAAGTGGACGATCACCAACGTCAACGCCGGCAAGGTGCTCGACGCGGTCAACTGCGGGCTGGCCCTCGGCACGGCCGTCAACCTGTGGCAGCCGCTCGGCAACCTCTGCCAGCAGTGGGCGGTCGTGCCCGCGGGCAACGGGCGGTACGAGCTCGTGGTGGAGAACAGCGGCATGGTGCTCGACAACCAGAACTGCGGCACGGCGAACGGCACGCCGGTCCGGTTGTGGATGTGGCTCAACAACACCTGCCAGCTCTGGTCGATCGCACCGTAGAGCCGGCCCGCTCGCGCCGGCTCCTCCTCGACGGCCGCGCGGCCGTCGAGGAGGAGCGCGCCATACCCGACATCGAATACAAATCACCACATATGACTATTTAGCCTTCGAGTTTTGCTGTTCTCTTAGAGTGCCCGAGATTGCGATTCCGGCGATGGCGGGAATGTAGGAATCGATCACTATACGCGGCGCTTGGCCGTCCATTCTCTGGTGATCAGTTCTCATTCGTTCGCCATTGAGGATCGACGGGAAAGTCATGCCGGAAAACCGACGCGGCGCCATGCTGGCCGCCGCGCTGTGCACGATGTTGAGCGCCATGGGCGGCACGGCCGCGTACGCCGAGAGCGCCGTCCAGCCCGAGACCCAGCTCGTCCAGCAGCAGCTGGAGCTCAGCACGCCGTCTTCGAGCAAGGACACGCCCACCGGGTCGGCCGCCGTCCCGGTGCCCGGCAAGCGGGTCTGCGGCCCCCCTTACATCACCGGCGACCCCGACCTCGGGCCGACCGTCCTGCCGAGAACCGGCTACCTGGGGGCGATCCTGCACGGCTACGTGCCGCTGGGCGGCCTCTCCCCGCAGCACTTCCTCTCCCGCTACTGGGACTACGACCTGCGCAACTACCGTTTCCCGCCCGACTCCGGCTTCGGCCGTTCCGGCAACTACCCGAACGGCCGGCTGCTGCTCAAGACGACCACCCTGCAGCCCGGCATGAAGCTCGACCGGTTCGGCAGCAACGCGGGCTCGTTCCTGGCGCCGATGGGCGACCTGTTCATCAGACGCGGACTGCCGCCGCGGAACCTGAACACCAGCTCCGCGGCCCCCATGAACCTGTGCAACTATCACGCGTTCGTCGTGAGGACCGCGTTCGGCGTCGAGGTGGGCCCGGCCGCTCCCGCGTTCCAGATGCCGGGCGGCGGCACGCAGTATCACGTGATCAGCAGGCTCGTCCCCGGGTTCCCGCAGACGAACGACGAGGTGCCGGTGAGCGTCCTGGTGGCCAGGGGGTTCTTGGAGGAGTTCAATCCGTTCGCGTCCGTCGATCTCGTGACCGCCGTCAAGTGAACCGGCCGGGGCCCCGCCGACCTCCCGTCGGCAGGGGCCCCTGACGTCGACCCGGCCGCGGCTGATGCCCCAGAATCACGCTGTGCGCCTCATCCTGAGGTCCGCCCTGGCAGGGGCCGCGGTGGCGTTCGCGCTGCTGCTGCTGCTCCTCCACTGGCCGACCCGTGACTCGGACTCCGAGCTCAAGCTGCTGTCGGCGTTCGCGCTCGCGCCCTTCCCGCTCAGCCTGGTGGCCGCGTGGCTGGCCCGCCTGTCTCCTTGGCCGCTCGTGGGGATGCTGGCGCCGTTCGCCATGCTGGCGGTCGCCTTCCTCCAGCCGGACTACGGCTCCTGGATGCCCGACGGGAACCTCCCGCTCCACCTCTTCGTCGCCGTACCCGCGACGACCGGCTTCGTGGTCACCGCCCTGATCTGCGCCTGGCTCATGAGTGAGGCCAAGGCGACCGGGTGAGGTTCAACAGTTCGGGGGCTCGGTCCGTCTACAGGGGGACGGAACGAGGAAAGGTTGGATCTTGGAGGATGACTCCAGGTTCGAGAGCTTCGTGGCGGATCGCGCCGACGCGTTGCTGCGGTACGGCTACGTGCTCAGCGGCAACGCCCACGACGCGGCCGATCTGACGCAGGAGGCGCTGATCAGGCTGCACCGGGCCTGGCCCCGCGTACGGCGCAAGCAGGACCCCGAGGCGTACACCCGCACGATCATGGCCAGGCTGCACATCAGCGTCTGGCGGCGGCGCAGGCGGGAGCACCTGTTCGGCGAGGTGCCGGACGCACCCGTACGCCAAGACCTGCTGCCGTCCGAGGCGGAGCAGGGGTTGTGGGAGGCGCTGAAGGGGCTGCCGCGCAAGCAGCGGACCGTGCTCGTCCTGCGCTACTACGAGGACCTGGCGGACGAGGAGATCGCCCGGGTGCTCGGGATCTCGCGCGGGACGGTGCGCAGCCACGCCTCCCTGGGTCTCGGCAAGCTGCGTTCCGCCCTGTCAGACGACCGTCGCGAGGCCGAGGAGGGCATTTCATGATGACCGAGGACGAGCGGGTGGAGGGCCTGCTGCGGAGCACCCTCCGGCACGCCGCCGAAGACGCGCCGCAGTCGCCGGCCGGGCTGCCCGGCCGGGTCGTGGCGCGGTCGCGGGGCAGACGGCGCGACCGGATGCGGATGCTGGCGGCGGTGGTGGGCACGGCGGCGGCCGTGGCCGTCGTGACGACGGGGCTGGGCGGCGGCGGTGGCGTGGACGTGGCCACCGGCGTTCTCCAGCCGGTGCCGTCCACAGGCGTGAACGCGTCCGGCCGCGAGATCGGGCTGGAGGGCAAGCCGCCGCTGGGCGACCGATTGGTCGTGGACGACCCGGCGCTCGGCGGGGCTGTGGAGCTCTGGTACGCGCGGCGCTCCGACGGCGCCCTGGCCTTCTGCCGGCTGCACCGGAACAGGACGGGCGGGTCGTCGTCCTCCTGCAACGCCGGGCCGGTCAGCGGGGATGCGTCGTTCGAAGGAACCACCGAGTCGTGGCCGCCGCCCGAGAAGACGCTGTACTTCGGCGCGGCCGGCGACCGGGTCGCGGGGGTGAACGCCGTCTCGGCCACGGGACGAAGGACGCCCGCGCAGATCACGCGTCCGGCCGGCGCGCCCCGGGCCATCTGGACGGTCACCCTGCCCGCCTCGACGCGGGTGACGGGCTTCGAGTTCACCGACGCGCGGGGCCTGACGGTGGCCACGGCGACGCACACGCCGCTGACCGTGCCGGAGGCGACGGCCGAGCCGGTCGGTACGGTGCTGCGGCTGGGCGGCGGGCTGAGCGCCAACGTGTTCGACGTCCCCGACCGGACCCTGATCTGGCGGCTGGACGGGGATCCGGTGGCCGCCGACCTCGTACGCGCCAAGGATCTCCTGCGCGACCTGGGCGGGGGGAGGATCCCGGTGCTGCTGCACGAGCGCGAGCGCCGCTGGTTCGGCGTCGTGGCCGACCTGCGGACGACCGAGGTCGAGCTGGTCTTCCCGGACGGGCGCAGGGCGACCGCCACGACCAGGAAGGACCCGTGGGGGATCGGCGTGCGGCTGTTCGCGGGTAGGCACGGGCGCGACGGCGACATCTACGGGAAGGGCTTCGAGGTCGTCGGGTACGACGCCGCCGGCCGGGAGCTCTGGCGCGAGCCCTACGCCCCGACCGCGGGCCGATGAGCGGGCACGATCAGTCGAGGATGTGCTCGGTGGCGCGGGCGTAGCGGGCGCGGATCTCGGGGACGGCCTCGCCGTCGTACGTGGCCGTCTCCTCCGCCCCCCGCCACTCCGGCGTGGTCAGCAGCGTCGCCGCCTGGTAGGCGGCCCCGTCGGCGACGTACTCGGCGGGGGGCGGCACGGTGACGGGCACGCCGAAGACGGTCGGCGCGATGCGCCGGACGGCCTCCGAGCGGGCCGCGCCGCCGATCATGAGCACCCGTTCGGGCCGCGTGCGCAGCGCGTCGAGGGCGTCGGCGAGGCCGCACAGCATGCCCTCGACGGCCGCGCGGGCCAGGTGGGCGGGGGTGGCGGTGGCCAGCGTCAGCCCGTGGACCGAGCCGGTGGCGGTGGGGCGGTTGGGGGTGCGCTCGCCTTCGAGGTAGGGCACCAGGGTCAGCCCGCCGGCCCCGGCGGGGGCCTGGAGCGCGAGGTCGCTCAGCTCGCCGAGGCCGACGCCGGCGATGCGGGCGGCGGCGTCGAGGACGCGGGCGGCGTTGAGCGTGCACACCAGCGGCAGGAAGCGGCCCGTCGCGTCGGCGAACCCCGCCACCGCGCCCGTCGGGTCGGCGCTGGGCTGCTCGGCGACCGCGAAGGCGGTGCCCGAGGTGCCGAGCGAGACCACGACGTCGCCGGGGCGGGCGCCCACGCCGAGCGCGGCGGCCATGTTGTCGCCGGTGCCGGGCGCGAGCAGGACACCGCCGTCGTAGGCCCGGTCGGTGGGGCCGAGCACGCGGGGCAGCAGCGGCGTCCCGCCGAAGGCGGCCTTCAGCAGGTCGGTGCGGTAGGAGCCGGTGAACGGCGACCAGTAGCCGGTGCCGGAGGCGTCGCCCCGGTCGGTCGTGAGCGCGTCGAGGGGCGCGAGCGGCGCGTCCGCCCAGCCCTCGCGGGAGAACGGGACGCCGGAGGCGAGCGCCCCGGCCAGCCGCCAGGTCAGCCAGTCGTGGGGGAGGCACACGGCGGCGGTGCGGCGGGCGTTGTCGGGCTCGTGCTCGGCGAGCCACCGCAGCTTGGTGATCGTGAACGACGCCACCGGCACCGAGCCGACCGCGTCGGCCCACGCCTGAGGGCCGCCCAGCTCGGTGGTGAGGTCGGCGGCGGCCCGGGCGGAGCGGGTGTCGTTCCAGAGCAGGGCATCGCGTACGATATTTCCGGACTCGTCCAGGCAGACCATGCCGTGCTGCTGCCCGCCCACGCTGACGGCCGCGACCCCGTCGAGCCCGCCGGCGCCCTCCAGGGCCTCCAGCAGCGCCGCCCACCAGTGCGACGGGTGGACCTCCGTGCCCTCGGGATGCCGGGCCCGGCCCTCGCGGACCAGCGCGCCCGTCTCCGCGTCACGGATGACGACCTTGCAACTCTGCGTCGAAGAATCGACCCCGGCGACCAGCGTCACTCACGGACTCCTTGTCGGGCGCAAGCTGGATCAGACGCGACAAATGGTAACCCCGCCGTGCCGTTTTCGCCCGTCCCCTCCCCCGCGATCAGGCGGTCACAAGCCCGAGGGATCGCGTCCGACGCTGATCTCCTCGGCGATCTTGCGGATCTCCGTCACCTCAAGGCCGGGGGCCTTGGGCAGGCCGCGCAGCAGCGCCTCCATGACCACGGGCACGGGCTGGCCGGCGAACCGCCCCGCGATGCCGTGGACCGCCAGGAACAGCGCCTTCTCTGAGTGGTGCATCGGCCTCTCCTCGCTCGGGTACCGGGAGAACGCTACGGCCTCGGCCCGACACTTCGCGCGCTACCTCCGCCGTGTGTCCCGCCGGGAGCTGACACGATCGCGGTGCAGATCGCCTCAAGCGCCGCGACCTGGCCGGGCTCCAGCACGTCGAACAGGGTCCGCCTGACCTCCTCCACGTGGCCGGGAGCGGCGGCGGCGAGCGCGGCGTACCCGTCGTCGGTCAGGACGGCGAGCAGGCCGCGGCCGTCGGCCGGGCAGCGCTCGCGGCGCACCCAGCCGCGCTCCTCCAGCCGCGCCACGGCGTGCGACAGCCGGCTCTGCGAGCTGCCGGCCCGGCTGGCCAGCTCGCTCATGCGCAGCGTGCGCTCGGGAGCCTCGGACAGGCGCACGAGGATCTCGTAGTAGGCGTGCGGCATGCCCGCGTCGCGCTGGAGCTGCCGGTCCAGCGTCTCCTGGACGTGCCGGGTGGCCGCCAGGAACGCGCGCCAGGTCCGCTGCTCGTCCTCGTCCAGCCATCGGGTCGTCATCGTCACCCTCCCATTTTAGTTGAACTCTCATATACTTAAGGCGAGACACCCGCGAAAGGGGATCATCATGCCGGTCCAGCGCCTCAACCACGCCGTCCTGTACGTCCGCGACGTCGAGCGCAGCGTCGCCTTCTACCCGCGCGGGAGTGCCCGCCAGGGCGCGAGCGGGCCTGAACCTCAGCCAGTGGGCCGGTCCTGGCCTTGGATGTAGGCCCTGATGGTGGCCAGGTTCGCGCCGCCGGCCGAGCCCGCGTAAGAGGAGCGGGACCATAAAGCGTCGTACTCCTTGCGCAGGTGACGCGCCGAGCCGCCTGCGAGGGAGTTGACCAGGACGCGCAGGGCAATCTTGGGTGGGATGTTCACCAGCAGGTGGACATGGTCGTCCTCGCCGTTGAACTCGACCAGGACAATGTCGAAGCTCGCGCAGGCGTCCCGCATGATTTCATCGCAGTAGGTCCGCGTCGGCGCGGTGAACACCTCCCGCCGGTATTTGGTCACGAACACGAGGCGGACACCGAGTAAGTGCCGTCCCTTGTGTAAATCAAAGGTTGGTCCGTGACACCGGACGATACGATCGCCGGCGTGGAGGGGGAGAAGCGGGCCCGGGTGCACGTTGCGCGGCTGGACCTGGACCGGGCGCAGAGCGCCGCCCTGGACCGTCAGGCGCACTGCGCGCGTGCCCTGTGGAACCTGCTGCATGAGTACACGACGTTCCGGCAGGGCCGCCTCGCCTCGCTCAAGGACTGCGACGAGGCGATCCGTACGGCACGCCGGGAGATCGCCTGGCTGAACGACCTGCCCGCTCAGGCCGCGCAGGCGGTGCTGAAGACCTACCGGCGGGCGTGGGTGAACTTCTTCGACCCCAAACATCCTGCCGGGCGGCCCGCGTTCAAGAGCCGCGTGCGGTCGCGGATGGCCGTCGATGTCCCCCAGGCCCGCGACCTGCGCATCACCCGGATCAACCGCAGATGGGGCGCGGTGAACCTGCCCAAGATCGGCCGGGTCCGGTTCCGGTGGACCAAAGACCTGCCCGGCGTCACCAAGGGCTCACCCGCAGGGCGGGTCACCGGGGCGCGGCTGGTCAAGGACGCCCTCGGCTGGCACATCGTCTTCCGCACCGAACTGCATGTCCCGGTCCCGGCCCCGCATCAGGGGCCGACCGTGGGGATGGATCGGGGCATCGCGGTCCCCCTCGCCTTGTCCACAGGGGAGCACCTCACGCACGGGCCATGGCTCACCGGCGGGGAGCAGGCCCGGCTGCTGCGCCTGCAACGCGCGAGCGCTCGCCGGCGCGCGCACCGTACGAAGGGCGCTCCGGCCTCGAACCGGGAGCGCCACATCTACGACCAGATCGCCAAGCTCCGTGCGAAAGCCAAGCGCCGGGCTCTCGACTGGCAGCACAAGTCCACCACGATGCTGGCCGAGCGGTTCAGCGTGATCGTGGTGGAGGACCTCCGTGTCGTGAACATGATGGCCTCGGCGGCGGGGACCGTGGAGGAACCCGGCCGGGGCGTCGCCCGCAAGCGGGGCCTGAACCGGGCCATCGCCGGGGAGGCGTGGGGCCGCACGGTGGATCTGCTGGCCTACAAGGCCGCCGATCGGGGCGGCCTGGTGGCCAAGGTCCCGCCGCACGGCACCAGCCGCCAGTGCCACCGCTGCCACACCACCGTGCCGGGCTCGCGCGAGAGTCAGGCCCGGTTCGTGTGCAAGAACCCGGCGTGCGGATGGATCGGCAATGCCGACACCAACGCCGCCAGAAATCAGCTCCACCGGTACACCGCTGCCGCCGGACGGGCGGTCACAGGGCGTGGATACTCCGAGGTGTCGGGGTCTGTGAAGCGCCAAGCATCCTGTCCCACAGTCTCGCCCGCCCCGGTGCCGCGAGCTGCTGCCTAGGCAGCACAGGAATCCTCCGCATTCATGTGGAGGAGCACGTCAACACCTGGCCTGGGAGGCTGGGTCTCCGTCCCGGCCTGAGCGGTCGCCGCGCCCCTGGCTGGGTTACCGTGGTGTTGACCCCTTTCTCGCCGCGGGGAGCCGTCATGCCAAGCGATCCTGATCATGTGCTCGACGCCATCGACGGTGTCGTCGAGGAATGGGAGACGCTGAGCGCCGACGCCATGCGCTGGGCGCCTCCCGAGAGCAAGAGCCCCGACCTCATGACCGAGGTGTCCGAGATCATCGGGCCGCTCGTCAACGCGTTCTCGCAGGCGTTGCGGCCGGTCAGCGACGCGTTCGAGCGGGCGCTGACCGCCGCCTTCGACGACGGGCACGACGAGGACGACGACACGGGCCGCCCGGCCTGACCCGCCCAGCCCGGTCAGGCGCGCCTGCGCCGGGCGCGGCGCGGGTAGTTCTTGGCGGTCTCGGCCAGCCGGGCCGAGTGCTCGGCCTGCTTGCGCCAGTGCCCGTAGGCGTCGCCGCGCTGCGCCAGCCGGTCGAGCTCGCGCATCGTCGTCAGCGGGATGAAGGCCGGCTCGGCGTCCCGCCACGGCGTGCCGGGCAGCGGCATGAACGTGTGCGTGTGGATGCGCGCGCCCAGCTCGGCCAGGTCGGCGGCGAGCCGGAGCGAGGCGGCCTGGTCGGACTCGTCCTCGCCGGGCATGCCGAAGATGAAGTCGACGTTGGGCCGGAAGCCGTGCTCGACCGCGATGCGGACCGCGTCGCGCACCGGTGAGGTGTCGTGGCCGCGCCCGGAGGCGGCCAGCACCTTGTCCGAGCCCGACTGGGCGCCGATGATCAGGTTGTCGTTGGCGACGTACCGCTTGAGCAGGCGCATCGCCTCCGGCGTCACGTGCTCGGGCCGCACCTCCGACGGGAAGCTGCCGAAGAAGACCCGGCCGTGCGGTGGCAGCTCCTCCTTCACCCCCGCCAGCAGCTCCTCCACCGCGCCGAGGTCGGGGTCGGGGCCGGGGAGCCGTACGACAGCGACGTGGGCGTGATGAACCGGATGTCCTTCAGCCCGCGCTCCACCATGCCCCGGACGTGCTCGCGCACGCTCGCCACCGACCGGTGACGGAACTGGCCGCCGAACATGAACGGCGTCTGACAGAAGCGGCAGGTGTAACGGCACCCACGCGTGATCTCGATGGGTCCGTTCCTGCCCACGAAGGACGGGAACGCGTCCAGCGGGAGCTGCGGCGCGGGCCGGGTGCGGAGCGCGACCCCGTCGGCGTCCCTGATCGCCAGGCCGGGGACGGTGGTGAGCGGCGCGTCCTCGCGCAGCGCCCGGACCAGCGCGATGATCGTGGACTCGCCCTCGCCGATGCCCGCGAGGTCCCAGCCGGCGTCGATGACCTGCTGCGGCTCGGCCGTGGCGTGCACGCCGCCCGCGATGTGCAGGCCGCGCCCGCCGCTCAGCTCCTTGACCACGGCGAGCTCGGCGGCCATGGCCTCGGCGTCCGGCGAGTAGAACGACCATAGCGTGAGCACGCGGTCGGCCCCGGCGTCCCTGATGTGCCCGGCGGTCTCCTCGGGGGTGGTGCCGAGCCGCAGCTCGTGCTCGACCTGCGCGGTCTCCAGCGCGGCGAGCAGCGCGTGCACGCCGTACGTCACCGCCTTGCGATAGCGCACCACCACGCTCACTGCCCTGGCCACGCACCGCAGGGTAGCAGCGGGGCCGCTAGACTCGCGGGCATGATCCGACGACATTGATGACTGACGGCCGCAGGCCCGCGCGGGGCGCGCGGACCTCCGGGGCGACGAGCTCCCGGAGATCCTGTTCGTCCTGCTGGAGGGCCTCATGCTCGTCTTCAAGCTGTACGCCTATGCGTTCTTAGGCGAATTCATCCTGCTCTACCCGGTCTACACGCTGCTGTTCGCCGACGCCGGGGTGTCCGTCGCCGAGGCATCCGTGCTGTTCGTCATCTGGTCGGTGACGGGCATGGTGCTGGAGGTCCCGTCCGGGGCCTGGGCCGACACCGTGTCGAGGCGGCTGCTGCTGTTCCTCGGCCCGCTGCTGGCCGGGGCCGGTTACGCCCTGTGGGTCTCGGTCCCGTCCTTCTGGGCCTTCGCCGCCGGGTTCGTGCTGTGGGGGGCGCAGGGCGCCCTCGCGTCCGGCTCCTACGAGGCCCTGGCGTACGAGGAGCTGCAGCGCCGGGGCCAGGAAGACCGCTACGCCGCCGTCATGGGCCGGGCGGAGGCCGCCGGGCTCGTGGCCAACGCCCTCGCCATCGGGCTGGCGGTGCCCGTCTTCGCGGCCGGCGGCTACGCCGTCGTCGGCGCGGCCAGCGTGGCGGCCTGCGTCCTCTGCGCGGTCACGGCGCTGACGCTGCCCGAGCACCGCGCCCCGCGCGCGGCCGGGGAGGAGGGCTACCTCGCGGTCCTGCGCTCGGGGCTCGCCGCGGCGCGCGCCGATCGCGCCGTGCTGCGGGCGCTGCTGCTGGTCGCCGTCGTCACGGCGATCTGGGGCGCGCTGGAGGAGTACATCCCGTTCCTGGGCGTCGAGACCGGCGTCGCGCAGAGCACCGTGCCTCTGCTGGTGCTCGTCGTCTGGATCGGGGCCACGGCCGGCGGGCTGCTGGCCGGGGTCGCGGCGCGGCTGCCCGACCGGGCCTACGGCCTCACCGTCGCGGCGGCGGCCGTCGCCCTCGCGGCAGGGGCGCTGAGCGGGCATCCGGCCGGGTTCGTGCTGATCGCCGTGGCGTTCGGCGCGTTCCAGCTCGCCGGGGTGGTGGCCGACGCCCGGCTGCAGGAGCGGATCGGCGGGGCGGCCAGGGCCACCGTCACGTCGGTGGCCGGGCTCGGCGTGAACGTGATCACGCTAGCCGTCTACGCCGGCTACGGCGCGGTCTCCGGGCGGCTGTCGAACGGGGCCGCGTTCGCGTTGTTCGCCGTGCCGTACCTGGTGGTCGCCGTGCTGGCCGGCCGCAGGGAGCGGGTCGTCGCTCAGTAGCGCGACGGGATCCGCTTGGGCAGCGGCGGCGGCGCGGGCGTCTCCTCCTCCGGCTGCGGGGGAGGGGGCGCCTCCGGCGCGGCCGGCCAGGCCCGCCACCGGGACGGGAAGGCGGAGGCGGCCAGCAGCACGCACCCGGCGGCCGGCGCGCCGAAACTCACCAGTTGTTCGACGGCGGCCAGGTACGCGCCGGCCACTTGCCCGCCGGCCAGGTACATGCCGGGCGCCCGGAGCCAGCTCAGGTCGAGCCGGGCCGGCCCCGCGACCGCGAGCCCGGTCAGGGCGAGGCCGGGCAGCAGCGAGGCGAGCGGGGAGAGCCGCGATCCGGAAAGGACGCCGACCAGAAGGGCCGCGCCCGCGAACGCGGCGAGCGGCAGCCAGTCGGGAGCGACGCGAAGCTGGACGTGACCGTACGCGAAACCCGCCGCCACGAGCGGCGTGGCCAGCAGTCCCGCGCCGGCGCCGAGAAGATGACGAACACCACTGCGCACCGACAACACCTCCAGCCCCGGGACATTACCGGCCCACCTCGGCGTTCGCCTTTAAGGCGGGAGATGTCACCTTTTGAACCAGGACCAAAAAGCCGCCATAACACCGAAATAGGGGCTCATTAACATCTGAACGGCGGCCCTACCAGCCGTTAGCTTGACAGCACCCCCACCCGAGGAGTGCACATGTCGAGTAAACGCTGTGCGCTGGCCGGCGGCATCATCCTCGCCGTCAGCCTGGCCACCCCCCTCAGCTCGGCCGCGGCAGCGGCGGAACCCGCGCCTCAAGCAGCCTCCCCGTCCGTCCCCCCGGCCGTGATCGACGCCATGGAGCGCGACCTCGGCCTCTCCGAGGCGCAGGTCGTCACCCGGCTCGCCAACGAGGAACGCGCCGCCGCCACCGAGACCGCGCTGAGCAGCCAGCTCGGCGGCTCGTTCGGCGGCGCCTGGCTCAACGCCGACGCCAGCAAGCTCAACGTCGCCACCACTGACGCCGCCGCCGCTCCGGCCATCTCGGCGCGCGGCGCGCAGCCCGTCGTCGTCCAGCGCTCCCTGGCCGACCTCGACGCGGTCAAGCAGAAGCTGGACCAGGCCCCCCGCAAGGCCAAGAACAACGCCACCCTCTGGTACGTCGACGTCACCACCAACACCGTCTCCGTCCAGGCGCCCACGGTCCAGGCCGCCGAGGCGCTGGTCGCCGCCGCCGGCGTGGACCGCGGCGCGGTGAGCGTGGCGGCGACGGCCGAGCAGCCGACGCTCTTCATCAACATCATCGGCGGCGCGCCGTACTACATCGGCTCCAGCCGGTGCAGCGTCGGCTTCCCCGTCACCAAGGGCAGCGTCCAGGGCTTCACCACGGCCGGCCACTGCGGCCGGGCCGGCAACAGGACCTCGAACCCGTCCGGCACCTTCCAGGGTTCGTCCTTCCCCGGCAACGACTACGCGTGGGTCGCCGCCGACAGCGGCAACACCGCCACGCCGTACGTGCGCGGCTCCGGCGGCGCGAACGTGACCGTACGCGGGTCCACGCAGGCGTCCGTGGGCGCGTCCATCTGCCGCTCCGGCTCCACCACCGGCTGGCGCTGCGGCACCATCCAGCAGCACAACGCCTCCGTCAGGTACTCGCAGGGCACCGTCACCGGCCTGACCAGGACCAGCGCCTGCGCCGAGCCCGGCGACTCCGGCGGCTCGTTCATCTCGGGCAACCAGGCCCAGGGCATGACCTCCGGCGGCTCGGGCAACTGCTCGGTCGGCGGCACCACGTACCACCAGCCGGTCAATGAGGCTCTGAGCGCGTACGGCCTCACCCTCCGTACCGGCTGATCCCTCCCCCCCCACGCCGCGCAGCGCGCCCACCAGACCCGGGCACGCTGCGCGGTCCTTTCCGTGCCCGGAACCCTGAGGAGGTCAGGGTCGGGTCAGGGGCGGATCGGGGACGGCGCCGGATGCCGGGGGAGGGGCGGCGGCGGGATGGTGGTGGCATGACCGCAGCAAAGAAGCTCCTCCCGGCCGCCGCCTGTGGCTCGATCGTGTTCGCGGTGATCGCGGTGGTGGCCGGTCAGTTCGGCCCGGACCCCTACCTCGACCCCATGAACGTGACCATCAGCGAGTACGCCGTCTCCGACCGCGGGGGCGTCACGGAGGTCGCGATGGCGGTGCTCGGGCTCGGGTCGCTGGCCCTGCTGGCGGGGCTGCGGTCCGCGGGCGCTCCGGTGCGGGGGATGCCGGAGCGCCTGCTGCTGCTGTGGTCGGGGGCGCTGGTGGTGGCGGCGGTCATCCCGACGACGCCGATCGGGCAGAACCTCGACCTGGCGGCGCAGATCCACCGGTACGTGTCCGTCGCCGCCTTCGTGAGCCTGCCGGCCGCAGGGGCGCTCCTGGTGCCCCGGCTGAATGCGGACGCCGCGTGGAAGCCCGTGGCGCGGGTCGTCGAGTGGGTGGCGCTGGCCGGGGGGTTCGGGCTGCTGGCGATCACGTACGTGGCCCTGCCGGGGGAGCGGGTCATGATCGGGCTCGTGGAGCGGCTGCTGCTGGGGGCGGAGGTGACGCTGCTGGGCGTGCTGGCGTTCTGGCTGGCCTGGCTGTCGTGGCGTCCCGCCCTGGCCCGGACGGCCACCCGGGTGCGCAGCGAGCTGACGACGGCGGCCTGACATCCAGGGGTTGGATCGGACGGTTTCCGGCAGGTCACATGGGGTGTCCCCAGGGGCCCCAAAGCCTCCGTTTTCCCGACATATCACAGATTTATCGCTAGTCGATCTTAAAACCAGGCGTTTCGATGCTATTCTCTCCCGCGATCTTCTATCCGGGAGCAGGTGTCATGGCATCGGGCAGATCCATCCGATTCAAGATCTCGACGCTGCTCGTCATCCCGTTGGTCTCCCTGGTCGCACTGTGGGGCTTCGCCGCGAGCACCACGGCGGGTGAGGCGCTCAACCTGCTCAAGGTCGAGACCATCTGGACCGGCGTCATCAACCACTCCGACGGCCTGATCGGCAACCTCCAGAAGGAGCGCCTGGCCTCCGCCGAGCGCCTCGGGAACAACGTCACCGATCCCGACGCCCTGGCCGAGTCCCGCGCCAAGGTGGACGCCAGCAGGAAGCGCCTGACGCAGAGCGCGGCCACGGAGGACGTACAGGCGGCGCTGACGCCGGACATGAAGAACCAGCTCCAGACGGTTTTCGCCGCCATCGACCGCATCCCGGACATCCGCCGCAAGGTGGACGAGCGCCGGCTCACCCCGGGCAGCCTGGTCACCGAGTACGCCAAGATCTCCGACGAGATCCACCTGCTGTACTCGCGGCTCAACATGAGCACCGACGTCGAGCTCTCGCTCCAGGCCCAGGGCGTGATCGCCGCCGACGAGGTGCGCGAGCTGCTCAGCCGCGAGCACGCGCTGATCATCGCCTCGAACGGCCGCGCCACCATGCACGACCTCCACATGCTGGCCGGCATCGACGGCTCCAGGGCGTACCTGTTCCCGAAGGCCCTCGCCAACCTCGACACCGAGCTGCGTGCCCCGTTCGAGCGGATCTACTACTCCCCCAGGTACGTCACCATGGAGAACCTGGTGGAGAGCACCATCAGCGGCCAGCCGCTGGACATCGAGCTCTGGCGCGGCATCGCCACCCAGGTGCAGGACGAATACCAGGAGGCCGTCTGGCGCACCGGCGACAAGCTGCTCGGCCGGATGGAGCCGGCCGGCATCGCCATCGTCGTCCAGGCCGCCGTCGCGGGCGCGCTCGGCCTCGTCGCGGTCATCGTCTCGATCTTCATCTCGGTACGGTTCGGCCGCCGCATCACGCGTGAGCTCGCGGCGCTCCGCCGTACCGCGCTGGACCTGGCCGAGATCAGGCTCCCTGACGTCGTGGCGAAGCTGCGCAAGGGCGAGCGCGTGGACATCGCCGCCGAGGCGCCGCCCATCAGGGTGGCCAGGAACGCCACCAGCGAGGTCGCCGACCTCGCCGCGGCCTTCGACAGCGTGCAGAGCACGGCCGTGGACGCCGCGGTCGAGCAGGCCCACCTCCGCGAGGGCCTGTCGGAGGCGCTGCGCAACCTGGCCAGGCGCAGCCAGTCGCTGCTGCAGCGCCAGCTCAAGCTGCTCGACGAGATGCAGCGCCAGACGGAGGAGCCGGAGGCGCTGGAGCCTCTGTTCAAGCTCGACCACCTGACCACCCGCATGCGCCGCCACGCCGAGGGCCTGGTGCTGCTGTCGGGCGGCTCGGCCGGGCGCAGGTGGCGCGGCGTCATCCCGATGGAGGACGTGCTGAGCGGCGCCGCCGCCCAGGTCGAGGAGTACACCCGGGTCCGGGTCTACCCGATGCCCGAGGCCGGCGTCTCCGGCGCCGCGGTCGCCGACCTCATGCACCTGTTCGCCGAGCTCATCGAGAACGCCGCCGCCTTCTCCTCGCCCAGCAACGAGGTCTCGGTACGCGGCGAGATGGTGGGCAGGGGCTTCGCCGTCGAGATCGAGGACCGCGGGCTCGGCATGGACGAGGCCACCCGGCAGGCCATCAACTGCCGGCTGGCCAGCCCGCCGGAGTTCGACGCGGCGCAGACCGAGCGCCTCGGGTTCGCCGTCGTCGGCATGCTCGCGGCCAGGCACGGGATCAAGGTGACGCTGAAGCCGTCGCCGTACGGCGGCACCACCGCCATCGTGCTCGTGCCTGGGTCGCTCGTGGAGCCGCTGGTGACGCCCGCGAAGGCGCTGGACTTCGAGCCGGTGTCCGTGTCGGTGGTGCGTACGGACGGGCCGGCGACCAACGGGAACGCGGCGAACGGGGGGCTGCCGCGGCGCGTGCACACCAGCAGACGCGGCCCCGCCCTCCCGCAGCCCGCCCAGCCTCTGGACGACGAACTCGGCCCCCGCCCCGACCCCGCCCCGCTCTTCGGCGGCACCGGCGACGCCCCCGCACTCTCGCCGTTCGGAAGCGACGACGCGCCGGAGGTCTCCCCGTTCCGGGGCAACGACGCGCCCTCGCCCTTCGGGGGCGGCGCGCCCGAGGTTTCTCCGTTCCGGAGCGGCGACGCGCCGGAGGTCTCCCCGTTCCGGGGCGGCGACGCCCCTGCGGCCTCGCCCTTCGGAGGTGACACGCCGGAGGTCTCCCCGCTCAGAGGCGGCGACGCGCCGGAGGTTTCTCTGTTCCGGGGCGGCGACGCTCCCGACGTCTCACCGTTCCGGGGCGGCGGTGGTCCTGCCGTGGCTCCGCCGGTGCGGAACGGTGACGGGCCGGCGGTCCTGCCGCGGCGGGCGCGTACGAGCGGGCAGCAGCCCGCCGAGCAGCAGGCGGGCCCGCCCCAGACCGCCGACGGGCGGCCCCCGGCGAGCCTGCCCCGCAGACAGCGCCAGAACGGCCTGTCGCCGCGCCTCAAGGAGGCGCCGCCGCCGGAGCCCGCGCCCGCGCCGGAGCGCTCGCCCGAGGAGGCCAGGGCGCTGCTCTCCTCGCTCCAGTCCGGCTGGCAGCGCGGCCGCCAGGACAGCGACCAGGATGGGGGAACTCAATCGTGAGCCGCGAGCACGAATGGGTCGATGAGGAGGCCGGGCCGGTCGTGCGGCCCTACGCGGTGGCGCGCGGACGCACGAGACCCGCGTCCTCGGCGCTCGACCTGCTGGCGAACGTCGGCGCGACGGGGCTGCCCGCCCCGTCGGGCGCCGAACTGAGCGCCCAGCACCGCCGCGTGCTCGCCTGCCTGTCCGGCAAGTCCACGCCGGTGGCCGAGCTGGCCTCGGAGGTCGGCCTGCCGGTCGGCGTGATCAGGGTGCTGCTGGGCGACCTGCTGGAGTACGGCCTGGTGGCGGTCCGCCCGCAACGCGACCGCGCGTCCTCACCCACGGAGAGCCTGCTCCGCGAAGTGATCAACGGCCTGAGAGCGCTCTGACGCGCTCTCCTCTGCCTCGCCGAGGTCCGCGCACGTACGCGGTGTGCGGCGATGGAACCCGCTCCGGGCGGGGCCGAAGAAGTCGAAAACCGCTCCCCGAGGTTGACGCCTGTTGGCCTGCCTGGGGAGCTCACGACGAGCCTCCGAAGCCGCTGTCGCCGGCCATGGCAGTCCGATAAACCGCAGTCACGTGATCTGGGCATCGCCATAATGCAGCACGGGTTCATTGCACTTATTGGCCACCCGTGTTGCGTGATGATTCTTTCTCCTGGGGAGAATTGATATCCTCGCGGCTGAGCCGAGGCTGATATTTGGGCATAGAGAGGCGTGTCGCATGTCCTTCGCCGAGCAGATTATGCCGATTTTCCGCATAGCCCTGGAGGTGCTACGTGAGGCTGGGGGCCCGATGCAGCCCGGCGCTGTACGTGAGGCGATAGCGGAGCGCGTTGAGATACCACGCGACCTGCGACGTCCTGACGCGCACGGCGAGATCCTCTGGTGGACCCAAGTGAGCTTCCGCACCGGCGAGGCGGCGTCCCTGGGATGGATGACCAAAAGGAACGGCTGGTCGATAACCAGCATCGGGATCAAGGCGCTGGACGATTTCCCAGATATCTCCATATATCGGGAATTGCAACGCCAGTACCGTGAGCGGCGGCTCATCAGGGCCGGTGATTTCCCCAATGCGTTCGAGCAATATCAACGCAACCTGGGTTATGCCCGGCAACTCGTGCACGGCGGTCGCAATCTGGAAAGATTGGGCGTCGCCGCCTTCGACGTCACTGATCTCTACCGTGCTGCATGGACCCAGGCCGTCGCGGCCCTCGACCATTGGGTCACTCAAGAGATCATCGATCGGGCCGTGGCGCTGGCGCAGAGGCCGGGATCCCCGCGTCCGAACAACTTCAGCCGCCTGTCCATGCCGGTCGAGCTGGTGGAGAAAGTACACCGGAACGCCGAGCCGCTGGAGGACGCGTTCCGTGCCGCACTGGAGCGTTTCTTCGAGTTCAAGACCTTCCAGCACCCGGACAAGATCGCGGAAGGCTTCTCTCATGTCAGCAAGGTCAGTCTGTGGACAGCTGTCGCGGGCAAGCTGACTGATCAGGACCCGAGCGAGCCGATCGCGGCCGATCGGATACGCAGGAAGCTTGCCGAGATAGCCAGACGCCGGAACAACATCGCGCACACCGGCGACCACGACCCAGGCAGCTTCCACCGCAAGATGAGGATCACTGCGCAGGAGACCGAGCAGACCATCGATGTGCTCGAGTCGGTGGTGATCGCGATACTCCAGGCGCTCGGTGATCTGCCGCCGGCCACGGATCACAGTCTCCCACCGGCCGAGGCCGGCTCCTTGGGGGCTGCTCCGGTCCAGCCTGACGCGAAGCGCAGAGGCGCGATCCGGGCACTGTCGAGATGGACCGAGGAGAGCCTTCTCCACGCCCTCGACGAATACTGTCCTCCTGGCGTGGCCGACACACTCCTCGCGGTCTATCGGCATGCGGAGGGCCATCCAGCCTTCCGGGGCTATTACTTCGGGGAAGCCGCCCATCCCTCCGTCACCGCCTGGTTCAGCACCGGGCACGACGAGGCAGCGATGTGGAGCATCTACACCGGCGTGAGCAAGTCGGTGCTGTCGATCAATTTCGAGTGGATGCGCAACAGGGGCGTGCCGGTGGATCGCCTGGAGCGGCTCGCTCACGCCCTCTCCGTGCTTCCCGGGTGGGCGAGCATGCCGGCGCAGCTCTCCGCCGCCAACTTCGCGAGGAGGCCGTCCTTGGCACCGATCGCGCTGCAAAGGCCGGATGCCTCCACGGTCGTCATCGGAGCGCTGAACGACCTCCTGAACGCAGACACCTCACCTCGCGCATGGCTGGTGCGCGGCGGCAGCGAGGGGGAGCGTGAAGTGCGAGCGCTGGAAGAGGGCCTGATCATCGTCGGCTGGCATGAGGTGGGAGACCTCAGCCGATACCCGACCCGGGAGGCGCTGGCGGACGCCCTGCGCAACGCCTTCCCGGCGGACAATCCCAACACCATCGCCAACTGGATGGGACAACTCTGGAGATTCACCACCGAGATCCAGCCCGGAGACCTGGTGGTCATGCCGCTCCAATCGCTTCCCGGCCGCATCGCCATCGGGGAGGTCACCGGGCCCTACGAACACCATCCGTACGAGCCTGCCGACTTCCGGCAGGTGCGGAAGGTCACGTGGCTCCGTAGGGACGCGGCTCTCGAAGCGGTCAAGGACGACCTGCGGGCCAGCCTGAACTCGATGCTCACCGTATGCCGACTGGCTCGCAACGAGGCCGCATCCCGGATCGCCACGCTGGCCGCGACCGGGACCGATCCGGGCATGACAGAGGAGGATGCTGAGATGGTTCCCGAGCCCGACGGCGATCCGGTGGTCTAACGGCGCGTGGGCGTCGAGGTCATGAAAGTGCGGGCGAGGCGGTCGATCTCGTCGTCCCTGGAGGCCTCGTCGACGCGCTGGTCCCGGTCGATCCGGCCGCGTTCGGCTTTCAGCCGGCGTTCCTCTTCGCGCAGCCTGATCTCGTACTCGCCGGTGGTCTGCCGGGTGGTGAAGTTCAGTTCGGCCTCGTGACAGGCTGAGCCGGCGCGCAGCTCCTGTGTGAGGAGGCGGTCGTACTCGGTCTTGCCGTTCAGCATCTTCGAGATGATCGGCATGCAGTCGAGCAGGACGAAGATGATCCGCAGCAACCAGTGAGCGAAGTTGACCATGCCACTCTGGCCTGCGAGTGTGCCCAATGCCTCCCATCGGTCCAGCAGGCCGATGTCGGCGTAGGCCCGCTTCTTCTCCTCGACGCGCGCGGTGATCTTCTTGCTGAGAGCCGTCGAACGCTGCTCTTCGGCGCTGGCGCGATCGGCCGTCAGCGAGCCGATCTCGGTCCTCAGTTTCGCGATCTCCGCCTGCTGTCGGGGAATGTCATGGGTGGCGAGGAAGGTGGTGAGATCGTTCGTCCGGACCTTGCACTCAGGGCCGTTGCCCTCGACGCCTGTGGTGCGGTTCGCCACCTTTATGCCGTTACACTCCCGTCCGCGGAGCGCCTCCAACTCCTGGCGTCGGTTGATGTCTGCCGCCAACTGGTCTTCGGCGGCCTTGAGGCTGCTTTGCCTCTGCGTCATGTTCCGTTCGATGGCGAGCGCCTGGTCGCCGCCGTCGAGAAGATAGCCGGTGCAGTCGACCCCCGAAGGAGCTGGCCCGTCGAGGGGGTTGCACTGCTTGTATCGGCTCTCCGTCAAGCTGATCGCCTGGTCGCGCTCCACCAGGATCTGCCGATCGAGCCGCTCCTGGAAGATCTTCAGGGTGAGGGGTTCGGCGATGAAGATCCCGATGACGACGGCGAGGGCGAGGCGGATGAGCAGGTTGCCCCAGCGGGTCCAGCCGTCGTTGTCGCCGTGCAGGCTGGTGATCAGGAATCGGTCGATGTTGGCGATGATCAGGCCCCACAGCGCCGCGACCGGCACCAGGTAGAGCAGGGACGCCTGCGAGAGCAGGGTCAGCGCGCCCAGCATGGAGGTGCCCGCGATGAGCGCGGTGCTGATCACGACTGCGCCGAGGCTGGTGTAGCGGGAACGTTCCTGCGGGACACTTGCGAGGATCTTCTCGTCGACTCCGGTGAACCGACGCAGGAACACCCCGAGCGTGAGCCGCTCCCGGCGCCGGGGACGCCGTCCGCGCTGCTCGCCGGCCTTGGACTCGTGGAGGATGTCAACCACGGACGTCCTCCTCCATGAAGAAGTCGTCGTCGGGGTCGCCGGCCGTCACCTCGGCGCGGGGCTCATAGGCCGGGCCTTCGAGGTCCCTCGCCTCCGCGTCCGGCTCGACATCGTCGAACGAGGCAAGCAGTTCCTTTCCGGTGTTCTCGTTGAACAGGCCCTGGGCGATCGCCGCCCGGACGACCTCGGCCCTGCCACGAGCCTGAACGACCTGCAACTCGTGCTCGCGCTGCATCCTGTGCTGGACAGCGCTGTACTCACGGTCTCCCAGGGCGGCGTACCGTTCGGCGACCTGTTGCTCGCTGAGGCCGTGCACCGTGACGTACAGACTGTCGGCGGCGCCAGGACCGCTGTTCAGGAAGTCCCTGACCTTCGTGGCCTCGCTGATCTGCTGATCCCGGTCGAGGGTCGCCTCCTGCCGGGTGAAGTCGTTGGCGCTACGACCCTTGGTGTGCAGGTAGTCCTGCTCGTCCAGCTCGAAGTCACGGTCGAGCTTGCGCCTGGCGTCGCGGAGGCCGTGTTCGCCCTGGATGTTGTGCAGACTGGTCTCGTAGTGCCGCCGCCCCCGAGCGATCTCTTCGGGGGCGTACACGTCGAGGCCGGAGAACTCGGCGGTCATGCCGGACAGCACACACGGCACCAGGGTCGCGTAGGCCTTCACCTGGGCGTGCACGAGCGTCCACAGGTCGTGGACCTGGTGCAACTCGTAGTCGCGGCCGAGCTCGAAGAGCTTGTGGTAGGCCCGGATATAGGTGACGAGGTGATCGGAGACATCGGTCAGACCGGCACGCACCACCTCGATCGGTTCGTCGACCGTGCAGTGGAACCGCACCGCGACCCTGAAGTCGTGGGCGCCAGAGGAGTTGATCGGTACGTGGATCGTCACCGGGTGGTCCTTGGACACGTCCACGACGCTGACGCTGTCGCCGTGCAGCACGTGCGGTTCGTCACCGTGCAGCCGCCGGTCGCCCAGCACGAACGTGCCGTCGTATTCGAAGACGAGCCGCTCGTGCGGAAGTTGGCGGGGCAGGCTGGAGATCGGCCGGCGGGGCTTGCTCAGGAACCCTTTCCTGGCGACAGGCTCAAGGGGGACCTGCCTGATCACGGGGTAGCTCATGGACGCTTTCCAGTGGTGTCGAGGGACAGTGCAGCGGGGCTCAAGAAGATCCGGAGCAGCGACAGGAGAAGCTCCATCCGGTTCTCGTCGGTGTTGCGGGAGATCGCGTAACGCCGCAGATCATGGGCCAGCAGCGGCCGTTCCCTCGCAGGAAGCGCCTCCACGAGCGCTGCGAAGAGGGCACGGACACGGCTGCGGTCGTCGTCGTCACGCTCGTCGAACGCGCAGACGGCGTCGTACAGGGCGGCCAGCGCGTCCCTGCGGTGAGGGCGCTTGACCAGAACCGCCGACCACAGCTGGGCGAGGGGGATAGCTGATTCGGGGCGACTACGCAGGTGGGCGGTGACTGTGGGGACCCTGACCCCGTCCGCGCGAGCCGACAGGACACTCAAGATCGCCCGGATCGACGGGTCGACTGCGCGGCCGATCCGCCTGTCGTTGCTGATCTGAGCCGCCATCCGATCGAGCATCGGGAGGGCGTTGCCGGTGGCCTCGGTCAGCGCTGCGAACAGCCGAGCCAATGCGATCTCTGCGTGCCGAACCGGCTTCTCACTGACTTTGATCTGCAGCCAGAGCATCCGGGTCGCCTCCAGCGGAAATCGGATGCCCAGCTCACCGGACCAGGCCAGGCTGGCGGTGAATTTGGGTCTGACCGCGGATGCCCTCGTCCACGAGGTGACCGTACGCAGAACCTCCGGACGGGTCGTTTCGTCCAGGCACAACCATGAGATGGCCATCGCGGCGGTCGCCTGCCTGCGCATGACGCCCCCTCCTCGGGCCCATGGGGTGAGAAACGTGCTTTCGACGTACGAGTAGTCCGTGACGGAGGCCAGAACCGCCACGCCCCTGGCGATCTCCGCCTGTACGCTCGGGTCGCGGAGATTGGCGCACTCATGCAGCCATTCGATGACCGGATCCCACAACCGCATGCCGTGCCGCTGGTACAGCTCCCGCATGACGTGCGTTCGATGCCCCTCGACCTTGAACACCAGCCTGCGCCCCGGTGCCAGGCCGAAAAGCGAGCCCTCTGCCACCCGGAGCAGGCGGCGGCTCGGCATCGGATCGTCGGCCGAGATGGCATCCGCCTTTTCCCCGCCGATGCCGGCGATGGACTCCAGCCGGGCGAGCAGGATCTCGAAGCCGCTTTCCGGAAGACCGGCGGTGAAGGCCATGGCAGCCATCTCGAAGAGCTCACCCCGGGTGCGTGGGCCGTCGAACCAGGCGACCACGTCACGGCGCCCGGCGGACTCCAGCCTGTCGAGCGCTTTGTCCAGCGGAACCCCTGAGGCCAGCTCGCGCGCCAGTGCCACCACGTCGGCCATGGCATGGTCGGCGGTGATCTGGGCGGCCGCCTCGTCAGCGATCTCGGACGCCACGTGGTGGGCCCGCAGGACGTCGCCGGCCGGCGGCGGCAGCCAGGGTATCTGGTCCCCGTCGGGCAGCGAGGTAGCCGTCCCTGTGATCACCAAGTAAGCTCCGGCATCCCGCACGCGGCGCCTGATCTCCCGTACGTGGAAGTCAGCGATGCTCCCCTCGACGTCGTCCTTGGGCCAGTCACACAGCAGATAGCCGTGGCCTGGCCGAATCTCGCGGGCGGCCAGCTTCTCCAGCGTGTAGGCCGGACTGAGTTCCACCACCATGTCGGGCCGGGCGGCGACGACATCGTGAAGCAGATTGAGCGCTGCCGTCCGTCGGCCCGTGCCGGCGTTGCCGATCAAGGCCACCATGTTGTTGCTCTCCAGTTGTTCGGCGGCGGCCCTGTAACTGGCGTGGCGTACGTAGCAGGTGCGAGCCTCCGCCATCTCGTGCTGGGATACGGGGCCGGACGTGCGGCGCGACTTGGGGCGGGAATCCGAGATGCCGAAGGAGGCTCCCCCGATGTTGCCGTGGATGTGGTTGATGACGGTCTGGACGTGGGAGACCTGCGCGAAGATCTCGTCCGTCGACTGAGGCTGATCAGTCAGATCGACCGGCGTGGCCTCTCCGCCGATCCTCACCCCCTCGGGCGGCGAGTCAGTTTCGGATGCCAAAGTTGATCTCCTCGCCGGAAATGGGGGCGGTGATCAGGTTGACGGTCATCTGCTCGGCGTTGAACTGCTGGGCGAACTGCTTCGCGGCGGCGTCGACCCGCACCAGCCTCTCCAGGGACTCCAGCAGGTCGTCGCGGGACTCCGGGTCGGCCGGTCGGCCCTGCTCGGACCGGAACGCCTTGATCTTCGCGAGCAGTCTCCTGGCGCCACCGAGGCCGGTCTCGGTGCCGTAGGCACCCAGACGTTCGAGGGCGCCGCCGGCGATCAGCGCCCACAGGGTGTCGGCGACCTCGGGCAGGTTGTCCATGTCGAGGGTTCCCTTCTGGTCCAGGTCTTCGGAGGGGATCCACATCCAGGCGATCTCGGTGCGTTCCTTGGTCGGCACTTCCAGTCGGGTGAAGGACTCCGGCCTATAGGAGGTGTGGAGCTGCCGGACGACGTCCTCGTAGAGCCGATCGGTGAGGATCAGCACCAGGTCGGCGCGCGGGTTCGCCTTCAGGGCGGCACGAGCGGCCTTCGCGTCGAGCAGCCGGCAGGTGGTCACCACGACCTGGCCGACGAAGCCCATCGCGCCGCGCTTCACGACGCCGTGGCCGATGGCCACGCGGATCCGTAGACGGGCGTCGTCCCGGCGTTCGCGGTTGTGGTCGTGGAGTGCTTTGCGTACGCGACGGATCAGGTCGTCGATGACCCGGAGTTCGGGCTCGCCGTCCGGGAGGACGATGACCTCGCCGTCGCCGGCCTCCTGGCGGGTCCAGGTGTCACGGCGCAGTCCGGTCTCACGGGCGCCACGGTCCATGACCTGGGCCAGACCCGACTGGATCGAGTCGTGCCGTAGATCATCGCCGCGGCCGTATCCCTCTGCATCGACCGCCATGATCAAGCGGCGGCTGAAATCGGAATCGAGCATCACGTCACCTTGTGGTTGCGGAAAAGATCCCACGGAGTGGCCGGGGAGATCGTCGGGGATAGAGTCTGGCGAAGATCTCTTCGCCCCAAGACGTACCAGTACGCTTTATCGGAACTCGGCCAGTCTGACCGGGTCGATGATGATCTTCCGGCGATGACTGGGATCGATCAGTTTGAGATCTTTGAGACATCGGATGGCCTTGAAGACGGCGTCTTTTCCGGCCCCGATCAGATTGGCGATCTCCTCATGGGTGAGATCGATCCCGAGGTCTCGTTTCCCGTCCACCCGGTCGATGCCGTGTCGGCCTGCGAGTTCCACCAGCACGTTCGCGACCCGTACCGGCACGCTGAACTGAGCGAAGTCGGTTCTTCTGCGGTTGGCCCAGTCGAGCCGGTCGGCGATCATCCTGGCCAGCGCGTTCCAGGCCGCGGGGTGACGATCGAGGAAGTCCGTGAACGCCTGGGCCCGGATGACGTGCACCAACATCGGACTGCACGTGGTCACCATGGCCGATCTCGGCTCTCTGCGCAGGGCCGCCAGCTCGCCGACCACATCGCCGCTGACCCGAATGCCCAGCATGGCTGCCGCGCCCGTTTCCAGGTAGGCCGTCACCTTCACGCACGCCGTGGGCCTCTGGCCTGGCATGGACCTCAGTAGGTAGACCTCGGACCCTCCTCGGTCCCCTTGCTGTATGAGTGGCTCGCCGGCCCGCCGCGGGGACGGCGGCGCGAGAGCCAGCAGTTCCGTCCGCTCCTCCGGGCTGAGTCTGTGCATGAAGGTGCCAATGGGCCACGTAGCGGGCAGTTGATCATTTATCACGGATTAAGCGCCTTGGTCATCGATGTGAAGCTGTAAGAAGCTACACCCTGGAATATCTAGGAGCCAGGCGTGAGTGGTCAGGGATGTGCGGATATGAAGTATCTTGTCCGGCTTATCCCGAAGAATCAGTCGAAATTTCTAAGTGAACGGAACAATATTCCTGTAGTTCGCATGGTCTGGCGAGCCATAGGAACCGATCTGTGACCTATGTGCTTTTGATATCGTTCTTTGTGGCTTCTGTGTTCTATGTACTTATTTGACGGCTGCTTCCGGTACGCAGGACGAGCGGGGCTGTCAGGACGCCTTCGTACAGGTGAGCACGATGGTCGTGCCGACCGCGACCTTGGTGCCGGCCTTGTGGGACTGCTTGGTCACCGTCCAGTTCTCCGGCAGGAGGACCATCGTGTCGTAGCGGTCCTGCGAGCCGAGCTTGATGTCGCTGAACTCGTCCCATCCCCGATCGACCAGCCACTGCTGGGCGATCGCGGCGTTCTGCCCCTTGAAGTCGGGCAGCTTCACGAGACGGTCCTTCTCCTTCTCGGCGGGAGGAAGAGCGGTGTCCTGCGACGCCTCCGCGGAGGCCGCCCAGGTGGGGGCCGTGGCCGTGGTCGGCGTGCTGCCGGCACTTCCCACGGCCACACCGCCGACGCAACCCGCGCCCAGGGCGAGAACGGCGATCAGGGCGACCGCCGGGCCGGGAATTCCCCGGCGTGCGGGAGGCGGCACAGGGGGTTGGTACGTCATGGTGAGTCCTTGGGATCAGGCGGCCAAAGCCGCGTCGAGGTAGGTGATGTCGCGGACCGCGACGTAGAGGCGCCAGCTGAGCAGGCCGGTGCGGGTCACCACCGTGACCCGCGCGTCACGAGCGGCGAGCCAGACGGCCAAGTCGGCGAAGTAGCCGTCTCCGGACCCGATGACGACCCGTTCGAAGCGGAGGTCGACGCGGTCGCTCACGGCCATCTCGGCGAGCACGCTGTCGGCTCCGTCCGGACCCGAACGGGTGAGGATCTGAGCGCCATGGATCACTCGGCCCACCTCGACGAGCGATCGCGGGTTGACGCCGACGACGAACTGATCCAAAGGCCCGACCGGCACCCGTTGCAGGTAGTCGGACATGGTGTGTGCGATCTCCGCCGCGGTGGGCGACGGTGACGCGGTCAGGTTCTCGATGTCCAGTAAGTGGATGGCTCGTCCGGCTCGCAGAGTACGCATCACAGACCCCGCCTCTCTCGTCGAACAAAGACTAGAGGCTGTGAACTGAGTATGCAAGCAAGTTCAGCGTGACAGCAGTAGGAGGAGTTGCCATGCCGACGGGCGTTCATGCGGGCTCTTGTGCATGGCCTGCCGAAGGAGGTCGCGAAAAGGAACGGGCACCATGCGGAAATCCGGGTCGGAGTGGATGATCTGGTTCTCGACTGCCCAGACGGACGGACCATCGAAGGCCAGGCGACCGGCGGCCGCGAAGTACATGGTCGCGCCCCAGCTGAAGACGTCTGAGGCGGGACTGATCGGACGGCCTTCGACCTGTTCGGGCGACTTGAAGGCCGGAGTGCCCTTGGCGCCTCCCGAAATGGTGAGCCGCTCGACGGCGCGTGCGATCCCGAAGTCGATCACTCGTGGGCCGTCGGTGGCGAGCAGGACGTTGGCCGGCTTGAAGTCCCGATGGACGATGCCCGCCTGGTGGATTCCGTTGAGGGCGGCGGCTGTCGCGATGGCCAGCCGGACCATGCTGTCCGGGGAACGCGGACCCTCGAGACGAATGAGCTGATCGAAAGAGGGACCCTGGATGTACTCGCTGACGATGTACGGTCTCCCATCGTCGACGCCGACGTCGATCACCCGGGCGGTTGCGAACCCTGGCACCCGGCGGGCCGCACTGGCCTCGGCGAGGAAGCCGTCCCGCTCCGTGAAGGCCACTCGTGCATGCAACAGCTTGATGGCGACCTGCCCGCCGTCCGGAGAACGAGCCAGATAGACCTGTCCCTGACCTCCTTCGCCTATTTTGGTGAGGAGTGCGTACGGACCGATCCATGCCTGTGCCGGTGCAGGGGCCGGGCTGGGCGCCACCGGTCCTGGCCAGGCTTACACCGCTCCCTCGACTGCGAGATAGGCCGCCGCGAAGATCCACAATGTCGTGTTGCGGAGCCGATAGGCGGCATAGCCGATCATGAAGGGGATTGGTAACCCGCCGCAGCAGCAGACCGGCATCAGAGCCCAGGCCAGGCTCTGACGCAGGTTCGTCTGGAGGGCGGCCCGATCGGGCCCGGCAGTCATGAACCGCATGATATGGAGGCGTTCGGCGCCGGCGTTCGCAGCTTCGCGGGGAGCCGACATCGTGGCCGTGCGGTCCTGCCGTCACTGCCCCAGAGCGGCCTCCACGAACGGGCCGTCCCAGCCGGTCTCGGTCTTCCAGATGATCGAGACGTCGAAGAGCGCCTTGATGATGTCGACCGCCCACAGGTCCTGAGGCGCCTTCGGCAGGACGAGGAAGAGGAGGAAGAGCCGATCGATCTCCTTGTGCTTGCCGCTGGCCCATTCGGCTTCCAGGAGCCGAGGTGCCATGGCGCGAAGCTCGGCGTAGGTGTCGACGCTCTGCGCTGAGATCATGTAGAACCCGAGCCCGCGCTCGTCCTCACAGAGGATGTCGGCGTACTCGGTGTCCAGCACGGGCTCGCGTTCGTTGCCGTACAACTCGGCGGCGAGCATGTGCTTGAGGCGGGCGTGCGCCGGTTGCTTCCGGCTGGCCGCCGCCTGCTCCTTGAGGAAAGCTCGAAACTCATCCCCGTCGGCGAACCGCTCACTCTGGGACGAAGGGACAGCATCAGTCTTCTTGATCTCAGCCACAGGCACCTTGACAGGCCCGCCTAGCTCGGCAGGCAGAGGGGACGAATGGAGCACCGTCAGGGACTGCGTGCACCGCGTCAGAGCGACGTAAAGCTGGCGAAGCCCCGTCGAACTCTGTTCGGCGAACAGATGCGGTTCTACCACCACGACGTGGTCGAACTCCAGACCCTTCGCCATGTGCGCGGGCATGACGGCGACCCGCTGTCCCATTCCCGGCAACGCGGACTCCTGGGCGGCGGCGATCTGTCGGGCGAGTTCGGTATGGAGCTCGTCCTGCGCGGGAGTCAGGACCGCGACGGAACGTGCCTGGTCGCCGTCTTGCATGGCCAACCGCTGGGCCCTGGTGACCGTCTCGGTGATGATGCGCTGCCGGGGGACCGGAACGATCGCCAGAGTGTCCGGCGAGGACGGTCGAACGGAAGCCGGGATTGCCGTGGACGGCGAGATCTCCGTCCCCAGCATCGCGGCGAACTTCATGACTTCCGACGGCACTCGGTAGCCGACGCCCAGTTCGGCGATGTGCCAGCCTTCGGCGCCGGCCAGGATGTCGGCCAGGCGTTCCCAGACGTCGTACTGGCGGATGCCCGTGCTCTGCGCCAGGTCTCCGAGGATGGTCATCGAGCCGGACGGGCACCAGCGGGCCAGCGACTTGGCCTGCATGGGCGTCAGGTCCTGGGCTTCGTCGATGACCAGGTGCTGGTAGCGCCGTTCGTTCTCACCGGTCAGGAGCCACCGGAGCTCCTCCAGGCAGACGAGGTCCTCGGCCGACCAGGGCTCGTCCGCGACTCGTCTGGCCGGCGGGCGGACGAGCGCGGCCTGCTCGTCGAGGGTGAGCACGCCGAAGGCCGCAGCGGCAAGGGCGTCCTTGTCCGCGAGCAGTTGCCGATAAATCTGCTCGGCGCTGGTTGACGGCCAGATCCGGTTGATGAGCGTGGAAACGGCCGGAGCCTTCTCCAAGTTGCCACGGAGCGCGCCGTCGGACTTCTTGACCCGGGTTGCCTCGGCGTACTGGGTCAGCAACCCGTCGATGACGGTGTCGACGAAGCGGCGACGCCGTACGAGGTAGGAACCCCTGGCCTCGCGAGCCGCTGTGACAAGCCGGACAAGCTCGGCCTTGTCGATGTCCAGCCGCGCGCCGCGGAAGTTGAAGCCCTCTTCGGTGGCGAGATCCTCCCGGATGAGGTTCTCGACCGCGTTGTGCAGCACCCTGGCCATTCGGTCGTCCGACTTGACCAGCCGGGCAGCGACCGGATCGGTTCCCCGGACGTCGCCCGTCCAGAGCTCCGCGATGTCCACGGTCGCCACACCTCGGCTGCCCATACGGGGAAGGACATCACGAACGTACTGAAGGAACGCTTTGTGTGGGCCGATGACGAGCACCTGATCAGGGGTGAAGTGCTCATTGTCGAGCAACCAAGTCACACGGTGCAGCCCGACCGCCGTCTTGCCGGTGCCCGGCCCGCCCTGGATGACGAGCACGCCCTTCCGTTCGTCGGCGACCAGCCTGAGCTGGTGGCGCTGGATCGTCTCGACGATGTCACGCATGACGCCGTCGCGGGCAAGGTCCAGGTCGGCGAGGAGGAACAGGTCGGGCTCGTCGTCGGTGACCGGAGCCGCGATGGTTTCCCCCTTGGCGTTGATCACCTGGATCTCGGTGTCGCTGTAGTCGACAACCTTGGGGCCGTCGCAGCGGAGCTGACGCTGCCGCCGCACATCCGCGGGCTCGTCGGGAGTGGCCAGGCGCCAGGCGGTCGCCGCCTTGGACGTCCACTTCACCAACGCCAGGTCGCCTTGGCGGTCTCGTACGGTGGCCCGGCCGATGTACCAGGTGAGCTTGTCATCGGGGTCCTCAAGGAGGTCGATCCGAGCGATCACCAGGGGCTGTCGGCCGAGATCCTCGCGGCGTCCGTACTCCTTCGGAAGGTCCGGATGAGACGACAGCCCGGCGTCCGGGCAATCTCCCAGGCTGCTGGATCGAAAGTTCTCGACAGCCTTCCGGTCCTGGTCGACGCAGTCGTAGATGTGATCGACGGCCAGCTGTTCCTCAGCGATCACCGCGTTCCGATCGAGCGTGCTCATCTGACCTCCGGGGGAACCTGAGCCTGCCTTGTGATCCTAGTACACAGGTATAGCATTTGGTGTTGACGACAGTAGTAAGTCGTTCCTAGAGTGCTGTCAACACAGCCGTTCGCTCTCTACAGCGTGAAGAAACCGCGCAGACCCTCCGTCGCTGGGAAACTGGGCCCCTGACGCACACCGACCGATCAAGAGAGGCCACCACGTGGCGAAGTTGACGTTGCCGCGGCACGGCTTCTGGGACAAGCGCCCCGACGTCGCCGACTTCCGCGGCGAGATCTTCGAGATCCTCGTGACAGCCGACCTCGGTGACGTCGATCAGCTGGAGCAGGTGGCGGACAAGGCCCGGGACGCCGTCAAGAACAACCACGCGACGATCCCCAAAGCGTGACCCTGGCATGCTGGTGACCGTGAGTGAAATACCAGGAGTCCTGCGAGTCGGTGACCTGGAGGTCGCCGTCTCGGTGAGCGATCGGCGCAAGAACGTACGCCTGACCGTCGAACGGGACGCCTCCATTACCGCGGTCGTTCCACCCCAGCTGTCGAAGTCCGAGCTGACCAAGGTGGTGGGGGCCAAAAGACCCTGGCTGTACGGCAAGCTCGCGGAGAAGCGGGAGCTGGGCGACGCCCCACCTGCCAAGGAACTCGTCGGCTGGTATCGCTGGGTCGGCCACCCCTGGCTGTCCAAGCGGGTGCGCCCCTGGGTGACCCGGCTCGGCGTCGAGGTCAACGGACTACGAGTCCGGCCGCTCGGTTACCGATGGGGATCGTGTTCGAGGGACGGACAGGTCAACATCCACTGGGCCACCATGCAACTGCCCCCCAGCCCGATCGACGACGTGCTCGTTCACGAGCTGGCCCACATCCGCAGGCCCGATCACGGGGCCGAGTTCTGGAGCACCGTCGAGCGGGCGCTACCAGGGCATGAGGACTATCGCGGGCGGCTCCGCCATGCCGGAAACGAGCTGTGGTTGCCGGAGGAGGGGCTCTGATGCAAGACGACGTCCTGGTCAATGCCGTTGACATCGCGCGGATGGCCGACGTCGGCCGGGCCGCGGTGAGTAACTGGCGCAAGCGCTTCGACGACTTTCCCCAGCCTGTGGGCGGCACCGCCTCAAGTCCTGCCTTCTCGCTGAGCGAAGTGGAGCAGTGGCTCCGGGACCACGGCCGTTATGTCGAGGTGTCACCACTGGAACGACTCTGGCAGCGGCTGCGCAGCAGCACTGACGATCTGCGGTTGGGCGAGGTGGTGGCCGAGGTCGGCGCGGTTCTGCTGGGGGAGAGCGCCAGGCTTGATGATGCTCTGACCAGGGAGATCAGGGACATCGGGCAGGCGGAGGGCGTGAGCGCCGCATTCGACGGGATATGTGAGCGCTATGTCGATCTACATTCCCGCCGCCTGCTTGCTACTCCACCAGCGGTGGCGAGACTGATGACCGCGATCGGCAGCACTGAGGGCGGCACCGTTCTCGACCCGGCCTGTGGAATCGGCACCATATTGCTGGAAAGCCACGGCATCCACATATCGGGCCAGGAGCTGAACGAGAACGCCGCCAGGCTGACCAGTGTCCGGCTACGCCTTCATGGTTATGCGGCGCAGATCGAAGCCGGCGATTCGCTGCGTGACGACGCCTTCGCCGGCACGCAGTTCGACGCCGTGGTCTGCAATCCGCCGTTCAACGAGCGCGGCTGGGGATATGAGGAGCTGACCAGCGACCCGCGCTGGGAGTTCGGTCTGCCACCGCGCGGTGAGTCCGAACTTGCCTGGGTACAGCATTGCCTGGCGCACGTGAAACCAGGCGGGCTTGTGGTGATCATGATGCCGAGTGTGGCCGCCGGTCGCCGTCCGGGCAGGCGAATACGCGGCAATCTCCTAAGAGCCGGCGCCCTGCGAGCCATCATCAGCCTCTTCCCCGGCGCCGCTCCCGCCTCCAGCGGACCACCCGACCTGTGGGTCCTCCGCAAACCCGCCCAACGGGATGAGCCGCCGTCGGACGTGTTGATGGTCAACGCGGGCGAGGACCTGGTCCTGGCCGAGACGGCGTGGCGAGCCTACCGAGAGAAAGCGGAGCTGCCGGAGAACAGCCGGGTGGTTCGCATCATCGATCTTCTCGATGAGGAGATCGATCTGACGACGAGCCATCGGGTGGCGACGCAGGAGCCCACTTCCGGATATCTCGTGATGAGTGATGGCCTCTCATCCATCGTGAAGGAGCTGCGACTTCCCCGAATCGTCGCGACACCTCGTCGAGATCTTGCGATGACCAACCTCGGTGAGCTTGCCCGGGCAGGGGCCGTCACCATCATGCAAGGTCCGCTCAAGCTCCAGGAAGACGGTGACCTTCCCGTGCTCACGGCCAAGGATCTCCTGCTCAACAGAGAGCCCACTGGCCGTACTGGTGACGCTCCAGGACTCGTCCGTATCGAGGAAGGCGACGTGATCGCCTCTCTGCTCCATTCCAGCGGCGCGTCGCCACGGGTGATGAGCCGGGCAGGGGCTGTGCTCGGATCGCAGCTGCTGCTCTTCCGGACCGATCCGGAGCGGCTCGATCCCTACTTCCTTGCTGGCTGTCTACGGGCTGAGAGCACCGCCGCGAGTCGTCACGGTTCGACCGTCAGGAGGGATCCACGGCGGGCGTCGCTGCCCCGACTGCCGATCGAGGAACAGCGCCGGTATGGAAAGGCCTTCGCTCAGCTTCTCGTGTTCGAGGATACGGCCAGAGCGCTGCGCGAGATCAGCGATAATCTTGTGGTTGCCGGGCTCGACGGGCTTCTTGACGGGAGTCTGACCCCGGAGTGACCCCCGGGAGGCTTGGTGTCCCACTTTCTCGGTCGTTACCAGCTTGACCCCTATCGGCTCGGTCGTGGCGGGATGGGCGAGGTGTGGGGCGCCCACGACATCGTGCTCGCCCGGAAAGTGGCGATCAAGTTCGTCCTTCTGCCGGACGCGGAGCTGCACCAGAGGTTCGCCCGGGAAGCCAAGGCGCTGTCCAGCTTGGCTCACCCGGGCGTTCCCGCGCTGTACGACTTCGGGACGGTCGACGGCCGCCACTACATGATCATGCAGTACATCGAGGGGAACGGCCTGCACGACGTCATCGCCGAGCACGCGCCGCTCTCCATCGGCTGGGTGGCGTCCATCGGAGCCCAGATCGCGACCGTTCTGGAGGCTGCTCATGAGCAGGACATTCTGCATCGGGATCTGAAACCGTCCAATCTCATGCTCTGCCGGGACGGCTCGATCCGGGTTCTGGACTTCGGCCTGGCGTTCATGCATGACGCGGACATGACCACGCTCACCCAGACCGGGCAGCAGCTCGGGACCGCCGCGTACATGTCTCCCGAGCAGGTCGAAGGCAAGCGGGGGACTGTGCATGCCGACATCTATTCCTTGGGGTGCGTACTCTACGAAGCGGCCACCGGCCACCCGTTGTTCACCGGGCCCAACGATCACAGCGTGAAGACGCAGCACATCACGACGCCACCGATGCCGGCCGGGCGGCACCGGCCCGACATCCCACGTGGGCTGGATGAGCTGCTGATGGCGATGGTGGAGAAGGACCCTGCCGACAGGCCCGCGAACGTCCGCGAGGTGTACGAGCGGCTCACCCCCTACCTGTACGGCACCGAGCCGCTGGGCGACATGACGGATCGCCGCGCGAGCCCCTTGCTCTTGTACGCCCGCGCGCTGAGCCGGACCACCGTCACGGACCCGCCGAGGTCAGCGGCAGAAGCGCGGGGAGCCGGTGACGAGTTCGGCCAGGGTGACGTACGCCGTGCTCGCCGCCACGCGCAGACACTGATTCGGGAGTCCCGGTACAGCGAAGCGACCTCGACACTGGAGCGGGCCCTCGCCCGCGGGCCCGATGCGCCTGGACTGCGGGAAGAGCTGGCCGAGGCCTTCATGGCGGCGGGTGACCACCGTCGAGCGGCCCAGATATACGGCGAGTTGGCGGCGTCGAGCAAGACGGGTCAGGCGTTCTACTACCGGCTCCAGGAAGCCACCTGCCACGCTCACCTCGGCGACGTCGAACAGGCGCTGCACCTCATGACGGCACTGGTGGCCGACGTCCCGGCGGAGGATGATCCGCAGGCTTTGGAACTGCGGCGCCAGATCGGCGAGCTGGAGCGCAGCGCCGGATTGCTGGATCGGGCTCGGCGCACCCTCGCCGCACTCCTGTCCGACCTTGAGCGGATCTACGGCGCGGAGCATGCCGCGACAGAGCGCGTGCGCGAACTACTCATGTCGACGTGATGGCCTGTCCCAGATTTCAAGAACGGCCCGCACGCCGATGAACTCGGCAATGGGGCCGTCCCACCAGCCCGGCGAACGCCGTCGTCAGTTCGCCGAGGTGAGTGTCCTCAGGGAGTGCTCGACCAGGGTGATCATCACTTCCTTGGCCGAGGTGCGCCGGCGTACGTCGCACAGCATCACCGGGACGTCGTCGTCGAGGTCGAGTGCGATCCGCACGTCGTCCACGCTGTGCCGGTCGGCGCCGTCGAAGCAGTTGACGGCCACCACGAACGGCGTGCCGCGCTGCTCGAAGTAGTCGACCGACGGGAAGCAGTCGGTGAGCCGCCGGGTGTCGGCGATCACCACGGCCCCTAACGCGCCGTAGGACAGCTCGTCCCACATGAACCAGAACCGCTCCTGCCCGGGGGTGCCGAACAGGTAGACCACGAGCCCGTCGCGGATGGTGATGCGGCCGAAGTCCATCGCCACGGTCGTGGTGGTCTTGGCCTCCACGCCGTCGAGGTCGTCCACGCCGACCCCGCGGTCGGAGAGCACCTCTTCCGTGCGCAGCGGCTTGATCTCGCTGATCGACCCGACCAGGGTGGTCTTGCCGACGCCGAAGCCGCCGGCGATGAGGATCTTCAGCGCGACGGGATCCTCAGAGAGCACGGAGTCCATTGATCACTTCCTTGAGAATGCGCTCGTTCGTGCGCGGGCCTCCGGCGGAGGGCGACGACACCGAGATGAGGCCGTGGTCACGCAGATCGCCCAGGAGCACCCGGACGACACCGACGGGCAGGTCCAGCTCGACGGCCAGGTCGGCCACCGAGATCGGAGCCCGGGCAGCCCGCAGGATCAGTCGCTGCTCGGGACCGAGCTCGCCGGTCGGCGTCTCGCCGACGGCGCGCACGATCGCGACGAGGTCGAACACGTCCCCGGAGGGACGCGTACGGCCACGGATGAGAGCATAGGGCCGGACGACGGGTCCGGCCTCCTCATCGAACCACTGCGGGCTGTCGCTCATGACGCTCCGGCGCGCGGGTTGGTGGTGATGTGCTGGCCCACCCGCTTGACCAGCATGGCCATCTCGTACGCGATGTGCCCGACGTCCACGTTCGCCTCGGCGATCACGGCCAGGCAGGTGCCCTGCCCCGCCGCGGTCACGAACAGGAACGCCGACTCCATCTCCACGATGGTCTGGCGCACGTCGCCGCCGCCGAAGTGGCGTCCGGTGCCGCGGGCCAGGCTCTGGAAACCGGCCGCCACGGCCGACAGGTGCTCGGCGTCCTCCCGGATGAGCCCCTTGGAGTATCCGATCGCCAGCCCGTCGGTCGACAGGATGACCGCCTGGCGCACCGCCGCGACCCGCGACGTCAGGTCGTCAAGCAGCCAGTTCAGCTCACCGGTGTTGGTGGTCGGCACACTCATGCATCCCCCTTACTCATGGCCCCTCCTCAGAGGCTTCTTCTCGGGCGCGTTGGGTTCCCCGCTGGAAGGCGGAGAACAGGTCGCGGACCTCGTCGGGAGAGCGTTCGGCGGGCTTCTCCTCAGCGGGCGGCTGCGGCGGGCTCTGGGGCGCCTCCGCGAGCTTGGGCGAGAGGCCGGCCTGGCGTACGCGCCGGGGCAGCCCCTTGTGGGTGCCCGAGGTCACGACCGCGAGCGCCTTCTTCCTCGTACGGCTCGGCACCGCGGCCATCTCCTCGCCGCCGCTGCCGGCCGTCAGCGCGCTCTGCTCGGTCACCAGGGACCGCGGCACCAGGACGATGGCCGTGGTGCCGCCGAACGGCGAGCGCCGCAGCATGACCTTGATGCCGTGCCGTTCGGCCAGCCGCGCCACCACGAACAGGCCGAGCCGGTCGCTGTCCGCCAGGTCGAACTCGGGCGGGTTGGCGAGCATGCGGTTGGTGGCCGCGTACTCGGTGGCGGACAGGCCGAGGCCCTTGTCCTCGATCTCGATCGCGTAGCCGTTGCTGACCTGGTCGCCGCGCACGTGGACGGCGGTGTCGGGTGGCGAGTAGATGGTGGCGTTCTCGATGAGCTCGGCGACCAGGTGGGTGAGGTCGGCGGCGGCGGCGCCGTCGAACGCGCTGACCGGCATGGCCTGGACCTCGACCCTGGTGTAGTCCTCGACCTCGGCGACGGCGGCCCGGACGATGTCGATCACTGGCACCGGCTTGCGCCAGGCGCGGCCGGGCGCGGAGCCGGACAGCACGATGAGGCTCTCGGCGTGCCGCCGCATGCGGGTGGTCAGGTGGTCGAGGCGGAAGAGCTCTTCGAGCTTGTCGGGGTCGTGGGTGCGCCGCTGCATGCCGTCGAGCAGCGCGAGCTGGCGGTGCAGCAGGCCCTGCTTGCGCCGGGCGAGGTTGAGGAAGACCTGGCCGACGCCGCGGCGCAGCGCGGCCTGGCCGACGGCGGCGTTGACGGCGGTGCGCTGCACGGAGCCGAAGGCCCTGGCCACGTCGATGATCTCCGCGGATCCGCTGACCTTGATCGCCTTGGCCTCCTTCTTCACGTCGACGTCCTCGCCCTTGCGCAGCCTGGCCACGAGGTCGGGCAGGCGGCGCTCCGACAGCTCGACCGCGGCCGCGCGCAGCCCGCCGAGCTCTCCGGCCAGGCGGCGACCGAAGCGTACAGAGATGATGATCGACGCGAGCACCGCGATCAACCCGACGCCGCCCGCGACGGCGATCTGGACGACGGTGGCGGTGGCGGCCTCGGAGGTGCGGGCGGCCAGGGCCTCGGAGGCGGTCCGGGCGTCCTTGTCGAGCTGGGCGCTGAGCTTGTCGAGGGTGTCGGTCCAGGCGGTGCCGTTCGTGGGCGGCGTGCCGGTCTGGGCGATCCGCGCCTCCATGGCGACGAAGGTCTGGAAGGTGTCGGAGGCGAAGAGCTGCTCGTACGGCCGCCGCATCGTCACGTCGAGACCGGCGAGGCCGCGCGCGTGCAGGAAGCGGCGCGAGGCGGCGTACTCGGTGAAGGCGGAGACCTCGGACCCGCTGAGCCGCTGCCGGCCGATCCCCACGAGGACGAGCGCCTGCTCCCTGGCGATGTACTCCCTGGCCAGGCCCATGGTCTGCATCGCGGTGGCCTGCTGGACGATGGCCAGGTCGGTGACGGTGAGCAGCTGGGAGTAGACGGCGAACAGCGCGTCGACGATGGTGTTGTACGCGGTCAGCCCGCCCAGTCGGGAGCCGCGCCCGGCGTCGATGTCCGCCCTGACGGGGCCGAGCCGGTCGAGCGCGGGCCAGAGCGCGCTCAGCGGGCCGCGTACGTCGGCGGCGGCGCCGCCCCCGGCCTCGGCGACGGCGATGCGGAGGTCTTCGACCGCGCGGTCGGTACGGGCGCGCTGGGCGCCGAGCACCTCGGTGAGCTCACGCGTCGTGAGCGCCTCGGCGGTGCGCATGCGCTCGGCCTGGAGCTGAATTGCCAGGTCGGAGGTGGCGACGCCGATGGTCCGGTAAAGCGTGCCGCCGCGGAGCAGTGACTGGGCGTCGCCCATGGTGAGGTTGAGGACGAAACCCCAGAGCGCGCTCAGAGACAGGAGGGGTAGCAGCAGCAATAAGAAGATCTTGAACCGAATAGACCGGTTTCGCGAGCCCATGTCCCAACCTCGAGTCGGGGGCATTTCCACACCTTGTGTAAATACACCTCCGGAAGATCGCACAGGAGACTAGCACCGTTTACGCTTCCGGCGCAGTGGGAGGAACACGTTCATTACCGTGATTATTGGGACAAGATCCCCCGGCAGTGGCGGGCCGTGAGCCGAGCCGTCGCCGCCCATCCCCGGCTCGACCAGCGCGGATCTCACCCCGTCAGCTCCTCCACCGCGCGGAAGGCCGCCGTCACGGCGGCGTCGGCGCGGGCGGCGGGCGCCGCGTCCGAGCCCGCGATCGCGATCCGCCCGAACCGGCGGCGGGCCGCCTCTGCCGGGTACGGCCCGTCCGGGTAGAAGGCGTGCCAGGGCCGGCAGTACTCCGGCGCGTTCCCGTGGCCCCAGCGGTTGACCGTGATGCCCTCGACGTCCCGCGCGGGGTCGAAGCCCGCCGGGCCGAGCAGCCGGGCCAGCTGCTCGCGGATCGTACGCTCCAGCACCTCGTACGGCGTCCTGATGAGCTCACGCCGGCCCGCCGCCGCCCCCGCCTTCGGCCCCAGCTCCGCCCGGCACGGCGTGGCCAGCAGGTGCACCTCGGCCGGCCCGCCCGCCCGCCGGGGCGTCTCCAGCTCGGCGAGCGACCAGTACGCCCCCGTCCACCGCACCCTGCGCACCCCGGCCCGCCGCCAGGCGTCCCAGTCGCGCACCCGTACGCTCGCGTGCAGCAGCGGCACCCGTACCGCCTCGCCCAGCGCCTGGCGCTGCTCGTCGGGCAGCTCCGGCACCAGGTACGGGATCACCGCGCTCCAGCAGGCCAGGATGACCGACCCGGCCGCCACGCTCCTGACCCGGTGCCCGTCGAAGTAGGCGACCTCGGCCGCCCCCTCGCCGTCGCGCACCGACACGACCGGGCTGGACAGCCGGAACCGCACCCGGTCGCCCGGCCGGTCGGGGGAGCCGGGGTCGGGCAGCAGGCGCGCGACCATCGTGCGCACCAGCGCCTGGTTCCCCTCGGGGAAGAGGTGGACCTCGCCGGCTCCCCACTGCCTCCTGACCGTCGGCGAGTTGTACCGCGACGGCTTGTCCTTCTCCAGCCCGAGCCCGCCGAACCCCGGATAGCCGGTGCCCCAGGCGTCGATCGCGCCGAGCGCCCGGGTGTCGTAGCCCCACTCGGGGCAGGACATGCTCCGGCAGAAGCGCTCCACGTCCGGGTGCGCGCCGCACGCCTCCAGCAGGAACGCCGAGTACGTCAGCCCGGCCAGCCGTTCCTGCTTGGCCTCGGCGGGCAGCCCGGGGAACCAGTCGGGAGGGTCGTGGCGGAGCCTGCGCAGGTCGTCCCTGGCGCGGGCGGCGATCGGCAGCCGCGCGACCCAGTCGCCGGTGAGCCGGACCAGCGTGTCGGCGCCGAAGCTCTCCTCGTCGCACATGACCGCGTCCACCAGCCCGGCGCCGGTCCGGCCGGGGGCGCTCTGGCGGTGGAACATCACCCGCCGCGCCTGCCCGCCGATCTCGTCGTGGTTGTCGATGACCAGCACGCTCGCGCCCGGCCGGCGGCGCAGCCACTCGCCGGCCGCGCTGACGCCGCTGAGCCCGCCGCCGACCACGACGAGGTCGTAGCTCTCGCCGGTGGGCTCGGGCGGGCCGGCGTACTGCCAGAAGCGGCCGTCCCTGAGCGCGTGCGGCACGCTGAGGGCCTCGGGGGCGCCGCCGCCGAACCCATAGGCCGAGGACGACGGGGACGACGGGGCCGACGGCGCCGCCTCGGCCGGGCTCACGGAGACCACGCTCCCCAGGGCGCCCACCGCGATGCCGTCGAAGAAGTCGCGGCGGGAAATGGACAGATTCATCCCGAGGTCCCGTGGCGTCAGAGTCATGGCGCGATCATCGGCAGCCCCGGAAGGGCCGGGTACGGGGACGCGCAGCGCCCAGAGAAACATTTTGCGCGGCCTATTACGGCGAATGCCGATTTGGCTCCTTGATCCGTAGCGGGGCCGTCGCCGCAGGTGAAGGTGGTTGTCCGACCGGTGCCGACAAACCCGCTGAATTCCGCAGATAACGACGTTGCCGGGGTGGCGGGCCCGCGACTCCTCTAACGTTCACGAGAATGCCGCCAATGGAATGGGAGAACTCATGCTTAAGGCCGTTTCCGGCATATTCCTGAGCATGATGGCCGTCGCCGGATGCTCGTCGTCGGAGGCGCAGGCCCCGCCCGCCGCCGCCGACGCGGCCGTCGAGCCGGCGCAGGGCGCCGGGTCGCCGCCCGCCGACGCCGCGAAGCTGCGGGCCGCGCTGCTGCCCGTGCCCGAGGGGATGCACATCTCGTACGGCCCGGAGCTGGGCGCGTTCGGCTCGCTCAAGTCCACCCAGCAGGGCCTCGCCGCGGTTCGCCAGGCCCGGCTGGAGCGTCCGGAGTGCGCCGGCGCGGCCCAGCTCGACGCCGCGCGGCCCGACGTGGCCAAGGCCCCCGCCGCCGTGATCGCCTTCGCCGCCGAGCGCGGCTCGATCACCCAGGCCGTGGTCGCGCTGCCGTCGGCAGCCTTCCCCGCGCCGCTGCCGGCGAAGTGCGCCTCCTACACCGCCGACGTCGACGGCGCCAAGGTCGTCTACCGGACCCGCATGCTGCCCATGCCGGCGAAGGGCGACCAGTCGCGCGCCTACCTCACCACGGCCGCCGGCGGGAAGGAGAGCGCCGAGATCGGCTCGGTGATGATCCGGCGGGGCAACCTCATCATGAGCATGCTCGTCGTGGGCCGCCAGGTGCAGCCGGACGGCCTCTACGAGCTGGCCAAGCTGGCCGACCAGAACCTCGCCAGGGTCAAGCGCTGATCAGATGAGCACGTGGTCGTCCGGCCGCCCGACGAAGGCGAACTGCGCGTTGCGGGTCAGCTTGATGTGGTCGGCCTGCCAGGTGTGCATCGAGGCGTCGGCGCTGCGCCAGTAGACGAAGTTGAAGCGGTCCGCCGAGTAGATCTTGACGGAGTCCTCCTTGAGCCGCCGCACCAGCTCGGTGTCCTCCCCCCGGGTGATGTCGGCGAACCGGTAGGAGCGGAACATGTCCGCCTTGCCGAGGAACGTCCCGCCCTGCACCAGGAACGAGTAGCGGTGCTCCAGGCCGGGCAGCCGCAGCATCGTGGTGTTGGAGCCCTCGAAGTAGGCGTAGTGCGCGCCCTTGCCGACCAGCTCGGCGTCGGAGTAGTCGAAGGCCCGCACCAGGTCCGACAGGTAGTGCTCGCCGTAGAGGTTGTCGTCGTCCATCTTGGCGATGAGGTCGCCCTCGGCAGCCGAGATGCCGAGGTTCATGCACGCGCCGAGCGACAGCTCGGCGGCGGCGGGCAGCACCACGACGTCGGTGATCCCGGCCATGCGGGCCTTGTCGGCCACCACGACGGGGTCGATGTCGAGGCCGTGCAGCACCATGACGAGCTGGAGCGGCCGGTGGAGCTGCTTGGCCACCGACGAGATGGCGTGCTCGATCTGGGAGGCGCGGTTGGTGGGCAGCACGACCGAGATCGAGCGGGTGCGCGGCTCGACGTGGTGGCCGAGGTCCTGGAGGATCTGGTCCACGCGGTGCGAGAACAGGTGCTTGTCGAAGACCTCGCGCATGGCGAGGTGGCCCATCCTGGCGCGCAGCTCGGGGCTGTTGATCAGGTGCAGCACCTGGTTGTACGACTCGACCGGCTCGCGCGCGACGGGAATGAGGTCGCCGAAGGTCTCCTCGATGGCCCGTGACCAGCCGGTCACGACCGGGGTCGCGCACGCCGACAGCTCGAAGACCCGCCGCGCGCACATGGTCGGCGAGTCGAGCACGGAGTTGACGTTGAGGAAGACCTTGTACATCCGGTACGCCGACAGCATCTGGTCGTAGGGCAGCTCGCCCACGATGTGCGGCCGGTACTTCTCGGGCCAGGCGTACTTCTCGTCCACCTCGCCGTTGCGGGCGAAGATGTGCAGGCCCAGCTCGCGCACCGGGTCGAGGACGGTCTCCATCTGCTCGCGGCGCTCGGGGTGCTTGTCGCGGAAGTACATCCCGGCGAAGACCACGTCGTGGAGGCGGCCCTGCTTCTGCTGGATCGGGTTGTGGACGCGCGGCTGGGCGGCGAACTGCAGCACATCAACCCGGTCGTGTCCCAAAATTTCCCGATACTTCGGCAGCATGTCGCCGTCGCACGTGAACACGTAGTCGAACAGCTTGGCCGTGTCGATGAAGAAGTCGAAGTTCGGCGGGTCCTCCTTGTTCCAGAAGACCGTCGGGATGCCCTCGCTCCTGCACCAGGCCACCAGCTCGCGCAGCGGCTCCTTGGGCGCGTTGGTCCCGGTCATCTGGTAGCGCCAGCGGCCCTGGTTGCCATGCCAGGCCGACTCGCAGAACAGCAGGTCGGGCCGCTTGTCGGCGAAGATCTCCGGCCAGTCCTTGAGCCCGAACTCGATCTGGTCCCACTCGTAGCGGAAGGCCATGCGGGAGAAGTCGTCGAGGATCACCGCGACCTTGAGGTCCGGCCGGTTGACCGGGCCGGCCGGCCACTTCACGGCCGGCACCTCGACCAGCGGGGGCCGGTTGTTCGCCAGCTCGACGGCCTCGGTGACGGGCATCGGCGGCTTCGGCGCGCGCTCCTTTGAGCGGACCGCGTCCATGATCTTCCCCGGGCTCTTCGAGCCCAGGGCCTCGCCCAGCTTATACGTCCGCTTGGCCTGGGTCGCCTCCAGCTTCCACGTCGCGTACGCGGCCTTGGCCTCGGCGATCTCCAGGCGTCGCCGCAGCTCCCTGAGCTCCGCCTCGTGACGCTCGACGACCTTGCGCTCCTCGGGCAGCCAGTTGACGGGACCGAGTCGCTGGAACGAGGGGGGCTCAGGGGTTTCGGCCATGGTGATGACGCCTAACGCTCAGGGGAGATTTGCCATGTTACGCCGCCGATGGTGACTATTCGGGGCGTTTTGCCTGGGAAGCCGGTGCCAGGTTGTCGCCCTTGAGCCAGCCGGCGATCACCGTGGCGATGCGCGGCCCGGCCTTGCCGTCCCACAGCACCGGCAGCTCGCCGGCCGGGGTGGCCGCGCCGTCGGCCAGCGCCTTCTCCGCCGCGGCGGGCAGCAGGGCGGGGGTGACCAGGCGGTTCGTGCCATGCGTGATGGTGATCGGCCGCTCGGTGTTGGGCCGCAGGGTGAGGCAGGGGACGCCCAGCATCGTCGTCTCCTCCTGCACGCCGCCGGAGTCGGTGACGACCAGGGCGGCACCGCGCACGAGTGAGAGGAAGTCCACATAGCCGAGCGGATCGACGACCCTGACCGTCCCGCCGTCCACGAGACCGGCCTCGGCCAGCCTGGCCTTGCCGCGCGGGTGCACCGGCACCACGACCGGGACCTGCCGCGAGACCTCCAGCACCGCGTCCACCAGCTCCTTGGCGGCCTCGGGGGTGTCCACGTTGGCCGGGCGGTGCAGGGTCGCGACGGCATACCGGTCCGGTATGCCGAGCCGCGCGACCACGGGGGCCGGGTCCAGCGCGGGGAGGGCGGCGTACAGGCTGTCGATCATGGGGTTGCCCACCAGGTGCACCTTGGAGGCCGGCACGCCCTCGCCGGCCAGGTACGCGAGCGCCTCGGGCGAGGTGGCGAAGAGCAGGTCGGCGAGGGCGTCGGTGACGACCCGGTTGACCTCCTCGGGCATGCCCCGGTCGAACGAGCGCAGCCCCGCCTCCACATGCGCCGTCCGCACGCCGAGCTTGGCGCAGACGAGGATGGCGGCGAGGGTCGAGTTGACGTCGCCGTAGACCACGACCAGGTCGGGGTCGTGCTCCTCGACGACCTCCTCCAGCCCGACGAGCAGGGCCGCCGTCTGCTTCGCGTGGCTGCCCGAGCCGACCCCGAGATTGGCCACCGGCTCCGGCAGGCCGAGGTCGGCGAAGAACACGTCGGACATCAGGGCGTCGTAGTGCTGACCGGTGTGGATGATGCCCTGCCGCACGCCGAGCTCGCCGAGTGCCCGCACCACCGGGGCCGCTTTCACGAAATTGGGACGAGCTCCCAATACGTGGAGGACCAGGGGGTTCTCCCTCATGACCTCGCCTTTCATAGCGGAAGGGAAAAAACGCTGCCTATGGTACGGTCACCGCGTGGCATCCGACGCCAGTCGTCAAGACTCCTCCCAAAGCGCCGGCAGGGTTTCCGCGAAGTCCGCCCGCGCCGGTGTCGGCGGGCTTCTCAAGGGCTTCGTCCAGCACCCGATCATCGTCTCCCGCGTCGTCGCGACCAAGGTCAAGTCCGACCCCGTCCGCGTCGCCCAGGCGGCCGCCGACGCGCTCCCGCCCCGGCTGCGCCCCATTGTGGGCAGCGTGGCCTGGCCCGCGGCCCGGGGCGCCCGGCGCATGGTGCGCAAGTTCGGCATGCGGGTGCTCAAGGGCCCGTGGAACGAGGCCAAGGCGCACTGGGACGCCGGCCGGGTCAGCGAGGCCGCCGCCGTGCTGGAAGCCCACACGAAATACCCGTTCATCAAGCGCAGGGCCGCCTACTACCGCGGTGAGCTGGCCGCCATCAGCCCCGACCCGATCCCGCCCGGCCCCAAGGTGGCCATCCTGGAGCGGGTCAAGGGCCGGGTCCTGCACCTGGTCACCAACGCGCTGCCGTACACGCAGGCCGGCTACACCGTGCGCACCCACCGCATCGTCACCTCGCAGAAGGCCGCGGGGCTCGACCCGCACGTGGTCACGAGCTGGGGCTGGCCGATGATGCAGGGGCACGCGGACGCGCCGCCGTACGAGGAGATCGACGGCATCCCCTACTACCGGCACCTGCCGGACGGGCACGGCGAGGTGCCCTTCGAGATGCGCGGCCGCATGGTCAGGGGCGCCGACTCGGTCACCAGGCTCGTCACCGAGCTGCGCCCGCAGGTCCTGCACGCCGCCACCGACCACCGCAACGGCTCGGTGGCGCACGCCGTGCGCGACCGTACGGGCACGCCGTTCGTCTACGAGGTGCGCGGCTTCCTGGAGGAGACCTGGGCCTCCCGCGACCCGATCCGGGTCGGCAGCGAGCGGCACGTGCTCCAGCGCGAGCGCGAGGCGTTCCTGATGCGCGAGGCCGACGCGGTGGTCACGCTGGCCGAGACCATGGCCACGGAGATCGTCGAGCGCGGCGTGCCCAGGGAGCGCATCCACCTCGCGCCCAACGCCGTGGACGACTCCCTGCTCACCGCCCGCTACGACGGCGCCTCCTTCCGCGCCGCGCACGGCATCGAGCCCGGCGAGATCGTCGTCGGCTCGGTGTCGAGCATCGTGGCCTACGAGGGCTTCGCCACCCTGCTGCGGGCCGGCGCGCTGCTGCGCGACGCGGGCACGCCGGTGCGGGTGCTCATCGTGGGCGACGGCGCCGAGCGGGAGAACCTGCTGGCGCTGGTCGAGGAGCTGGGGCTCAAGGACGCGATCCTGCCCGGCCGGGTCGGCCCCGACGAGGCGCTGCAGGCCCAGGACGCCATCGACATCTTCGCCTGCCCGCGCGAGGACCTGCGGGTCTGCCGGCTGGTGACGCCGCTGAAGCCGGTCGAGGCCATGGCGCTCGGCAAGCCGGTGGTGCTCAGCGACCTGCCCGCCCTGTCGGAGCTGGTCGGCTCCGACGGCGCCGGCCTGCTGGTGCCGCCGGGCGACCCCGAGGCGCTGGCGGAGGCCGTCGCCGGGCTGCGGGAGGACCCTGCCAGGCGGGCCGAGATGGGCGAGGCCGGCCGCGCGGAGGTGGCCGCCAAGCGGACCTGGAGCCGCGTTGCCGAGACCTACCGGTCCCTTTACCAGTCGCTTGCCGAAAGTTGACCTTCGTGTTGGCTGTACGTTGTGACGGTTTCGGTCGCATTAGGCGTGAGCTAGGTGGACTTGAGATAACCTTTGCCACCATGAAGTGTTGTATCCGGCTCCCAAAGGCACAGCTGTGACAGAAATAGACTTGGCTGTCATCGGCCTGGGCTACGTCGGCATGCCGCTCGCCAAGGAGGCGGTCGGCGCTGGTCTGCGCGTTGTCGGTGTGGACGTCGACCCCCGCAAGGTCGAGGCGCTCACCGCGGGACAGTCCTACATCGACGACCTGACCGACGCCGACCTTGAGCACATGCTGGCCAACGGTTTCACCGCCACGCTCGACGAGAGCGTGCTGGCCCGGAGCAACACCATCGTCATCTGCGTCCCGACGCCGCTGGACGAGGACCACCGTCCGGACCTCTCCGCCGTCGAGGGCGCCGCCAAGGCCGTCGCCCGCAACCTCACCAAGGGCACCCTCGTCGTGCTGGAGTCCACCACGTGGCCCGGCACCACCGACGAGCTGGTCCGCCCTCTGCTCGAGGGCTCGGGGCTGACCGCCGGCGAGGACTTCCACCTGGCCTTCTCGCCCGAGCGCATCGACCCGGGCAACCCCAAGTTCGGCCTGCGCAACACCCCCAAGGTCGTCGGCGGCTACACCGCGACCTGCCGGGACCGCGCGACGGCGTTCTACGGCCGCTTCATCGAGCAGGTCGTGCCGGTCAGCGGCACCCGCGAGGCCGAGATGGCCAAGCTGCTGGAGAACACCTACCGGCACGTGAACATCGCCCTCGTCAACGAGATGGCGATCTTCTGCGACGAGCTCGGCGTCAACCTGTGGGAGTCGATAGAGGCGGCGGCGACCAAGCCGTTCGGCTTCCAGAAGTTCTTGCCGGGACCGGGCGTCGGCGGCCACTGCATCCCCGTGGACCCGTCCTACCTGTCCTACACCGTGCGCAAGCTCGGCTACCCGTTCCGGTTCGTGGAGCTGGCGCAGGAGATCAACGAGCGGATGCCGTCGTACGTGGTGGCGCGCGTCCAGCGATTGCTCAACCGGCATAAGAAGCCCGTGAACGGCGCCAAAGTCGTTATGCTCGGCGTCACCTACAAACCGGATATCGCCGACGAGAGGGAGACCCCGGCACTGCCGGTGGCCCGCGCGCTGCTCGAACTGGGCGCCGATCTCTCGTTCGCGGACCCGTACGTCAAGGAGTGGTCGGTGGACGGCACCCCGGTGCCGCGTGAAGAGGATCTGGCCGAGGCCGTGGTCGACGCGGACGTCACGCTGCTGCTTCAGCAGCATGCCGCGTTCGATCTCGACATGGTCGAGGCGAAGGCCAGGCTCGTGCTCGACACCCGCGGCGTGCTCGCCGAGGGTGAACGCGTCGAGCGGCTGTAGCGACGGAGGGCTGCGCGCAGTGCACGTGCTCGTCATGACGGTGGTGCATAACCCCGAGGACGCGAGGATCCTGCATCGGCAGATCCGCGCGCTCGTGGATGCCGGTCATGAGGTCACGTATGCCGCCTCCTTCACCGGTTTCGGGGTCGTGCCGAGACCCTGGGTGAACGGCGTCGACCTCCCCAGGGCCGCCCAGCGCAAGCGGGTGGCGGCGGTCTGGGCGGCCCGCCGGTTGTTCAAGCGCATGCGCGACAAGGTCGACCTGGTCCTGATCCACGATCCCGAGCTGCTGTTCGCGGTGTGGGGCGTGCGCAACCGGCCGCCGGTGGTGTGGGACGTCCACGAGGACACCCCGGCCACGCTCTCGCTCAAGCCGTGGCTGCCCTCGCCGCTGCGCCCGCCGGTGCGCTTCCTCGCGCGGCTGCTCGAAGGCACCGCCGAGCGTCACCTGCATCTCCTGCTGGCCGAGACCGCGTACGCGGGCCGGTTCAAGGACGCCCACCCGATCGTGCCCAACGAGACCTGGGTGCCCGACTCCGTCACCCCGCCCGGTGACGACCGGGTGGTCTACCTCGGCTGGCTGTCGCGGGCCCGGGGCGTGCTGGAGGCGGTCGAGGTGGCCAAGCTGCTCCAGCCGTACCGCGTGGCGGTGGAGCTCATCGGCTACGCCGACCCGCAGAGCCGTCCGGTGCTCAACCAGGCCGTGACCGAGGGCCTGCTGGAGTGGCGCGACTTCATGCCCAACGACGAGGCGCTGAAGCGGCTCGACGGCGCGCTCGCCGGGCTGTCGCTGCTGCACGACGAGCCCAACTACCGCCACTCGATGCCCACCAAGATCGTCGAGTACATGGCGCACGGCATCCCGGTCATCACCACCCCCTCGCCGCGCGCCGTGGAGCTCGTCGAGCGCTACGACAGCGGCATGGTCGTGCCCTGGCAGGACCCGAAGGCGGTGGCCCAGGCCGTGCTGACGCTCCGCGACGACGTACGCGAGCGCAAGGCGCAGGGCGCGCGCGGTTACGCGGCCGCCCGCGCCAACCACCACTGGCCCAATTCCGCCAAGCGCTTCGTCGCCCAGCTCGAAGCCTGGGCGGGGGTCAAGCCATAGCGGGCGGCGGGTCGTCGAAGGTGCGCTGGCTCCTCCTCGTCCTGGGTGTGGCGATCCTGGCCGCGGTCGCCGCCGTGGTCATCGTGCTCCAGCCGGGTCCCGGGCAGAAGGTCGCGTCGGTGGTGAAGACCACCCCGGCCAAGCCGACGCCGTCCGCCGAGGCCCCCACGCCCAAGGTGAGCGAGTTCACCGACGACTGTGGAACGTTCGAGACCCGGGAGAAGGCCCCCTACGCGGTCACCGGCTACTGGATCATGCCGAAGTCGAACCCCTGCACCTGGCGCACCCAGCTGAAGGAGATCCACGACGTCGGCGGCGACACCGTCATCAGGATCGGCTACGGCCTGCAGTTCCGTACGGTCTCGTCCTCCGGCGACATCCTGACCAGGGACGGCGAGCTGGACTCCCTCTACAAGGGCTGCCGCGAGGACGGCATGAGCTGCCACGACGCCGCCGAGCGCGACCTGATGAAGGCCCACCCGGACAACCGCATCGGCCGCACGTACGTCTACCGCACAGACGAGTCGTTCGGCCCCGACCTGTTCCGCTGCCCCGAGGTGGAGCACGCGGTGCGGGCCGGCAAGCGCACCTACTTCCGCATCATCACCCAGCCCGACGGCTCGGACGACTCCACCTGCGACTTCTCCCGCAAGGGCGCCTCCTACGACCTGATCCTCGTCGCCGGCGCCGAGAACGACAGCCTGACCCAGCTCCTCGACCTCGGCGACCAGTTCGGCATGCGCGTCTTTCCCGCGCTGCCGCTCGCGCCCCGCGACCCGAACACCGAGATCAGGGCCAACAAGAAGCACCTCGGCACGCTGACCACCCTCACCCGGCGCATCCTCCAGGACTACGGCGCCCGCTTCGCCGACCGGGACTCCCTCGGCGGCGTCTACCAGCCGTTCGAGGTGCAGATGTCGGACACCCTGGCCTCGAACCCGACGCTGGAGGTCTACGCCGACCAGCACACGATCGTCGAGCAGGAGCTCCCCGGCAAGCCCATCCTCATCAGCCCCTACATGGACGCCCGTAAGCGCAAGGCCTTCGGCCAGACGCCCAAGCAGGTGGCCGAGGCGTTCAAGGAGCTGGCCAAGACCGGGGTCGGCATCATCGCCCCGCAGGACAGCCGCGGCACCGGCAAGGTCGGCCTGTTCTGGCCGGACGAGCGCGGCGCCGAGGTGGACGAGCGGCTGCGGCCGGTGGTCGGCGAGGCCACGTACGGCACCGCCTACCACGGCTCCACCCGCGACTACTACCGCGAGATGTCGCTGGCCCGCGAGGAGATGCTCCAGGCCGGCTACCAGGTGGACCTGTGGGCGAACGTGGAGGCGTTCGAGCCGTCGGGCGATCAGCCGTGCGCCCCGCAGGGCACCCGCGGCAAGACCGACAAGAAACGCCTGGACCAGGCCGTCACCATGACCGGCCGGTACGTCCAGAAGGTCGTCTCCTACATGTGGAGCGACTACATGACCTGCGGCGAGCCGTCGCTGGAGAAGGAGATCACCGCCGACTGGCGGCGGCCGATCGCCGTCGACGCCATCAGGACCTCGCGCGACATCCAGGACGGCGTCGAGGTGCGCGGCTACAACCTCAAGGACGGCGCCGTCTCCGTCGAGTGGTCCGGCGGCGTGCGCGACCTGGTCGTCTCCGAGGTCGGCTGGCTGGACGAGAACCCGCTGGAGGAGCTGCCCGAGGGCATGGTGACGGCATGGGTGCCGTTCGACTGGGCCCAGGTGCCGGCCGGCGAATGGGTACGGATCACCGTCAAGGGGGCGGCGGGTCTGACCTCCACCGAGCCCCTGCACGTGCGGATCACGACCTGACGCGGCGTTCGCGGCCCGCTCGCCGGTGCGTGTAACGTGCCGTTCATGGTCCCGAGCGTGCCGGTCAGCGTCGACCTGGTGGTGCTCACCGTGCGCAACAACGCCCTGAGCGCCCTGGTGTGGCGCCGCGACAACCCGCCGTTCCTGCGGCGCTGGTCGTTGTCGGGCGGTTTCATCCAGCTCGACGAGGACCTTCCCGACGCCGCCAGGCGCATCCTGGCCGAGCGGGCCGGCCTGCCCGGCGCGCCGGTGCACCTGGAGCAGCTCCAGACCTACGGCTACCCCGACCGCGACCCGCGCCAGCGCGTGCTGAGCGTCGCCTACCTCGGCCTCGCCCCCGACCTGCCCGCCTCGGAGCAGGCCCACATGAGCTGGCAGCCGGTCGACGCGCTCACGGTCATGGCCTTCGACCACCGCCGCATCATGCTCGACGGCGTCGAGCGGGCCCGCGCCAAGCTGGAGTACACCTCGCTGGGCGCGGCCTTCTGCGGGCCGGAGTTCACGGTGGCGGACCTGCGGCGGGTCTACGAGATCGTCTGGGGCCGGACGCTCGACCCGCGCAACTTCCACCGCAAGGTCACCAAGGCCGAGGGCTTTCTCGTCGAGACCGGCGGCACCACCACCCGTGACGGCGGCCGGCCGGCCAAGCTCTACCGGCGCGGGCCGGCCGAGCTGCTGCACCCGCCGATGCTGCGCTCGCTGAAGGACGAGCCGGCCAGGAACTGAAGGCCAGGAACTAAGGTAGGGGCATGCCTCGTTTCCGCCAGATCCTGGACAGCATGGCCCCGTACAAACCGGGCAAGGCGGTCGCCGCACCCGACGGGCGGTCCTACAAGCTCTCCTCCAACGAGTCGCCCTACGACCCGCTGCCGTCCGTGGTGGAGGCGGTCGCCGAGGGCGCGCGGCAGATCCACCGCTATCCCGACGCCGGCGCGGTCGCGCTCACCGAGGCGATCGCGGCGCGCTACGGCGTGCCGGCCGAGCACGTGGCCACCGGGCCAGGCTCGGTGACGGTGGCGCAGCAGCTCCTGGAGGCGGTGGGCGAGCCCGGCGCGGAGGTCGTCTACGCCTGGCGCTCGTTCGAGGCCTACCCGCTGCTGGCCGACCTCGCCGGGGTGACGTCCGTACGCGTGCCGCTCGCGGGCGAGGACCACGACCTCGACGCCATGGCCGAGGCCGTGACCGACCGGACGAGCCTGATCTTCGTCTGCAACCCCAACAACCCGACCGGCACCGCGATCCGCCGCCGCGAGCTGACGGCCTTCCTCGACCGGGTGCCCGAGGACGTGCTGGTGGTGCTCGACGAGGCCTACCGCGAGTACGTCCGCGACGAGGACGTCCCCGACGGCGTCGAGCTCTACCGCGACCGGCCCAACGTGTGCGTGCTGCGCACGTTCTCCAAGGCGTACGGGCTGGCGGGCCTGCGGGTCGGCTACCTCATCGGGCACGAGCCGGTGGCCTCGGCGGTGCGCAAGACCACCGTGCCGTTCGCCGTCAACAGCCTCGCCCAGCTCGCCGCCGTGGCCTCGCTCCAGGCCGAGGACGAGCTGCTGGAGCGGGTCGAGCGGGTGGTCAAGGAGCGCACCAGGGTGAGCGAGGCGCTGGCCGCGCAGGGCTGGACGGTGCCGCACTCCGAGGCCAACTTCGTCTGGCTGCGGCTCGGCGAGCGCACCGCCGACTTCGCCGCGGCCTGCGCGGCCGAGGGCGTCGCGGTGCGGCCGTTCCACCCGGAGGGCTGCCGGGTGACGATCGCCGACCCCGAGGCGAACGACGCCTTCCTGGCCGCCGCGGAGAGCTTCGCCGCTAGACCTTGACCTCTTCGGCGGTGGCCGCCGTCCTGACCTTGGCGCGTCGCTCGGTGGAGACCACCAGGGCGACGCCCACCAGGATGACCGCGCCACCGGCGATCATCTGCGGCGTGGCCACCTCGTTGACCACGAGCACGCCGAGCACGACCGCGACGGCCGGGTTGACGTAGGCGTAGGTGGACACCAGCGAGATGGGCGCGTTGCCGAGCAGCCAGGTGTAGGCGGTGAAGCCCACCAGCGAGCCCACCAGGATCAGGTAGACGAGGCCCGCCCAGGAGCGCCCGGAGACCGCCGCCACGTCGAGCCGCTCGCCGAACGACAGCCCGGCCACCAGCAGGCCGAGGCCGCCCGCCGCCATCTCGACCGCGCTGGCCGCCCACACGTTGGGCGGCATCGGGATGCGCGCCGACAGGAACGACCCGATCGACCACGACAGCGAGGCCACCAGGATCACCACGATCCCGGTGGTGCTCGCCGTCTCGCCGCCGCCGCTGAGCGACAGCGCGGCGACCCCGCCGAAGCCGACCAGCACGCCCAGCAGCGTGAGCAGCGCGGGCCGGTCGCGGGCCGCGATGCGGAACACCACCAGCCAGAGCGGCACCGACGCGACGAGCAGCGCGGCGAGGCCGGTGGAGATGTGCTGCTCGGCCACGGCCACCATGCCGTTGCCGCCGGTCAGCAGCAGCAGCCCGACCAGCGCGGCCCCGCCGAGCTGGCGGCCCGACATGCGGAAGGGCGCGGTGCCGTTCTTGACCAGGAGGAAGGCGCCGAGCAGGAGGGCGGCCACGACGAACCGGAGTGAGCCGCTGAGCATCGGGGGCATGGTCTCGATGGCGAACTTGATGCCGAGGTAGGTCGAGCCCCACACCACGTAGACGATGGCCAACGCGCCCCAGACCATCAGGGGGCGGGGGGTGTCAGCAGCGTTGCCAGTCATGGCTCATGACTTTACCGGGCGGGTGCGACAGAACGCTCGCGGGTATCGGACTGTGGGACGAGTGGCGAAATATGAGCGATAGTGGGCATTCGTGCCACTGTCGGGGTCCCTGTACGGGCTGCCAGGATCGCGGCGTCCGGAAGTCCGTACCGGGAGGAGTCCCATGTCCGCCGTCAACCCGCCTGCTCCCAACGCTGAGGCCGTCGCCCACTTCGCCGCCCGCCTGACGTTCGAGACCGACGTCTCCGACGTCGCCGCCGACCTCGCCGCCGGCCTGCCCGGCCTCGTGGTCGTCGACTCCCGCAGCCGGGAGAGCTGGGACCAGGGGCACCTGCCGGGCGCGGTCCACCTGCCCACCCGCGAGATCGCCGCGCGGGTGGCCGGGCTCGTGCCGCCGGACGCCCGGGTGGTCACCTACTGCTGGGGGCCGGGCTGCAACGGCGCGACCCGCGCCGCCCTGGAGTTCGCCCGGCTCGGCTATCAGGTCAAGGAGATGATCGGCGGCTTCGAGTATTGGGCGCGGGAGGGCTTCGCGGTCGAGACCGCCTCCGGCGTCAGCCGCCGGCCGGTCGACGCGCTCACGGCACCGGTGGAAGCCATCGCCTGCGGATGCTGACCGGAACCCGTCACGGGCCCGGCGGCGCCGCGCAGCGCCACTACAGCGCCGCGCAGCGGCCTTCTGGCGGCCGGTGGCCGAAAAAGTTGGCGCCCCCGTCCGAATCGTGTCGATCGGGGGCGTCCGAGAACATACCCGGATCCGGCCGGGTCAACCAACAACTCGGCAAGAGTCAATGCGCAGGTGCGCAAAGGTGACAGCGTCGGTCAAAACGCCGGTCACCACGACCCCTTGCCCAGTGCAGGACCGACCCCGCCGGAGCGGGTCACCTCGGGCCCAGCTTCTCCACGATCAGCCGGTAGAGCTGCCGGGGGCGGCCCGGCTGCGGGGTGCGGTTGGGCGGTAGCGGCCACGCGAGTCCCTCGTCAACCAACGTGCGCAGCAACCGCCGGGCCGTCCGGGGGGTGACCCCCAGCATCTTGCCCGCTCCTTCCGCGTCCACCACCGTGTCGCCGCCCTCCAGCTTCGCCGCCAGCCTGGCCAGCACCTCCACGCCCTTCGGCTTCAGCGCGGTGGCCCCGGCCGGTGGCATCCGCGGGGCCGGGATGAGCGCCCGCCCCTCGCGGTCCACGGCGAAGCCCTGTGCCTGCTTGCCCGCCTGGGTGCGGGCCAGCGCGGCCCGCGCGTGCGACTCCGCGTCGTGCGTCGTGCGCCCCATGCCCACGCCCACCTCGACCGCCAGCCCCAGCTCGTCGCGGATCCTGGCGGCGAACGGCAACACCCGGAACCCGTCGGTGGCCGCCGCGATCGAGCCCCTGGTCGCGGTGACCAGGTAGCTGTGATCGTCGATCGGCCAGACGGTGGCGTTGATCCGGTTCGCCTCCTGGACCAGCAGCCGGTGCAGAGACAGCCGCAGCTCGTCGCGCCAGTAGCGGGGCGCGGCGCGGCGCACGGGTTCGCGCAGCGTCGGCACCTCCACCAGCACCACGGTGAGCTGCGACTCCTCCAGCCGGTGGTGCGCGCCGAGCAGCGCCGCCGTGTGCAGCGCCGTGCGCACCGCCGCCGAGGTGGGCCGGATCCTGATGGCCGGCACCCCCGCCGCGTTGAGGCGTTCGGCCACCGCGGGGAGGCAGGTGAGCGCCCCCGTGGTGACCCCCTGGCGGGCCAGGCGTTCGTGGTAGGCCGCGATCGTGCCGGTCGCTCCCGGCTCGTCGCGGCTGTGCACGTCCGTGGCCGGGATGCCGAGGTCGGTGTACGCCTCCTCGACGTCCGCCCGGCTTATCACGTCGATGCTGACCCTCTGGGGGTCGATCCGAGTGTCCAGCGCCGCCTTCGCCAACGCCGCCACCAATGCCGCTCCGCCGAGTTGTACGTAGGTCGCGGGCATCGTCAACACGCCGGAACGCCGCGCCAGGTCATAGGGGACCGGGCTGGCGAACAGACACGCGTCGACACCTGGACCCAGCCGCGTCACCTTGTCGGGCGCCTCCTGCTCGTCGCGATAAGCGGCGGCGACAAGGCGACACGGCAGCGGTGCAGCGGCGTGACCCATCAGCATGACCCGCTCGACCAGGTCGTGGGGTCCGACCACGCCGATGGTGAGGTCCGGGGTCATGGCGCCCGGGCGTGACACTCGGGGAGTTTCTTCGGCCCTCTCGACCAATGTTCGTCCCATCCTGCCGTCCGTTGCAATGCTCTCTTTTGGAACGATCGCTCGCGGGGGCCGTAATGTCACGCCCGACTTTTCCGGAAAGCCGTTCTGGTTGACCGCCCGGCAGTATGTCCTAGCAGCTCAGCGAGGTTTTTCCGCCGTTTTTTAGCGTTCGGAAATCTCTCGTGTAATGTCCGCGCCGAGCGCGCGCATTCGCGCGGCGAGATGCGCGTGGCCGCGGTCGATGAGGTAACCCGAGTCGATGACGGTCTCGCCCTCGGCCGCGAGGCCGGCGAGCACCAGCGCGATCCCGGAGCGCAGGTCGTGCGCGGTCACCTGGGCGCCGGTCAGCGGGGTGCGCCCGCGCACCACCGCGCGGCTGCCGTCCACCTCGACGTCGGCGCCCATCTTGTTGAGCTCGCCGGCCAGCGCGAAGCGGCCGTCGAAGATGCGCTCGTGGATGTAGCTGGTGCCCTCGGCCAGGGCCGCGACCGTCATCATCGGCGACTGGAGGTCGGTGGCGAAACCGGGATAGGTGTCGGTGATGATGTTGATCGGGCGCAGCGGGCCCTCGCAGCGCACGTGCAGCACCGCGCCCTGGCGGGCGAACTCGACGCCCATCTGCTCCAGCTTGTAGCGCACGACGCCGAGGTCGAGGCCGGTGCCGACGAGGTTGAGCTCGCCCCCGGTGATCGCCGCGGCCATCGCGAAGACGCCGGCGTCGAGCCGGTCGGGCATCACGGTGTGCTCGACCGCGTGCAGCTCCTCCACGCCCTCGACGGTGATGAACCCGGTGCCGCCGCCGCTGATGCGCGCGCCCATCTTGGTGAGCATGTCGATGACGTCGAGCACCTCAGGCTCCAGCGCGGCGTTCTCGATCACGGTCGTGCCCTTGGCCAGGCAGGCGGCCATGATGAGGTTCTCGGTGCCGGTGTGGGACGGGGTGTCGAGGTAGAGCGTCGCGCCGGTCAGGCCGCTGGCCTTGACGTGGATGACGGTCTCCTCCTCGTCCACGATCGCGCCGAGGCGCTTGTAGCCGAGGTAGTGGAAGTCGAGGTTGCGGCTGCCGAGGTTGCAGCCGCCGACCCCCTCGACGATCGCCTCGCCGAGGCGGTGCAGCAGCGCGGGGGTGAACAGCACCGAGCCGCGGAAGCGTCGCGCGATCTCGGCGGGCAGCACGGGGCTGCTCACCCTGGAGGCGTCGATGACCAGCGTGCGCTCGGACTCGTGCAGCTCGACGTAGGCGCCCACGGCCTCGGCCAGCTCGACCGCGCGCCGGACGTCCTCGATGATCGGCACGTTGCGCAGGACGGTGCGCCCCGTGGCGGCGAGCAGGGCCGCACCGATCATGGGTAGCACGGCGTTCTTCGCGCCCTGGATGAACGCGGTTCCACGCAGTGCGTTGCCACCGCGCACGCGGTAACGGACCATTTCGTGCGGCTCCTTGAAATCACGGGGAAGGGTCGATCGGGCCAACAGTAGTCGCTCGCACCAGATGACCCAGCCGAATCATCCGCTAAAGGGAGCCCCCGTGAGCCGCTCATATGCTTCTAGGTATCGCTGCCGGGTGCGCTCGACGACATGGTCCGGAAGACGAGGTGGGGGGTTTCCGGAGGATTTGTCCCATCCGGATTCGGGCGAAAGTAGCCAGTCGCGTACATATTGCTTGTCAAAAGACGGCTGGGACCGGCCCGGACGCCACTCGTCGGCCGGCCAGAACCGTGAGGAGTCGGGCGTCAGCACCTCGTCGCCCAGCGTCAGCACGCCGTCGGCGTCCCAGCCCAGCTCGATCTTGGTGTCGGCGAGGATGATGCCGCGCTCGGCGGCGATCCGCGCGCCGCGCGTGTAGACGGCCAGCGTGATCCTGCGCAGCTCCTCGGCGGTCTCCGCGCCGATCTCCGCCACCACCCGCTCGTACGGGATCGGCTCGTCGTGCTCGCCCTGCGGCGCCTTGGTGGACGGCGTGAAGATCGGCTCGGGCAGCCGCGAGCCGTCCTCCAGCCCCTCGGGCAGCGGCACGCCGGAGACCGCGCCGCTCGCGCGGTATTCGCTCAGCCCGCCGCCCGCGAGGTAGCCGCGCGCCACGCACTCGACCTGCACCATCCGCAGCGGCCGGCACAGCACGCCGCGCGCCTCGTCGCCGGGCGCCACCACGTGGTTGGGCACGATGTCCTTGAGCTGGTCGAACCACCACAGCGAGAGCTGCGTGAGAATGGCCCCCTTGTCGGGGATGTCGGGCTGCAGCACGTAATCGAAGGCGGAGATCCGGTCGGAGGCCACCATGAGCAGCAGGCCGTCGTCGGTCTCGTAGAGGTCGCGTACCTTGCCGGAGTGCACGTGCTTCATCGGGCGATGTCCGTCCTGTGGTGGGAGCCGCGCAGCCCGATGCGGGCCACCAGGTCGTAGGCGTTGGCGCGGGCGCTCTCCTGGTCGGGACCGTTGCCGACCACGGCCAGCACGCGACCGCCCGCGGAGCGGACCTCGCCGCCCTCGCGGACGGTGCCGGAGTGCAGGACATAGGCGTGCTCGGTGTCGGCGAGCCCGGTGATCGGGTCACCCTTGACCGGGGCCTCGGGGTAGCCCTCGGCCGCGATCACGACGGTGACCGCCGCGCCCGGCTTGAACACCGGGTCGAGCCCCAGCTCGCCGGTGGCGCAGGCCATGAGCAGCCCGCCGAGCGGCGTCTCCAGCCGGTCGAGCAGGACCTCGGTCTCGGGGTCGCCGAAGCGCGCGTTGAACTCGACGACCTTCGGCCCCTTCGCCGTCAGGGCCAGCCCGACGTAGAGGACCCCCTGGTAGGGCAGCCCGCGCCGGGACAGCTCGGCCATCGTGGGGTGCACGATCTCCCGCATGACCTGGTCGGTCAGCCCTTCGGGGGCCCAGGGCAGCGGCGTGTAGGCGCCCATGCCGCCGGTGTTGGGTCCCTCGTCGCCGTCGTAGGCGCGCTTGAAGTCCTGGGCGAGCTGGAGGGGCACGGCCGTGCTGCCGTCGCAGAGCGCGAACAGCGACACCTCGGGGCCGTCGAGGTATTCCTCGATCACCACCCGCTCGCAGGCCCGCGCGTGCGCCAGCGCCTTTTCGCGGTCGTCGGTGACCACGACGCCCTTGCCGGCCGCGAGCCCGTCGTCCTTGACGACGTAGGGGGCGCCGAACTCGTCGAGCGCCGCGGCGGCCTCCTGCTCGGTGGAGCAGGTGCGGGCCCGCGCGGTGGGCACGTCGGCGGCCATCATGATCTCCTTGGCGAACGCCTTGGAGCCCTCGATCATGGCCGCGTCGCGCGAGGGCCCGAAGCAGGCGATGCCCGCCTCGCGCACCGCGTCGGAGACGCCTGCCACGAGCGGGGCCTCGGGCCCGACCACGACGAGGTCGGCCCGCAGCCGCGTGGCCAGCTCGGCCACCTGCCCGGGGTCGAGCGGGTCGACCGCGTGGACGGTCGCGACCTGCTCGATGCCCGCGTTGCCGGGGGCACAATGCAGCTCGGTGACCTGCGGGTCGAGCTTCAGCGAACGGCACAGGGCGTGCTCACGCCCTCCGGATCCAATGACTAGAACGCGCACGGGCTCCATTGTCGCAGGCCCGGGGGACCGCTGGCCGGTGCAGGTCTCGGATGCGCCGATTGCCGGAAGAGCCGATGAACGCCGATGAACGCCGATGAACTTCGTGCGGTTCTCCCTGAGCGGTGTGCCGCCGGAACGGTATCGTCGTTTACGTTCAACCGCCTGTGGTAGGTTAAGGCGGCTTTGCGGCGTCTCTTGCGATTGGAGGTGGTCCGGGATGAATCCTGGTGATCCCAGCAGTACGTGCCACTCATGCACGTACTTCCCGTATGCCCCCGACCACTCCAATCAGGCAGCCTGATCGTGCCTCCACGCCAGTGAGGTGACTTTTTCGTCGCGTGGAGCGCGCCATGTCGGGCGGAAAGGGACTGCCATGCGCTCGTCCACGCTTTTCCGTCGAATCAACCGTTACCCGGTGCAGCGGGCCGCTCACCCGATCGTGAAGCCCGCCGCCGTTCCCTGCGTGCCGCCGACGCGGTCCGTCGTCGAGTTCGGCGCGTACGTGCGGGGCAAGAAGGTCCCGGCCACGGGCATCGCCGAGGCGCTCGACCTCGTACGCGAGCACAACAAGGACTCCGACGGCGCCAACGCCTTCGTCTGGGTCGGCCTGCACGAGCCCGAGTCCCCCGAGGTCGAGTGGCTGTCGGAGGTGTTCGGCCTGCACCCGCTGGCCGTCGAGGACGCCGTCAAGGCCCACCAGCGCCCCAAGGTCGAGCGGTACGGCGACTCGTTGTTCATGGTCCTCAAGACCATCGCCTACCTCGACCACGACCAGTCGAGCGACAACACCGAGATCATCGCCACCGGCGAGATCATGGTCTTCCTCGGCGCCGACTTCGTGATCACGGTGCGGCACGGCGAGCACTGCCCGCTCACGATCGTGCGCGAGCGCCTTGAGGACAAGCCCAAGCTGATGAACCGCGGCCCGGCCGGCGTGCTGCACGCCATCGCCGACCACGTCGTCGACCAGTACCTCCAGGTGGCCGACCTCATGCAGCTCGAACTCGAAGAGGTCGAGGCCACCGTCTTCGCCGACGTCAGCTCCCGCGACATCAACCGGATCTACCAGCTCAAGCGGGAGATGCTGGAGATGAAGCGGGGGGTCACGCCGTTGCAGGCGCCGCTGTCCGCGCTGCCGCAGCGGCGGGTGATCCCGGCCGAGATGCGCGAGTACTTCCGCGACGTCGGCGACCACCTGTCGAGGGTCTGCGAGCAGGTGGAGTCCTCCAACGAGCTGTGCAGCTCGATATTGCAGGCCGCGCTCGCGCGCTCGAACGCCCTCGCCAACGAGGACATGCGCAAGATCTCCTCGTGGGTGGCCATCCTGGCGGTGCCCACCATGATCGCGGGCATCTACGGGATGAACTTCGACTTCATGCCGGAGACCAAGCAGGTGTGGGGCTATCCGGCGGTGCTGGCCGTGATGATCACCGCCTGTGTGCTGCTGCACCGCGGCTTCCGCCGCAACGGCTGGCTCTGACCAGGGTCGCCGAAGCTCAGACGCCGACCGGCTTGAGCGGGGCGACGGGCCGCGGCAGCTCCAGCCCACGCTCGCGCCACAGCTCGCGCATCCGGTCGGGGTAGTCGGTCACGATGCCCGACACGCCGAAGTCGAGCATCCTGGCCCCGAGCGCGACGTCGTTGACCGTCCACACGGCGACGTCGAGCTCGGCGGCGGCGGCCTGCGCCATCAGCTTCTCGTCCACCATGACGTGCTCGGGCGAGAGCGTGGTGGCCCCGGCAGCGCGGGCCGCGGCGGGCACGTCGGAGCCGAGGTCGTCGTGCCAGTGCAGGGTGTCGGGCTCGATGAGCGCGAAGCGCCGCGTGCCGGGCGCGAGGCGCGCGGCATGCCGGATGATCCGCCAGTCGAAGCTGAGCACGGCGGCGTTGCCGAGCCGGCCGTGCCGGTCGAGCTCGTCCACCACGAGCTCGGTGAACATCCCGGGGTCGGCCGTCAGCTCCGGCCTCGTGGGGTCGGACTTCAGCTCGACGTGCAGCCGCACGCTCTCGGCGTCGTAGGCGTTGACCAGCCCGAGCACCGCGCCGAGCGTCGGCATCCTGGTCTCCGGCATGGCGACCTGGGTGAGCGCGAACGGGTCGCCGGGGTGCTTCGGCAGCCGTACGCCCACGTCGAGCGTGTGGAGCTGGGCCAGCGTGAGGGCGTTGACCGGCTTGCCGACGTAGGGGTGGAGCGGGTCGCCGTCGCGCAGCGGCCGCCGGTCGGCGCTCGTCACCGCGGAGACCGTCAGGTCGTGCGTGAGCACGAGACGCCGGTCGGCGGTGAGCGCCACGTCGAGCTCCAGCGCGTGAACGCCGAGCTCCATCGTGCGGCTCATACCCGGCAGGGTGTTCTCCGGCCACAGGCCCCGGGCGCCCCGGTGACCATGAATCTCAACGCGCACACCGGGACCCTATCTGGAGCGGGGGGTCCAGAGGCAGTGCCACGCCGTGTCCTTTTTATCCTGCTACGCCCGGTCGGGCGCTACTCAAGGGACAATAGGCTGTTCTCTATGGCAAAGGTTCTTAAACCTGCCCATTTCCCAATAGTTCGGGCATGGGTTGATGGCTGGGTCATCTCCCGCAACGCCCCGGAGCCGGTACGCGTACCGTGGGGCCTGCGCGTGGACGTCGGACTCCCCGGCCACGTCGCCCGCCACATCGTCGCCGACCCCACGCCGGAGACCGTGCGCCACCTGACCGCCACCCTCACCACGCCGGGCACCTGGCTCAAGCTCTGCGCCCCAGCCGACACGATGGCCCCGCTGCTGCCGCGGCCCTGGCTGGTCAAGGACCACGAGTACATGATGACCGCCCGCCTGACCGGCCTGGCCCGCGTGGCGGCGCCCGAGCCCCCGGCCGGCTACGCCCTGGCGGTCACCACCCGGGCCGGCGTCACGGCCGCCCGCCTGCTGACCCCGGCCGGGGAGGTCGCCGCCCGCGGCCAGTTCGCCGTGGCCGGCGGGACGGCCGTCGTGGACCAGGTGGAGACCGCGCCGGACCATCGCCGCCGCGGCCTCGGCTCCGCCGTGATGCGCACGCTCGCGACCCACGCCGCCCGCCGCGGAGCGCGCGCCGGCGTCCTCGTCGCCACCGCCGAGGGCCAGGCCCTCTACGAAACCCTGGGCTGGACCCTCCACACCCCGATGACGGCCGCCGTCCTCACCGCCGCCTAGCCGGCGGCCGCCGGGTCACCCTTCCCAGCGGTGCGTCCCGGACGTTGTGCGAGCACAAAGGACACCTCGTCATGGATCCTCAGCCACCGTGCGACCTCCGGTTCCAGGTAGCCGAGCAGGCGGCAGATCTTGGTGTGGTCGGCCGCGAGGTGGCGATGATGGATGGGCTCGTGGTGCATGATCCGGTTACGCAGGAAGACCATGGCCTGCAAACTGTCCCGTAGCGTCTCCCTGCTGCCCGAATAGCAGGGGAACGACCGGTGCAGAGCTGGCACCCAGAGGTGACGGTCGTAGGTGCGGTTCAGCAATGACACCCAAAAGCCGAACGACAGCTCGGCGACCACGGCGTCGGCGGAGGGGTCGTGGTCGCCCTTGTCACGCAGGTCATCCATCGCTTTGTCTATCCTGCGTCGCTGGCTGGGGCGCAAAGGCGCCACCTGCCACCAATCGGCACGCCGGTAATGCGCGCGCAGTTGGTCGTGTTCCGCATTGCGCAGGCTTATCTCAAGCCAGTGCAGGGGACCGTAGAACGCTGCGGACACCTGGATGTTCCATCGGTAAAGTTCCCAGGCGGCTGCGCCATCGCCCCGGAACATGCCGAGGTAGGGGGCGAACCGAGGTGCGGAGACCGTCCGTTCGATCCAGGATGGCAGCATGACGGCATCTCCATAGGGGGTGACTGACGTGCAGCGGCATCCTGGGGTAGGCTGAATTCGTACGCCCCGGGTCCGCCTCTGCTCTGCATGCCGCCCGGGGCACGGCTTTTTCGGCGCGCGACGCGCCAGCCGTTCGGGTTGAGCCTTGAACAGGCCTCGCTGTCAGCCAAGAGTAACGTCGTTGACCATGCTTTGAAGCGCATATCAAGACTGTTGACCTCTGCAGATCGGCGGGGAGGGAACATTCCATCCCCGCCGATCCCGGTCAGACCAGGGGGCGGACCACCAAGGTCTGGTCGCGGCCGGGGCCCACGCCGATGGCGCTGATCGGGGCGCCGCTCATCTCCTCCAGCGTCCGCACGTACGCCTGCGCGCTCGGCGGCAGGTCGGCGAAGGTCTTGGCGCCGGTGATGTCCTCCTGCCAGCCCGGGAACTCCTCGTAAATGGGCTTGGCGTGGTGGAAGTCGGTCTGCGTCATGGGGATCTCGTCGTGGCGGACGCCGTCCACCTCGTAGGCCACGCAGACCGGGATGCGCTCCAGGCCGGACAGCACGTCCAGTTTGGTGAGGAAGTAGTCGGTGACGCCGTTGATCCGGGTGGCGTAGCGGGCGATGACCGCGTCGAACCAGCCGCAGCGGCGGTTGCGGCCCGTGGTCACGCCGTACTCGCCGCCGGTCGTGCGCAGCCAGTCGCCCATCTCGTCGGTCAGCTCCGTCGGGAACGGGCCCGAGCCGACACGGGTGGTGTACGCCTTGAGAATGCCGATGATCTTCGTGAGCCGGTTCGGCGGGATGCCCGCCCCCGCGCACGCGCCGCCCGAGGTCGGCGAGGACGACGTCACGAACGGGTACGTGCCGTGGTCGATGTCGAGCAGCGTGCCCTGCCCGCCCTCCAGCAGCACGAACTTGTCCTCGTCCAGCGCCTTCGACAGCACCAGCGAGGTGTCGGCGATGTGCGGCTTGAGCCGCTCGGCGTAGCCGAGGTACTCCTCCAGCACCGCCTGCGGCTCGATGCCGCGCCGGTTGTAGACCTTGGTGAGCACCTGGTTCTTCTCGGTCAGCGCGACCTCGATCTTCTTGGCCAGGATGCCGGGGTCGAGCAGGTCCTGCACCCGCACGCCCATCCGGGCGATCTTGTCGCCGTAGGCCGGCCCGATGCCGCGCCCGGTCGTCCCGATCTTGGCCTTGCCGAGGTAGCGCTCGGTGACCTTGTCCAGGGCCTTGTGGTGCGGCATGATCAGGTGCGCGTTCGCCGAGATCAGCAGCCGCTCGGCGGAGATCCCGCGCGCGGCGAGACCGTCGATCTCGCTGAGCAGCACGCCGGGGTCGATCACCACGCCGTTGCCGATGACGGGGACGACCTCCGGCGACAGGATGCCCGTCGGCAGCAGGTGCAGCGCGTACTTCTGGTCGCCGATGACGACCGTGTGGCCCGCGTTGTTGCCCCCCTGATAGCGGACGACGTAATCGACGTCGCCACCGAGCAAGTCGGTGGCCTTGCCCTTGCCCTCATCGCCCCACTGGGCACCAACGAGAACGGCAGCCGGCATGGTTCAGTCTCCCGAGCACAAAACGAAACCCCTGGCGCAAGCGCGACAGGGGCTCTTGCGTAGAGAGACTACCCGAACGTGTCCTTTCGTCCCAAGGGGGCCGTGCGCTGCTACCCCTTCGCCAGCGCTTCGTAGCCGGTTTCGGTGCTGTCCTTGAGGAACTGCAGGCAGCGCTCGGCCTCGTCCTTCTCGCCGATCGCCTGGGCGGCCCTCGACAGGGCGTACAGGCAGCGGAGGAAGCCGCGGTTGGGCTCGTGCTCCCAGGGGATGGGCCCGTGTCCCTTCCAGCCGTTGCGGCGGAGCTGGTCGAGGCCGCGGTGGTAGCCGGTGCGCGCGAAGGCGTAGGAGGTGACCGCGTGCCCCTGGGCGAAGTACTCCTCCGCCAGCGCGGCCCACGCCGCCGGGTGGGCGGGGTAGCGGGCGGCCACGTCGGAGGCCTTGGCGCCGGACTCCAGCGCTTCCCTGGCCTCGGGCAGGTCCGGCAGATGAGTCGGGGGCGGCCCGGCGAGAAGGTTATCCATAGGACAAGTCATACCCGCCGGGCCAGGCGCGTGGCTACGAGATCTTCGTCCCAGCGCTCTTGAGGTGCTGGCACGCCTCGACGACGCGGGCGGCCATGCCGGTCTCGGCGGCCTTGCCGTACGAGCGCGGGTCGTAGGTCTTCTTGTTGCCGACCTCGCCGTCCACCTTGAGCACGCCGTCGTAGTTGCGGAACATGTGGTCGGCGATCGGGCGGGTGAAGGCGTACTGCGTGTCGGTGTCGATGTTCATCTTCACCACGCCGTAGGAGATGGCCTCCTGGATCTCCTCCAGGGTCGAGCCGGAGCCGCCGTGGAAGACCAGGTCGAAGGGCTTGTCCTTGCCGTACTTGGCGCCGACCGCCTCCTGGATCTCCTTCAGCACGCCCGGACGCAGCTTGACGTGGCCCGGCTTGTAGACGCCGTGGACGTTGCCGAAGGTCGCGGCCAGCATGTAGCGGCCGCGGTCGCCCACGCCGACCGCCTCGGCGGTGGCGAGCGCGTCCTCGCTGGTGGTGTAGAGCTTCTCGTTGATCTCGCCGACGACGCCGTCCTCCTCGCCGCCGACGACCCCGATCTCCATCTCCATGATGATCCGCGCCCGCGCGCACTTGTCGAGGAGCTCCTGGGCGATCTCCAGGTTCTCCTCCAGCGGCACGGCGGAGCCGTCCCACATGTGCGACTGGAAGAGCGGGTCGAGGCCCTTCGACACCCGCTCCAGCGAGATGTCGATCAGCGGCCGCATGAAGCCGTCGAGCTTGTTCTTCGGGCAGTGGTCGGTGTGCAGGGCCACGGTGACCGGGTATTTGTCGGCGACGATGCGGGCGTACTCGGCCAGCGCGGTCGCGCCCGTGACCATGTCCTTGACCGTCGTGCCGGACAGGAACTCGGCGCCGCCCGTGGAGACCTGGACGATGCCGTCGCTCTCCGCCTCGGCGAACCCCCGCAGGGCGGCGTTCAACGTCTGCGATGAGGTCACGTTGATCGCCGGGTAGGCGAATCCGCCGGCCTTGGCCCGGTCGAGCATCTCAGCGTAGACCTCTGGAGTCGCGATAGGCATGATTCATCTCCCTGAGAAGTAACGGCTGTACGCCAGGGCCCAGTATTCCGGCTCACTACCCGGCGTGGTAGAGACAACGCCCGTGCGGGGAACACGTCACGCATGCCCGCTGACGGTAGGCTCTGCCCCGTGGACTGGCTTTTGAATCTCCTCGACCCGACGTGGTGGCTGACCATTCTCGGCACTTTCGCCACGATCGGCGTGCTGGCCATCATCTTCGCAGAGACGGGTCTGCTGCTCGGGTTCTTCCTGCCCGGAGACTCGTTGCTGGTGGCCGCGGGGATTTTCAGCTCCGCGTCCGTCGCGACGGGCATGGGCATCGAGCCGCTCTCCTTCCCCCTCCTGGTGGTCGGCACCCCGCTGTGCGCCGTCGCCGGGGCCCAGCTCGGGCATTTCCTGGGGGCGCGTTTCGGGCGGAGGATGTTCGACAAACCCGATTCCCGGTTGTTCAAGAGGGAGCACGTGCTCCGGGCCGAGGAGTTCTTCGAGAAGTTCGGTCCGGCCAAGGCGGTCGTCCTGGCCAGGTTCGTGCCGATCGTCCGTACGTTCATGAATCCCGTCGCGGGCGTCCTGGAGATGCACCCCCGGCGTTTCTTCGTCTGGAACGTCATCGGCGGCGTCGTCTGGGTCGAGAGCCTGCTCCTGCTCGGCCACTTCCTCGGCGGCCAGGTCGACCCGAAGCAAATCGACAAGTACGTCCTGCCGGGCGTGTTCGTCATCGTCCTGATCTCGCTCATCCCGATCATCGTCGAGGTGGTCAAGAAGCGCCGCGAGGCCAAGCGGCTGCCAGCCCCCAACGGCAAGCACCACCGCGTCGGCGACCCTTTCTGAGATCCTGAGCAGGAGAAGATCCGGAAGAGCCGCACACCACGCGCTACGCTCCCTGTGTGGGACGCCACAGGTCGGATCCGATGGGTCTCGCCCGCATGGCGCTGGCCGTTGTCGCGGCGGGCGCCCTGGTGACACTCCTGGTCATCGGCGCGCGGGCGCTGATCGGCACGCTCAGCGCGCCGTCACAGGCCGAGCGCGAGCGGGTCTCCGCGCCGGCCACCCCCGTGGGCGAGCCGGACGCGCGGGTGCCGACCGTGCGCATCGAGTGCCTGGCGGAGACGTGCCCCACCGTCACCGTACGCGTGCCGGGCGGCGACGTGCTCCAGCACCGCGAGATGAGCAGGGGCGAAGAGGTCAACTACTTCGAGGACGAGCTGGACGTCGTGGTGAGCGACGGCGGCACCGTCCGCGTCACCGAGAACGGCCTGCCCCGCCCGCAGGGCGAGCCGGGCGCCAGGCAGGCGTTCACGGTGCGCGCCTCCGGCTGAGCGCCGGTCAGAGCCCCAGGTCGTCCAGCGTGTACGCGGTGCGATACTCCAGCCCCTCGCCGACGACCCGATCGCGCGCCCCCCGGTCGACGATCGTGGCCACGGCCACCACCTCGGCCCCGGCCTCGCGCAGCGCCTCCACGGCGGTCAGCACCGACCCGCCGGTGGTCGAAGTGTCCTCCACGGCCAGCACCCGCCGCCCGGCCACGTCGGGCCCCTCGATGCGCCGCTGGAGCCCGTGCTGCTTGGTGGCCTTGCGCACCACGAACGAGTCGAGCGCGCGCCCGCGCGCCGCCGCCGCGTGCAGCATGGCGGCCGCCACCGGATCGGCCCCGAGGGTGAGGCCGCCCACGGCGTCGTAGCCGAGGTCGTCGGTCAGGTCGAGCATCACCTTGCCGACGAGGGGCGCGGCCACGCCGTCGAGCGTGATCCGCCGCAGGTCGAGATACCAGTCGGCCTCCATGCCCGAGGAGAGCGTGACCTTGCCGTGGACGACGGCCTTCTTCTTGATCTCGGCCAGCAGATTGTCGCGGTCTGTCATGCCTCCAAGCTTAGGGTCCTGATCAGCCCCGACCCCGCCGGTACGGCTTCGCGGCCAAAGCAGGTCTCCCGGTTTAGCCAAGACGGGGACTGCGGAATGTATGCGCGAGGCAACGCCACGTAATCGCGAGGTCACCATGAGTGTCGAACCGCCGCGCAGCGACGCGGATCTCCTGCGGGCGTCCGCACAGGGCGACGCCGCCGCCTACGGCCTGCTCTACCGGCGGCACGCGGCCGCGGCCAGGGCGCTGGCCCGCCAGCTCGTCCGCGGCACGGAGGCCGAGGACGTCGTCGCCGAGGCGTTCACCAAGGTCCTCGACCTCGTGGGCCGGGGCCGAGGCCCCGAGTGGAGCTTCCGCACCTACTTACTGACCGTCGTGCGCCGCACCGTCCACGACCGCTCCCGCATCGAGAGCGGCGGGCTCGCCGACGGCGAGATCGAGGACTACGACCCCGGCGCGCCCTTCGTCGATCCCGCGCTCGTCGGGCTGGAGAGGTCGATCGTCGCCCGCGCCTACCTGTCGCTGCCCGAGCGGTGGCGGGCCGTGCTCTGGCACGTCGAGGTCGAGCGGTGCCGGCCCGCCGCGGTCGCGCCGCTGCTCGGCCTGTCGGCCAACGGCGTGGCCGCCCTCGCCTACCGGGCGCGTGAGGGGCTGCGGCAGGCGTACCTCCAGGTGCATCTCGGCTCGCGGCCGCGGCGCGAGTGCCGGCCGGCGCTCGGCAGGATGGGCGCGTACGTGCGGGGCGGGCTGGCGCGGCGCGACTCCCGGGTGGTCGACGAGCACGTCAGCCGCTGCGAGGAGTGCAACGGCGTGCTGCTGGAGCTGGCCGACGTCAACCGCGGGCTGCGGGTGATGGTGGGGCCGCTCTACGTCGGCCCGCTCTTCGGCGGCTACGCCGCGGCGCTGGCCAAGGGCACGGGCGGCGCGGCCGGGCTGCTGGGGGTCCTCGCCGCGCTCCGGCGGGCGGCGCGGCGACGGCGGGCCGCGCTGGGCGGTGGCGCGGCGGTCGCGGCGGCGATGACGGCCGCGTTGTTCCTGATGTCGGCCGACGAGCCGGCCGGCCGGTCCGTGGCGGCCTCGACGGCGATGAAACCGGCCGCGCCGGTGCCGTCTCCTCCGTCACCGCCACGACCGGTCGGGCGTTCCGAGCTGGCACCGCACCTGCTGGGGTCTGGCGGGGGTTCCGAGCTGGGGCCGTACCCGCTGGGGCCTGGCGGGAGTCCTGAGCTGGCGCCGTACCTGCTGGGGCCGGTCGGGCGTTCCGAGCTGGGGCCGTACCTGATGGGGCCGGTCGGGGGTCCCGAGCTGGGGCCGGTCGGGCGTCGCGCGCTGGTGTCGCCGCCGGCCCCTGGGCCGGCGCGCAGCCCGTCCGGTCAGGCCCGGTTGCGGGCCGCCGTCGAGCCGCTCGGCGCGCTCGTCCGCGCCCAGCCCGGCATCGTCGGCGTCCGGCTGCGCAACGACGGCGACGCGCCCAGCGGCGAGGTGGCCGCGCTGGTCGAGCTGCCGAAGGGCGTCACGCTCATCCCCACGGCCCGCCGGCACCAGGCCGCCGCGCTCCACGGCCCGGCCGGCACGGCCGACGGCTGGACCTGCCGCCCCACCGGCGGCGGCGCCCGGTGCGCGCGGGCGCCGCTGCCGCCCGGCACGGGCACGGCGGTGTTCCTGCGGGTGCGGGTCGACGAGAACGCGCCCGAGGGCGCCGGGCCCGCGCTGCGGGTCGAGGCCGGGGCGCTGCGGGTGCTGGCGCGGGCCGAGGACGGGGTGCGCGCGAGCGGCGCGCCCGCCAGGTTCGCCACCGAGGGCAGGGTCACCGTACGCGCGGTCGGCAACTCCCTGCTGACCTGCCCCGAGGAGCGGGAGGGCTGCCCGGAGGCCCGGCGGCGGCAGGGCGACCAGCGGGACAACGACCTGTGGCCGATGGAGCCGCTCGACCGCGACGACGATCCGGCGACCCGCTGCTCCAGCCCCGCCCGGCTCGTCCTGCCGAAGGGCGGGCGGGTGGTGTGGGCCGGGCTCTACTGGTCGGCGAGCGGCGACCGGGCCGGGCCGATCAGGGTGCGTCCGCCGGGGCGGGGGTCGTACGTCACCGTCCACCCGTCGAACGCGGCCGTCCGCGAGCTGCCCAACGGGCCGGTCTACCAGGCGTTCGCCGACGTGAGCATGCTGGCGGCCGGTGCGCGCAGGAGTGGCCTGTGGTGGGCGGCCGACGCGCCCGTCATGGAGGGGACGGCGGGGCACGCCGGGTGGAGCCTGGTGCTGGTCGTCACCGATCCGCGCGAGCCGTACAGCCAGGCCGTGGTCCTCGACAGCGCCACCGTCGTCGGCGGGCCGCGACGGCGGGTACGCCTGCCGATCGGCGGCCTCACCCCCGCGGCCGCTCCCGCGCGGGCCGAGCTGGTCACCTGGGAGGGCGACGCCGGCCTCGCGGGCGACCGCGTCTCCCTCGGCAGCGGCGCCCTCACCCCGGCGGGCGGCGACCGCGACCGGTCCAACGTCTTCGACGGCTCCTCGGGCGGGGTGGCGGAGATGACGTTCGGCGTGGACGTCGACACGGTCGGCGCGGAGCTGGGGGCCGATCCCGGGCTGACGATCGCCACCGACAAGGACGTGGTCATGTTCGGGGTGGCGGCGCTGAGCGTACGGGCACGCTCGTGACCGCGAAAGGGACAAACTGGTACGGTTCGCCTAGGCGACCCAGCGCATCGACGGCCGAGGGGCGAATCGTCGGGATTAACCCTCGGACGATCACCTGCTTTCATTACCCTGAGAGAGGGCCGCCGGATCCGGTCTCTGACGGTGCAGAGCCAGCAAGGTCGGACCACCAGGAAAGGGGCGGTGTCAGTGGATCGCTGCGCGCTGTTCGTGGACGCCGGCTATCTGCTGGCAGACGGAGCGATGGCCGTGCACGGCACACGCCATCGCGAAGCGGTCGCCTGGGACTACCCGGGGCTGCTCCAGCTCATGACCGGCCTGTCGCGCGAGCGCACCGGGCTGCCGCTGCTGCGCTGCTACTGGTACGAAGCCACGGTCGAGGGCCGGCGCACGCCGGAGCACGACGCGCTGGCCGACATACCGGGGCTCAAGCTCAGGCTGTCGCGCATCAGGCCCGGCCGGCGCGAGGGCGTGGACGCCCAGGTCCACCGCGACCTCATGACGCTCGCCCGCAACAACGCCATCTGCGACGCCGTGGTCGTCAGCGGCGACGAGGACCTCACGCAGGTCGTCTGCGACGCGCAGGACCTCGGCATCCGGGTCACGGTCATCCACGTGGCCGCCGAGGGCGGGTGGGCGGTGTCCCGTTCGCTGCAACAGGAGTGCGACGACCTGGTCGAGCTGGGTGCGGTGCACCTGCGGCCCTACGTCGCGATGGTCTCCGGCGTCGGCGAGTCGTCCAACGGGCACCACCATCACCAGGCCCAGCCGCTGACCAACGGCCAGGGCACCCACGCCCTGCCGCCCGCGCAGCCGCCCCCGTCGCCGCCGCCCTCGTCCCTGCCCTCTTCCCTGCCTTCTTCGGTGCCGCTGGCCGCGCCGCAACCGTCCGGGAGCCACGCGGCCGGGTCGTCGGGCTCGACCGGGCAGCACTCCGCGAACGGCTCGGCCCACTCCGGGCGCGGGCAGTCGTCCACGCCGCCGGTGCTGCCGACGTACACCAACTACCAGATCGAGCAGCCCTCGTCCCCGGCGCCGGCCACCGGGCCCATCCCGATCCAGCCGTCCGCACCGCCGCCGGCACAGCAGGCCCCCTCGCCGTCGCCCAGCACGGGACAGTTCGCCGCGCAGTCCGGCAGCGGGGGCTACCAGCCGTCGCAGCACGGCTCGTACTCGGGGCCGCACGCCGCGCCGGTCGTCCCCGCGGCGGCCACGGCCGGCGCCACCACGCTGTCCGACGCGGTCAAGGCCGCCCACCGCGAAGGGCACGACTTCGGCGAGTCCGTCGCCAGGGACGCGCCCGCGCTGTGGCTGGAGGCGGTGCTCGCCCGCAAGCCCCGGATGCCGTCCGACCTGGAGGCGCGGCTGCTGCAGGGGTCGTCGCTGCCGATCGACTTCCTGCTCCACGACGAGGTGCGCCACGCCCTGCGCAGGGGGTTCTGGGACGCCCTGGAGCGGGCCCGGAGCTAGCCGCCCGACAGGGCGTCGAACCCGGCGCGCAGGTGCGTGACCCGATCCGTGAGATCGGACAGCGGAGCGGCGAGCGCTTGGTCCTGCGACTTGCGGACCAGCTCCCGCATCCGGGCCAGCTCGTCCTCGACCGCCGTCAGCCGCCGCGACAGCTCGGGCAGCACCGACGTGTGGTCGCCGGCCCCGGGCGGCAGCTCGCCGGTGAGCCGCTCGCGCAGCAGGGACGCCTGCTCGGCCACCCGCTTGTGCATGGTGTAGAGCTCGGCGAACACCGACACCTTGGCCCGCAGCACCCACGGGTCGAACGGCTTGGTGAGATAGTCGACCGCGCCCGCCGCGTAGCTGCGGAAGGCGTAGTCGGGAGCGCTGTCCACCACGGTCAGGAAGATGATCGGGATGTTCCTGGTCCGCTCGCGCCGCTTGATGTGCGCGGCCGTCTCGAACCCGTCCATGCCCGGCATCCGCACGTCGAGCAGGATGAGCGCGAACTCGGTGTTGAGCAGCGCCTTGAGCGCCTCCTCGCCCGACCGGGCACGCACCGGCACCAGGTCGAGCGAGCTGAGGATGGCCTCGAGCGCGATGAGATTCTCCTCGCGGTCGTCGACCAGCAGGATCTTGGCACGATCCGGCACGATCACGCCCCTTCGCCTGATGAGTCGGATGCGGCTGAGTCGGATGCGGCGCCCTTGCCGCGGCTGAGCCAGCCCCGCAGGCGTTCGAGCAGGCGGTCGACGTCGACCGGCTTGGGCACGTAGTCGGAGGCGCCGGAGGCGATGCTCTTCTCGCGGTCGCCGCGCATGACCTTCGCCGTGAGCGCGATGATCGGCAGGTCGGCGAACTGCGGCATGCGCCGGATGGCCGAAGTGGTGGCCCAGCCGTCCATCTCCGGCATCATGATGTCCATCAGCACGAGCGCGACGTCCTCGTTCCGTTCGAGCTGCTCGATCCCCTCACGGCCGTTCTCAGCGTAGACGACCGTCGAGCCGTGCCGCTCCAGGACGCTGGTCAGCGCGAACACGTTCCGGATGTCGTCGTCCACGATGAGGATCTTGGCGCCGTTGAGCGGGTCGTCGCCCTGCCACTGCGACGGGGTCTCGACCGGCGGCTCGACCAGCTCCGGCATGGGCAGGTCGAGCGGCAGCGGCGGCTCGGGCACGACGTTCGCGGTCGGCTCGTCGGAGGGCGGGCTCATGAGCTGCCGCCGCGCCACGCCGCCGTCGGTGGCCGCGAGCGGCCCGGTGTAGGAGGCGGGCAGGTAGAGCGTGAACGTGCTGCCCTTGCCCAGCTCGCTGTCCACGTGGATCTCGCCGCCCAGCAGCCGGGCGATGTCGCGGCAGATCGCGAGGCCGAGGCCGGTGCCGCCGTACTTGCGGCTGGTGGTGCCGTCGGCCTGGCGGAACGCCTCGAAGATGACGTCGCGCTTGTCGGGCGCGATGCCGATGCCGGTGTCGATCACCTGGAACGCCAGCAGGTCGCGGGCGTCGTGCAGGGTGTCGTCGTCGAAGTCGACGCCGGGAGGCGCCATCGACACGCGCAGCTTGACCTCGCCGCGCGGGGTGAACTTCACCGCGTTCGCCAGCAGGTTGCGCAGCACCTGCTGCAGCCGCTGCTCGTCGGCGCGCAGCTCGCCCGGCACGTCCGGCTCGATGTCGACGGTGAACGCGAGCCCCTTGTCCTGCGCGAGCGGCGCGAACGCCGCCTCCAGCAGGTCGACCATCTTCGGCAGCGCCACCTGGATCGGGTGGATGTCCATCCGGCCCGCCTCGACCTTGGACAGGTCGAGCATGTCGTTGATGAGCTGGAGCAGCGCCGAGCCGGCGCTGTGGATGGTCCTGGCGAACTCGACCTGCTGCGAGGTGAGGTTGCCCTCGGCGTTCTCGGTCAGCAGCTTGGCCAGCACGAGCAGGCTGTTGAGCGGCGTGCGCAGCTCGTGCGACATGTTCGCGAGGAACTCGGACTTGTAGCGCGAGGAGACCGCGAGCTGCTCGGCGCGCTCCTCCAGAGTGCGGCGGGCCTGCTCGATCTGGAAGTTCTGGATCTCGATGGCGCGGTTCTGCTTGGCCAGCAGCGCCGCCTTGTCCTCCAGCTCAGCGTTGGACCTGCGCAGCTCCTCCTGCTGGCGCTGCAGCTCGTCGGAGCGTTCCTGGAGCTCGCGGGTGAGCCGCTGCGACTCGGTCAGCAGGTCCTCGGTGCGGGAATTGGCGATGATGGTGTTCATGGTGACGCCGATGGTCTCGACGAGCTGGCGCAGGAAGTCGAGGTGCACCTCGCCGAACGGCGTGAACGAGGCCAGCTCCAGCACGCCGAGCACGCGGTTCTCGAACAGGATCGGCAGCACCACGATCTGCGCGGGCGTGGACTGGCTGAGCCCGCTGTCGATCGTGATGAACTGCGGCGGCACGTCGTCGAGCACGATGTGCCGGCCCTCGGCCGCGGCCTGCCCGACGATGCCCTCGCCGATCGCGAACCGCTGCCGCGGCGCCTTGTCGGGCCGCACGCCGTAGCCGCCGATCAGCACCAGCTCGTGGTCGCCCTCGGGGTCGATGCCGTAGAAGGCGCCGTAGCGGGCCGAGACCAGCGGCGTCAGCTCGCTCATGGTCAGCTTGGCCACCTCGAACAGGTCGCGGTGGCCCTGCATGAGCCGGGAGATGCGGGCCAGGTTGGACTTGAGCCAGTCCTGCTCCTGGTTGGCCTGGGTGGTCTCGCGGAGGTTGGCCACCATCGAGTTGATGTTGTCCTTCAGCTCCGCCAGCTCGCCCTGCGCCTCGACGGCGATCGAACGGGTGAGGTCGCCGCGGGCGACGGCGCTGGTGACGGTGGCGATGGCGCGCACCTGGGTGGTGAGGTTGCCGGCCAGCTCGTTGACGCTCTCGGTGAGCCGCTTCCAGGTGCCCTCGACGCCCTCGACCCGGGCCTGGCCGCCGAGCTGGCCTTCCGAGCCCACCTCGCGGGCCACGCGGGTGACCTCGGAGGCGAAGGAGGACAGCTGGTCGACCATGCGGTTGATGGTGGTCTTCAGCGCCAGGATCTCGCCCTGGGCGTCCACGTCGATCTTGCGGGTGAGGTCGCCGTTGGCGACCGCGGTGGTCACCTCGGCGATGTTGCGCACCTGGTAGGTCAGGTTGTTGGCCATGAAGTTGACGTTGTCGGTGAGGTCCTTCCAGACGCCCGACACGCCCTGCACCCGGGCCTGGCCGCCCAGCTGGCCCTCGGTGCCGACCTCGCGGGCCACCCGGGTGACCTCGGAGGCGAAGGACGAGAGCTGGTCCACCATCGTGTTGAGGGTGTCCTTGAGCTGCAGCATCTCGCCCTGGGCATCGACGGTGATCTTCTTCGACAGGTTGCCCTGCGCCACGGCGGACGAGACCGCGGCGATCTGGCGTACCTGTGAGGTGAGGTTGTTGGCCATCGAGTTGACGTTGTCCGTCAGGTCCTTCCAGACGCCGGACACGCCGCGCACCTGGGCCTGGCCGCCGAGCTGGCCCTCGGTGCCGACCTCTCGGGCCACGCGGGTGACCTCGGAGGCGAAGGACGAGAGCTGGTCGACCATCGTGTTCATGGTGGACTTGAGCTCCAGGATCTCGCCCTGGGCGTCCACGTCGATCTTGCGGGTGAGGTCGCCGTTGGCGACCGCGGTGGTGACCTGCGCGATGTTGCGGACCTGGTAGGTCAGGTTGTTGGCCATCGAGTTGACGTTGTCGGTGAGGTCCTTCCAGACGCCCGACACGCCCTTGACCTCGGCGCGCCCGCCCAGCTTGCCCTCGGTGCCGACCTCGCGGGCCACGCGTGTCACCTCGTCGGCGAACGACGAGAGCTGGTCGACCATCGTGTTGAGGGTGTCCTTGAGCTGGAGGATCTCGCCCTGCGCGTCGACGGTGATCTTCTTCGACAGGTTGCCCTGGGCCACGGCCGTCGCCACGGTCGCGATGCTGCGCACCTGCGAGGTGAGGTTGTTGGCCATGAAGTTGACGTTGTCGGTGAGGTCCTTCCAGACACCCGACACGCCGGTGACCTGGGCCTGGCCGCCCAGCTGACCCTCGGTGCCGACCTCGCGGGCGACCCTGGTGACCTCCTCGGCGAAGCCGGAGAGCTGGTCGACCATGGTGTTGACGGTGTTCTTCAGCTCGAACATCTCGCCCACGGCGTCGACCGTGACCTTGCGGCTCAGGTCGCCCTTGGCGACCGCGGTGGTGACCACGGCGATGTCGCGGACCTGGGCCGCGACGCGCGAGGACATCGTGTTGACGGCCTCGGTGAGGTCACGCCAGCTTCCCGACATGCCGCGCAGGTTGGCGCTGCCGCCCAGCCGTCCCTCGGTGCCGGCCTCGCGGGCGACCCTGGTCACCTCGGAGTTGAACAGCGCGAGCTGGTCGACCATGCCGTTGATGGCCTTACCCAGGCGGCGCACCTCGCCGCGGGCCGAGCGGTCGAGGTCGATGCGCCGCGACAGGTCGCCCTTGGCCACCGCGTCGATGACGTCGGCGGCGCCGCTGACCGGGCTGACCAGGGCGTCGATCAGCATGTTGACCGACTCGACGCTCTCGGCCCAGGCGCCCACGCCGGGGCCGGGCGTCAGCCGCTCGCTGAAGCGGCCTTCCTTGACCACTTCTTTACGTACGCGGACCAGCTCGTTCGCGAGATGCTCGCGACGGTCGGCCACCTCGTTGAGCAGCAGCCGCACCTCGCTCAGGATGCCCGGGGGTGCGTGGGGGACCCGCCGCCGGAAATCGCCGTCACGCCACGAGAAGAGAGTCTCCAGAATGGGCACGAGATCGGACTCGGTGTAAGTCCTCTCCTCCGGGGTCGGCGCGGCCTTGGCCGTGGTCATGGGGCCTCCTTCACTCGCCCTGGGCCTTCGCGAGTGATTCAAGTCTGTCACGTTGAGTAGCTCGTAGTCCTGTCCTTGGATTTACCCCAAGCCCGTGCGATGTGTGGTAGGCACGATGGGATGACTGCATCTCCCCATGCGGTGCTGGCTGCGACATTCGCGCCGGGCGAGACCGCTGTGACGGCCGCGATGAGGTTCACGCGCGAGGTGATGACCGCGTGGGCCGCTGGTGGCGTGCTCCATACCGCCGAGCAGGTAGCGGGGGATTTGGCAGAGCAAGTCGCTGACGAGCCTTTTGAAGTAATTTGGCAGCATTTTGGGGATGCGGTGCGGGTGGAGTTCCGTCAGCGCATGGTTTCCCACGGTGATCCGAAGGCTCCTTCCGCGAACGTCGAGGAGTGGGGAGTCACCTTCAGGGGCGATTCCCGTGTCCATTGGGCAAGACTCACGCTACCGGGCTCCGTGGACCGCGTGGCCGCCGAGCGGGTGGAGGAGAGCTCACACGGACCCCACTGGCTGGGGTTCCTGGCCGACGCGAGCGACCTGCTCGCCGGCACCCTCGACCCCGACATGGTGCCCGCCATCATCGCCCAGATCGTGGTGCCGCGCCTGGCGACCTGGTGCGCGGTCTACACCTCCGCCGGCGACTCGGGGCCGCTGCGGCTGGTCTACCTGTGGCACGCCGACGAGGCCAGGATCGACGGGCTGCGCGAGCAGCTCGACGGCCTGGACGTCAGCGAGGCCGACGACCGGGTCACCTCGCTGCTCCACCTGCCCGACTCCCAGGTGCTGGCGGTGCCGCTCACGGCGCGCGGCCGCGGTCTCGGCCTGATGTGCCTCGGCCGGCCCGACCGCTTCCCCGACGAGGTCATCCAGTTCGCCGACGACATCGGCAGGCGCGCCGCGCTCGCGATGGACAACGCCCGGCTGTACGCCCAGCAGGCCGCCGCCAACCGGGCGCTCCAGCGCAGCCTGCTGCCGCCCAACGAGCCCGAGGTGCCGGGGCTCGACTACGGCGTCATCTACGAGCCCGCCGGCGAGGCCAACGAGGTCGGCGGCGACTTCTACGACCTGTTCAAGGCGGGCGACGACTCCTGGCGCTTCGCCATCGGCGACGTCTGCGGCACCGGGCCGGAGGCGGCCGCCGTGACCGGCCTGGCCCGGCACACGCTGCGGCTGCTGGCCCGCGAGGGCTACGGCATCGCCGCCGTGCTCGGGCGGCTCAACCAGGCGATCCTGGAGGAAGGGGAACGGGCGCGCTTCCTGACGCTGCTGCACGGCGACATCACGCCGGTGGCGAGCGGGCTGGAGGTGCGGCTGGTCTCGGCGGGGCACCCGGAGGCGCTGCGGCTGCGTCCCAACGGCAAGGTCGAGGCGGTGACCACGCCGCAGTCGCTGCTCGGCGTCTTCCACGAGGTCCTCTTCGAGGCCGACACCGTCCACCTCGACCACGGCGACGTGCTGCTCGCCGTCACCGACGGCGTCACCGAGCGGCGCAACGGCGGGCGGCTGCTCGACGACAACGGCGGCCTGGCGAGGATGCTGGGCGAGTGCGCGGGGCTGTCGGCGCGGGCGGTGGCCGAGCGCATCCGGCGCGGGGTGGCCGAGTTCGCCACCGAGCCGAGCGCGGACGACCTCGCCATCGTCGTCCTGCGCGCCCGCTGACCGCTTTTCCGGGTGCCAGGCTTTGTACGTCCGGCGCCGGGCCCGCCCTCCGCGCCGGCGGGCGCGCCGGTCGGGGCAGGACCGAACGGCGGCGGGGCCGGGGAGGGCGTGGCCGGGCGAGCGGGGCCCGTACGTCCCGGGGACCGGGTCGTGACGGCGCTCCGCGCGAGCCTGACAGCGCGGGCCGCCGACGTTCAAGACACCGAAACCGCCAACTCTTTACGACATGTCATATGTCAGCGGGTTTTCACATGTTTCCTGGCGAAATCGAGCTGCAGCGCGATCTGCGCGATCTGCTCGGAGACCACCAGTGAGCCGTGGATGGCGTCGTAGGTGTAGAGCTCGTGCTCGCGTCCGTGCTCGGCGAGCTTGGCCACGTACTTCTCGATCTGGCGGAACGGGCAGCGGGTGTCGTTCTCGCCCGCGAGGATCAGCAGCGGGGCGCCCACGCGGTCCACGTACGTGATGGGGGAGCTGGCGGCGTACCGTTCGGGCTGCTCGTCGGGCGAGCCGCCGAACAGCGCCCGGTGGTAGGCGCGCAGGCTCTCGACCTCGTCCTCGTACGACGTCTGGTGGCAGGCGATCGGCGCCGCCGCGATGCCGGCCGCCCACAGGTCGGGCTGGGTGCCGAGGCCGAGCAGCGTGAGGTAGCCGCCCCACGCCGAGCCGGCCAGCACCAGCCGGGCGGGGTCGGCGATGCCGCGTTCGACGACGCGCTGCCGCACCGCCGCCACGTCGGCCAGCTCGATGTGGCCGACATCGCCGTGGAGCGCGTCGCGCCAGGCCGTGCCGTAGCCGGTCGAGCCGCGGTAGTTGACCCGTACCACCGCGAAGCCCGCGTCCACCCAGGCCGCGACCGTGGGGGAGAAGGCGTCGCGGTCGTGCATGGCCGGACCGCTGTGCAGCAGGAAGACGGTGGGGTAGGGGGCGAGGCCGTGCTCCGGCTTGGAGATCAGCGCGTGGATGCGCCCGCCCTCGCCCTCGACGTCGAGGTCCTCGACCGGCACGCTGTGCGGCGCGGCGGGACCGCCGGAGTTGACCACGACCTGGCCGTTGGTGGAGCGGATGACGGGCGGCCTGGACCCGCTGGACCAGGAGTACTCGACGTGGCCGCCGGGCCGGGGCGCGGCCTCGTCGATGACGCCGTGCGGGGTCTCGATCGAGGTCAGGGTGCCGCCGCCGAGGTCGTAGCGGTGCAGGTGGCTGCGGGCCCGGTCGTCGCGCAGGATGAGCAGGGCGCGGCCGTCGTCGTACCAGTCGGCGTCGAGGTCGCCGGAGTCCTTCAGCCAGATCTCGCGCTGCTCGCCGGTCACCGGGTCCCAGACCAGCGGCTCGTTGCGGTGGCGGCGCTCGTGCAGGGCGAGCAGCCGGCGGTCGCCGGGGACGGGGGCGAACCCGAGGCCGGTCACGCCCTTGCCGGGGCCGTCGTGCAGCTCGCCGACGACGCTGCCGTCGGGGCGGACGACGCGCAGCGCAGGATGGCGGAAGTCGCCGTACTCGCCGTGGTTGATCGCGATGAGGGAGCCGTCGAGCGACATGGCGGCCACCCAGGCGGCCTCGGTGTGCTCGTACAGCTGGCGGAACGGCTCGCCGGGGCGGCCCAGGTGGATGCGGAAGGTGCCCTCGCTGGCCCAGCTGATCGCGGCCACGCCGGTCATGGACAGCGCGATGCCGCCGGGCTGGCCGGGCGGCAGGCCGGGGGCCACCTCCTGGTCGGGGCCGCCGGTGAACGGCTGGCGCCACCACACGCCGAACTCGTCGCCCTCGGTGTCGGCGAACCAGTAGATCCACTGGCCGGTGGGGTCGAGCGCCGCGTACGCCGTGCCCTTGGGCCGGTCGGTGACCTGCCGGACGGCGCCGGTGACGCGGTCCCAGGCGTAGACCTCCCACTTGCCGGTGGCGTTGGAGCGGTAGATGGAGCGGTGCGGGGCCTGGCGGGCCCAGGACGGCAGCGTCATGCGCGAGGCCCGGAACCTGGCCTGCCAGCGTTCCTCCGCCTTCATGCGGCGCGCCCCCTCCCGTTGATGTCCCGTGCCAACGGGCCCGGGATGCCGTCCAGTATTACGTCTGTCTGGGAGAAATACTTGGGGAATGTGGGGGAATTTCGGACTAAATGCCCCATCAGTAACACCAGTCGCACACGTGAGTCAAGGAGCAGGTCTTGAACGCGGTGCGGGCTCGAAGATAGACAGGTGAAACGCCGCGCGAGTCACCACTCTCTCCCTCTCAGGGGAGAAAAGCGCCGCGATGCGGGCATCGAGCTCGGCCGGATCGGTGTGCCACGCGCTCGGCCCCATGCCGACCACCTGGGCGATCCCGCCGGCGTCCAGCTCCATGTCGAACGCGACGGTGCGCCGCCCGGCCTGGACGAAGCCCTCCATGCCACGCGCGACCCGGCGCTCCTTCTCCTCGTCGACGGAGAGCAGCCCCAGCTCGCCCACCAGCGGGCTCAGATGCTCGGCGGCCGGCGTGACGACCACCGCGACCCCGCCCGGCCGCAGGATCCGCCCGAACTCCGGGCCGTTCCTGGGCGCGAAGACGTCGATCACCACGTCCGCCACCCCATCCCTGATGGGCAGCGGCTTCCAGACGTCGGCCACGAACGCGCCCGCCCTCGGATGCACCCGCGCCGCCCGGCGCACTGCGTGTTTCGACACATCGAACGCCATCCCGATGCCATCGTTCACGGCATTGAGCGCGGCCGCCAGATAGTGCCCGGTGCCCGCGCCCGCGTCGACGATCACCGGCGCGGACCTGCCCCCCGCGCGACGACCTTCGACGCTGTCCCGGCCGGACTCGGGGCCTTCTGCCTGCCCCGGGCCGCGACCGGCCTCCATTACCGCCCCACGGTACGCCCTCAACCGGCTGCCGTCATTGGTTTCGGTAATCGGCTCATGTTCTCCGGCCACGTCCGCCCGCACGGCCTCGGCCACGGCCGCCGCCACGGCTGCTGTCAGCGGCGCGTAATGCCCGGCGTCGAGGAACGCGGCCCGGGCGGCCACCATCTCCGCGCTGTCGGCCGTCCCGGGCGGGCGGGACCCGACGAGCAGGCTGACGTACCCCTGCCGGGCGACGTCGAAGGCGTGCCCGCCCGCGCACCGCAGCGCCCGCTCGTCCAGCCACAGATCGGCGCGGCAGACGGGGCACACGAGATATTCGACGATGTCAGCCAGCATGCGGCCCATTCTCGTGCACGCGCGGTGCACGGGCCCTGCCGACCGGCCTCAGTGATCGACGCCGGCCCGGCCGTTGAGCTTGGGGGTGACCATCAGCCGGATCGTGCCCGGCTGCCGCTCGTCCGCCTGCCAGACGAACCAATCATCGCCGACCGGAGTGCTCTGCTTGTTGGGGTACATGACGTAAGGGACGCTGCGCGCGATTTCGGGAGGCAACCGGTCGCTATCGGGATGGGGCTCGGTGATGAGGTAGGTGACCTTGAGGCCGCGCTTGTCGATCTCCGACCGGACCTCGCCGACGGTCTTCCCGCCCACCTCGTAACCCCTTAGAGATGTGGCCGGCCAAGGAGACACGGTCTGCACGTTGTGTCGGGTGTCGTCGGGGACCAGCACGCAGGGCGCCACGGGATCGTGCATGAGGATGGTGCTGGTGCCGGTCCATCCGTAGACGGGGTCGACCTCCAGGGTCCAGACGAAGGTCTGGCCCGGCTTGAACAGCTTGGTGTCGATCTGCATCCGCCAGCCCAGGCCCTCCTTGTCTCCCGGAATCTGCGTCGGCGGGTAGTACAGGCCGCGCGGAACGTCGGTCACGACGGTCCCTCGTTCGTCCCTGCACTTCTGGCCGGCGGGGACGAAGTCGACGAGGGCCGGGACGCCCAGATCGGCGAGCTGCCTGCTCAATCCCTCCGCGTCGCGGAAGTCGCGTACCGTCACATAGACGATGCCGTCGGAGTCCTTGGTGACGGCATAGGCGGGGTCGCCGCCCCCCACGGAGGTGACGGTGGCCACGGTGGCCACGGCGGCGGCCACCGCTCCGGCCGCCACGGCGAGACTGATCCGGCGGCGCGGCCGCCTGTCGCGTTCGGCTGCCGCCCGCGTGGTGATGTGGTCCTTCAGCTCGGCCAGCCGGCGCTGTTCGAACCCGGCAAGAGTCTCATTCATGACGATCCCTCCAAGATGGATTCCGGACGACCAGCCGGGTCGGCCATAAGCCTGCGGTGCGCGCGATGCAGCCGGACCCTGGCGGTGCTGACGCGGATGCGCAACGCGGCCGCCGCGTCGGCTACCGACAGGCCGTCCACGTCCACCAGCTCGGCCACGGCCCGCAGGCTTCCGGGCAGGCCGGCGATGGCGGACAGCAGCGGGCGGGCGGCTCGTTCCGCGTCGATGCGCTCTTCCAGGCGGGTGATGTCCTCGGCGTCCAGCGTGCGCCGTCCCGCCGCTCTGGCGTTCTTGTGCAGTTCCTTGGCCGCTCTACGCTGCTCGGAGGCCACCACGTTGCGTGCGATGCCGTACAGCCATGCTTCCTCGCTGCCCCGGTCCGGCCGATAGGTGGCCGCGGTGTCGATGGCGGCCAGGAACACCTCTGTGGTGAGATCGTCCACCGTGTGTGGATCGGTCATCCGCCGGGCCACGAAGCGGCTCACCCGTTCGGTGTGTCTTCGGTAGAAGACCTCGAACGCCGCGGGATCCCGCATCGTCTGGCGGAGATCCCGCGATGGATTGTCGGCCATCCCGTGTGCCTTCCTGTAGCGCCCGATTTTCCCCTTCTTGGTCAGGAAGGCGGCGAACTATTACATCTGACTGCCGAACGTCGCCCCAGCCTGCGTGAACACCCGCCGAACGCCGCGATCGGTCCTGACCGGGCGACCTTCTCCCCGGAAGCGCAGCCCCCGGTGCCGAGCCCCGGGAGCGTCTGACTGTGAAGCCCCGCCTGCACAGCAGTCGACGACGGCTACAGCAATCGCCACCGAAACCCCTGGCCGGCTTATTTTGTCCATCCACTGGGATCCGTCACAAAACTGCCCGTGCCGCGCACCGTGGAGTAAGGCCGAACCCTCTGAGGGTCCCGGTCGCCTTTCGCACCGTCTCTCGCGCAACTCCGAAATCCTGCACGAGCCGAACCTGCCGCTATCCGACTCTAGAAGTCACGCGCTGGCGGATACGCCATGAAGAGCCCGCGGGCAATGCACTGCCCATAGGAGTCGGGCCTGTTCATGGAGACGGGTAGGTGCCACGGCCTGACACCGTGAACACCAACCCTTGGTCGCGGAGCACCGACAAAGCGCGCCGAACGGTGCCCTTGGCCACCTCGTAGTGCTGCGCGAGCTGTGTCTCGGACGGCAGCGGCACGTCCTGCTGGAAGTCTCCGGCCCGGACCCGCGCGGCCTCGGACGGCACAAGCGCACTCGGCTGAAGCTCGCCGTCGTCGATCCGCTTCTGCAGGAGGTTGGCGAGCTGGCGATAAAGCGGTACGGGGCCCCGAGGGTTGAGCACAGTTGCATCCTAGGCATCCCGGCACTTTTCTCAGAGCAAGTTATGTGCCAGGCATATCCGAACCAGCCGAAATGCCGTTCTCGTCGCTGGTGACAAGTCAGGGCGATGAATTCAAGTCCGGTACGTCATCTACTCGGCCGGCTTGGTTTCGTGACGTTCAGTGACGAACAGTCCGCGACCGGGCGCGGTGATCAGAAGGCCCTCGTTCTTGAGCACGTCGAGCGCTTTCTTCACCGTGTTCCGGGACAGTCCGGATTCCTGCTCCAACTCCATCTGAGACGGCACCTTGCGGCCCGGCGGAATCTCGCCTGATTCGATGCGGGCGCGAAGGGCGTCCGCAAGTTGGAGGTAGGGGGCACGCAGCCCGTCAGGATCGATTCTCACGACGGGCAGGCTAGGCGGCCAGGAATCTCCTAGGATAGGCAGGCCAGGCCCTGGCCAGCCATGGCCAACCTGCGTTACAGTGCCTTCATCTCACGTTCGCTGAAGTTATGGCCCATGCCAGCGGGAAGGCGCTGGAGCTGGGCCCTTGACCAGATGGCGGAGGCCCGACCCATGACTTGTCCAGCCACAGACCTGCGATTCGAACCACTGGCGGTCGAGGTCCGGGTCCTGCTTGAGCGGTACGGATACCGGCTGCCCCCAGGCGATCACGCCCGCGACCTCGTACTGGTCCGTGTCGAGGTCGCGCTCAAGAACCTTGTGGAGATCTTCGAGGGAAGGACATGGTGAGGGAGATTCGCGACTTCCATGGGCCGCATGCCGCGTCGCCCTTGCCGGGTCATCTGATGCTGACCTGGCATGAGCCGGCCCGCCGGGCGGCGCGCGTCCGTGTGGTGTCGTGGACGTGCGGATGCCGGCTGTTGACGTACGAGCTGTGTGCCGCTGCCGGGCAGGGCTTCGTCCGCCGTACTGACCGGGACAAGCGGATCGTCCACGAAACAGCATGGACGGTGATCGCCACGGCGAGGCGCACCTTCGAGCAGATCCTGCGTGGCGAGGCCCGATGAGCAGGACCTGGCGGGTGCGGGCGAGGACCAGGGTCCTGCCGGATCTAAGTGATCAGCGCTTTCCCGTTGCACTAGCCTTGCGGCGGACCGCCGGGTTGGCATTTGAACAGCTCGGCGAACCGTCGCTGAGCGATCTTCATCAGCTGAATGAGGTCGTGGTCCTGATCCCGGGCGGGATTGCGCTTGACGGTGATGGCGATGAGCGAGTTGTTGGATCCGCATCGGAACCAGACAGACGTCCTTCGGTACTGATACATCCGGATCTCGAAGTCGCTTATCCCTCCCTTGCCCAGTTCCTCGGGAAGTGCGACCAGATTGCTTTGTTTCCCAAATTCGAGAAAGTTCTCGATGACCCTTGGGGGAGCTGACACGTCATAGCGGGTGATGAAAAGACTTTGTTCATCGTTGGATACAACGCAGCTGTAGCCATCAGGATCGCGCTTGTCGTCACCGGCTTCGTAGGGGCCGGTGTAGCCGGTGATGTCGGCCACGGCCGCCTGCGGGATGAAGTAACAGATGTAAGGGGCGCGGTCGGCAACGGAGCCGCGTACGGGAGTGAGGCGGGGGGTCGGAGTAGCCGTGGGCGGATCTGGCGTGCATCCGGTGATCATCGTGACAGCGGCGGTCGCGCAGAGCAACCTTGCGAGACTACCCATTTTTGGCCGCAGCAGCTTTGAGATCGGCGAGGAGCTCCTTGGCTCCGATGTCAGTGGTCTGCTGGACTTCCTTGTAGTCGGCCGGCACCGTGGAATTCTCTTCGATCCAGTCCACGAAGCTCTCGTATTCGTTCCTGGTCATGTGGAGCGGAGGTTTGATTCGCGGAGGGTCGCCGGTCACGAAAGGCCCCTTGAGGTCATCACGGTTGTAAGATTCGTGAGCCACGGCAGAGGATTCCATCATCTGCCTCATCAATTGCTGGACGATCTTGTCGTTCGTGGCGGCGTCACCGACGGCCTTCGTCATGTTTCCACCGGCGTGGCCGCTCTGCTGCACCAGCCAGTCTCCGGCTTTCGCGTAACCGTTGCTGACGAAGTTCTCGTAGATGGTGCCGGCCGCTTTGAGTCCCACCTTGCCCACCTGCTGGGCGAAGGGGATCGGGACAAGGCCGACTCCCTCTTGGACCAGCTTCCGCAACGCCTCGTCCGCCGCGTCGGCCTCCTTGCCTCGGCCGACGAGAGCCATTCGACGTGCCTCCACCAGATGCCCCAGCGCTGTGGAGTTGAGCGCGATCACGTTGTTCAGCCAGTCCCTGTTGCGTGTCGCCATCGCCTGATCGATCTTCCCGCGCATGTCCGCGACCTGCCCGAGGAGCAGGGCCCGGTACCCCTGGTCATCGGCGGCCACATCGAGCAGGACGAGATCGAGGTCGGTCGAGTTGAATCGTGCCGTGTTCTTCCCATCGACGTTGCCTACGAGTTCGTTGTCGGGCAGCCGTGGATGATCCTTGTAGTAGGAGGACACGACGTCATCGGTGTGCTCGGCGAGGATGCGGCCCAGGTTGTCGCGGATGCCCGAGAGCCAATCCAGCTCGGATGGGTTCTCGATCTCGACCTCCCCGGCGTTGTTGAACGACACCTGCGGCTGCACGTCGTCCGCGAGGATCTGTGTGGCTCTGACGACCAGTCGTTTGGAGTCGGCGTCGGAGCCCTTCATGGCGGCCTCCATGGCCGCGCCCAGCGACTCCCCGCGATCGCCCATCGCCCACTGCGGACGCCGGTCGCTCATCAGGTACTTCAGGAGATCCCGGTCGTCGAGCAGTGCCTGGGCGCGTTCGCGCGACGTGCCCGCGACGGTCAGGAGCGCGGCGATCGGGTCGGCGGCGCCGATGACGTCCGAGCCCTGGAAGGGGCGGGTTTCGGTGGGGGCGGGGAGGTTGTAGACGTCGGTGTCCTTTGGCAGGAACCGGGTGCGGTGCTGCTTCAGGTAGTCGCGGTCCCAGCGGATCATGTCCTGGCCGATGGTCTTCATGAACCACTCGCTGTACGCCTGCTTCGGCGCCGCCGCGAGGATCTGGCCGAGGGACCAGTAGCCGGGGTTCGTCAGGCCGCCCATGTCCGGGGCCGGGATCTCGGTGCGGCCTTGCCGCTTCAGCTCCTCCAGGAACTTGCGGCTGAGACGGGCGTGCGCGGCCGGGTCGGTGGCCGTGGCCAACGCCTTGCTCAGCATGGACAGGACGTCGTGGTTCTGGCGCCGGACGGCCGTTGCCGAGTCGTCGTCGGTGTCGAGGGCCTTGCGTACCCGTGTGCCCATGGCGGCGGGGATCGTGAGCAGACCTCGGGGGCCGAGGTGTTCCAGGAGGGCGGTGGCGAACTGCGGGTCGGACAGTCGGTTCTTGAAGGCGGTGAGCTGCTTCAGCGCGTCGGCGTCGCCGCGGGCGGCGGCCGTGAACAGCGGGGCCGCTCGGGCCGCCTCGGCGCGCACCGCGGCCGGGATGAGCCTGGCCTCGTCGATCCGGGTCATCCCGGTCGGGACGGTCGCGCCGGGCAGCGGGTTGCCGAAGACGTCCACGTCGACCTGCTCGGCCTCGTACGCGAGGTCGCGCCGCCGGTAGAGGTCGGGGGCCTGGTCGGTCAGCCACTGCCCGACGCGGCCGATCGCCGCCACCCCGGGGTGCGTGAGCTCGACCTCGTTCAGGATCGCCCGGAGCTGGGCCGCGCATTCAATCAGGCTTTTCCCCGCATTCTGCACGCCGGAGCCGAGCTGGTGCATCTCGCCGGCGTGGATGGAGGAAAAAGTCATTCGTCCCTTGGCCCCATCACGGTCTGGTGGGAGATCGTCTCGTGGAGGTGGTCGATGACTCCGCGCAGCCCCCGCCACAGCTCCGCGCGCTGGTGCGCCAGGTCGCCGGCGAACCTGTCAGCGGTCGGCCCGGTCCAGGTGCGGCCGCTCGACAGTTGCAGCAGCGGCCGGTCCAGGGAATGCCAGTGCTGGTCCGACAACTCCTGCGCGCGGCGCAGCGCGTTCATCAACTCGGTACGAGTAGCCATGCTGACCTCCCACCGCAGTTGTACGCGAAACGCGCCCGCCCGGTCTCGGATACATTCCGATTCGCTCAGGCGGCGGCGGCCGTCTCCAGCAGGAAGGCGGCGTTGGAGGAGGTGGCGCGCAGCTTGTCGATGAGCATCCGCGCGGCCTGCTGCCGGTCCAGGCCGGACAGGGAGCGGCGCAGCCGCCAGACGATCTGGCGTTCCTGCGGGTGCAGCAGGATCTCCTCGCGCCGGGTGCCGGAGGCGTCGAGGTCCACGGCGGGGAACAGCCGCTGCTCAGCCAGCTCGCGGGTGAGGTGCACCTCCATGTTGCCGGTGCCCTTGAACTCCTCGTACAGGCTGTTGTCCATGCGGGAGCCGGTGTCGACGAGCGCGGTGGCGAGGATGGTGAGTGAGCCGCCGCCCTCGACGTTGCGGGCGGCGCCGAAGAAGCGCTTGGGCGGGTAGAGGGCGCCGGCGTCGAGGCCGCCGGTGAGCACCTTGCCGCCGCCGGGCGCCAGGTTGTTGTAGGCCCGGCCGAGCCGGGTCAGGGAGTCGAGCAGCACCACGACGTCGCGGCCGTCCTCGACGAGCCGCTTGGCGCGCTCGACGGCCAGCTCGGCGACGGCGGTGTGGTCGCGGTCGGGGTGGTCGAAGGTGGAGGCGAAGATCTCGCCGGGGATGCCGGCGCGCATCTCGGTGACCTCTTCTGGCCGCTCGCCCACCAGCACCACCAGCAGGTGGGCCTCGGGGTGGTTGCGGGCGATCCCGGCCGCCAGCGCCTGCAGGACCATCGTCTTGCCGGCCTTGGGCGGGGCCACGATCAGGCCGCGCTGGCCTTTGCCGATGGGCGCGAACAGGTCGATGACGCGGGTGCTGAGCGACTCGGTCTCGACGCGCAGCCGCTCGGTCGGGTGGACGGGCACGAGCTCGGCGAACGCCGGCCGCTCCCGCCAGTGCGGCGAGCCGTTGACCGACTCGACGCTCACGAGCCTGCCGCCGGTGTACGACGCCACGACGTGGTCGCCGGGACGCAGGCCGAACTGCTTGATCTTCTCGGGGGGCACACGGACGTCCCCCGCTCCGGGAAGGTGCCCGGCCCTGATGAACGCGTTCTTGTCGCGTACATCGAGAAGGCCGTCCACCCGCCGGTCGGCGGAGTCCGCGCGCTGTCGCGGAATGGTGTGCACAGACATGGTGAACCTCTTGGGAAGGCGCCGGGCCGAAGGTGTGGCCTGGCGGATGATGAGGAAGCAGCCGGGCCTGCCGGAAAGAGCCGGGGCGAGGCTGTGATGAAGATCGGCGGAGCTGAAGCTCAACGCTTGAGTGGGAACATACCACACGATCCGACCCATGAAACGTCTAGCCCTCTCGGACTATTCCCGGGCGGTTGTCGGCGTTTCCCCCGCGCATCCGCGGCCTCGCGCGTGACAATTCTCTAAAGGCGCAGAACCCCCAGCGCAGCGGCTTCATGGTGTCAAGTGGCATGCAGGGCCCCTGCAACTTCGCCGGGGTTTCCTGGACGCAGACAAGAAAGAACTCCTTGGGGGAGCACCATCATGAAGACCGTCAACCACTGCCCGCGGTGCCACCACGAGCTCGACGAGGGCCCGATCATGTACCGCTGCGCCAACTGCTGCCGCGCCGTGTACGCCGCCGACCTCGAGAACGAGTACGTCGCCCCGCTCCAGCCGGTCGCCGCCTAGCTAGTCTGGGGTTCGTGCCGCATCAGCCGATCACCGTCTCCGGCGTCCAGGTGACGCCTCTCTGCGACGCCGTGGGCCCCATGGGGGCGGCGATCCGCCGCCCGCTGCCCGAGATGTTCCCCGGTTCCGGGCTCCCGGACGAGCCTTGGGTCCTGCACTTCCACTGCTACCTGCTGCGTTCCGCGACGGGCCGCCTCACGCTGGTCGACACCGGCATCGGCGGCCACGGCTCGCTCGCGGCGAGCTGGGCGCCGGTCCCCGGGACGCTGACCGGCGAGCTGGCCGCGGCCGGCGTCGCGCCCGCCGACGTCGAGACCGTCGTCCTCACCCACCTGCACAGCGACCACGCGAGCGGCGGGGTGACCGACGACGGCCGGCCGGTCTTCGAGAACGCCCGCTACGTGCTCCAGCGCGCCGAGCTCGACGCCGCCGGGGACGGCGCGCTCGACCGGCTGATCGCCCCCGTCAAGGAGCAGCTCCAGGTCGTCGAGGGCGCCGCCGAGGTCGCGCCCGGCGTGCACGTGCACCTGACCGCAGGCCACACGCCCGGCCACCAGATCGTCCGGGCCGGCGACCTCGCGATGACCGGCGACCTCGTCCTCCACCCGGTCCAGCTCGACGACCCGGGCGTGCACTACTGCTACGACGACGACCGCGAGGCCGCCGCCCGCACCCGCGCCGAGGTGCTGGAGCGGCTGCGGGCCGAGCGGGCGGTGCTCGCCACCTCCCACTTCAGCGAGCCGTTCGTACGCCTATGAGCGCGCTGACCTGTCACGATGCCATCCATGAAGATTCGCATCGTGGCCGGCGTCGTGCTCGGCCTCACCCTGGCGGCCCCTGCGCAGGCCGTGGCCGCCGCCCCGCAGCCGCTGTCGGGCGCCGCCGTGTACGGGGGCGACCGGCTCGACCGCTACCAGGACGGCGCGTGGCACACGCTGGCGAGGACCGGCACGCTGCCCCAGGTCGCCGCCTCGCCCGACGGGAAGAAGGCCGCCTGGGTGACGCAGGGCGGCCGGCTCCAGGTCCGTGAGGGCGGCAGGACCGTCACCCTGGCGAGCGGCCTCCAGGGCGGCACCCCCTGCCTGACGCCCGTGTGGTCGCCCGACTCCACCCGCGTCGCCTACGCGGGCGGCGGCGACGCCGTCATGTCCGTCAAGGCCGACGCGAGCGTCCCGCCGCGCAAGCTCGGAAGCTCCAAGGGCGTCTGCCACCTCGCCTGGTCGGCGAACGGCCGTTATCTCGCCGGCTACACGGGCGAGGCCGACGCCGTCTACCGGCTCGACGTCAAGACCGGCAAGGCCGTACGGGCCAAGGGCGTCAAGCAGGTCACGCACGTCCAGAGCCTGTCGCCGGACGGCCGCCGCGCCGTCGTGGAGTTCCCGGCCAACCCCGACGCGCTCGGCGACGGGAGCTGGCCGGCCGCGTTCAAGCCGGTCGTGCTCGACCTCGTGACGGGCCGGCGGCAGGCGCCGAAGGTGAAGGGCCGGCTCATCGGCGCCTCCTACCTGGCCGACGGCCGCCTGGTGGTGCGGGTGGCGGGATCGCCCGCCAACACGCTGGTCGTGCTGGACGCCGCCGGCGCGGAGCTGCAGCGGCTCGCCGAGCCGGCGCGGGCGAGGAACCGGGCGCTGCTCCAGGTTCTGCCATAGTTCGTGGGTGGACGATTTCTGGGGGACGGTCAACCGGGCGGTCTGCGGGGCGGCGGCGTACATCACGGACGAGCGCGGCCGGGTCCTGCTGGTGAATCCCAACTACCGTGAGCACTGGGGCTTTCCCGGCGGCATCATCGACGCCGGGGAGCACCCCGCGCAGGCGTGCGCGAGGGAGGTCGCCGAGGAGGTGGGGCTCACCGTCAAGGTCGGCCCCCTGTTGACCGTGGCCTGGGTCGACGGGCTGCCCTACGTGCCTTACCCGTTGGTGAACTTCATGTTCGACTGCGGCGAGGTGCGCTCGGACACGCCGATCACGCTGCAGGCCGAGGAGCTCGACGGCTACGGGTTCTTCACCGTCGAGGAGGCCGGGCGGCTGCTCGCCGACCACGCCCACGCGCGGCTCGTGGCCGCCGCGGCCGCCCGGGTCTCCGGCGTGATCGCCTACCTAGCGCCCGGCCAGGGCCGGCTGATCGGCCAGTAGCGACGACGGCAGCGCCACCACCGCGGTCAGGCCGCCGTACGGGGAGGCCACCAGGGTCGCCTTGATGCCGTGCCTGGCCGCCAGCCGGCTGACCACGAACAGCCCGAGCCGCTCGCTCTGCGCCAGGTCGAACTCGGGGGTGCGGTCCAGCCGGTCGTTGAGCTCGTCCAGCTCGGCGCGGGGCAGGCCGAGCCCGCGGTCCTCGATCTCGACCAGGAGGCCGTGCGGGCTGGTCGAGGTGCGTACGTCCACCCGGGTCTGCGGCGGCGAGAAGAGGGTGGCGTTCTCGATCAGCTCGGCCAGGAGGTGGGCCACGTCGGTGACGGCCGAGCCCACGAGCGCGACCGGCGGCGTCGAGAGCACCTCGACCCGCTCGTACTCCTCGATCTCGGCCACGGCGGCGCGCAGCACGTCGTGGATCGGCACCGGGTTGCGCCAGGCGCGGCCGGGGCTCTGGTCGGACAGGATGATCAGGCTCTCGGCGTGCCGGCGCATGCGGGTCGTCAGGTGGTCGAGCTTGAACAGGTCGGCCAGCATGCCGGGCTCCTCGGCGGCCCGCTCCATGCTGTCGAGCTGGAGGAGCTGGCGGTGCAGCAGCGACTGGTTGCGCCTGGCCAGGTTGACGAAGACCTGGTTGACGCCGTGCCGCAGCCTGGCCTGGTCCACGGCGGCCTCGACGGCGGTCGACTGCACCCGGTTGAACGCCTTGACGATGTCGTCCACCTCGGAGCTGTGCGTCACGACCTTCAGCGGCGCGGTCTCCTCGGGCGTCGGCTTGGAGGTGTCCGTCCGCAGCCGCGCGACCAGGGCGGGAAGGCGCACCTCGGCCAGCTCGGTGGCCGCGTCGCGGAGCCCGGCCAGCTCCTCCACCAGCCGCCGGCGGAAGCGCAGCGAGAGCAGGACCGAGGCGACCACCGCGATCAGGCCCAAGCCGCCGGCCACGCCGACCTTGACCAGCAGCCCGATGGCGGCCGGCTTGCTCCGGCCGGTGATGTCCTGGGTGAGCCGCACCTGTTCGCGCTCGACCACGGTCCACATGTTCTGGGCGTCGACCGGCCACGTGGCCGCCGCGGCGGGCAGGCCGGCGGCGGTCGCCTGGTCCCTGATGGCGTTCTCGGCCGTCAGGAACTCCTTGTTGACGGGCGAGGCGACCAACCGCTCGTACTGCCCCCGCAGCTTGTTGTCGAGCTGCGGGAGCGCCTGGTTGAGCAGCAGTCGCCGGGTGGCGACCATCCCGGTGAACGCCTCCCGCTCCCGCGCGCCCACCCGGCCCGCGGAGAGCACGACCGCGATGAGCGCCCGCTCGCGCGAGAGCATCTCCGTGGCCTCGCCGAGCATGGTCGAGGCCCGCGCCTGGCGGTAGAGGCCCGTGTCGGGCACCAGGATCATGGCGTCGTACATGCGGAAGAAGGCGTCCACGGTCGTGCTGTAGCCATTGATGACGTCGAGCGGCGCCCTCGTGCGGGCGTCCACGCCGCGGCGGGTCTCGCTGAGCTGGTCGAGCTTGCCGAACACCACGTTGAGCTGGGTCGCCATCTCCGGCGACAGGTCACGCATGGGCCTGGCGGAGGAACGGAAGGTCGCCACGGCCTGGTCGGTGCGGGTGCGCTGCTCGGTGACCTTGCTGAGCGGCAGGTCGCCGACCATGAACTCGATCGAGGCCAGCCGCTCCTTCTGCAGCTCGGCGGCGGCTCTCTCCGAGGGCAGGGCCACGTTCGTGGCCAGCTCGCTGATCGCGAGCAGGCGCAGCCCGTCTCCGCCGGTCAGGCCCGCCGCGAACGCCCACAGCCCGGCCAGGGACAGCAGGGGGACGAGCAGCAGGACGAGGAGCTTCACCGCGATGGGACGGCCACGCTTGGGGGGCATGCGACCTCCGGGTGCATGATGAGATCGCCTCGCAGATTACACCCCCCTTCGGAAGGATTCCTGTGCGTCTCCCGCGTTCCTTCTCCGGCTGGACCATGGCGGTGTTCGGATTCCTGGCCTTCGCGCTGGGCCTGCTCGGGCTCGTCTCGCCCGCGACGCTGCTGGCCATGCTGGGGTTCGAGGTCCTCGACGCACGACCGGCGGGGGACTACACGCTGGTCTACATGGCCGCCTCGTCCATGGCGGCGGTGAACATGGGGGTCTACTACCTGTTCGCGGCGGCGGCCGACTACACGCCGTTCTTCCGCTGGACCGTGCCCTTCCGGCTGGTCACCTTCGCGGTCTTCACCACGCTCGTGCTGACCGGGGCCGCGCCGGCGAAGTTCTTCGGCGTCGGGCTCTGGGAGGGCGTGGGCGCGCTGGTGACGGGGTTCGCGCTGTGGCGCGAGGGCAAGCTCCTGCCCTCGCGCCACAAGCCGCGTGACGTGGCCTGACGGCCTTACCGCCTGCTGTCCTCGGAGCCGCGGGCCACGAGGCGGTCGTCCTCGGGGACCGCCGAGTGGCGGGCGGTGTGCTGGGCGGTGTGCTCCCGCTGCGCGGGAACGCCCTTGACGGGAGCCTGCTTGGCGGCGTGCTCACGCTCGAGACGCCGTTCGAGCTCGCGCTTCTCCTCCTCCAGTCGCGCCACGCGGCTGGAGGCCTCCGCCCGCTGGGCGCGGAGGCTGCGACGCTGCTTGGCCGTACGGCGCGCGCCCGAGCTCAGCATCCAGAGCCCCGCGAGCAGGACGGCCGCCGTGACCGCCCCGGCGAGGAACATCTCGACCTGGTTGAGCTCGAAGGTGTAACCGAAGAGGATGTACCTGCTGCTCTCCTCGGTGAAGACCAGGACACCGGCGCCGACGGCGAGCAGGACCAGGATCAAACCCAGGAAGATCATCCGACTCACCCCTTGTCGTAAGAGTGGGTTTCATCTGCCCGGCGGGCGCGGGGGTATGCGCGATGATGACTTTCATGAGACCAGAGCCCGGTCAGGTGCTGCACTTCTCCGAGGACCCGTCGATCGCGCGGTTCGTCCCGCACGTGGCGGTGACCACCTCGCTGGCCGAGCCGTACGTGTGGGCGGTCGGTCCCGAGCGCTGCCCCGACTACTGGTTCCCGCGCGCCTGCCCGCGCGCGATGGCGTGGGTGGGCCCGCGCACCACCGAGGACGACCGGGCCAGGATCATCGGGGCCGGCTGCGGCGAGCGGGTGCACGCCGTCGAATACTGCTGGCTGCAGGCCATGCGGGAGGTCGAGCTGTTCGCCTACCGGCTGCCGGCGAGCGAGTTCAGGCCGATCGGCGACCCGCCGCACGCGGTGGTCGCCACCGTCCCGGTCGAGCCGCTGGGCCCGCCCGAGCCCGTCGGCGACCTGTTCGAGCTGCACGAGCGGGCGGGCATCCAGCTGCGGGTGCTGCCCAACCTGTGGTCGTTCTGGAACGAGGTGACGGCCAGCAGCCTGGAGTTCAGCGGGATCCGGCTGCGCAACGCTCGTCGATGAGCGCGTTGAGCGTCTCCAGCGGCATCGAGGCGGGCGGCAGCTTCTCGCGGGCGCATCGGTCGGCCTCGCGCCGCAGCACCTCGTTGACCGGGGTGGGCACGCCGTGCAGGCGGCCGAGCAGGACGATCTCCCCGTTGAGGTAGTCGGTCTCGATGGAGCCGCTGCCCCTGGCCAGGCTCTGCCACGACGAGCCGCCGCCGCGCCGGACGCCGTCGATGGGGCGGACGTCCACCTGGTGGCCGCGCACCGCGGCCTCCTCCTCGGGGGTTGAGTAGGGGATGCCGGCCCGGCCGAGGACCGTCCGCGCCTCGGCGCGGGCGCGTTCGGCCAGGTCGGCCATGCCGTCGGGGTGGCCCACCAGGGCCTCGACGGCGTTGCCGAGGTTGCCGAGCAGCTTGCCGTGCTTCCAGCGCATCACATCGGGGGTGGCGCGGGCGGCGAGTCCGTGCTTGCCGAGGTCGGCGACGATCCGCTCGGTGAGGTCGTCCACACCCTGGGGATAGCGGCCGACGTGCAGCATGCCGGTGCAGGGCTGCGCGTACGCGGCCACCACCCCGGGCTCCAGGTGCTGGGCGGGCAGCCACACGCACATGCCGTAGACGTCGGGGAAGCGCCGCAGGACCTCGCGCTCGTTGGCGACGCCGTTCTGGGCGCACACCACGGGCAGGTCGCGGGACCAGCCGTCGAGTGCGGCGACGGTGTCCTGGGACTTGGTGGCGAGGATCAGCACGTCGTCGGCGCGGGCCGGCACCGGCCCGCCCGCCGCGGGGATCCGGAGGGTCTCGGCGCCCTCCGGCGTGATGAAGCGGAGTCCGTCGGCGCGTAGTGCCGCCAGATGGGCGCCTCTCGCGACGAGGAGGACGTCATGGCCTCCTTGGTGCAGACGCGCCCCGATGGCGCCGCCGACGGCTCCCGCTCCGATCACGATGTAGCGCATCGTTGAAGAATGCCATCCGTCACTCCGCGAAGGCGACCTGGGTGCGTCCCCCTACGGTGGCACGCCCGGACCGCTCGCGGAGGATGGTGCGCAGCACCCGCAGGCCGTCGCGGACGGCGTTGAGGTTGCTGGTGCCGTGGATGCGGGAGCGCTCGTGGCTGGGCACCTCGCGGATGACGAGCCCGGCCTTGGCGGCGCGGACGTTCATCAGCGTCTCGATCTCGAAACCGTCGCAATCGAGGTTCAGTGCGTCCAGGTGGCGCGCCCAGAAGGCGTTGTAGCCGTAGCACAGGTCGGTGTAGCGGGTGCCGTACAGCAGGTTGGTCAGGCCCGTCAGGGCCTTGTTGCCGAGCGAGCGCACGGGGCTGAGGTCGTCGGAGCCGCCGCCGGGCGCGTAGCGGGAGCCCTTGGCGAAGTCGGCGCCGGCGAGCAGCGTGTCGACGAAGCTGCGGATCTCCCGGCCGTCGGTGGACCCGTCGGCGTCGATCATGACGATGATGTCGCCCTTGGCGGCCTGGAAGCCCTCGATGAGCGCGTTGCCCTTGCCGCGCCGGGTCTGCACGACGACCCGCAGGTCGGGGCGCAGCTTCCGCGCGACGGCGACGGTGTCGTCGGTTGAGTTGCCGTCGACGAGTATCACCTCGTCGATCCATTCGGGCAGCGTGGCGAAGACGTGGGGCAGGTTGTCGGCCTCGTTCATCGCAGGCACGATGACGGTGACGCTGACGCTGGCGGCGGAAGGCTGCATGTTCATGACTTCAGATTCTCCACAGCGCATGCAGTCCGCTTGACAGCGCCTTGCATAGATCGTTCTATGATTTGACGATTATCGCTTCATCCCATCTAGTGATGATTTTGTCGACCGTCTCCTCGGGGGTTTGCTCCGAGGTGTCCAGCCATAGGCCGAGCCGGGGCGTTTCGCGGCGAAGCACGGCGTCGAGCATGGCCGGTGTCCATCCGCCCGCATAGCCGGTCTTGACCCGACCTTGCTCCCGCGCCGCCACTATCTCGGGCCGGGGCGCCAGCACGACCACGTGCAGGGGGCGGGTGCGGATCAGGTTGACGAGGTGCTCCAGCTCGGCGCCGAGCACGACGTCCTGGACGACCGGGGTGAAGCCGGCCTCGGCGTACAGGTCGGCGGCGGTCGCGGTGAGACGATAGCGCAGGCGGAGCTGGCGGAGCGCCTCTTCCGACGGCTCGGGGGTCATCTCGGCGCGGCCGGAGACCACCATCCGGCGGAAGGCGTCGCCGCGCACGTGGGCGGCCCGCGGCAGGCGTTCGGCCAGCCGCTGGGCCACCGTGCTCTTGCCCGAGGCCATGATGCCGGTGATGAGGAAGGCGCTCATGCGCCGACCAGCTTGCGTACGCGGTCGGCACCCACCGCGAGTAGCAGTGTGGGCAGGCGCGGGCCGGTGTCGCGGCCGACGAGCAGCCGGTAAAGGAGGGCGAAGAAGGCCCGCTGGGCGGCCTTCAGCTCCGGGGTCGCGGCGGCGTCGGCGGGCAGGCCCGCCTGGAGCTTGGGCACGCCGTACACCAGCGTGGTCAGCCCGTCCAGCGACCAGTCGTCGAGGCCGTCGGCCAGCAGCCGCAGCGACTCGCGCTCGTCCGGGCCGAGCGAGTCGAGCAGGCTCTCGTCCGGCTCCTCGCGCACCCGTGTGCGCTGGTCGGCGGGCAGGTGCAGCTCCACCCAGCGCTGCGCGCGGTCCAGGCGCGGCGCGGCGGCGTCGAGCCCGGCGACGCCGTCGAGGTCGCGCAGGATGCGCAGGGTCTGCTCGGCGTCGCCGGTCGTGACGTCGGCGATGGAGGCCAGCGTGCGGTAGGGGACCGGGTGCGGGGTCGCCGGCAGCGGGCCGTCGGCGGTGGTGACCGCCCGCTCGTACGCGGCCAGCTCGGCCGGCTGCGCCTGCCCGGCGGCGACCTTGCGGCCGAGGGCGTCCCACTCGTCGTAGAGCCGGTGGATCTCCTGGTCAAAGGCGATCTTGAAGGACTGGGCCGGCTTGCGGCGGGCGTACAGCCAGCGCAGCACCGGGGCCTCCATGATCTCCAGGGCGTCGGACGGGGTCGGCACGTCGCCCTTGGAGCTGCTCATCTTGGCCATGCCGGTGATGCCGACGAAGGCGTACATGGGGCCGATGGGCCGCTCGCCGCCGAACACCTCGCCGACGATCTGGCCGCCGACCGTCCACGCCGAGCCGGGCGAGTGGTGGTCGACGCCGGACGGCTCGAACAGCACCCCTTCGTACGCCCACCGCATCGGCCAGTCGACCTTCCACACCAGCTTGCCCTGGTCGTGCTCGGCCAGGCGTACGGTCTCGCCGAAGCCGCACTCGCAGGTGTAGGCCAGCTCGGTGCTCTCGTCGTCGTACGCGGTGACCGTGGTGAGGTCGCGCCCGCACAGCTCGCAGTAGGGCCGGTAGGGGAAGTATTCGCCGGGACGCTCGGGCTCCTCGGGCTGCTCGGCCTGCTTGGTGCGGTGCCGCGACAGCACGGCGTCGATCGCCGCCCGCTCGCGCATCGCCAGCAGGATCCGCTCCCGGTAGGCCCCCGAGGTGTACTGCTCGGTCTGGCTGATCATCCGGCACCGCACGCCGAGCGCGGCCATGGCCTCGATCATCGGGGCCTTGAAGTGCTCGGCCCAGTTGGGGTGCGGGCTGCCGGGCGGCGCGGGCACCGCGGTCAGCGGCTTGCCGATGTGCTCCGCCCAGGACGGGTCGATGCCCGCGGGCACCCGGCGGAAGCGGTCGTAGTCGTCCCACGAGAGCAGGTGGTCGCAGGGCACGCCGCGCCGCCGCAGCTCGTCGGCCACCAGATGAGGGGTCATGATCTCGCGCAGGTTGCCCAGGTGGATCGGGCCCGAGGGGCTGAGACCGGAGGCGCAGACAATCGGGTGGCCGGTGCCGCGCCGCTCCGCCTCGGAGATCACCTCGTCCGCGAACCTGGACACCCAGTCGCCATCACCACGTTCAACCATCGGGCTATTGTCCCGGTTCTGGATGGCCGGAGCCAACGGATCAGCCGGGTTCGATCGGCGGATCCGAGAAGACCTGCCCGCCGACCCGGCGGCCGGCCTCCTCCGTGACGCGCAGGACGTGCAGCCCGGCCTCGGGGAGGACGGGCACCAGACCGTAACCGGCGTCGACCTCCTCCTCGGTCAGGCCAAGGGTTTCCAGGGCGTCGGCGAGGGTGGCGCCGGGCGGCAGGCGGACCTGGAGCAGGATCACGTCAGGCCGCGCGGGCGCGACTGAGGGCGGCGAGCGCGGCGGGCGGGTCGATGACGCCCCAGCCGTAGTCGTAGTCGTAGCCGACGGCGCTGCGGTCGTCGGCCGTGCGGTTGAGCTGGGTGCGCAGCTGCTCGGGGGAGAGCTGCGCGGCCGGGCGGGCGGTGCGGACGGCGGCCACCACCCCGGCCGCGACGGGGCAGGCGGCGGAGGTGCCGGTGTCGGCCTCGCCGACCGCGCCCGAGCCGGCGAAGTGCGTGTAGGCGCACAGGTCGGGCTTGCGTTCGGCGAGCCGGCCCGGCCCCTGGGAGGAGTAGCCGACGCGCTCGCCGCGGACGTTCACCCCGCCGACGGACAGCACGTCGGGATGGCCGTTGGCGCCGACGATCGGCCGCTCGCGGAAGCCGCAGCGCCCGTCGGGGCAGTCGCGCCCGCAGTTGCCGGCCGCGAAGACGATGTCGGCGCCCGCGTCGGCCAGGCTGCCCACGATCAGGTTGAACGGGTGCGCCGGGTTGTCGGAGTAGTTGCCGGGGTGGCCGGGCGGCAGGTCGTGCTCGGGGCTGAACAGGCCCCAGCTGTTGGAGACCACCAGCGACCTCGACTCCTGCGGCATGGCGTTGAGCACGTCGCGCAGGTGGGAGTAGGCGGCGACGGCGTCGGAGAGCAGGCCCGTCATGTCGCCCTGCCGCGAGAGCAGGATGGGGATGTCGAGCAGGGTGGCATTCGGCGCGGGCAGCAGCGCGTCGAAGGCGCACATCGTGCCGTGCTCGACGGGGTAGCGGCCGGGGGTCTTGCGGACGCCGGGCGGCGCCCAGCTGCGCTCCGCGTCGATCCTGACCTCCTCGCCGAGGACCGAACGGACGTGCGCGGCGTTGATGCCGGTGTCGCAGACGGCGACGGTCACGCCCTCGCCGTCGTGGCCCCGCTCCCACAGGTCGGCGGCGCCCAGCAGCCGCCTGACCTCCTGCCAGTCGCCGGCCGGGCCGTCGCCGCCGCAGGTGGGGCCGGCCGGGCTGATCCGCGGGTCGGCGTAGACGCCGGCGACCTCGTGGACCGCCGACCGCAGGCGGGCGAGCCTGATCGGCAGCTCCGAGTCGGGGATCTCGCCGCGCACCAGCACCGAGGCGTGCTCGGGGGACAGCGAGAACTCCACACGCGAGGAGAGCGAGAGCGGGCCGCCGTGGGCCGCGCTGGGCCTGGCGCGCGGCACCGCCACCGGTCCGTACGCCTCGTCGAGCAGGACGCCGGGCAGGTCGGCGACGACGTCGGACACCGAGCTGGCGACCAAGGGGTCGAGCACGGACGCCACGACGTCGGCCGCAGGACGGAGCTGGATCAGGACACGCATGTGATCACCTTCGTGAAGAGACGAGCGTGGTCGTTCGATTACGCTCCGTGATACATGCAGTGACCGGCCTTTGGCAATGCCGGGGGGCGCGGGTGCGACCCGCGCCCCCCGGTCTCACGCCAGCGTGGCGGCGTGCGGGTCCCAGCCGTCGGGCAGCGGCTCGGGCGCGGTCAGGGTCGAGGTGATCGCCCGGAACTCGCCGCGCTCGCCCGCCTCGGCGATCGCGGCCATCAGCTCCAGCACGTGGTACGCCAGCTCGCCCGAGGCCCGGTGCGGCGTGCCCGCCCGAAGCGACCTGGCCATGTCCAGGACGCCGATGCCCCGGCTCGTGGTGGTGCCCGAGACCGGCAGCTCGCGCCAGTCCGTGTCGTGCGCGCCACGGGCCAGCAGCGGCCCCTCGAAGGTGTTGGGATCGGGCAGGGAGAGCGCGCCCTCCGTGCCGGTGATCTCGATCATCCTGCGGTTGACGGGGGAGTCGAAGCTGAACGTGGCCGCCGCCGTCGCCGTGCCGGGGAAGTCCAGCAGGGCGTTGACATGGGTGGGCACGTCCACGGGGAATGTGGTGCCGGCCTTGGGGCCGGAGCCCACGACGCGCTCCGCGCGGGCCCTGCGGGTGCTCGCCGCGACCCGGGCGACCGGGCCGAGCAGGGACACCAGGGCGGTCAGATAGTAGGGGCCGAGGTCGTACAGCGGGCCGCCGCCCGGCTGGTAGAAGAACTCGGGATTGGGGTGCCAGGACTCGGGGCCGAGGCTCTGCGTGGCCGCCGTGACGGCGACCGGCTCGCCGATGAGGCCGGAGCGCAGGGCGTGCAGCGCGGACTGCAGCCCCGCGCCTAAGAAGGTGTCGGGCGCGCCGCCCGCCCGCAGGCCGCGCGCGGCGGCCTCGGCGAGGATGGCGGCGCCCTCGGCGGGGTCCATGGCGAACGGCTTCTCGCCGTACACGTGCTTGCCGGCGCGCAGCGACTCCAGCGCGACGGCCGCGTGCGCGGCCGGCACGGTGAGGTTGACGACGAGCTCGACCTCGGGCAGCGCGAGCACGTCGGCGAGCGAGCCCGAGACGGGCACGCCGTGCTCGCGGGCCACCGCGGCGGCCCGCCCGCCGTCGAGGTCGGCGACGGCGAGCACGCGCACGTCGGGGAACGAGGTGAGGTTGCGGAGGTACTGGCCACTGATGACACCGGCGCCGACCAGGGCGACGCCGACGGGGCCTGCGGTCAACGGGCCTCCAGTGAGGTGAGGTAGGCGTGGCTGTCGGCCAGCGCGGCGAAGACGTCGGTGGCGCACTCGTCGAGCTCGACGACGCGCCAGGCGTCCGGCGCGGCGGCCAGGACGGCGGGCACGGGCATCGCGCCCGCCCCCACGGCGGTGTGCGGCTCGCCCTTGACCACCGGGCCGTCCTTCACGTGCAGCGCGAGCACGCGCCCTGCCAGGCGGCCGAGCAGGGCGGGCACGTCGGCGCCGCCGACCGCCGCCCAGTAGGTGTCGATCTCCAGGAACACCTCGGGCGCGAGCAGGTCGGCCAGCGCCTCCAGTGCGTGCCTGCCGTCGATCCGCGGCTCGATCTCCCACCAGTGGTTGTGGTAGCCGATCCGCACGCCGTGCCCGGCCGCCCGCTCGGCCAGGCCGTTGAGCAGGTCGGCCGTGCGCCGCAGGCCGTCGGAGGTGGTGAACTCCTCGTGCGGGATGCCGCCCGGCACGATCGCCAGATCGGTGCCGATCGTGGCGATCGCGTCGAGCACGGCGTTGGTGTCCTCGGTGAGCAGCGCGTACGCGTGCGTCGCCGACACCTGTAACCCGAGGTCGTCGGCCACCCTGCGGAAGCCCTCCGGGTCGGCGGTCGGGTCGTACGGCTCGACCGCCGCGTAACCGATCCCGGCGAGCCGCCGCAGCACGGCGTCGCGATCGGCGGCCAGCGCATCCCTGACGGTGTAGAGCTGGACGCTGATCGGTGTGCTCATCCGCGTACCCCCATGAGGTGTTCGAGCGCGAGCTGGTTGAGCCGGGTGAAGTGGAAGCCGCGGGCGGCGGCCTCCTCGACGTCGAAGTCGTCCTTGGCGAGGTCCTGCCAGGTCTCGCCGGCGGCGAGGGTGGGCTGGGCCAGCTCGGTCACGCGGGAGGCGGCCAGGGCCTCCTGGACCTCGGGGTCGGCGCGGAAGGCGCGCGACTTCTCGCGCAGGATGAGGTAGGTGCGCATGTTGGCGGCGGCGGAGTCCCACACGTCCTGCGCGTCCTCGGTGCGCAGCGGCTTGTAGTCGAAGTGGCGCGGGCCGTCGTAGCCGCCGTTCTCCAGCAGGTCGACCAGGAAGAACGCGCTCTTGAGGTCGCCGTGGCCGAAGATCAGGTCCTGGTCGTACTTGGGGCCGTGCTGGCCGTTGAGGTCGATGTGGAAGAGCTTGCCGTGCCAGAGCGCCTGGGCGATGCCGTGGACGAAGTTGAGCCCGGCCATCTGCTCGTGGCCGACCTCCGGGTTGAGCCCGACCATCTCGGGGTGCTCCAGCTCGCCGATCAGGCCGAGGGCGTGGCCGATCGTGGGCAGCAGGATGTCGCCGCGGGGCTCGTTGGGCTTGGGCTCCAGGGCGAAGCGGATGTCGTAGCCCTTGTCGATGACGTACTGGCAGAGGAGGTCCAGGCCCTCCTTGTAGCGGTCGAGCGCGGCCTTGACGTCCTTGGCGGCGTCGGACTCGGCACCCTCGCGGCCGCCCCAGCACACGTACGTCCGCGCGCCGAGCGAGGCGGCGAGGTCGACGTTGCGCATGACCTTGCGGAGGGCGTAGCGGCGCACGTCGCGGTCGTTGCTGGTGAACGCGCCGTCCTTGAAGACGGGGTGCGTGAAGAGGTTGGTGGTGGCCATGGGGACCTTCATGCCGGTCTCGTCCAGGGCCTTCCTGAAGGCGGCGATGGCCTTGTCGCGGTCGGGCTCGACGGCGAGCAGGTCGTCGTCGTGGAAGGTGACGCCGTACGCGCCGAGCTCGTGGAGCTTGTGCACGGTCTCGACCGGGTCGAGCGGGGCCCGGGAGGCGTCGCCGAACGGGTCGCGGGCCTGCCAGCCGACGGTCCAGAGGCCGAAGGTGAAGCGGTCGTCGGGGGTCGGGGTGAATGCGGTCATTTCCCTGCGCTCCGGTTCTTTAGTCCATAATCTGTACATAATCCTGAGGAGGTGGACGGGGTGTCGTCAAGAGGAGTGCGGCATGATTCCATGCGCGCCCGTAACCTGGCCGTAGTGCTCGACGCCATCCACCGCACCGGACCCCATACCCGCGCGGCGCTCGCCGAACGGACCGGGCTCACCAAGACCACCGTCTCCAGCCTGGTCGCCGACCTGCTGGAGGCCGGCGTGGTAAGCGAGCGCGGGGCCGTGCGCGGCGGCGAGCGGGGCCGGCCGGGAGTGGCCGTCAGCCTGAGCGGGCAGCGCGTGGCCACGCTGGGGCTGGAGGTCAACATCGACTACCTGGCCGCCTGCGTGGTCGATCTGACCCGCGCCGTACGCCTGCGCCGCACCCGCCCCGCCGACAACCGCAACTCCGACCCCGCCGAGATCCTGGGCCTGCTGCGCGCCCTCGCCCGCGAGACCATCGAGGCCGCCGAGGCCGGCGGGCTGCGCGTCATGGGCGCCGCGCTGGCCGTGCCCGGCACCGTGGAGGACGGCGTGCTGCGGAGCGCGCCGCACCTCGGCTGGCGGGACGTACGGGTCGCGGACCTCGCCGGCGACCTGCCGCTCGCCATCGACAACGAGGCCAACCTGGCGGCGCTCGGCGAGCTGTGGTTCGGCTCGCGGGAGGCCGACTTCCTGTACGTCTCCGGCGAGATCGGCATCGGCGCCGGGCTCGTCGTGGGCGGGGCGCTGTTCCGGGGGACGTACGGGCTGGCCGGCGAGCTGGGCCACGTCGTCGTCGTGCCCGACGGCCCCGCCTGCCGGTGCGGCGGGCGGGGCTGCCTGGAGGTCTACGCGGGACAGGACGCTCTCCTCGGCCCCCTGGAGTCGGTGACCGCGCTGGTCGAGCAGCTGGAGGCGGGCGAGCCGCGGGCGCTGGAGGCGTGCGCGCGGGCCGGGCACGCGCTCGGGGTGGCGCTCACCTCCGCCGTGCACCTGCTGGACCCCGGCAGGATCGTGCTCGGCGGCGTCTTCGCCCCGCTCTTCCCCTGGCTCGACGGGCCCGTGCGGGACGGGCTCGGCGGCCGGCTCGCCCAGATGCGCGGCGCCCCGCCCCCGCTCGTCGTGTCGGGGATCGGCGCGGACGCGGCCGTGCTCGGCGCGGCAGGGCTGGTCATCCAGCGCATCCTCGCCGACCCGGCCCAGGCGCTCGGCCTCTGATCGCCGTCCCTACGATGACGGGCATGGTGATCGAAGAAAGGGAGCTGGGCGACGCGGAGCTCGGCACGCTGCTCGACGCGGCCTACGCCGAGCTGGTGGCCCGCTACGGCCCCCAGGGGCGCTCGCAGGTGAAGCCGGGAGCCCGGTACCTGGTGGCGGTCGTGGACGGCGGCGCGGTCGGCTGCGGGGCGGTGCAGGACGCCGACGCGCTGACCGGCGAGCTCAAGCGCATGTACGTCGCCCCCGCCCACCGGGGCCGCGGGATCGCGACGGCGCTGCTCGGCGCGCTGGAGGAGCTGGCACTCGCCATGGGGCACCGGCGGCTGCGCCTGGCCACCGGCCTGCGGCAGCCGGAGGCCATCGCGCTGTACGAGCGGTGCGCGTACACGCTGACCGAGCCCTACGGCAGCTACGTCGGCGCGCCGCTGATGCGCTGCTACGCCAAGGCGCTCTAGCGGTCGCCAAGTCCACACCAAGAAGGGCCTAAGAGCGGCGGCGCACCCTGGTGGCATCCCCTAGCAGAGGAGCGACCCCATGGCGCCCAACACGATCGGCTTCCGCATCACCCACCGGGCCATGCGCGGCGACACGCGCCGCCTGGCCCGCACGATGGACGGCATCGCCGCCGGCGACGAGCGTGCCGACGCCGCCCGGTACAAGGCCATCGCCACGTTCGCCACCAAGCTGTGCGCCGGCATCCACCACCACCACAAGGCCGAGGACGACGTGCTCTGGCCGGTGATCGTCCGCTCGGCCGGGGCCGAGGTGGACCTGACCGACCTCACCGACGACCACACCCAGCTCGACCCGCTGCTGGACGAGATCACCCAGGCGGCCCGGGGGCTCGGCAAGGACCCGGCCGCCGCCAGGCGCCTGGCCAAGACCCTCGGCGTCCTCGCCGACCTGCTCGACGAGCACATCGAGGAGGAGGAGCGGCTGCTGTTCCCGATCATCGAGAAGTACGTCTCCGAGTCCGACTGGCACAAGGTCGAGACCGAGGTGCGCAAGGGCGGCGACACGGCCTTCGACCTGCCGCGCATCGCGGAGTACGCGCGGCCTGAGGAGCTGGCCGAGCTGCGCAAGGCTGCGGGGCCGGTGCTCGCCGCGCTGATCGCGGTGTTCAGCCGCGGGCACCGCCGCCGCCAGCGGCTCATCTTCGGGAGCCTGTGACGTCTTCGAGGCTTTCGCGGGCGGCCGCCGCCCAGTGCGGCGAGCCGATCCGCTCGGCGACCTGCGCCGCCCGCGCGTAGTGCGCGCCCGCCACGGGCAGCTCCAGCAGCCGGGCCAGGTCGCCCAGCACCTGCGCGACCGGACCGAGCGTGACCGAGCCGCTGCTGAGCCCGGCCACCCGGTCCTCCCAGGGCAGCAGGGTGTCGTAGCAGCGCGCGGCCGTCTCCCGGTCGCCGAGCGCCACCGCGGTCTGCGCGTGCATCGTCTCCCACAGCAGCCAGTAGTAGTCGCGCGAGTGCCGCTCGCCGGGCCGCCAGACCCGGCGGGCCGCGTCCGGCTCGCCGACCGTGGTAAGGGCGCGGGCGTACAGCTCGCGGGTCTCGGGGTTCGGCAGGCGCGCGTGCAGGGCGGACAGCTCGGGGAGCGAGTCCCGTACGTCGCCGCGCGCCAGGCGCACCGTGAACCTGCTGAGCATGCCCATGGCCGCGGCGTTCACCACGCCGCGCTCGGCCATCTGCCCGGTGATCGCGGTGTACGCCTCCTCGGCCGCGTCGAAGTCGCCCTCGACGAGCTTGCGCAGCGCCCCGAACAGCGACAGGACAACCAGCGACAGGCCGAGCTGGCCGCTCGTGGAGGACTCCAGGCCGGCGTCGGCGTGCCGGCCCGCCGCCTCCAGGTCGCCCCGGCCGAGCGCGATCATGAGCAGCGCGAAGTGGGCCAGCGTCAGGTAGCCGACCAGCCGGTGCGCGCGGCCCAGCTCCAGCAGCTCCTCGCCCAGCGCGGCCAGCTCCTCACGCCGCTCGGGGGAGAGCAACGAGAAGTAGCGGGCGTTGAGCGCCAGGCACAGCAGGTCGGGGCGGCCCAGCTCGCGGGCCAGCGCCACCGCCTCGGCCCCGGCGGCCTCCACCCGCTCGTCGTCGTGGCCCTCCACGGCGAAGACCAGCGCGGCGAGCAGCCGGCAGCGCGCCTCCGGCCCGTGCCCGGCGGCCAGCTCCCGCTCCACGGTCGCGACGAACTCCGCGTCGTAGCGGGTGTCGGGCTGGATCGTCCAGATCACCGGGGCGTCGTACGAGGTCAGCGCCCGCACCCCCGGCGACAGCAGGACCGCCTCGGCCCGCGCCTCGACCGCCCCGGCCACGTCGCCCGCGTGGCCGAGCGCCGACACCAGGCCGCACAGCAGCTCCAGCCGCGTGTCGTCGTCGCCCGCGTACGGCAGCGCCGCCCGGTACAGCGCCGCCGCCTCCCGGTGCGCGTGCAACCCCGACGCCTGCGCCGCCGCCGCCCTCGCGTGGCCGACCGCGCCCGGCGTCCCGGCCTCCAGCGCGTGGTGCGCCAGCGCCGCCACCTCGCCCGGTCGCAGCCGCTCCAGGGCCGCCACCACGCGGCCGTGCAGGCGGGTGCGCCGGATCCGGGCCGTGTCCTCGTACAGCACCTCCCGCACCAGGACGTGCGTGAACCGCACCCGCCCCGGGCCCGGCTCGGACAGCAGGCCGGTCATGACGCCGGCCTCCAGGCCGTCGAGCACCGTGTCCTCGTCGCCGTCCTGCAGCGCGACCAGCACGTCCACGTCCGCGTCGCGGCCGACGACGGCGGCGTTGCGCAGCACGGTCTGCGCCGTGGCGGGCAGGCGGGCGATCCTGCGCCTGATCAGGTCGCGTACGCCGGGCGGCAGCGCCCGCGTGGCCCCCGGACCCTCCGAGGCCAGCAGCCGGGCGATCTCGCACACGAACAGCGGGTTGCCCAGCGTGCGCTCGCACACCGCGCGCACGGTCGCCGCGTCGGGGGCCCGCTCGGTGTGGCGCTCCAGCAGCTCGGCGACCGCGTCCTCGCCCAGCCCTGACAGCTCCACGTGCCGGCTGCCCGCCGCGAGCGCGGCCAGCGTCGTGCCCAGGTCCTCGGTGGTCTCGGCGGGGCGGAAGGTGGCCACCACCAGCAGCCGGGCGGTCTGCGGCAGGTGGCGCAGCAGGTGCAGGGTCTCGCCGTCGGCGCGGTGGACGTCCTCCAGCACCACCAGCAGGGGCGCGCAGGAGGCGAGATAGCCGGCGACCGCCCTGGCGAGCAGGAACTGGTTGGGGATGGGGACGCCGTCGTGCAGCAGCGGGGCCAGCCCGGCCGGGTCCTCCGGCGGGTGCTCTGTGGCGAGCGTGCGGACGATCTCGCTCCACGCCCACGCGGGCGGGGCCCCGCCGTCGGTCTCCGGGCAGCGGCCGAACGCCACCCGCCAGCCGCGCCCGGCCAGCTCGGCGGCGAACGCCTCGGCCAGCGTGCTCTTGCCCGCGCCCGGCTCGCCGCCGAGCCAGACGGTGCGATGGGTGGGCTGGGCGGCCTCCTCGTGCAGGATCGCGAGCTCGCGGGCGCGGCCGACGAGCACGGGGGCCGCCGTGTGCTCCAGGTGGCCGGCGGGCCGGCTGGGGTGGCTTGGCTGGGCAGTGCGGCCGGGATGGCTTGGCTGGGCAGGGTGGCCGGGATGGCTTGACTGGGCAGGGTGCCCGGGGTGGCTTGACTGGGCAGGGTGGCCGGGGTGGCTTGGTCGGGCGGTCGGCTGGGGCTGGGCGGTGGTGGGCCTGGGCATCTCCGGGGCGTTCAGCGTGGCGGCGTGCCGGAGGATGTCCTGTTCCAGGGCCCGCAGCTCCGGGCCGGGGTCCACGCCCAGCTCGTCCGCCAGCCGCTCCCTGGCCCGCCGCAGCACGGTCAGCGCCTCCGCCTGCCCGCCCGCCCGGTAGCAGGCCAGCGCCAGCAGCCGTACGCCGCTCTCCCGCAGCGGGTGCCGCTCCACGTGCCCGCGCAGCTCCGCCACGACCGCCGCGTGCCTGCCCAGCAGCAGCGCGGCCTCCGCCCGGTGCTCCACGGCGAGCAGCCGCAGCTCGGCCAGCCGCTCGACCTCCGGAACGGCCCACTCCTCGTCGGCGAACTCCTCGTACGCCGCCCCCGTCCACAGCCCGAGCGCCCGGTCCAGCAGCTCGTACGCGACCGCCCCCGCCCCCTGACGCAGCGCCGCCCCCGCCTCCTCGACCATCCGGGGCAGCCGCCAGGCGTCCACGGCGTCGTCCTGCAGCCGCAACCGGTAGCCGGGCGGGGCGCTCACGACGACCCGGGCCGGCGCGCGCGGCGGCCGGTCGGGCTCCAGGACGCGGCGCAGGTTGGAGACGTACACCTGGAGCGCGGCCAGCGCCTTCGGCGGCGGCTGCCCTCGCCACAGGTCGTCGATGAACCGGTCGGTGGACACGACCTGCCCGCCGGCCACGGCCAGCCGCGCGAGCACCGCCCGCTGCCTGGCGGGCCCGAGGTCCACGTCCCGCCCGTGCGCCTCGGCCTGGAGCGGACCGAGCACCCGGAGCGTGAGCGCGGGCGGTTCCTCCGGGAACGGTCCATGTGTCACCCGCACAGAGTGGGGCAAAAAGTGAGCTCCTGGCAATCCGCAGCCGTCAGGCGCAGCGGTAGCCGGACGGGAACTGCGCGCCGCCGGACCGGATCGCCTGGAACCCGAACGTCGTGCTCTGCCCCGGGGCCAGCGTGCCGTTGTGCGCGGCGTTCCGCGCCGTCACGGTCTGGCCGTTCACCGTCAGGACGGCGTTCCACGAGCTGGTGATGGTGTGGCCGGCCGGCAGCGTGAACGTGACCGACCAGCCGTTGAGCGTGGCGGTGCTCGTGTTGGTGACCGTGACGGGCTGGATCACGTACCCGTTGCTCCACTGGGTCTGGGTGGTGGCGGTCACGGTGCAGGTCTCCGGCTGGCCGACGCCGGTCGGCGGGACCCGGATGATGCGGTCGTCGGCGGCGACCGGAGTGCCACGGCCGTCCCGGTTGCTGGTCGAGAGCCACAGCCAGCCGTCCGGGCCCACGGCGGCGGCCCGCAGCCGCCCGTACGCGCCCTGCAACTCGGCTGTCGGCGTGCCCGCCGTGCCGTTCGGGGTGAGCGGCACGGCCCACACCCGCTGCCCGCGCAGCGCCGCCGCGAAGAGCGTGCCGTTCGCATGCGCCAGGCCGCTCGGCGACGCCTCCGCCGTCGCCCAGGTGACGATCGGGTTGCGGAAGGAGGAGCCGGAGCAGACGCCCTCGCAGGTCGGCCAGCCGTAGTTGCCGCCCGCCACGATCTGGTTGATCTCGTCCCAGGTGTTCTGGCCGAACTCGGCGGCGTACATGCGGCCCTGCGCGTCCCACGCGAGGCCCTGCACGTTGCGGTGGCCGTAGCTGTAGACGAGCGAGCCGGGGAACGGGTTGCCCGCCGGCACGCCGCCGTCGGGCGTCAGGCGCAGGATCTTGCCCGCCAGGCTGTTGAGGTTCTGCGCGTTCGCGGTGGTGTTGGCGTCGCCGGTGGAGACGTACAGCATGCCGTCCGGCCCGAACGCCAGCCGCCCGCCGTCATGGATCGTCGCGCTCGGCACTCCGGACAGCAGCACCGGCTGCGTCTGGGGCGCGGTGAGCCGCAGCCTGACCAGCCGGTTGTCCCCGGCCGTGCTGGTGAAGTAGGCGTACACCCAGCCGTCCTGCGCGTACGTCGGCGAGACGGCGATCCCCAGCAGGCCGCTCTCGCCCGACGCGCTCACCCCGCTGATCGTGGCGACCGCCGTGGCCGGCTGCCCGGGGCGTACCTGCATGATCCGCCCGGTGCCCCGCTCCGACACGAGCGCGCTGCCGTCCGGCAGGAACGCGATCGCCCACGGCACCTGCAGCCCCGTGGCCGCGACCTCCGCCCGGTTGAAGTCGAACCCGCCTGCCGCCTGCGCCCGCGCCTCGGGCGGGGTGACCAGGAACGCGAGCATGGCCAGGACCAGAGCCGGGATGACGCGACCGCGCCGCATGACGGACTCCTTGACCGGATGGGGGCAAACCGCCGTCAATACCGTAGGCAGCCCTCATGCCCCGCATCAACGCGCCGGCCCGGGAAAACCCGCCCACCTGCGCGGCCTCGCTGAAACTTTCACTCAAGGAGCCGCAGGGCCGCCCGGCTGCGCGCGATCAGCTCGGGATCGCCCTCCCTCTCCCGCAGCGCCAGCGCCTCCTCCAGGGTGCTCCGTGCCTCCCGCACGCGTCCCAGCTCGGCGAGCGTCTTCCCGAGATGCTGCAGTGCGAAGCCCGTCAGCTCGGGCGCCTCCCGCCGCGCGACGGCGAGCGCCTCCCGGCACAGGCTCTCCGCGGTCGCCGCGTCGCCCGAATAGCGATGGGCGTCCGCCAGGTTGATGGACGCGGCGATCCTCCTGCCGCCGCTGTCCGCCAGGTCGAGCGCCCGGTGGAGGTGCCGGATCGCCTCGCCGTGCTCGCCGAGGACCAGCAGCCCGATCCCGAACGCCCGCAGCGTCGCGTAGTCGGCGGGGGCCTGCGTCCGTACCGACTCGACGACGGCCGCCAGCCGCTCACGGTCGCGCGGGACCATCCGCTGCCGCTCGTCATAGGCGACCAGCCGATCGATCTCGCGCAACAGCTCAGCGGACAAAGCGGGTCACTCCCCCTCGGACACGGCCTTCTTCATGAGGGCGGCGATCCGCGCCTCCTCGTCGGGGCCCAGGTCGGTGAGGGCGTAGGCGGACGGCCACATGGTGCCCTCGTCGATGTTCGCGACGTCGTTGAAGCCCAGCGTCGCGTAGCGGGTCTTGAACTTCGTGGCGGGCTGGAAGAAGCAGAGGACCTTGCCGTTCTTGGCGTAGGCCGGCATGCCGTACCAGAGCTTCGGCGCGAGCTCGGGCGCGCTGGCCTTGATGATGGCGTGGATGCGCTCGGCCATCTCCCGGTCAGGCCCCTCCATCTCGGCGATCTTCGCGAGTACGTCCGGCTCCAGGTCGACTTGCTTGGAGCCACGCCGCGCCGTCTTCTTCAGCTCCTGGGCGTGCTCCTTCATCGCGGCACGCTCCTCCTCAGAGAAGCCCTCGAAGGTGGTGGCTTTGGTGTTCTTCGCGGCGCTCATACCGGTTCCTCCTGTGGTGCGGCTTGTTGGGCGTTTCCCATGTTAGGGAGGCGCCTGGGCGTCAGGCTTCTTGAAAACTGACCTGAAGCGCACCCGCGTCACATGTGCTGAAATTTGCCACGATGATCGGACATATCCTCATCGCCGCCCTGCTGTCGGCGCCGACCACCCCCGCGCCGACCCTGCACGTGATGACCTGGAACGTCTGCGCCGGCACGAACAGCGCCTGCCCCCTCTACCGCCGCTCGACCGCCGACCTGGCCTGGCACGTCGCCGTCCTGGCCACCGAGACCGACGCGATCTTCCTCCAGGAGTTCTGCACCGGGGCTGACGCCGACCTCGAACGCGAGCTGGAAGCCCGCACCGGCCGGGCGTGGACCGTCAAGTCGGCCCCGCTCACCCACCCGGACGGCTCCCCGTACCAGTGCCACCCCGACCGAACCGGCAAGCCACGCGGAACCCAGAGCGCCACCCTGGCCGTGGCCGGCAACGACACCCGCTTCGAGATACACCCGCTCACCTCACCCCCGTGGGGCCCGCGCCGCTTCGCGGTCTGCACGGCCGACCGCACGTTCTGCACCACCCATCTCTCCTCCGGCATGGCGAACGACGACCGCCAGAAGGGCGCCCCCTACCGGCACGCCCAGCTCCGCGAGCTGCTGAAGCTAGGCGCGGACGTCGTCGGCGGCGACCTCAACCTGATGCCACGCGCCGCCGCCACCGCCTACCAGGGCCGCGACGAATGCGACCCCCGCAACCGCTGGACGTACGCGACGCGCAAACGCAAGATCGACTACCTGTTCGCCGCCGACGGCCGCGTCCGCCGCTGCTTCCCCGACCACGCCCGCAGCACGTGGTCCGACCACGTCCCCCTGCACGCCTGGATCAGCCGGCGGTGAACCCGAGCGCCCGAATCCGGTCGATCCACTCCGCGCCCAGCCGCCGCCCGTCCGGAAGCTGATCGCCTGGCTCCCACCGCCAGGTCGCGATGATCGCGAGCACAAGGGTCCGGCACTCACGCAGCAGGTCCGGACTGACCCCCGCATAATGATGGCCGACGTCTTCGGGCGCATGAGCGAGATCGAACTCGACCGGCCCACGGCAACACGTCTCCAGATCGATGAACAGCAACCCGTTCTCGGTGCTGAGCACGTTGCCCGGGTGCGGCTCGCCGTGCAGCAACTGCTCGCCGCCGCCGCCCCGCTCGCCGATCACTCGCCTCAGACTCCGCAACGTGTCCCCGAGCAGCTCCCGATCCGCGTCGGCGAGCTCCGGCGTGAGATCACGGCTCGCCACGAGCCGCTGAGCCTGCTCGACTCGATCCATGAAGTGCGGTACCGGGACATCGACCTCACGCATGCCCGCGTGCAGCCGTTCGAGCGCCTTGGCGTACTCGGCCGGCGAGACCTCCCGAGACGACGCGGGCGCGTAGTAGGTCCACAGCGTGACCACGAACCCGTCCCGCTCATGAACGCGCGGCTCCACACGGGGGTCGAGAGCAGCCACAGGACAACCGGACTCCGCCAGCCTCTGAGCAAGCTCCACCTCGAACCACGCGACCTGCTGCGCCACGGGCGCCACCCGGGCCACGGCGTCACACGGCAGCAGCCGCAGGGTGAGCTTGTTCGAGTCATGAAGAACGACCGCGTCGTCGGCCGCCAGCCCGAGCGACGAGGCGATCGCCATGGCCGCCGCCACCGCGCGGCGGACCTCTGAAGCCTGCATCCTCGCTGTGCCATCCTCTCCAAACGGTGCGACCCAGGCACGGTACCAAGCCGGAGACCGTCGTGGTTTATGTCGTTTTGTCCGATAAGTCCGGGTATGGGGGAAGTGGAGGTGAGACAGGGATGGCTGAACGCAAGGATCCAGCAGGTGACGGGGGAGCGCGCCGCGGGCCGGACAGCTCAAAGAGCCTGAAGTACGCCCAGGAGATCCACTCGCCGGAGGAGGAGCCGGAACGTGCCGGCCGCAGCCTGGTGACCACGAGCCATGAGGTGATCCGGCAGTGGGCCGAGGAGCGGGAGGCGCAACCGGCCACCGTCGAAGGCACCGAGCACGGCGACCACCTGGGCGTGCTGCGCCTCGACTTCCCGGGATACGGCGGCGACAAGCTCCGGCACGTGAGCTGGGAGGAGTGGTTCGCCACGTTCGACGAGCGTGGCCTGAACTTCATCTACCAGGAGCGCAGGAGCGACGGCAGCCCGAGCAACTTCTTCCGGCTGGAGAACCCTCAGCGCGAGGACGCCTGAGCGCCCGCGCTCGACGCGCTATGGGAAGCGAACCTCGTCGTCGGAGGCCGACGGGGTGGCGCGGAGATACGGCCGGTCGGCCGAGCGATAGAGCACGGCGATCAGGACGACGAGGGCGGCGAACCACCCGGCGAGCAGCACGGGTGGCAGCTCGCGGTAGCCGTGTTTGGCCAGCAGACCGGCCCCGCCCAGCCCGGCCACCGCCAGCGATCTCGGCGGGATCGTCCTCCGTGTCCTCGGGAGGGAGCAGGAGCAGGCCCGTAATGGACATCGAGATATCCGTGATGGTGAATGGGGCGATCGTCTGGCTCTCAAGCTCGATCCAGGCGCTGGTCGACAGCACGCCATTGCCGTCGACGTCGGCATGGAGAAAGAAATCACTGATTCCCCAACGGATGTGCGGCGTTATCGACCCCGACCACCACAAGCCAGCCGCGACGCACATCAGCACGACACAAATGGACACCGCGGACGGCAATTGCCTACGCGGGGCAACGCCGAATTGCAGGTTCGCCACCCTGACGGGCCTGGAAGTCACCTCGACCAGTGCCCGCCAGGTCATCGACCATTTCGCCGGCCTGCGCCGGTGGCGACTGGCGGCCGTCGTCCTCGCGGCTCCCGTGCGGGTCTGACCGCGGACCGCGTTCTATCTCGTGCTGGGCTGGTGGGCGGTCCCGGTATTCCGGCGGCAGGGTTACAGCAACACGATCGGACCAGCTCTATGGCCCATGCCCACGAACACGCAAGCCGTCAGAGGAGCCGGCCCGAGCGGCGCAGCCGGCGCTCGCGCAGTGCGAGAGCGGGCGGCACGCAGAGCTGCACGCCGATGTAGACGGCCACGGCGAGCGCTTCCCAGAAGCCGGCCGAGGTGACCGATTCGCTCGTGAGCTGCTCCAGCCCCCATTGCCCCAGGGAGACGACCAGCGGCAGCACGACGGTGGCGAACATCCAGCCCATGACGGCGACCCCGGCGACGTACGGAACCACGAACCAGCGCGCCACGCTCCGGTCGCGCTCCGACATCTGCGCCAGCTCGTTCGCCTCGGGCGGGCTGAGCCGGAAGAGCCGGGACTTGGCCGTCAGCCAGGTCGCCCGGTAGAGGTTGTGGCAGCGCAACGCATTCGCCAGCAGCGCGTACGCGTCGCTGCGCAGCGGCAGCGCGGCCCACTGCCAGACCAGGTTGACGACCAGGAGGAGCGACACGGCGGCGAGGAAGTCGCCGGCGACGCCGCCCACGCCGAGCAGCCGCGCGCCCAGCGACGCCGCCAGCAGCACGACGTCGACGGCCATCCCGGCGAGGTACACGCCGTGGCGGCGATGGCGCGGCACCGTCACGATCTGGGTGAGGTCGGTCTCGTAGACCAGGTACAGGCCGCGATGGCTCACCCGGAACACGGCCGGCACGTCGATCGCGCGGCCGGCCAGCCAGTGCCAGGCCTCGTGCACGGCGCCGCACGCCATGGCGAGCAGCAGCCAGATGAACGCCGAGAGCCCGGGGCTGGGCAGGAACCAGGCATCCTGCCAGGACGGGCGCAGCTCGGGCCGCAACAGCAGAAGCCCGGCGGAGAGCACCGCGGCGGCCCCGTAGAAGGACCAGGCGACGGGCCCGAACAGCCGTCGTGCGGTCCGCGGGCTCACTCCCTCGATCCACTTGACCCGGCCGCGCGGGTCGGGCTGCTCCCCAGGCGGGTCGAGGAGCCCGGCGGCGGTGAGCCCGTCGAGGAAGTCCGCTCCGTCCACCGGCTCCCCGGCGACGTCGCCGGCCCGAGCCGTGGCCTCGTCGAGAGAGCCGGTGTCCTGGAGCGTGGTGACGAAGATAGCGCCCGGCTCCGGCACCGCGACGAAGACGCCCAGCTCGGGGCGGCCGAGGATCCACGCCTCGCCGTCGTGGGCGACGGTCAGACGGGCCGCTCGGGCACGCAGTTCCTCATCCGTAGAAGTGGCCATTGTCTGTCTCCAACCGATGACGGCACCGACATGGGAGGGCCGCGCTCCGGCGTCGCCGGAGCGCGGCTCCTCTCCCGGATCAGGAGTCCGGGTGGATCAGCTGGGTCAGCCGGGTGTTCTCGATGCGCTTGATCTCGAGCTTCACAAGGATCACCTCCCTCCGCAGACGGCACAGTCGGGGTCGCGTGGCCACTCGGTCTGGCTCGTCGCGCAGCCGCGCGCGAAGTCGACGGTGAGCGGCCGGCCGGCGTACGCCGGCGGCTCGAAACCGGTCAGGTAGCGGAGCACCTCGAACGCGCCGAACGCGCCGAGCAGCCCGGCCACGGGACCGATGCCGCGATTGGGCCGCGGCAGGCGGGCGAACAGCCGGTTCGCCGCGATCGCACCCGCGATGTCCGGGTCGTCGGGGTCGGGGAAGTCGGCCGGGTTCGCCGGGTCGGCGGGGACGCAGGCGCGGCAGGCGCTGACCCCCGGGTGCACCGACCACACCGTCCCCGTGGTGACGGCCATGCCGCCGCGGACGAAGGGCACGCCGGCGCGTACGCACGCCTCGTTGACCCAGAGGTCGATCCGGTTCGGACGGTCGACACCCGAGGCCACGACGTCCGGACCGAGGCGGCGGATCAGCTCAGCGAGCTGCTCGGGCCCCTCAAGGTCGGCGTCGATCGCCTCGACCTGGATTCCCGGGTCGAACTCCCTGATCCACTGCGCGGCCCGTTCGGCCTTGCGGGCGCCGATGTCGGCCCAGCGGTACAGGTACTGGCGGGCGAAGTTGCGCGGCTCGACGACGTCCCGGTCGAGCACGGTCATCATGCCCACGCCGAGCCCCGCCAGATGCGGGATCGTGTTGGAGTTGAGCCCGCCGGTGCCGAGCACGAGCACGTGCGCCTGCCGCAGCCGTTCCTGCAGATCCTCGCGGCTGCGCTCCAGCGTGCCGAACGACTCGAAGAAGGCGAGGTTGCTGAAGTACCGCTCGGCGGCGCCCGGCTCCAGCCTGCCGAGACGATCGCCGTCCTCCAGCAGCCGCTGGGCGTCGAACGCCTCGACGGCGGCCCGTACGTCGGCCTCGTCGAGCCCGAGCTCGCCGGCGAGCTCGGGGACGGTCCTGCCGCCCTCGCCGAGCAGCTGGAGCAGCTTCTCCACCAGCCCGTCGGGGTCGGCGATCATCAACTGATCGCGTGGGTCGTTCACCAGCCGCAGCTCGTCGCCGACCCGTTCCCAGGCCGTGTTCTTGAGTTGTGGCCTCATCGCCGCGTCCGCCAATCTCTCGGAGGGATCGGCCCACACAGTGGCAGCCGTCGGCATGATTCCCGCATGGATCGCGCATGGGCGGAGTTCAGGACGGGCGGAAAACGCATCGGCTAACGTCTGACGGGTGCCCTCCGCCGACATCCGATTCCTCCTTCTCGGCACTGCGGAAAGCGTGGTCGCCGGCCGGGCCGTCCACCTGACGGGCAGGCAGCGCACGCTGCTCGCGGCGCTGCTGCTCGACCTCGGTCGTGTCGTGTCCGTCGAGCGGCTGGCCGACCACCTCTGGGGAGAGGACCTTCCGCCCAGCGCTCCCGCCAGGGTGCGCGGGCTGGTCACAGAGCTGCGCCGGGCGCTCGGCGCGGACACCGTCGTCACGCGCAGCCCGGGATACCTCATCCCCGCCGAAGCCGCCGAGGTGGACACCGAGGAGTTCACCGCGCTGGTGGAGCGGGCGCGCGGGGAGAGCGGCGAGGTCGCCGTCGCCCGCTACGAGCGCGCTCTGGCGCTCTGGCGCGGCGAGCCCTTCCAGGAGCTGAGCGGCCCCGCCGCCCAGGCGGAGCGCTACCGGCTGGAGGAACTGCGGTACGAGGCGATCGAAGGCAGGGCCGCGACGCTGCTGGAGCTGGGTCGTGCCCATGAGGCCGCCACCTCACTGATGCGGCTCGCCGCCGAGCAACCGCTGCGCGAACGCCCGCACGGCCTGCTCATGCGCGCGCTGCACGAGACCGGGAGGGCCCCGGAGAGCCTGGAGGTGTACCGGGCGTTACGAACGCGGCTCGTCAGGGAACTCGGGGTGGAGCCGAGCGCGGAGCTCCAGCGGCTGCACCAGCGGCTGCTACAGAACGATCGCCCGGAGCCGGCGCCGGCCCTCGTCCCGCGTCAGCTGCCGCCCGGCACCGGCCACTTCGTCGGCCGGTCGGCGGAGCTGTCGCGCATCGCCGAGGGCCGGGCCCTGGTCGTGACAGGCCCCGCCGGCGTCGGGAAGACCGCGCTGGCCGTCCACTGGGCCCGTCAGGAGAGCGCACGTTTCCCCGACGGGCAGCTGTTCCTCGACATGCGCGGCTTCGACCAGCGGGAGCCGATGCGGGCGGCCGAGGCGCTGCCCCTGCTGCTGCAAGGGCTCGGTCAAGCCGTGACGGACATCCCGGTCGAACTGGACGCCCAGGTCGCGCTGTACCGATCGTTGCTGGCCGACCGGCGCCTGCTCGTGGTCCTCGACGACGTCGCCGAACCGGATCAGGTCCGCGCGCTGCTGCCCGGCGGTCCCGGCTGCCTCGCCCTCATCACCAGCCGGGACCGCCTGCCCGGCCTGGTCGCGCTGGACGGGGTCGAACGCCTCACCCTGGACGTGCTGACCCACGAGGAGGCGCTGCGACTCGTCGCCCAGCGGGTCGGCGAGGATCGCCTGCGCCGCGAGCCTGAGGCGGCCGCGCGGCTCGTGACGCTCTGCGGCCGGCTGCCGCTTGCCCTGTCCATCGCCGTGTCCTGGATCGGCGAACACGAGCACCGGACGATCGGCCACTACGTACGCGAGCTCGCCGATCACGGACAGCTGGCGCGGCTACGGGTCGAGGGCGACGAGAGCGCCACCGTACGGGCGGCACTCGACCTGTCCTACCAGGCGCTGCCGCAGGCGGCCCGGCGGGTCTTCCGGCTGCTCGGCCTGGCGCCGGGGGCCGGCATCTCGACCGCGGCCGCGGCGGCCCTGGCGGGCACGAGCGGCGAGCGCGTGCAGCAGTCGCTCGACACGGCGGCGCGGATCCATCTGGTCAAGGAGACCGCCCTGAGCCGCTATGCCGCCCATGACCTGGTGCTGGAGTACGCCACGCAGCGCGCCCTCGCGGAGGACTCCCCCGAGGAACGCCGGGCCGCCGTCGAGCGGCTGTGCGCCTACTATCTGCGCACGGCCGAAGCCGCCGCCTCGGCCGCCGGGTTCCGGGTCGCGATCCCGCCGCACAACCAGGCCCTTCCCGACGTGACCCCCACGGCCTTCCGCGACGCGGCCGAGGCCCTCGACTGGCTCGGCCGCGAATGGGACAACCTCCCCGCCGTGATCTCCCACGCCGCCACGGAGGGGCCGCGCCCGTACGCCTGGCTCCTCGTGGCGGCGCTGGCGGACGTCATGCAGCACCTGCGGACGCGAGGGGAGGGACTGCGGCTCGCGGAGATCTCGCTGGCCGCCGCCGAGCGGGAGGGGGACCTGGGCGGGCAGGCCGCCATGAGCCAGGTGATCGGTCTGTTCCGCTGGCGCCTGGCCGACTTCAAAGGCGCGATGAGCCACTACCAACGCGCGCTCATGCTCTCCCGCCAGGCGAGGTGGCCGCATGGTGAGGCGCTGGCGCTGCAGGGCTGCGGCGTGGTGCTCAAGCAACTCGGCGAGCCAGGCCAGGCCATCCCGCACTACCGCCGGGCGGTGAGGATCCACCGCGCGCTGGGTGACGGGCGGGGCGAGGCTCGCGGCCTGAACAACCTGGCCTCGGCGCATCTCATGCTCGCCCAGCTTCGGCAGGCCGAGCGGAGCCTGCTCGCCGGCCTCCCTCTCACCAGAAGGACGGGTGACCGGCATGTGCTGGCGCTGACCCTGGTCAACCTGGCGCTCGTGCACCAGAAGCAGGCCCGCTTCGCGGAAGCGTTGGAGTCGCTGCGCGAAGCCCTGGCGGTGGCCGAGGCGGCGGGCCTGCGCTACGCCGAGGCGGTCACGCACGAGACGTTCGGCTGGACGTACCGCGAGGCCGGCCACTTCCGGGAGGCCGTCGCGTCCTTCACCCGGAGCCTGGAGATCGCCGAGGACGTCGACAACCGGCGCTGCCAGATCGCCTCGCTGACCGGCCTCGCCGGCGCCGAGCTGGAGCTGGGCCGGACCGTCGAAGCCTTCGCCCGCCTTGACGCCGCGCTGGAGCTGGCCCGGCACACCGGCACCGACCTGGATGAGGTGCTGCTGGGCTACGCCGAGGCGCGCCACCGCCAGGGGCGGTACGCCGAAGCGCTCGCGGAGGCGGACCGGGCACTGGAGCTGGCGCTGACGACCAACCCGCTGAACCTGCCGCGGCTGCACACCCTGCTCGGCACCCTCCACCTCGCCACGGGCGATGACCGGCGCTGCGTCGAGGCATGCGAGCGGGCGCTGGAGCTCGCCGGCCGATCCGGGCAGCGGCTGGAGTACGCCCGCGCACAGCTGACGCTCGGCCACGCTCTCGCACGGCAGGGCGACGAGCGGGCGGAGCGGCACCGACGCGAAGCCGAGGAGCTCCTGGCCGTCATCGGCGCGCCGGCGCCCCGCCTGTGAACCGACGACCGATCTGAAGGCCGGGCGGCCCGTTCTCGACTTCCGCCGCGCCACGCCGTCGGACTCGCGGCTCGCCGAGTCAGCACGCAGCAGGAAAGGCGATGGCGTGCAGAAGGCAGCGTTCGTCATGCCGATCCGGCGCATCACCGCCTGAGAACGTTGGTCGGTCGCCGTTGTGACGGCGAGGATCTCAGGAAGCTCAAGAGCATTCAAGCCGTAGGCCAGGACCGCCAGCGCGGCCTCGGTGGCGTAGCCCTGGCCCCAGGCCGAGCCGCCAGCCGATCTCGACCCCTGCGAACGGCATGGCTGCAGGGTTACGATCAAGCCGTGCCCGCTGCCGGGTACCTCGGTGGGGGCTGGAGGGGCGGCCTGACGCAGGGGGAGACGTCGATGGGGGAGTATCGCATTCTCGCGGTTGACGACGATCCCGCGATCCTGCGCTCGCTGCGGCGGGGGCTTCGGCTGGAAGGTTTCGAGGTCCGGACGGCCGGGTCCGGGCCGGCGGCGCTGGAGATCGCGGAGAGCGAGTCGCCGGACGCGATCGTGCTGGATGTGTCGATGCCCGGCATGTCGGGCATCGAGGTGTGCGCGCGGTTACGGCAGCGGCGGGCCGAGGTGCCCGTGCTCATGCTGTCCGCGCTGGACGAGGTCGCCGACCGCGTGGCCGGCCTGGCGGCGGGCGCCGACGACTACGTGGTCAAGCCCTATGACCTCAGGGAACTGGTGCTGCGATTACGGGCCCTGCTGCGGCGTACGGCCCGCGTGGCGGCCGGCGACGAGACGGTCCGCGTAGGCCGGCGATCGTGCCGCTGCTGGTGCTGCTCGCGGGGGTGCTGGTGCTGGGCCTGGTGAGCGCCGATCTGCGTGCCGAACGCGACCGGAGACTGGAGGCGCGGCTCAGCGCGCTGACCCCGATGGCCACGACGTACGCCTTGACCTATCGGCTCAAACCGTGGACGCGCCCGGACTTTCTCGCCCAGCGACTGACCGGCGCCGCGCTGGGCGCCGACGATCCGGGTGGAGTGGTGGTGGACGTGTCCGGCGCCGAGGCACTCGTCATCGGGGACACGCCGCGCGGCCGGCCCGCCCCCACGGCCGACGGCCCCGGCGGCTACACGGAGGGGGAGCGCCGGTGGCGGTACGTCGCCGCAGATCTCGGCCCTGCCGGGAACCTCGCCCGCGTCTACGTCTTCGAACCGGAACAGCTCCTTGAGCGGCAGATCGCGCTGCTCCGGCGCCGTCTGGCCGCCGTGACGCTGATCGCGGCGCCGGCCGGGGTCGGAGCCGGGCTCGTGCTCGGGCGGTTCGCGGTGCATCCCCTGGTGGTGCTGCGGCGGCAGGCCCGCGAGCTCGGCCGGTCGGCGCCGGGAACGGTGCGGCTGGACACCGCCTCCCGGGTCACCGAGATCGACGAACTGGCCGCCCTGCTCAACGAGTCGCTGGCCCGGCGCGAGGAGGCCGTCAGCCGTACCGGGGAGGCGCTGGAGATCGCCCGCGCCTTCGCCGCGACCGTGGCGCACGAGCTGCGCACCCCGCTGACCAGCATGGGAACCAACCTCGGCCTGCTGCGTCATCCCGGCCTGGAGCCGGACGACCAGGCCGAGGTCATCGCCGACCTGGAGGGGGAGCACCTGCGCCTGCAACGGCTGATCACCCTGCTGCGCGGGCTCGCCCGTGGCGAGCTCGTGGACACCGAGACGTTCACCGACCTCGATCTGGCCGACATCGTGGCGGACGCGGTCGGCGACGCGCGCCGGCGCCATCCGCGAGCGACGATCATCCTGGCGGACTCCGGCCCGGCACGGGTGCGGGGCTGGGAGGAAGGACTGCGCGTGATCGTGGACAACCTGCTCGACAACGCGGCCATCCACGGGGCGGACCAAGCGGGCCACGTCGAGATCACGCTGACGGTCGACGCCTCGATCGTGGTGCTGTCCGTACGGGATCACGGGAGAGGGATCGCACCCGCCGAACGGGAGAAGATCTTCGACCGGTTCCACCGCGGGCCGACCAGCCCGGGCTCCGGACTCGGGCTCACGCTGGTACGCCAGCAGGCGAGGCTGCACGGGGGCGAGGTCGAGGCCGCGGATCCCGAGGAAGGACCCGGCACCCGCTTCGTGGTACGCCTGCCGGCGGCGGGCGGCGAGCAAGAGCCTGGGGGGAGGGCGCATCTCGGCGCCTGGCTGGCGGTGTCCCGGAGTTGAACGGAGCCGCCCGGCGCCGTTCCCAGAAATATGCCAAGAAGACCCGGCACTCTTCCGTGGCGACACGCGGGCATGCGGCCCGCGACCGTTCACAGGAGGGAACGTGTCCCACCCCAGCACCGTCCGCCGCCGGCCGAGACGCACAGGGAGGTTGGTGGTCGCCGCCTTGGCGGCGGTCACCGCCGTGCTCCCCGTGAGCGCCCTTGAACCGGCCTCAGCCGCCCCGGCCAGCGCGGAGACGGCGTCCGCGCTGATCGGCACCGACCTGGTGCACCCGTCCGGCAACCCGGTCGTGTTGCGCAGCGCGCCGAGAAAGCTCGCGGTGACCTACACCCACAAGGGAGAGGAACGTACGCTCGACGACTTCCTCAAGGCAACCAGGACCAACGGCTTCGTCGTCCTGGACGGCCAGGACATCGTCCTCGAAGGCTACGTGGGCGCCAACCGTGACATGCGCTTCCAGTCCTGGTCGATGGCGAAGTCCTTCACCTCGGCGGCGATCGGCATAGCCCTGAGCGAGGGGCACATCCGCTCGATCGACGACCCGGTGACCCGGTATCTGCCCGAGTTGAAGGGCTCCGGTTTCGACGGCGTGAGCATCAGGAACCTGCTGCGCATGTCCTCGGGCATCGAGTGGGAGGAGACCAAGGGAGCGCCGCAACTGCAGGCCCTCGCGCAGCGCGGGCGGCCGCTGAAGACTTTCGCGGCGCGGCAGAAGCGCGGCTGGAAGCCGGGCAGCCGGTTCGAGTACACCAGCGTCAACTCCTTCGTGCTCGCCCGGCTCGTCGGCCAGACGACGGGCATGCCGTACCACCGGTACGTGCAGGAGAAGATCTGGAAGCCGGCGGGGATGGAGTCGTCCGTCCTGATCGGCAACGACTCCTCCGGCGACAGTCTCGGCTACTGCTGCTTCCACGCCACCGACCGCGACTTCGCCCGCTTCGGCCTGCTCTACCTGCGGGGCGGCAAGGCGCACGGCAAGCAGGTCGTGCCCGCTTCCTGGGTGCGGCGCTCGACCCAGCCGTCCGCCTCCTTCAACGAACGGTACGGCCTGCACTGGTGGCTGGGCGGCGGCGGAGAGAAGGACTACATGGCGGCCGGGTTCGGCGGCCAGCACATCTACGTCTCGCCGAAGCACGGTGTGGTCATCGTCAAGTCGGTCATCTCGACACCCGGCGGCCAGGTCGACCTGGACGAGGCGTTCACCGCCTTCCGCGCCGTGGCCGCGGAGGTGGCGCGCACTCGTACCGACTGATCGAAGGACAGACGAAAGAGGCCGCTTCCGATCTTCGGAAGCGGCCTTCTGTCTGCGGCAATGTGTCGGGGTGGCGGGATTTGAACCCACGACCTCTTCGTCCCGAACGAAGCGCGCTGCCAAGCTGCGCTACACCCCGGTGCACGCGCCGATCGGTGCGTACCTGGAAAAGTCTAGCGGACTCCCAAGGTGGTTGTGACCGCCTTTAGGCGCGGCGCGGGACGAGGGTGAGGAGGGACGCCTCCGGGAAGCAGGCGAAGCGGGCCGGGGCGTACGGCGAGGTGCCGAGGCCGGCCGAGACGTGCAGCCAGGCGCCGTCGTGGCGGCTCAGGCCCTTCACCCTGGCCCGGTCGATGCCGCAGTTGGTGACCAGGGCGCCGTAGAAGGGGACGCAGAGCTGGCCGCCGTGCGTGTGGCCGGCCAGCAGGAGCTGGTAGCCGTCGGCGGCGAAGAGGCTCATGTTGCGCGGCTCGGGGGAGTGCATGACGCCGAGGCGGAGGTCGGCGTCGGCGGGGGCCGGGCCGGCGACCAGGTCGTAGCGGTCGCGGGAGATGTGGGAGTCGTGGATGCCGGCCACGGCCACGTCGAGGTCGCCGACCTTGATGCGGGCCGTGGTGTTGTTCATGTCGAGCCAGCCCTCGGCGGCCATCCCGGCGCCCAGCTCCTCCCAGGGGAGGCTGGGGACGTGCTGGCGGCGCTCGTTCTTGGAGGTGCGCCAGAGGTAGCGGGCCGGGTTCTTCGGCTTGGGGGCGTAGAGGTCGTTGGAGCCGTAGACGAACAGGCCGGGACGGGAGAGCAGGGGCTCCAGGGCGTGCAGGAGCGAGGGGACGGCGTCCGGGTGCGCGATGGAGTCGCCGGTGTTGACGACGAGGTCGGGCTTGAGCTCGCCGAGCGAGCGGACCCACGTGATGAGCATCGAGCGGCGTGGCGTCAGATGCAGGTCGGACAGGTGGAGGATGCGCACCGGGCGCTGGCCGCGCTCCAGGACGGGCACGTCGAAGCGGCGCAACCGGAACCAGTTGCGCTCGACCACGGACGCGTAACCCAGCCCGGCCAGGCCGAGACCGAACATGGACAGGGGCACTGCGACGGCTTTCCTCACCCACTCATGATGCCTGACATCGGGCACGAGGTGTCCGCGCAGACGGCAAGATGGACCGCATGAGCGCATTGAAGGACAAGCTGAAGGCCGACCTCACGGCCTCGATGAAGAGCCGCGACGAGCTACGTCTGCGTACGATCCGGATGGCTTTGGCGGCGATCAACGTCGAGGAGGTCTCCGGCAAGGAGGCCAGGGAGCTTTCCGACGACGAGGTCATCAAGGTCCTCACGAAGGAGGCGAAGAAGCGCAAGGAGGCGGCCGAGGCGTTCGGCAACGCCGGGCGCGCCGAGCAGGCGCAGGCGGAGCTGGACGAGCAGGCGGTGCTGGAGGAGTACCTTCCCGCGCAGCTGTCCGACGAGGAGCTGGTGGTGCTCGTGGACGCGGCGATCGCGGAGACGGGCGCGTCCGGGCCGCAGGCCATGGGGCAGGTCATGAAGGCCGTGAACCCGAAGGTCGCGGGCAGGGCCGAGGGCGGGCGGGTGGCCGCCACCGTACGCGCCCGCCTCGCCGCCCAATAGCGCGATAGCCCAATAGCTCGATAGCCCCAGGGGATCGGAGAGGCTTCGGCGGTGGGCCGGAGCGGCTTCGGGCCCAGGAGAGGCGTTGCGGCGGCCACAGGGCCTCCTGGCGATGACAGGAGGCCCAGGCTCGGGAACCCGAGGGGTCAGTTGCCGCCGAAGCCCGGCTGGATGATCGGCCCGGCGTCGCCGCCCCGGTTTCGCCCGTTGTCGTCGCGGCCGCGCCCGCCGCCCCACCCGCGGTCGTCGTTGCCCGGCGGGTTGAAGATGTCGAACGGGTTGCCGCGGTCGCCCGGCTTCCTGTCGTCCTTCTCCTTCTTGGGCTTGGGCGCGCAGTGGTCGGTGCACCCGCCGAAGCGCGAGCGGTCCACCGGCGTGAAGTCGACCGGTTCGACCCCCTTCAGCGCCCCGATCATGGAGTCCTTCCAGATGCGCCCGGAGATCGACGCGCCGTACACGTACGAGTAGTAGCGCCCGCCGATGGTGATGCCGATGAGCTCGTGGTTCGCGGCGCCGCGCGGGTCGCCGAGCGAGACTGCGGAGGCCAGGTTGGGGGTGTAGCCGGCGAACCAGGCGGACATGTAGTTGTCCGTCGTGCCGGTCTTGCCGGCCGCGTCGCGTCCGATGCCGCCGACCTCGGTCATCGTGCCCTTGGTGAACACCCCGGACAGGATGCCGCTGACCGCGTCGGCGACCTTCTCCTCCAGCACCTGGGAGCACTTCGGTTTGTACTGCTTGACCTTGCCGTTGCGGTCGGTGATCTCGGTGATCGCGAGCGGCTTGCAGTACTTGCCGCGCGAGCCGAACACCGCGTACGAGCTGGCGATCGTCACCGGGTCGACCTCGTTGACCCCCAGCGTGAACGTCTCCACCTCCGACAGCTTGTTGCCGTCGGCCCGCTTGACGCCGAGCTTCTTGGCCATCTTGACCGTGTCGCAGAGCCCGACCTTCTGCTCCAGCCGCAGGAAGAAGGTGTTGACCGAGCCCCAGGTGCCGCTCTCCAGCGTCTTGAAGCCGCCGCCGCCCTCGCTGGAGTTCGTGACGGTGTGGGAGGGGTCGCCGACGTTCTCGCCCTTGCAGTTCTTGAACGTGCTGTAGGCGTCGGCCTTGTAGCCGGCGGGGGCGGGGAAGCCGTCGCCGTACTTCAGCCCCTCCTCCAGGGCCGCGGCCAGCGTGTAGACCTTGGCCGTCGAGCCCTGCTGGAACCCGCGGCCGCCGCCGTGCGCGGCGTCGGCCACGATGTTGTAGCTCATCTCGTTCTTCTTCTTGCTCCCGCCGAACTTCCGCGAGGCGGCCATCGCCTTGATCTCGCCGGTGCCGGGAACGACCATGGCCTGCGAGGCCACGGGCTTGTCCTTGGTGGACACGTACTTCTTGATCGCCTTCTCGGAGGCGGCCTGCATCTTGGGGTCGATCGTGGTCTTGATCGTCAGGCCGCCCCGCTGGAGCAGCTTCCTGCGCTCGTCGGGGTTCTTGCCGAACTCGTCGTTGTTGAGGATCTCGTACTGCACGTAGAGGCAGAAGTACGGGTATTTGCTCTCTTCGCAGCCGCCCGGGAACTCGATGTCCTTGTAGCCGAGCTTCTTCTCCTTGGCCGCGGCGGCGTCCTGCGCCGAGATCTTGCCGATCTCGACCATCCGGTCGAGCACGGTGTTGCGCCGCTGCAGCAGCCGCTCGCGGGCCTCGGGGCCGACGTTGGGGTCGGTGCGCGCCGGGTTCTGGACGGCGCCGGCCAGCGTGGCGGCCTCGGCGAGGCTGAGCTTGGACGCGGGCTTGTCGAAGAAACGCCTGGCGGCGGCCTGGATGCCGTGGGCTCCGGCGCCGAAGTAGGCGATGTTGAGGTATTTCTCCAGGATCTGGTCCTTGGAGTATTTCTTCTCGATCGCCATCGCGTAGCGCAGCTCGGACAGCTTGCGGGAGACCGTGGGGGCGATGGCCGCCGCCTGCTCCTCCGGGGTCTCGGCCGCGTTGACCAGCACCTGCTTGACGTACTGCTGGGTGATCGAGGAGCCGCCCTGCGTCACGCCGCCGTTGGTGAGGTTCTTCACCAGCGCTCTGGCGGTTCCCTCCACATCGATCGGCCCGTGCTGGTAGAAACGGAAGTCCTCGATCGCGATCAGCGCCTCACGCATGATCGGCGCCACCTGGTCGAGGGTCACCGACTGGCGGTTCTCGTAGTAGAAGAGCGCGATCTGCTTGCCGTTGGCGTCCAGGATCTTCGTGCGTTCGGGAAGAGGCGGCTCGTCCAGCTCTTCCGGCTTGAGGTTGAGCCCCTCAAGCGCGCTCTTGGTCGACATCCCGGCTCCGCCGACCGCGGGCAGGGCGACGGCGGCCGCGAGCACCCCGGCCGCGGTCGCGGCGGTGATCAGTCGCACCAGGGTCAGGACGGGATTGGGCCGATCTTTGCGCTGCGCTTGCACGGTACCAAGGGTACGTCCAAAGGCTGACCGAATCGGTAGCCGCGCCACATTTCACCTTGACTGGGCCAGGTGACTAGTCATTCCCGGTCAACAGGGCCGCGAGAATTTGGTCCTCTGGGGGTCTGTCGGCCCGAACGTCTCGTTGCGTACGTTCTCTCTGCGGCAACTGAATAACGGAGGCTCGGCGCCCGCGCCCGTCGGCCCCAAATGACGACTGACCACCTAAGGGGAGTGGGGTCGAAAAATGTGGATCACGGATTGGACCTCCCGTGCCGCCTGTAAAGGTGCGGATCCGGATGCCCTGTTCGTGCAGGGCGCCGCGCAGAACAGGGCGAAGCTCATCTGCCGGGGTTGCCCGGTCCGTACCGAATGCCTCGCCGATGCGCTGGACAACCGCATCGAGTTCGGGGTGTGGGGCGGTATGACCGAACGCGAACGACGTGCGCTGCTGCGGCGGCGTCCAGACGTCGACTCGTGGCGAGAGCTGCTCGAGTCGGCGAAAGAAGAGTACGAGCGAACCAACGAGCTGATCGCGGGCTGATCCGGCCCGGCGAGCCGAGAGCGTTGACGTACGGCCGGCGCCGTCCGCCGGCCGTACTCCCATGAGAGTCCCGGGAGATTCCCCGGGAAGAGCGGCTACGCGCTCGCCAGCAGCTCCCCGATCTGCCGCAGACCGGTCAGATCGTGGACGTCCTCCGACATGGCGCGAACCTTCGCCATCGGCACCGTGGGATGTGCCGTGACGAAGTGCTCCCGTTCGCGGTTCTCGCGAGCGGCGAGCTGCATCCGACCGGCGTGCAGCCGCAGCACGGCGGCGGTCAGCTCGTGCTCGCCCCTGGACTCCAGGTCCTCGGCCGCGGCGGCGCTCCGCGTCGCTGAGAGCGCGGCGGCGGGGGACGTGTGCACCCGGTTGACCACCAGGCCGGCCAGGGGCATGCGTTCCTCGGCCAGCCGCTCGACGAAGTAGGAAGCCTCACGCATGGCGTCGCGCTCCGGCGCGGCGACCACGAGGAACGCCGTCCCTGGCGCCTGGAGCAGCTGGTACGTCATCTCGGCCCGCTGCCTGAACCCGCCGAAGACGGCGTCGAGCGCGGAGACGAACGTCTGCAGGTCCTTGATGACCTGAGCGCCGAGCAGCTTGGTCAGCGCCCCGGCCATCAGCCCGAACCCGGCGTTGAGCAGCTTGAACGCGCTGCGGCCCCCGGCCTTGGCCGGCGCCGTCAACAGCCGGATGAACCGGCCGTCCAAGAACCTCCCGAGCCGTTCTGGCGCGTCCAGGAAGTCCAGCGCCGAGCGCGACGGCGGCGTGTCGACCACGATGAGGTCCCACTCGTCGGAGCGGCGGAGCTGGCCCAGCTTCTCCATCGCCATGTACTCCTGGGTGCCGGCGAAGCTGGAGGACAGCGACTGGTAGAAGGGGTTCGACAGGATCTGCCTGGCCCGTTCGGGGTCGGCGTGCGCCTCGATGATCTCGTCGAACGTGCGCTTCATGTCGAGCATCATCGCGAACAGCTGCCCGCCGTCCTCCGACTCGTGGATGAGGCGCGGGGTGTTGTCGAGCTCGGTGAGCCCCATCGACTGCGCCAGGCGCCGCGCGGGGTCGACAGTCAGCACGACCGCGCACCGGCCGCGCTCGGCGGCCCGCAGCCCGAGGGCCGCGGCGGTCGTGGTCTTGCCCACGCCGCCCGCGCCGCAGCAGACGATGATCCGGGTGCCGGGGTCGTCGAGGATGGCGTCGATGTCGAGCCTGGCGGGCTTCTTCACGCTGCTCCCTGGGTGCGGATGGTCTCGGCCAGCTCGTACAGGCCGGCCAGGTCGACGCCGTCGGTGAGGAGCGGCAGCTCGAAGCGCGGCAGCCCGGCCTCGGCCAGCGACTCGCGCTCGGCGCGCTCCAGCTCGGTGCGGTGGGCGTGCTCGACGACCTCCTCGGCGAGGGCCTCGGCGAGCGCCGTGGCCTCCGCGCCGTCGGCCACGCCGGCCGCCTTCAGCCCGAGCACGAGCTCGGCGGCGTCGAAGCGGCCCGTGGCGGCCTGGTCGAGCGCCGCCTGCGGGAGCTGGGACTCGCGCACCATGTTGACGAAGATCCCGCCCGGCGGCAGGCCCGCGGAGCGCAGCTCGGCGACGCCGTCCAGGGTCTCCTGGACCGGCATCTCCTCCAGCAGGGTCACGAAGTGCACGGCGGTCTCCGGGCTCTTCACGACGCTGCTGACCAGCTCGGAGTGGTTCTTGATCGGCCCCACCCTGGCGAGCCCGGCGACCTCCTGCGTGACGTTGAGGAAGCGGGTGATGCGGCCGGTGGGCGGCGCGTCCAGCACGACCGCGTCGTAGACGCGGCGGCCGTTGCGGTTGCGCCTGCGTACGGCCTCCGTGGTCTTGCCGGTGACCAGCACGTCGCGGAAGCCGGGGGCGATGGTGGTGGCGAAGTCGACGATGCCCATCTTGCTCAGGGCGCGGCCGGCCCGCCGCATGCCGTAGAACATCTCCAGGTATTCGAGCATGGCGTCTTCGGGGTCGATCGCCAGCGCGTACACGTCCCCGCCGGAGGGCGCGACCGCGATGCGGCGCTCCTCGTAGGGCAACGGCGGCAGATCGAAGATCTGCGCGATGCCCTGCCTGGCCTCCACCTCGACGAGCAGCACCTTCTTGCCGCCCGAGGCCAGGGCGAGCGCGAGGGCGGCGGCGACGGTCGTCTTGCCCGTGCCGCCCTTGCCGGTGACGACGTGCAGGTGCACGTCCGCCCAATCCGTGCGCGGAGAATCCACGCTTCGAGGCTACCGAACGGTCACTTGCCGAACGCCGGTGACCACCCTTTGAGATTGCTCACACTACTCTGGCCCTCATGAAGAAATGGGAGTACCTCACAGCCCCCTTGCTCATCCACAACACCAAGATGATCCTGGACAACTTCGGCTCCGACGGCTGGGAGCTGGTCCAGATCGTGCAGGGCGCCACGCCGGAGCAGCTCGTCGCCTACTTCAAGAGGGAGAAGCAGTAGATGACGCCGGAGGAGAAGCTGACGGAGCTGGGGCTGACGCTGCCCGAGGTGGTCAAGCCGGTGGCGGCGTACGTGCCCGCGGTGCGTACGGGCAACCTCGTCTACACCTCGGGCCAGGTGCCGATCGTCGACGGCAAGCCGGCGGGCACCGGCAAGCTGGGCGCCGAGGTCAGCCTGGAGCAGGGCTACGAGATGGCCCGCATCTGCGCGCTCAACGCCCTCGCCGCGCTGAAGGCCGAGGTGGGCGACCTCACGAAGATCGTACGGATCGTCAAGGTCGTCGTGTTCGTGGCGAGCGAGCCGTCGTTCACCGACCAGCCCAAGGTCGGCAACGGCGCCAGCGACCTGCTGGGTGAGGTGCTGGGCGAGGCGGGCAAGCACGCGCGCAGCGCGGTGGGCGTGGCCGCGCTCCCGCTGAACGTGCCGGTCGAGGTGGAGCTGATCGCCGAGGTCGCCTGAGCGGAGATATGTCACCATGACCGAGTGATGTTCTAGAGGAGGTCATGTGACCGGATTGCCGCTTCCAGCCGAGCTCGCCACGCGGGCCAGGGACCTCATCGCCGGGAGGATCGAGCCGGTGACCCCGCGGGACGCCGCCACGGTGGTGATCCTGCGGGACGGCCCCGGCGGGCCGCAGACCTACCTGCTCCGGCGCAAGGCCACCATGGCCTTCGCGGCCGGCGCGTACGTCTTCCCCGGCGGGTCGGTGGACGCCCGCGACACCGACCAGGCCGTGGCGTGGGCCGGGCCGTCGCCTGCCGAGTGGGGCGCGGCCTTCCGCGCGGGCGAGCAGCTGGCCAGGGGCCTGGTGTGCGCGGCCGTGCGCGAGACGTTCGAGGAGTCGGGGGTGCTCCTGGCCGGCCCCGACGCCGGCTCGGTGGTGGCCGACACCACCGGCGACGACTGGGAGGCCGACCGGCTGGCGCTGATCGACCGCAGCCTCGCCTTCGCCGACTTCCTCGCGCGGAGGGGGCTGGTGCTCCGCTCCGACCTGCTCAAGCCGTGGGCCCACTGGATCACGCCGGAGATCGAGCAGCGCCGCTTCGACACCCGCTTCTTCGTGGCCGTGCTGCCCGAGGGCCAGCGCACCCGCGACGTGGGCGGCGAGGCCGACCAGGTGGTCTGGACACGGCCCGCGCAGGCCGTCGAGCGGGCGCGCCAGGGGGAGATCTTCCTCATGCCGCCCACCCACCGCACGCTGAGCGAGCTGTCGGCGTACGGGAGCGTGGCCGAGGTGCTGGCCGTCCCCCGCGACATCGTGACCATCCTGCCGAGGGCCGTGGAGGTCGAGGGCGAGATGCGGCTGGTGAACACGTGAGCGGCCTGCACATCCCGCTCGGCGGCGGGCCCGACGGCACCCGTACCGACCACGCCGTCAACGTCCTCGCCCCCAACCCCGGGATCATGACGCTCGACGGCACCAACACGTGGCTCATCGGCGACGGCGAGGAGACGATCGTCGTCGACCCGGGCCCGGACGACGCCGATCACCTCGAACGGGTGCGCGCCCACCTCGACGGCCGCCGGGTCACCGAGATCCTGCTGACCCACGGCCACTTCGACCACAGCGGGGGAGCCCGCTCCTTCGCCGCGCTGGTGAACGCCCCCGTCCGCGCCCTCGACCCGCGGCACCGGCTCGGCGGCGAGGGGCTGGCCGACGGCGACGTGGTCACGGTCGGCGGGCTGGAGGTGCACGTCCACGGCACGCCCGGCCACTCGTTCGACTCGCTGTGCTTCTGGCTGCCACAGGACCGCGCGATGCTGACCGGCGACACCGTGCTCGGCCGCGGCACCACGATCATCGCGGGCGACGGCGGCCTCGCCGACTACCTGCGCAGCCTCGACCGGCTGAGGGAGGCGGCCGAGCGCCTGGAGGCGAAGGTGCTGCTGCCGGGGCACGGCCCGGTGCTGACCGACCCCATCGCGGCGCTCGACGGCTATCTCGCGCACCGGCGCGAGCGGCTGGACCAGATCAGGGCGGCGCAGGCGCAGGGGGCGCGCACCCCGCGCGAGATCGTCCGCGTCGTCTACGCCGACGTGGACCGTTCGCTCTGGCCCGCCGCCGAGATGTCGGTGCGGGCCCAGCTCGACTATCTGGAGCGGTTGTAGAGCCGGTCGGTGTCGAGGATCACCACGGCCTTGGCCTCGATGCGCAGCCAGCCGCGCTGGGCGAAGTCGGCCAGCGCCTTGTTGACCGTCTCGCGGGAGGCGCCGACGAGCTGGGCCAGCTCCTCCTGGGTGAGGTCGTGGTGGACCCGCAGGCCGTCGTCGGTCTTGGTGCCGAAGCGCTCGGCGAGGTCGAGCAGCTGCTTGGCCACCCGGCCCGGCACGTCGGTGAAGACCAGGTCGGCCAGCACGTCGTTGGTGCGGCGCAGGCGCTGCGCGAGCGCGCGCAGCAGGTGCAGAGCCACCTCGGGACGGCCGGTGAGCCAGGGACGCAGGTCGTCGTGGCCGAGGCCCGCCAGCCGCACCTCGGTCAGCGCCGTCGCCGTGGCCGTGCGCGGCCGCGGGTCGAACAGCGACAGCTCGCCGAACATCTCGCTCGGCCCCAGCACGCTCAGCAGGTTCTCCCGGCCGTCCGGGGACGTGCGGGAGAGCTTGATCTTGCCTTCGAGCACGACGTAGAGGCGGTCGCCCGTCTCGTTCTCGTGGAAGAGCGTCTGCCCCTTGGAGAGCTGGACCTCGGTGATGCTCGTCCGCAGCGCCGCGGCGCTCTCGCGGTCGAGCGCGGCGAACAGGGGGGCCTTGCCCAGCACATCGTCGGTGTTCACTCTGCCTCCTCTGCTGCCATTGTGACTCACCCCACTCAAGGCGGCACACACAGGTTATGGGAATGCCGGAGTGTTCTGGCTCGTCCGGGTACGTCGAGTCCAGGGGGAAAGTTACCGGAAGCTCCGGTTCAGCAGGCCAGCAGGTCGTCCACGGAGGCCATGGCGCTCGCCACCGACCGGCCGAGGAGAACGCGCAGGACGTCGGCGGCGCGCGGGCGGGCCACCCAGTCGGGACGGCGGCACTGGGCGACCGCGAGGCGCAGCGCCGGTGGGAGGGCGTACGGGTCGCCGTCGCGGACGCCGGTCGCCGCGAAGACCATCAGGTCGGCCCAGGCCCGTACGTCGTCGGCCACCGCCCCCTCGTACGCCGCCGCCGACGGCGTCCAGCCGATGAACACCTGACCGTGCGCCCCGAGCGCCACGCTGTCCTCGCTCAGCCGCAGCCCCGCGACGCCGCGCGCGTGCAGCCGCGCCATCGTCGCGGCGCAGGCCAGCGCCAGCCGGTCCAGCGCCGGCCCGCGCAGCGGCCCCGAGCTCCGGACGAACTCCGCCACCGTCGCGCCCTGACCGCCCATCGCCGTCCACCCCTCCCGCGTCGCCAGGTTGTACGACGCCCCGGCGTCCGGGGTTCAAGCACCGGCGGAACCTTCTACCCTTGCGGTCATGGCGACGAAAGCGGCGGGGCGCAAGCCGGAGACCCAGCTCGCACTCGTACGGCGGGCGCGCAGGATGAACCGCGTTCTGGCGGAGACCTACCCGGACGCCCACTGCGAGCTCGACTTCCGCAACCCCCTGGAGCTGCTGGTCGCGACCATCCTGTCCGCGCAGTGCACGGACAAGCGGGTCAACATGGTGACCCCCGTCCTCTTCGCGAAATATCCGACGGTCGAGGACTACGCCGCCGCCGACCGGTCGGAGATGGAGGACATCATCCGCTCGACCGGCTTCTTCCGGGCCAAGACCAACAGCATCATCGGCATGGCCCAGGCCGTGTGCGAGCGCTACGGCGGCGAGGTGCCCGGCCGGCTGAAGGACCTGGTGACCCTGCCCGGCGTCGGCCGCAAGACCGCCAACGTGGTGCTCGGCAACGCCTTCGACGTCCCCGGGCTCACCGTGGACACCCACTTCCAGCGCCTGGTGCGGCGGTTCGGCTGGACCGAGGAGACCGACCCCGTCAAGATCGAGCACGTGGTGGGCGAGCTGCTGCCGCGCCGCGAGTGGACGATCTTCTCGCACCGGGTCATCTGGCACGGCCGGCGCATCTGCCACGCCCGCCGCCCGGCCTGCGGCGTCTGCCCGCTCGCCGCGCTCTGCCCGTCGTTCGGCACGGGGCCGACGTCCGAGGCCGAGGCGCGCAAGCTCGTCAGGTCCGGCCCCTTCTCCTGACGGCAGGCGGGGAAGCAGCAGGAGCCCCGGCGTGTTGGAGGATGCGTGACCCAAGTCCCCCATTGGCTGATCCGCCTGGCGGACCAGTCCCAGCGGCTCAGCGTCCCCCGATACCTGCGGCCGCCCGACGGACGCGGCCGGCGCGCGGCGGTGCTCATGCTGTTCGGCGAGGGGCCGTACGGTCCCGACGTGCTGCTCATCCAGCGCAGCAGGCGCGGCCGCAGGCACCCGGGCCAGCCCGCGTTCCCCGGCGGCGGCGTGGACCCGGAGGACGGCGGCCCCGTCGAGGCGGCGCTGCGCGAGGCCGAGGAGGAGACCGGGGCCGACCCGCGCGGGGTGCACGTGCTCGGCACCCTGCCCGAGCTCTACCTGCACCACAGCGACAACCGGGTCACGCCCGTCGTCGCCTGGTGGCGGGAGCCGTCGGCGGTGCACGCGGCCTCACCCGACGAGGTCGACTCGGTCGAACGGGTGCCGATCGCCGAGCTGGTCGATCCGGCCAACCGGTTCACGCTGCGGCTGCCCACGGGCATCGCGGGGCCGGCGTTCCAGGTGCGGGGCATGCTCGTGTGGGGCTTCACCGCGATGGTGCTCGACCGCACGCTGGGCGCGGCCGGGCTCGACCAGCCGTGGGACACCTCGCGGGTGACGGAGCTGCCGCTGGAGTCCCTGACCGCCCGCCGCGTCTAACGGCCGGACCAGAGGGCGACCCCGAGCGAGGCCCATCCGGCCACGTCGGCGTCGCTGTCGGCGGCCAGCGTCCGCAGCGTCCGCAACCCCGACGGGTCCGGCGGGTCGCCGAGCACGTGCTGGAGCGCGTACGCGGCCCCGTAGCGCACCCGGGGGTCGCGGTGCGCGGCCAGCTCGATCACGGTCGGCAGCGAGCGCGGGTCGGCCAGGTGCCCGAAGGCGATCAGCACCGAGTAGAGCACCATGACGTCGTCCTCGCTGGCCGCCAGGTAGCGCAGCACCGGCAGCGTGCGGTCGGCGAACGGCCGCAGCATCCCCATGATGTCCACCCCGAGCAGCCGCTCGGTGACGGTGTCGGCCGCGCACAACCGGCGGGCCTCGATGAAGGACTCCAGGTCGCCGCGCTGACGCAGCACGGAGATCACATGCCAGCGCAGCGGGCCGTCGGGATCGCTGTCACGCAGCGCGGCCTCGATGAGATCGCGAACTGTTCCCTCGGCCTGCGGCATAGCGCCAAGGTAGCCAGGAGGGTGACGCGGTCCTGGCCGAAGACGTGCACGCTTGACCTTATCCCTGGATACCTTTGAAGCGTGCGCGGTGATCTGCTTGACCTCATCCTGATCGGCCTCGTGGTCGCCTTCGGCATCTCGGGTTACCGTCAGGGCTTCATCATCGGGGCGATGAGCTTCGTGGGGTTCGTCGGCGGCGCCGTGCTCGGGGTCTTCATCGCGCCCCCCGTCTCCCGCGCCGTCGTCGACGGCGACACGCCGCAGGCACTGCTGGCCATCGTGATCGTGTTCCTGTCGGCCACGATCGGGCAGTTCGCCTCCTCGACGATCGGCGCGGTCGTGCGCAGCCACGTCACGTGGGAGCCCGCGAAGGTGGCCGACGCGGTCGGCGGCACGTTCGCCAGCGCACTGTCGGTGCTGGTCATCGCCTGGCTGATCGGGTCGCTGATCGTCTCCACGTCGTTCACGCCGCTGGTCGACCAGGTCAAGAACTCCGCGCTGCTCACCACCGTGGACGACGCGATCCCGCAGGCGGCGCGCAACTGGCAGGCGCCGTTCAAGAGGTTCATCGACCGCTCGGAGTTCCCGCCGGTCTTCGACGACATAGGGGCGGGGCAGCTCTTCGACGTGCCGCCGCCCGACCAGAGCGTGCTGCAGGGCAACCGGCTCTCCCGGGCCCGCCGCGCCATCGTCAAGGTGCAGGGCGACGCGCAGAGCTGCAACAAGCACATCGAGGGCACCGGCTTCGTCTACGCCCCCGGCCGCATCATGACCAACGCGCACGTCGTCGCCGGCGTCACCCGCGACCTGGAGGTCGTCGACTACAACAACGCCCGCCACCGGGCCACGGTCGTGCGCTACAACCCGCGCCGCGACATCGCCATCCTCCACGTCCCCGGCCTCGACCTGCCGCAGCTCACCTTCGACGGCGAGGGCAGGCGCGGCGACAACGCGATCATCGCCGGGTTCCCCAAGGGCAAGGGCTTCACCGCCGAGCCCGCCCGCATCGGCGGCAAGCTTGACGCCGAGGGCCCCGACATCTACCGCGACACGACGGTGACCCGCAAGGTCTACCAGATCCGCGGCCTCGTGCTCCCCGGCAACTCCGGCGGCCCGCTGCTCACCGTGGACGGCCGCGTGTTCGGCGTGATCTTCGCGGCGGCCGTCAACGAGCAGGAGACCGGCTACGTCCTGACGGCCGAGGAGGTCGCCTCCGACGCCTCGCTCGGCCGCACCGACACCTCGCCGGCCAGCACGCAGAAGTGCGACTGACCGGCTAGCCCGGCAGCTTCTCCAGGATCAGGGCGATCGCCTCGCCGGGGTCGCTGTCCTGGCCCAGGCCGGAGGCGACCTTGCCGACGGCGTCGTACGCGCCGCCGGACGCCTGCACCCGGGCCGCGCCCCGCGCGAACAGCGTGAGCGCGCCGCGCCCGTTGCCGCGCTGCAGGTGCGTGAGCCCGACGCAGATCTGCGCGAGTCCCTGCCACAGCTCGCGCTCCTCCTCCGGGGCGCACTTCCACCGGCCCTCGAACACCTCGTGGGCGTGGAACGGCATCCCCTCGGCGAGGAACCGCCGCCCGTCGGCGAGCGCCTGCTCGGCGGTGGGCGCGTAGTCGTCGGGAACCCTCGGCACGCCGGGGGAGCCGTAGGGGAGCGGCCTGCCGTACGCGTCGCGCGGCCGGGCGTTGCGCGGCCGGCCCTCGGGGTCGCGGTCTCTCATCTCTCAGGCTTTCTCGTCGGGCTCGCTCACCGGTCGGGCTCTGGGTCGGTCAGCCAGCCGAGCAGCTCGGTGTCGAACGCGTCGGGGATCTCCTCGTGCGGGAAGTGGCCGGCGCCCTCGAACAGCCGCCATCGGTAGGGGGCGGCGACGTACCGGCTCGAACCCTGGGCCGTGCGGGGCAGCACGCGCGGGTCGAGCGCCCCGTGCAGGTGCAGCGTGGGCGCCTCGATCTCCGTGCGCATGGCGCGGGCGAAGCGCCGCCCGTCGGGCCGGAGCTGGGAGCGGCCGAACCAGCGGTGGTATTCCAGCGCGCAGTGCGCCACCGTCGGGATGCGGAACGCCTCGCGGTAGACCTGCGCCTCCTCGTCCTCCGGCCAGCCCGGCCCCGACCAGTCGCGCAGGAACCGGCCGACCAGCGCACCGCCCTTGCGGGTGAGCCGGTGCTCCGGCAGCAGCGGCACCTGGAAGCCGAGCGCCTGCCTGCTGGCCTTGAGCTGCCCCATCGGGTCGGTGAGCAGCGCGTTGCGCAGCCGCAGCGGGTGGGGGGCGGACACGGCGACCAGCCGGTGCACGCACTTGGGGTCGAGCACGGCCATCGTCCAGGCCAGCAGCCCGCCCCAGTCGTGCCCGACCACGATCGCCCCGGTCTCGCCCAGCGCGCGGATCAGCCCGGCCGCGTCGGCGGCCAGCGTGGGCAGGTCGTAGCCACGCGGCGGCTTGTCGCTGCCGCCGTAGCCGCGAAGGTCGGCCGCGACCGCCCGGTAGCCCGCCTTCGGCAGGGAGACGAGCTGGTGCCGCCAGGTCCACCAGAACTGCGGGAACCCGTGCAGCAGCAGGACCAGCGGGCCGTCACCGGCCTCCACGACGTGGAAGCGGGTGCCGCCCGCGTGCACCGCGCGGTGCGTCCAGGGGCCCTCGATCTGGACGACCGACTCGTCAGGTCGCATCTCGGGCCACCGGCTCGCGATCTCGGGCCGCCGGCCGGGCGTCGGGGGCGGTGGCGGGAAGCGCCTCGTCCTCGGGGGTGGCGATCTCCTTGAGCCCCCTGAGCGAGGCGGCGGTGCGCTTCATCCCGGCGAGGCCCTTCAGCCGCCGGATCCCGACGAACACCAGCAGACCCGCGACCAGCAGGTAGAACACGGTCACGATGAGGAAGGCCGCCCAGGTGGGCAGCCACTGGTCCAGCACGAACGCGATCGTGACCGAGGCGAGGATCAGGCACAGGTGCGCCATGAAGGCCGCGGCGGCGAACAGCCCGCCCGCCATGCCCACCCGCTTGGCGTCGAACCTGAACTCGGCCTTGGCCAGCTCGATCTCCGAGCGGACCAGGGTCGAGATCTGACTGCTCGCCTGGGCGACCAGGGAGCCCAGGGATTCTTCCTCGGGAGTCTGCGGCATGAACGTCTCCTATCGAGGCCCGGGGGCCGTGTCAATCATCATCCAGCGCAGCGCGACGGCCGCTTACTTCCCAAGGACGAGCCGCGCTATCACTCCCAGAACTACCCGATCGGAGAACATAGCGCCGACGCAGAAGGGGCGCACGTCCACGGTGTGTGACATGCGCCCCTTATGTGCGAAGGGTCAGTCGTCGGACTTGGCGGACGGGAGCTTCTCCGCGATGAGGTTCATCACCGTGCTGTCGGCGAGCGTGGTGACGTCGCCGATGCTGCGGTTCTCGGCCACGTCGCGCAGGAGGCGGCGCATGATCTTGCCGGAACGGGTCTTGGGCAGCTCGGGCACCACCAGGATCTGCCGCGGCTTGGCGATCGGGCCGAGCGTCTTGGCCACGTGGTTGCGCAGCTCGGAGGCGATGTCGTCGCTCTCCTCGACGCTGCCGCGCAGGATCACGAACGACACGATGGCCTGGCCCGTCACCGGGTCCGTCGCGCCCACGACCGCCGCCTCGGCCACCTTCGGGTGGCTGACCAGCGCGCTCTCCACCTCAGTGGTGGAGATGTTGTGCCCGGAGACCAGCATGACGTCGTCGACCCGGCCGAGCAGCCAGAGGTCGCCGTCCTCGTCCTTCTTGGCGCCGTCGCCGGGGAAGTACATCCCCTCGAAACGGCTCCAGTAGGTGTCGATGTAGCGCTGGTCGTCGCCCCAGATCGTACGCAGCATGGAGGGCCACGGCTCGCGTACGACGAGGAAGCCGCCCCCGCCGTTGGGGACGCTGTTGCCCTGGTCGTCCACCACGTCGGCGGCGACGCCCGGCAGCGGGCGCATCGCGGCGCCCGGCTTGGCGGCGGTGATGCCGGGCAGCGGGCTGATCATGATGGCGCCGGTCTCGGTCTGCCACCACGTGTCGACGACCGGGCAGCGGTCGCCGCCGATGTGCTCGCGGTACCAGACGTACGCCTCCGGGTTGATCGGCTCGCCGACCGAGCCCAGGACCCGCAGGCTGGACATGTCGTACTTGGCGGGGATGTCGTCTCCCCACTTCATGAACGTACGGATCGCCGTCGGCGCCGTGTAGAGGATCGTGACCTTGTACTTCTGCACGATCTCCCAGAACCGGCCGCGGTGCGGCGTGTCGGGGGTGCCCTCGTAGATGACGCTGGTCGCGCCGTTGGCCAGCGGGCCGTAGACGATGTAGGAGTGGCCGGTGACCCAGCCGATGTCCGCCGTGCACCAGTAGATGTCGGTCTCGGGCTTGAGGTCGAAGACCGCGTGGTGCGTCCAGGCCGTCTGCGTCAGGTAGCCGCCGGTCGTGTGCAGGATGCCCTTGGGCTTACCGGTGGTGCCGCTGGTGTAGAGGATGTACAGCGGGTCCTCGGCGTCGTTCGGCTGCGGGGTGTGCTGGTCGCTCTGGCGGTCGACCACGTCGTGCCACCACAGGTCCTTCTCACCGAACGCGACGTCCTGGCCGGTGCGCCGGACCACGAGGACGTTCTCGACCTGCGGGCACTCGGCGACGGCCTCGTCCACGGTCGGCTTGAGCGCGCTCGGCTTGCCCCGGCGGTAGCCGCCGTCGGCCGTGATCACCAGCTTGGCGTCGGCGTCGTCGATGCGGCTCTTCAGCGCCGTGGCGGAGAAGCCGCCGAACACCACCGAGTGGACCGCGCCGATGCGGGCGCAGGCCAGCATCGCGATCGGCAGCTCGGGGATCATCGGCATGTAGATCGCGACCCGGTCGCCCTTGCCCACGCCCAGCTCGGCCAGCGCGTTGGCGGCCTTGCTGACCTCGGACTTCAGGTCGTTGTAGGTGAGGACGCGGGTGTCGTCCTCCGGCTCGCCCTCCCAGTAGTAGGCGACCTTGTCGCCCCGGCCCTCCTCGACGTGGCGGTCCACGCAGTTGTAGGCCACGTTGAGCTCCCCGCCGATGAACCACTTGGCGAAGGGAGGGTTCCACTCCAGGGTCCTGTCCCACCGCTTGGCCCACGTCAGCCGCTCGGCCGCGTGCTCCCAGAAGGCGAGTCGGTCGGCGGCGGCCTCGTCGTACGCGGCGGCGGTCACGTTCGCGGACGCCGCGAGGTCGGCCGGAGGTGCGAACCGGCGGTTCTCCTGCAGCAGATTGGACAGCGCCTGGGTCTCGTTGCCAGGGGTCTCCGGGGCCACCTCGTGCTCCTTCTATGGCCAGGTTGGATAGGTCGTGTCCCACTTCACCAGCTCACGGCCCTCGCACACAAGAGGTCTAGACAGGTCTGTACCTCGGTGGCGGGGAGCGGAGGCTTGGTTATCGGGTGGGGTTATCTTCGCAATTGAAATGTTGTCATCCTGAAATCCAGAGAATATGCGAGCGGGGAGTGGCGGTTTTATGGGCCCCCCGGGGTGGCGGTTTGGGGGCGTACGGTAAAGGGGGGTCTGACGGCCCTCCCGGACGCTCTGCGTGACCCCGCGCCATGGGGTCCCGCCTCCGTCTGCCGGCTGCCTCTGCGTGACCCCCGCCTCGGGGTCCCACCCCTGTCCGCCGGCTCCCTCTGCCTCCTCCTGCCTTGTCGCAGGTGGACCGTACCGGCCCGGTAGGGTCAGTCCTCGTGAGTGACCCTTTGGCCGTCATCGCGACCTTCCCCGGCGTGCAGGAGGCCGTGGACGAGGCCCGTCAGTCCGTCGACCGGCTCTACCGCCACCGTGTGCTCCGCCGCGCCAGCCCGGCCGTCTCCACGGAGTCGTCGCTGCGCGGCGCCCGCGCCTCGGCCGCCATCGAGGGTGCGGACGTCCCCTTGGACGCCCTGCGCCGCGACGAGATCCACGACCCGCTGGTGCAGGGCGCCCTGCGCGCGTCGGCGGAAATGGGCAGGCTGGGCCCGACCTGGCGCCGCGCGCCCCGGCAGGTCCTCGCCCGCCTGCACACGGTCGCCGCCGCCGGCCTCGCCCCGGAGGACGCCCTGGGTCGTCCCAGGTCGGGGGACGACGCCCCCGACCCGTTCGGCCTCGGCCCGGCCCCGGACGCCAAGGAGACGGCCGTACGCGTGGACGGCCTCATGGACCTCCTCGGACGCCCCACGAAGGCTCCCGCGATCGTGCTGGCGGCCGTGGTGCACGCCGAGCTGGCGGTGTTGCGGCCGTTCGGCGTGGCGGACGGCGTGGTGGCGCGCTCGGCCGAGCGGCTGACCCTGGTCGAGTACGGGCTGGACCCGAAGTCGCTGGTGGCGGTGGAGGTGGGGCATCACGAGCTGCCGTACGCGGAGGCGCTGCGGTCGTACCTGAGCGGCACTCCCGACGGCGTCGCCCAGTGGGTACAGCATTGTGCCTCCGCGGTAAGCCTCGGCGTCCGCGAGACCACCGCCATCTGCGAGGCCATGCAAAGAGGCTGACCGGTGCTCGTCCCGCGGCCGACCGTAACGCGCTCTGCCTGCGAAGGACCTGGTAAGACGTCCTACCGACATAGCTGACGGCGTCTCAATACCGAGACGCCGTCTGCCAGTGCATCACGCCGGGTTACCAAGCGTGCACCTGTATCCGTCGGAGCGGGTCAAGCCCGTCACGACGCGCCTCCCGCGGCTGGTCGCACGTGGGTGCCCGACTCGATGCACCCGGACCATTGGTCCGTAAGACCTTTCTACGTCGGATTCGCCCTGCTGGGAACCCCTCAGGGCAAGACCTTTACCTGTGCGCGTACGCACCCGCGCCGCCGCCCTGTCCCGCCCGCGCCGGAGCCTTCCCGCCGCCGGGCGAGCCCGCCTCGCCGATCACTCTCCGTGATCTTCTTTATGTGATCGTTATCAATTCACGAAAAAACTTGGCGAAAATGCGAGATTACTGCTCGACGAAACTCGATCGGATCGGGCAGCATACGTTGGTATCGCCCAGGAACTGGAGCGCACTTGCGCGGGATGGCTTTGCGGGTCCCTTGCCAGGCTGTGGTGAAGTGATGAAAGCTTTCTTCTGAAACGGGACCGGCTCTACCCCCCCGGAGCCGGACCGATCAGGCGACCCCCGCTCTCCCCCCCGGCGGGGGTCGCCCCTTTTCCCCGCCTCCCGGTCATGGGACCGGTCTCCGTACGCTCGCCCACTGGCACTCGCGCGCACTCGTGGGCTCACCCGCAGCAGGCACTGGTGGAGCTCATCCACAGGCCCGCGTACGTGGAACCCCCTCATCCACAGAACCCCGTTCGGCCCCTCGCGGCACCTGCCCTCCGCCCCACCCTGGACCTCCCACCACCCACGAACGGGAGGCCCCGATTGCACCGTCCCTTGGTCATCACCGACGACCCCGCCCTCCTCGACGACCTGGTCCGCATAGCGGCGGCAGCCGGCGCCCAGCTCGACGTGGCTCAGCTCCCCGCCCACGCCCGCCCGCACTGGAACCTCGCCCCACTCGTGGCGATCGGCGCGGACCAGGCGGACGCCGTGGCCGCGACCGCACCCCCACCCCGCGACCAGGTCCTCCTCGTCACCCGCACCACCGACGACCCCGACACCTGGCGAAGGTGCGTCGCAGCAGGCGCCCAGGCCGTCGTCACCCTCCCCGGCGACGAACGCCACCTCGTCGACCGCTTCGCCGACGCCATGGAGCCGGAGCCCCGCTCAGGCCCGGTGATCTGCGTGCTGGGCGGCCGAGGCGGTGCGGGCGCAAGCGTCCTGTCGGCCTGCCTCGCCCTTCACGCCTCCGGCGGCGCCCGACTCCACACCCTCCTCGTGGACGCGGACCCGCTGGGCGGCGGCATCGACGCGCTGCTGGGCCACGAGGAAGCGCCGGGAGCCCGCTGGGGCGATCTCGTCGCCAGAGAGGGGCGCATCAGCAGCAGCGCCCTGCAGAAGGCCCTGCCCGCGTTCGGCGACCTCGCGATCCTCTCCTTCCACAGGGGTGAGGCGGCCCCGATCCCCGCCCAGGCCATGCGATCGGTCCTCGACGCCGGTCAGCGAGGCTTCGACCTGGTGGTCGTGGACCTCCCACGCCACTTCGACCCGGCCACCGCCGAAGCCCTCACCAGGGCGAAGACCACCCTGCTGGTGGCCGCGGCGGACGTACGCGGCGTCCTCTCCGCGCGCCAGGTGCTGGGCGAAGCCGGCAAGCACACGACCGACCTCCGCACGATCCTCCGCCCGGGCATCGTGGACGCCGACACCGCCGCCGCCTCCCTCGGCATCCCCTACGCGGGCACCCTCCCCGACCTGCCCCGGCTCACCGCCACCCTCAACCGCGGCGAGCTCCCCAAACTGGGCCCCCGCACCGCCCTGGGCACCCTCTGCGCCTCCCTCCTCCAAGACCTCCTCACTCCTGAGAACGCTTCCCCCCGAGCGGACAGGCAGCTCACATGACACCGCCCCACGCCCACCTCGACGAGTCGGCACAACCCACCAAAACACCGCTCACCACCACCCAGCCCCCACCCGGCAGAACCTCACCCAGGATGGCCACCACCTGGCCGGCCACGCCTCCGCCCACGGCGCCCCCGCCATCGGTGTCCTCCGAACTCGTCGAGGCCGTCCGCGTACGCCTCGCCCGCACCGGCGCCGAACCCAGCGCCGCCCAGGTCGCCGTAGCCCTGCGAGCGGAGAAGGCGGTCTACGGCGACGCCGAGATCCTCGCCGTTGCCCGCGCCCTCTGCGCGGACCTGATCGGAGCCGGCCCCCTGGAGCCGCTCCTCGCCCGCCCTGACGTCACAGACGTCCTGGTCAACGGCCCGGACGAGGTATGGCTGGACGACGGCACCGGCCTCAGCCGCACCCCCATCCGCTTCACCGACGACGCCGCCGTACGCCGCCTCGCCCAGCGCCTCGCCGCCGCCGCGGGACGACGCCTGGACGACGCCTCGCCTTACGTGGACGCGCGACTCGCGGGCGGCGTACGCCTCCACGCCGTGCTTCCGCCCATAGCCCCCGAAGGCACCTGCCTGTCCCTACGCCTGCCGCCACGCCGTACGTTCACCCTGCACGACCTCGTCAAGGCGGGCACGATCACACAGCCGGCCGTCGCGATGCTCACGGCGATGGTCTCCGCCAGACTGGCCTTCCTGGTGACCGGCGGCACCGGCACGGGCAAGACGACCCTGCTCTCGGGGCTCCTCTCCCTGGCCGACCCGGGCGAACGCCTCCTCCTCGTGGAGGATTCGGCCGAACTCCGCCCCTTCCACCCTCACGTGGTCCGCCTCGAAACCCGTCCACCGAACCTGGAGGGCGCCGGCGGCGTGAACCTCCGCGACCTGGTACGCCAGGCCCTGCGCATGCGCCCCGACCGCCTCGTGGTGGGCGAGGTCAGGGGGTCCGAGGTCGTGGACTTGCTCGCCGCCCTCAACACGGGCCACGAGGGCGGCTGCGGCACGCTTCACGCGAACACCGCCGCCGACGTGCCACCCCGGCTGGAAGCTCTGGGCTGCGCGGCCGGACTGAGCCGCGAGGCCGTCCACAGTCAACTGGCCGCCGCCCTGGACGCCGTCATCCACCTGACCCGCGACCGCCACAACGGCCGAAGACGCATCGCCGAGATCTGCCTGCTCACCCGGACATCCACAGGCTTCGTCGAGTCCCTGCCCGCCGTGACCTTCGACCCGTCCGGCAACACCCACCTCGGCCCCGGCTACGAAGCCTTCTCGAATGCCGTACGCCCTCACCCCTGCCTCCCTCCCCACGGGCCGGCGAGCGCATAGACGCACCCGCCGCCCCTGACCCGCGAAGGGAAGAAACCGTGCCGACCGCAGTCTGGCTGGCCGCGTTGTCCACAGGCTTCGCCGTATGGCTGTGGACAACTCCCGCCACCGCCACAACGCGCCTGGCCAAGCTCACAGCGCTCGCCAAATCACACCAATCCCGCCCTTTCCGGACGCTCCTCCGTGCTCCACAGAGCCCGAAACGCCGTACCGAAGCCTGGCGACTGGCCTCCATCGAGCTCTGCCAGGCCCTCTCCGCCGAACTATCCACAGGCCGCACCCCGGGCGAAGCCCTGACCAGGGCGATGTCCGCAATCACCGTCCCCGACCCCGACCTCCTGCGCCCGGTCCTCGCCGCGGCGAGAGACGGCGGCGACGTCCCGACGGCCCTCACGAACGCGGCCCCGCCCCAGGGCGGCGAGGGCCTACGCCAACTGGCGGCCTGTTGGCAGGTGAGCATCACCACAGGAGCCGGCCTCGCCGCCTTGGCGGACCGCGTCGCCGCCACGTTACGCACAGCCCAACTCCACAGCCAGGACGTGACCGCTCAGCTCGCAGGCCCACGAACCACGGCCAAAATGCTCGCCGTCCTCCCCGTACTGGGCCTCCTCATGGCGGCCACGCTGAACATGAATCCCCTGCGTTTCCTGCTCGGCAGCCTCCCCGGCATCGCCTGCCTGACAACCGGCATCGCCCTGAACGCCTGCGGCCTGTGGTGGACCCACCACATGTCCACCAAGGCCGAACTCTGACAACGGCGCTGCTGTGTTGACTGGCGGGGTGCGGGGCCTGCTGTGCTGACTGGGGGGTGCGGGTGCTGCTGTGCTGACCGCGCGGGGTGCGGGGCTCCGATCGGCACCGCCACCAGCGATCCCGCGCCCAGCGCAACTCGGACCTCCACGCCATCACCTGCACCGACCAGTCGTGCCTACCACCTCAACCAACGGGACCCCCATTGCTCCCTTTGCTGTCCGCACTATTCGCCGCCATGGCCATTTGGTTCTGGCTCCCCTCGCACACGCCCAAGGACCGCCTGACCCGCCTGACCCGCGTGCCCCGCCTGAAGCCACCCACGAGCCCAGGCGACCAGCAAAGCCCGAACCTGCCCCCCGGCCTTGACCGCCGCCGACGTCCGAACCCCAAATCCCAGCCGCACGCCGCGGCGCTCGACCCCGCAACCACCACCACACACCCTGCCGACGCCGAACCGCCCCCGACATGGCTGGACCAACTCGGCAAGGGCTCTAGTTCGGGTGTCACCCGAAAGACCATCTTCATCGCAATCTCGGCAGGCCTGGCGATGACAGCCCTGATCGGAGGCGCCTTCGGCGTGATGGTAGGACTTCTCATAACTCCCGCTACCGGCATCTACTTGCACAAGAAACAACCCACACGGTCACAACAGGACCAGCAGCAGATCCTGACCGACCTCCCTTTCGCCGCCGACCTGATGACCGCCGGCCTCCTGGCAGGCTGCCCGGTCAGCGCCGCCACCGAGATCGCCGCCGACGCGATAGGCGGCCCTCTCGGCCGGCGCCTCGGCTGGGTGAGCACGCAACTGCGCCTCGGCGCGGACGCAGAACCCACCTGGGCCCTCCTGGCGAAGGACCCAGCATTAGGACAGCTCTCCCGAACCATGATCAGAGCCACCCAAAGCGGCACCCCCGTAGCCGATGCCCTGACCCGCCTGGCGGACGACGCCCGCGACGCGTCCAGGGCCGCCGCAGCGGCGGCAGCGAGGCGCGTCGGGGTCAAGGCAGTGGCCCCTCTGGGCCTGTGCTTCCTCCCGGCGTTCGTCCTCCTGGGCATAGTCCCGGTAGTGGCCGACCTCGCCTCCGCCCTCATCCTCCCGTAGCCACGCCACCTCCCATAGCCCCGCAACGATGACCTACAACCCGGCACTGCGCATTCCGCTAGCACCGTGTCGGACCACGCCTCACACAGCACCAGCGCGACCACGCCTCACACCAGCAGAGAGGGGTTACCGCTCACACCAGCACCACTGCGGACCACGCCGCACACCAGGCCACCATGGCTGGGGACCGGCAGCGCCACATGGGACAGCCGTGTCAGCTCAGGTCTCAGCACAGCCTTCCCATGAACACGCCGCCTTTCGTAGCCACGCCATCAGCTGCGCGGTCTCCCGCAGTTGCGCGGTCTCCCGCAGCTGCGCCGTCTCCCGCAGCCGCGCAGCGCTGAGCGGCAACTCGGCACATCGCTTCGCACCAGCACCAGTCCGCGCCACACGTCACCCACCCCCGCAACTGGGCACCGTCAGCGCCACAAGGGACAACTGCGCCAGCTCAGGCCTCAGCAGGCCACACCGTGATCCAATCCTCACCCAGCTGCCCCTACGCGCACCGCCTCCCGATCACCCCAGACACACTCGGCGCACAGTTATCCACAGAACGCCGCTCGGCCACTTCCGCCGGCTCGATCTCGACGAACCTGTAACCCGCCGGGCACAACCGGCTCCACCAAGCACCTGGAGGCACGATGCACAGCCCCGCCCCCACACCGGACGCCACCACGTCCACATCAGAAGCCGCCACTCCTCCACCGCCGCCCACCACCGCTCTGAAGCGAAACCACGAGAGCATCCCTCAGCCTCCGACCAGCCGCCCCACCTCACGGACAAGCCGCGCACTCGCCGCCCACGACAACACCACCACAGCCCCGACATCCCCTGTGTGGGAAGCCCCGGCGCCCGAACACACGGCTCCCAAGACGGACGACCCCCAGAAGCCTTCAGTCGACGGCTCCGACACTGACGGCCACAGCACCCACGCGAGAACCCCGAGGCGCCCGAGCCCTCATCCTCGCTCCAACAAGTGGCTGCACTACGCGGTCACAAACCGCGAGCGCGGCATGTCCACCGCCGAATACGCCGTAGGAACCATCGCGGCCTGCGCTTTCGCGGCGCTCCTCATGAAGATCGTCAGTGGCACAGAAGTCGCGGATCTGCTCACCGGCATCATCAGCCGAGCGCTGAAAACGGGCGAGTGAGCTTTCGCCCGAGGTTGCTTCCCCGAGGCGCTTCGGCAGCGCGAGGTTCTGTGACCGCTGAGACCGCCGCCGTGCTTCCGGCACTGATGATCGTCCTGGCAGCCGGTCTGTGGGCCATCCAGTCCGTCGCCGTCCAGCTCGAATGCGTGGACGCGGCCCGCGCCGCGGCCCGGGCCGCAGCGAGAGGCGAGCCCCTGGGGGAGGTCCGCGCGGTCGCCATCACGGCCACGAGCGCGGACGCGCAAGTAGACATCATCCGCGACCCGGAGACGACGAAAGTTCAGATCGCCGTTCAAGTGAGACCAGCATGGGGTTCGGCATTCCCGCCAGTACGCGTATCCGCCTCCGCCTTAGCCGACACAGAGCCGTAGTCGAGATCCATCACATCTGTCGCAAGCATTGCCGCATCGTCGCGACCACGGGGCCAGCTGACATGTGCCCACCTCATGGCCGCGCCGGATCGTGACGCGCGCCGCCACGGCCCCGTGGTCCACGCTGCGGCTCAAGCCAGTCAAGCCGAGGAGGACGTCATCACCTCCGTCGAAAGACATTCCGCACAAGCGGCGGATGAAGGGAAGCCAGGTGCAAGGAGTGGTTCGAGAACGCATGCATGACGGACGACGTCCGCCGCAGTCCTACCAGCGAAGACGCGCGCGGTTCGATGCGCGTCGGGGGCTGCGGGCCGTCACGCGAAGGGACGATGCCGATGCCGGCGAACGCGGATCCGCCACCTTGTGGGGTGTGGCCCTGATGGGGCTTCTGATGGCTGTGGCCACGGCTTTCGCCACGGCGGGCACCGCGCGCGTGGCCCGCCACCGCGTGAACGATGCGGCCGACCTCAGCGCTTTGGCGGCCGCCCGGCTCGCGCTGCTCGATCCGCAGGAAGCGTGCGCCCGAGCCGGCGCGCTGGCAGCCGGCAACGGCGTCGAGATGACCCGATGCGAGATCAGCGGCGAGGTGGCCGATGTCTGGACCGCTCTGTCGATCTCGCTACCGGTCGTAGGCACCGGGACTGTCAGAGGCAGAGCCCGAGCAGGCCCGGCCCCGTAACCGGACAGCATCACCAGCATGCCGGCGCGCGTGCTGGACGTGGGCGGCGGCATCGGCGTGCACGCCGAGTGGCTGAGCGCCGACGGCTACGCGGTCGAACTGCTGGACCCCGTTCCGCGCCACGTCCAGCGTGCCGCACGACTGGCCGGGGTGAGCGCGCCGCTCGGCGACGCACGCCCACTGCCCGCTGCGGACGCGAGCCAGGACGCGGTCCTCCTCCTGGGCCCCCTCTACCACCTGCCGGACCGGGCCGATCGAGTGCGGACCCTGACAGAGGCCCGGCGCGCCCTGAGACCCGGCGGAGTGATCGCGGTTGCGACGATCAGCCGTCACGCGGCCGTGCACGACGCCATCTACCTGGGGCACTACCTCCAGGAACGGCAACGGGAGGCCGCACGCGCAGCGGCGGCGAACGGGATCCCGCTTTCTCCTGGGCGATAATTCCCGGCCTACCTCCACGACCCCGACGAGGTGCCGGAGCATTCGCCGACGCGGGCTTTCCCGATGTCGAACGGTACGGCCTGGAAGGCGGCTTCTGGCTGTGCGGCGACATCGGCGACTGGCTGGAAGACCCGGAGCGCCGAGCCCTCCTGCTCGACGCGCAGCGCGCGATGGGATTGGTGCCGTCGCTGCTCGGGGTCAGCGGTCACCTGCTCAGCATCGCCGAACGCGATCAGTGACACGTGGTGGGGCGGCGGCCACTGCTTCTACGGTGGAGCGACTCTGACGCCGGTCCGGTGAACGCTCTTCTTGCCTGCTCTTGCCGCTCAGGCCAGACGGTCGGTGAGCCCGTCGGCTCGGAGGGGCGGTTGAGCCGACCGGACCGGCAGCAAGGAACTCCTCAAGCCCGACGAGACAGAACACCCCCTCACGATCTCTTGTCTCCACAGAATATTCAGTACATACTGAACTTTATAGAAGATTGTGGAGGTGAACGGATGGCAGAAGACCGGGAGCGGATTCTTGAGTGGGTCGAGCAGGCGGCAGCCTTCTGCATCGACGAATATGCCGTCCCGCCCATAGCCGGCCGTGTGCTGGCCTGGTTGATGATCTGTGATCCCCCGGAGCAGTCGGCGGGTCAGATCGCCGAGGCGATCGGGGCGAGCAGGGCATCACTGGCCACCAGCATGCGCCTGCTCATCGACGCCGGGTTCGTGCGCCGCCGCACCCGCCCCGGACAGAAGACTCACTACTACCAGGTGGACGATGACGCCTGGGAACGGGTCATCCGGCGCAGGGTGGCGGGTCTGGCCGCGTTCCGCGAGATCACCGCGGCGGGCATGGAGCTGGCCGGCTCCGATCCTGCGCGCACCGGGCGGCTGCGCGCGGCGCACAACGTCTTCGACTGGATGGACAAGGCCTTCGCGAGCATGCCCGGGCCGCAGCACGAGGGAGAGGTTGATGAACGCTGAGCGGGGTCGCACCGCGATCGTGGCCGGGGCCGGGATCGGAGGGCTGGCCGCGGCCGTCGGCCTGCTGCGCGGCGGATGGGACGTGACCGTGCTGGAGCGGGCGCGGGAACTGGGCGAGGTGGGCGCCGGCTGGTCGTTCGCGCCGAACGCGTTGCGCGCGGCCGACGCCCTGGGCGTCGGCGAGGAGTTCCGGGCTTGTTCGGTGCCCACCGAGGCGGGCGCCACGATGCGGCTGCCGGACGGGACCTACCTGGTGAGGTTCCAGCCGGACGCTGACCAGGCGCTGCTCGCCAACCACCGCGCCGATCTGCAGCGCGTGCTGGCCCGGCACGTGCCGGCCGAGCGGATCCGTACCGGCGCCGAGGTGACCGGCGTCCGCCAGGACGGCGGCGGCGTCACGGTCACCTGCCGGGACGGCGCCGAGCTGCGGGCCGATCTGCTGGTCGGGGCCGACGGCATTCACAGCACGGTACGCCGCAGCGTCTGGCCCGACGCGCCCGAGCCTGTCTTCCAGCGCATTCTGTGCTGGCGCGGGGTGACAGAGCCGGGTGCGGTCCGGCCGGTGAGCGGGTTTCAGACCTGGGGGCGCGGCGCCCGGTTCGGCGCGCATCCCCTGGTAGGTGAGCGGGTGTTCTGGTTCCTCACCGTGCGCCAGGAGGAGCCGGGGCTGCGTTTCGATGACGATCTGCGGGAGGTGTCGGCCAGGACCCGCGGCTGGCACGACCCGATCCCGGCGCTGCTGGCGGCCACGCCGCCCGAAGCGGTGCTGTGTCACGACATCTACGACCTGGACCCCCTGCCCTCCTATGTGAAGGGCCGCATCGCGCTGCTGGGCGATGCCGCCCACGCGATGACTCCTTTCCTGGCGCAAGGCGCCTGCCAGGCACTGGAGGACGCGGTCGTGCTCGCGGCCGAGACGGCCCGGGCGACCTCCGTCCCGCAGGCTCTCGACCGCTACGACCAGGCCCGCCGCCCGCGCACCCAGCAGGTGCAGCGCATGGCGAGGACCGACCCCAGGCTCAGCCTTTCCACCAACGGCGGCACCTACCGGCTCATGACCACGATGACCCGTCTGGCCTCCTCCGGCGTGGCCCGCCGCAAGAGCTCCCGGCTCTGGGACTGGACCCCTCCACTCTCCACGGAAGTGACACGATGACGATCGAGCACATCACGTTCCGCAGCGGCGACGTACGCTGCGCGGCCGACCTCCACCTGCCGCGGGAAGCCGACGGGCCGGTGCCCGGCGTGGCGTCTCGTCCAGGAGATCGGCGCAGTGTCGGTTTCGGTGGACGAGGGCTGTGGGGTGAGGTGCGGAGATATAGGACACGCTTATATGGCATTTTGCGGGCTGCTGATGGTGGCGTAGTCGGTGGTGGTCGGTGTGCCTGTAAGGAGGGTTTGCTGGTGGTAGCGGATGTGGTGAAGAACGGTGGTTTTTGGGGTTTGTGGGGCTAGGTCGCAATCAAGTCACGACTTCTTGGACTTGGTGTCCAAGAGTCTGCTTGCTCACGTAACGTTCCGCTTACCCGCGGTCCATGCCGTTCTTGATGAAGGGTCTGGGAAAGCCGGAACGGTGTCGCCAGGGGGCGGGGCCGGGGGCGGTCGGTGACCGTTTCGCCGGGCGAACTGCACTTCCGGTCGTCGCTTGACTCGCTCCTCGCGAGTGGGCCGGGTGGCGCGAGTCTCTCGATGGAGGGAAGCGTCGTGACGGTAGTTGGCAGAGTGGTGGCCGCGGGGATCGTCGCGGTGGGGTCCATGATGTTCGGTGGATCCGCTCATGCGGCCGTGACGGCGGGAAGCGGCTCCTCTGGGCAAATCACCTCGCCGTCGGACGGACAGGTCGTCTCCGGGTCGTCCGTCACTGTTTCCGCACATACAGGGCTCATGCAACTCCGCATGGGGCTGTACGTCGACGGGCCGTCCACAGGCTCGGTGAAGGTGGCCGGCGGGGGCGCCAACCAGACCATCTCCGGGACGTTCGACGCCGGCAGCGCCCCGAACGGGACCTTCACCGTGACCCTCAAGGGGGAGATCACCGGCACCAGGTACGACAGCAGCACTTTCAAGCTGCGGCGGCCCGCCGAGACACCTAGCAATGTGAGCGCCGAGCTCCAGGGCACCACGAAGGTCATCGTGACCTGGAGCAAGGGCGCTGAGCCCGATCTGGAGACGTACCAGGTGTCCAACACGCAGTCGGGGGTTGTGGGGCGGCTGGCGGCGGACAGCGCGTGCAGCGGCGGGTCGTGCAAGGCGGTGCTCGCGGTGCCGGCCAAGGCGGCGGGGCAGAAGGTGGGGTTCACGGTCAGGGCGTTCCGGAGTGACGGGGACGGAGGGACGGTCGGGTCGGGCGAGTCAGGCACCGCCTACGTCAGCGTTCCGGCACCGCCTGCCGCTCAGCCGAAGAAGGAAGTCAGCAAGACGCGGCAGGCGCCCAAGACATCCGAGAGGGTCGATCCGCTGCCGACGCTGCCCGCCAAGAAGCAGACTCAGCCCTCGCGCAAGGCGACGACTCACCGCCCGAAGGTGACGGCCAAGGTGCCCGCGATCCCTGACACGGACACGAAGGGCAATCTGCCTATTCCGACTGCTGATGTACGACAGGGAGAAGAGAAAAAAGATGCCCTGACGCCATCAGGTGGGAACGGTGAGGGGCGGAACGACCAGGGCGAGAGTGCTTCGGACACCGCGTCAGTGCAAGTGAATGGTGTGAAGGCGCAGTCGAGTGAGTCCGTGTTGGGGGACGTCGGGCAGTACGGGCTGTATGTCGCGGGTGGGCTGCTTCTGCTGTTGCTCGGCGCGCATGCAGGAGCTTGGGCTCGGCGGCGGGCGCTGGCTGCTGAGGGAGGACGGGGCGGGAGTTCGCAGGCTCTGAGAACGGGCCCGGCGTCGATGGCGAGGGGCACTTCTGCTGCTGCTTCTGCTTCTTCTGCGAGGGCGGCAGCGGGTGTCGGTGTTTCGCGCACGGGGGCCGAAGTTGGCCTTTCGGGGGCGGGCGTCTCCCGTGGAGAAGGGGCGGCTGGGGTGACGCCTCGGCGTAGGCCCACAGTGATCCTTGCGGTGGCGAAGACGCGAATGCCGCCGGGGTCGCAGACGGCTGATGGGCAGGCTTCGGCTTCCGGCGGGGCTTCCAGTCATGGTGATTCGTCGCCTTTGCCTGCTTATGGGCAGGGGGCGGGCGCGGGTGGCGGACAGGTTTTGCGGCAGGTGTCTGCGATGCCTGGGTTAGAGGCTGGTGGGGCGAACATCGCCTCTGTTGCGGATGCTGCTCCTGTTCGAGGTGTGCTCCCGGTAGAGGCTGGTTCGGCGCATCTGGTTCCGCAGACTGTCGGGCGTCCAGATGAGCGGGACGGTCAGGGCTACAAAGGTGTGCAGAGTCCCGGTGGTGGTCAGAGACATGGCGGTGGTTTGAGCGAGGGCGGCCCTGGCCATGCAGGTGGTCAGGGCCGCGAAGGGGGCGCGGCTGATCACGGTGGACGTGGTGGGCGGCAGGAGCCGGTACGGATCGCGCTGCCCAGTTCGGCGGTGATCGAGGTGTCGGAGCCGGCCGCCGCGGCAGCGCAGCGGCCTGCTGTGCGGATCGAGGAGCGGTGGGATGACTATCTGCCGCCTTCGCCCCGGTCCATGGAGGACAGCGGGTTCTGGGAGCGGCCGCAGCCTGGGGCGCTGGATTTCTGGGCGCCGGATGATGAGGGCGCGGAGGGCGGGAGGAGCCTTGCCACCGGTGGTGGCAGGACCATCGACGCCGGTGGTGCTGGGACGATCCGCGGCGGTGGTGCTGGTGATGCCGTGACGGGCGGTTCGGATGGTGCGGTGACCGGCGGCCCCGGTGGTGCTGGCAACGGCGGTGCTGGCGGTGACGCTGATGATTCTGGTGCTGACGGTGGTGCTGTGAACAGGCCCGCTGGTGCCGGTGGCGGGGCGGGTGGTTCTGGTGGTGCCGGTACGTCCGCCTATCCGAGGCGTCGGCACGAGGGCGGTCTCAGTTAGGGATTCTGCCTGGGGGGTGGGCACGGCGGTCCGAACCGCCGGGTAGCGCTCTGCGGACGGGCTTGGCGGGGTGCGGCGGGGTGGGTCAGTCGGTGGTGAGCAGGGTGTTCAGGAGGAGGACGGCGCCCCGTTTGTCCAGGGGTTCGTTGCCGTTGCCGCACTTGGGTGACTGGATGCAGGACGGGCAGCCGCGTTCGCACTCGCAGGAGGTGATCGCCTCACGGGTGGCCGTCAGCCAGTCGTTCGCCCGGCCGTAGCCGCGTTCGGCGAAACCGGCGCCGCCCTCGTGGCCGTCGTACACGAAGACCGTCAGCAGGCCCGTGTCGGCGTGCAGTTCGGTGGAGACGCCGCCGATGTCCCAGCGGTCGCAGGTGGCGAACAGGGGGAGGAGGCCGATGGAGGCGTGCTCGGCGGCGTGGGCCGCGCCGCCGAGGTCGATGCCCGCCTCCGCGAGAGGGGCCACGGCCGACGCAGGAAGAGTCCACCAGACGGCGCGGGTGCGGAGGGTGCGAGGTGGCAGGTCAAGGGGCTCGTCGCCGAGCATCTCGCCCGACTGGAAGCGCCTCTTGAGGTACGAGACCACCTGCCTGGTCACCTCGACCTCGCCGAAGTGCAGCGTGCCTTGCCCCAAGGGGTGGGAGCGCTGGGTGGAAAGGATGGAGATGTCGGTGATGTCGCGGGCGAACGTCGAGTAGTCGGGATCGGCGGCCGTGACCAGGGCCACGTCGGCCTCCAGGTCGAGCGCCTCCACGAGGAACGTCTCGCCCTGGTGGATGTAGACCGCGCCCGTGTGGACGGTGGTGTGGGCGGAGGGCTCGTCCACGCTGCCTAGGAGGCGGCCGGTGTTCGCCTCCACGACGTGGATGAGGGATCCGCCACCGCCGCGGATGTCGGCGAGGTCGGTGGGGCGTTCGCGCCTGGTCCAGAACCAGCCGGTCGGGCGGGCGCGGAGCATGCCCTGGTTCACCAGGTCGTCCAGGACGTCGCTGGTGGTCGGGCCGAAGATGGGCAGATCGGCCTCGGTCAGCGGGATCTCGGCGGCTGCGGCGCACAGGTGGGGGCCCAGGACGTACGGGTTGTCGGGGTCCAGGACGATCGCCTCCACCGGCTGGCCGAACAGGGCCTGCGGGTGGTGGACGAGGTAGGTGTCCAGAGGGTCGTCCCTGGCGATCAGGACGGCCAGGGCGTCCTGGCCGTCACGGCCCGCGCGGCCCGCCTGCTGCCAGAGGCTGGCCCTGGTGCCGGGCCAGCCGGCGATGAGGACGGCGTCGAGGCCGGAGACGTCGACGCCGAGTTCGAGGGCGTTCGTGGTGGCCAGACCCATGATGGTGCCGTCGCGGAGGGCCTTCTCCAGGACGCGGCGGTCTTCGGCGAGGTAGCCGGCGCGGTAGGCGGCGATCTTGTCAGGGAGGTTGGACAGGTCGGAAATGTCGGGCAAGGCCCAGGAAAGGGGGTTCTCGGGCGCGCTGTGGGAGGGGATACGGCCGGGGGTGCTGTGGGAGGGGATGTGGCCGGGGGTGCTGTGGGAGGGGGTGCTGCCGGGAGCGCGGGTGGGAGCACTGCTGGGCCTTCCGTCTGCCGGGCCATTGGCCGGGTCGTCGGGCCTGCTGCTGAGGTTCTCGCCGGGGCTGCGGCTGAGGCCGTTGATCGGGCCGCGGTTGGGACCAGCGGTGGGGTCGGTGTGGGGGTTTTGGTCGAGGGTGTCGTTGAGGGGCGTGTCAGAGGGTGGGTGGGTGGCCCGAGGGGTTGAGGGCGTGGCCGTGTCTGCGGTCTCAGGGTGGGGGGTGGCCGGGGGGAGCGGGGCGCCCGTGTACGGCATGGAGAAGGCCACGTCGGCCAGTTTCGCGCGGGCGCTCAGCGCGACTGTCTCGGCGCCGCGCCGGGAGCGTACGAAGGCCAAGGTGCGGACGTCGGCCAGCACGAGATCGGCGAGCAGGTCGGCGGCCTCCGCCGTGGCCGTACGCCGCACCGGCGCCCCTCCCTCGCCCCGTAGCTCGGTCAGCGGCGGCTCCCACAGCGCGATGGTGGTGGAACCCTTGGGAGAGGCGTCCACGGTCACCTCGTCCATCTCAAGCCCCGTCAGCCTCATCGCGAACGCCCCCGGCTCGCTCGCCGTCGCCGAGGCGAGCAGGAACGTGGGCGCCGAGCCGTACCGTGTGCACACCCGGCGGAGCCGGCGCAGGATCTGGGCGACGTGGGAGCCGAACACACCCCGGTAGCCATGGCACTCGTCCACCACGACCAGGCGCAGCCGCCGGAAGAACGACGTCCAGCTCGCGTGCCTGGGCAGGATGCTCCGGTGGAGCATGTCGGGATTGGTCAGGACGTAGTTGGCGTGCCGGCGTATCCAGGTGCGTTCCTCGAACGGCGTGTCGCCGTCGTACGTGGCCGCCCGCATCTGCGTGATGTGCAGTTCGCGGAGCCCGCGCAGCTGGTCGGCGGCCAGGGCCTTGGTCGGCGTGAGGTAAAGCACCGTCCCGCCGTCGAGGCAGGACGCGACCGCCGGAGTGAGGTACGCGAGGGACTTCCCGGACGCCGTGCCCGTGGAGACGATCACGTTTCGGCCACGGAATGCCAGGTCGGCGGCCTCGTACTGGTGCGGCCAGAGCCCCGTCACCCCGCGGTTCGCCAAGCGCGTAACCAGCACGTCCGGCGCCCAATCGGGCCAACCGACTTGACCCGCCTGACGTGCTGGAACATGCTCCACATGGGTGACGCGCTCATGACGTGCGGGAACACCGAGCAGGTGGCGGAGGAGTGGACCTGCCTGTTCTGGGGAGGATGCGGAGGAAGTCACTGTTTCCAGTCTTGCATCAGTGGGCAAAGTCGCCGGGAATCGTGATTTCGTATAGACACAAGCCAGGCGCGTGGTTGAATGCCGCGCGTCAGGGTCGGACAGTCTGGGGCCACGCTCCAGATTGCCAGGCCGGCAAGAGTACTTTCGCAGGCGAGGCGCTGGAGGATCTGTGGATCTGAAGTTGGATCACCACAACGAGGACCGACTCACCATCGTCGAGGTCGAGGGTGAGATCGATGTCTACACTGCGCCGAGATTGCGTGAACTCCTCATCGACCTGGTGAACAAGGGCAACTTCCACCTTCTCGTCAACATGGAGAAGGTCGACTTCCTGGACTCGACGGGTCTTGGTGTCCTGGTCGGAGGGCTCAAGCGGGTCCGTGCGCACGACGGCTCCCTGGAACTGGTCTGCACCCAGGAGCGCATCCTGAAGATCTTCCGGATCACCGGCCTGACCAAGGTCTTCGGGATCTACGCTTCGGTCGACGAGGCCAAGGAAGCTCACGGCAAAGACAAGTAGCATGGCTACCGTCGAGCTGACGTTCAGCGCCCTCCCCGCGCACGTGCGCACCGCACGGCTGGTGGCCACGGCCATCGCCCGGCGCACAGGTGTGGAGGAGTCCCTGCTGGACGAGGTCAGGCTCGCCGTGGGTGAGGCATGTTCCCGGGCCGTGGAGGCGCACCGCGCCCACTGCCCGGGCGAGCCCATCCGCATCGAGCTCCGAGATGATTCCGGACGGTTCGAGGTCACGGTCAGCGACCATGCCCCCAGCGACGAGCTCCATCTGGAGCAGCCGCTCGACCTGGGCACGCTGTCCGACTCGTTCATGACGGGCTTCGGCCTCGCGGTCATCACCGGGCTGGCCGACGACGTCGAGGTCTTTCCCACCCCCAAGGGGACCGACATCCGGATGAGTTGGCCCGCGGCGAACGGGATTCCCGCGCCGTGAGGGTCGCCGTCCTCCGATGAGTGCTTCAGGCGCCCTCCCCGGGCGCCTGGCATCCCCCACTTTTTCTGTTTACGGCAAGCCACCCCGGCCCCACCCGCCGACCCCCGCCGGGGGCCTCCAGGGTGACGCCCGCTGACCCGCACGTGGCCGGCCGCCGTCACGGCGCCCCAACCCCGACCACCATGACAAGGCGTTGACCATTGTCTTCGCCGGGCGCGAGGTGGGTCCTGCCGGCCGGAGATGTGCGCCTGGCGGCCTCTGTAGTGCCCCTAGCCGCCCGGTAAGGGTTCTGCGCCATCCCCAGATACCCCCTGTAGCCGTGCGGGCTCCCTGCGGGCCCTCAGCGTCTTGACCACGAGGCCTGCTGTGCACTCGCACCATGTGGCCGCCGGAGCGGGTGGGCCAGGGGGACTGGCATGGGTGCAGGCACGAGGCCGGGTGCGCGCACGAGAGAGCAAGGTGCGGGATGGGTGGTCGCTCCGTGGGCCGCCGCCTGACTCGTGCGGCAGGGCGTCGACCGTCGACCCGACTCACACGTGAATGCGCTCACCTGGGTAAGCGCCCTGTTCGAGATACATGCTCGCAGTGTCCGGGTCGCGAACGCGGCATTCGGGGCGGAACCCCTGTTATGTGCGCCCCCACCTAAGATCATAAAGCCGCAGTAAAGGCATGCTTACCGTTCAGCCATGAGACGATCTTTTTGCCTTTGTGCTACCCCCCATTGACGCGCCCGCCACGCGAACCCCCCGCCCCAGCCCCTGCCGCCAGGCGTTCGCGAGCCGCAACACCCCCGCCCGAGCGTTCGATGGAGCTTGGTTTCGGTCAGCCCATATCGTTTCCTTGTCATGACCTTAACCCCGAGGAAATTTCCCTTGTCAGCCCGCAAACCGGGCTGCTGACCGGCTCTTACTGGACTCGCGGATAATTAGTGACCTTCGGAGCCTTCATATCCGTTCACTGCCTGCGTAGACTCCCGGCACCGGCCAAGGTGATCCGGCGGAACGCGGATTCAACCGGAAGCGGCACCCACAACCCGGATGGTGCCGCAACACCCGCCGAGGAGGGGGCGCAGCACCGCCCGGGCAGGACGACCGGTCTTGCCGAGGAGAACGATGAGCAGGCACATGCTGGCAGCGGAGCCAGCGTCAAATCTGGCCCTGAGCGGAAACAATCTCACCATCGTGGTCGTGGTCGCCGCGGTCGCGTTGATCGCGCTGGCCGTGGCAGGTGGTCTAGTGCGCGAGGTGCTGGGCGCGGGCCAAGGCACCGAACGCATGCAGAACATCGCCCGTGCCGTACAGGAAGGCGCCGCCGCCTATCTCGCGCGGCAGTTCCGCACGTTGGCGATCTTCGTCGTCGTGATCCCGTTCCTGTTGCTCCTGCTACCAGGGGAGACCGACGTCCGGATCGGGCGGTCGATCTTCTTCGTGGTCGGGGCGGTCTTCTCCGCGCTGACCGGGTTCATGGGCATGTGGCTGGCCGTGCGCGGGAACGTGCGCGTCGCCGCCGCGGCCAACGAGGCGGGCGAGAAGCGCGCCATGCGGATCGCGTTCCGCACCGGCGGCGTGGCCGGCATGTTCACCGTGGGCCTCGGCCTGCTGGGCGCGGCCGTGGTCGTGCTCCTCTACCAGGGTGACGCCCCTGGCGTGCTCGAAGGGTTCGGCTTCGGCGCGGCGCTGCTGGCGATGTTCATGCGCGTCGGCGGCGGCATCTTCACCAAGGCCGCCGACGTCGGCGCCGACCTGGTGGGCAAGGTCGAGCAGGGCATCCCCGAGGACGACCCGCGCAACGCCGCCACCATCGCCGACAACGTGGGCGACAACGTCGGCGACTGCGCCGGCATGGCGGCCGACCTGTTCGAGTCGTACGCGGTCATGCTGGTCGCCAGCCTCATCCTGGGCCGGGCGGCGTTCGGTGAGGAAGGGCTCGTCTTCCCGCTGATCGTGCCGATGATCGGCGTGATCACGGCGATCATCGGCATCTTCGTCACCGGCATGCGCGACCGCGACCGCAACGGCATGGCGGCCATCAACCGCAGCTTCTTCATCTCCGCCGCCATCTCGGCGGTGCTGGTGACCGCGGCCGCGTTCTGGTACCTGCCGGCCAGCTTCTCCGGCCTGACCGGCTCGCGTGTGGAGTCCGACGCCGACCCGCGGCTCATCGCGATCGGCGCGGTCCTCATCGGCCTGGTGCTGGCCAGCGCCATCCAGCTGCTGACCGGCTACTTCACCGAGACCACGCGCCGCCCCGTACGGGAGATCGGCGAGAGCTCGCGCACCGGCCCCGCCACCGTCATCCTGTCCGGCATCAGCGTCGGCCTGGAGTCGGCCGTCTACTCGGCCCTGATCATCGGCGGCGCGGTCTACGGCGCGTTCCTGCTGGGCTTCGGGAACGTGACGCTCGCGCTGTTCGCGGTGGCCCTGGCCGGCACCGGCCTGCTGACCACGGTGGGCGTCATCGTCTCCATGGACACCTTCGGCCCGGTCTCCGACAACGCGCAGGGCATCGCCGAGATGTCGGGCGACGTCGAGGGCGAGGGCGCCCGCGTGCTGACCAGCCTCGACGCGGTCGGCAACACCACCAAGGCCATCACCAAGGGCATCGCGATCGCCACGGCCGTCCTGGCGGCCACCGCGCTGTTCGGCGCCTTCCGCACGGCCGTGGAGGGCGAGCTCGCGCAGGCCGACACGGCGATCAAGGACGCGCTCGGCATCTTCCAGAACTTCAACCTCAGCATCGACAACCCCAACGTCCTGGTCGGCCTGATCATCGGCGCGGCGGTGGTGTTCCTGTTCTCCGGCCTGGCGATCATGGCCGTCGGACGGGCCGCGATGCGGGTGGTGTTCGAGGTGCGCGACCAGTTCCGCAACAACCCGGGCATCATGGACGGCACCCAGAAGCCCGAGTACGGCCGCGTCGTGGACATCTGCACCCGTGACTCGCTGCGCGAGCTGGCCACGCCCGGCCTGCTCGCGGTCATGACGCCGATCGCCGTCGGCTTCGCGCTCGGATACGCCCCGCTGGGCGCCTTCCTCGCGGGCGCGATCGCCTGCGGCACGCTCATGGCGGTGTTCCTGGCCAACTCCGGCGGCGCCTGGGACAACGCCAAGAAGCTCGTCGAGGACGGGCACCACGGCGGCAAGGGCTCCGAGGCGCACGCCGCGACCGTCATCGGCGACACCGTCGGCGACCCGTTCAAGGACACCGCCGGTCCTGCCATCAACCCGCTGATCAAGGTGATGAACCTGGTGGCGCTGCTGGTGGCGCCCGCGGTGGTGCTGTACGCGGGCAACCCGGTGCTGCGGATCGGCATCACGGTGGTGGCGGTGGCCGTGGTGGTGGCGGCCATCGTGGTCTCCAAGCGGCGTTCGGTGACGTCCGAGCCGGCCAGCGACAACGACAACCACCGGGAGGAGGAGCCGGTCGCGTCCTGACGACGGCCGGCCGCCCGACTTCCCGCGGACGCCCGCTTCCCCTGGCCGGGGGAGCGGGCGTTCCGCTGTCCCGGGCGGTTGCGGGAGCTGTCCCGGGCGTTTGCGGGAGCTGTCCCGGGCGTTTGCGGGAGCGGGCGGGGGAAGGGGGTGCCGAGGGGAAGGGGAGGCGGGATGGGTGAGCGGTGGGGCAGGTGGTCGCGGCACCCCGGGTGCTCGATGGGACACTGTCCGCGTGGAGAGCGACAAGCGGCCGAACGGCGCAAAAACCCTCGGCTACATCCTGCTGGCCATGTTCGTCATTCTGGCCGTACTGATCGGGCTGTCCGTCTGGGCCTCGAGGACAGGATGATCCGGTGCGGACGTTAATCGTGTTGAGGCACGCCAAGGCCGCCCACGTGGCGGGCCTGGCGGACCGGGAGCGGCCGCTGACCGGCCGCGGGGAGCGGGACGCCGCGCGGGCGGGCGACGAGATCAGGGGGGCCGGGCTGAGGCCGGAGGCGGTGTTCTGCTCCCCGGCGGTCCGGACCAGGCGCACCGCCGAGCTGGCCTTCCCCGAGCTGGAGATCAGCTACGAGCGCGAGATCTACGAGGCGTACCCCGAGGAGCTGCTGGACGTGCTGCGCCGCGCGGACCCCGAGCTCGGCACGGTGGTGCTGTGCGGCCACAATCCTGGTGTGCACGAGCTGGCGCTGGGGCTGGCGGGCGGCGACTACGGCTTCCGCCCGGGAGCGTTCGCGGTGATCGAGATCGGCGCGCCGTGGGCGGACCTCCACCTGGGGGAGGGCCGCCTGGTCGCCCGCTGGGACCCCAGCGGGGAACCCTAGCGGGGCGTGAGGACGCCGTCCTCGGCGTCGGCGGCCTCCACCTCGTCGCGCGAGATGCCGAGCAGGTAGAGGATCGAGTCGAGGTAGGGCGTGTTGACCGCGGTGTCGGCGGCCTGGCGCACGACGGGCTTGGCGTTGAACGCGATGCCGAGCCCGGCCGCCGCGATCATGTCGAGGTCGTTGGCGCCGTCGCCGATGGCCACGGTCTGGGAGATGGGCAGGCCGGCGGCGGCCGCGAAGCGTTCGAGCGCCCGCGCCTTGCCGGGCCGGTCGACGATGTCGCCGACGACGCGGCCGGTCAGCCGCCCGTCCACGACTTCGAGGACGTTCGCCGCGGAGTAGTCGATGCCCAGCTCCTCGACCAGCGCGTCGGTGATCTGGGTGAAGCCGCCGCTGACGATGGCGAAGCGGTAGTCGAGCCGCTTGAGCGTGCGGACGAGGGTGCGGGCGCCCGGCGTCAGCACGACCTCCTTGCGCACCTCGGCGAACACCTCCTCGGGCAGGCCCTCCAGCAGCGCCACCCGCTTGCGCAGGGACTCGGCGAAGTCCAGCTCGCCGCGCATGGCCTGCTCGGTGACCCTGGCGACCTCGTCGAGGCAGCCGGCGTGGGCCGCGAGCAGCTCGATGACCTCGCCCTGGATGAGGGTGGAGTCGACGTCCATGACGATGAGCCGCTTGGCCCGGCGGGACAGGCCCGTGCGTTGCACGGCCACGTCCACCTCCTGGGCGGCGGCCTCGGCGGCCAGCTCGACGCGGAGCGCGGCGGGGTTGGCGCCGGAGACGGACAGCTCGATGCAGGTGACGGGCCACTGGGCGAGGCGCTCGATGCGGTCGATGTTGGCGCCCGCGGCGGCGATGCGGCCGGCGATGCCGGCGATCGCGGCGGGCTGCAGCGTCTCGCCGAGCACGCTGACGGAAAGTCGCCCGCGGCGGCGCTGCTCCTTGGTCTGGGAGCCGGTGGAGAGCTCGACCTCCATGCCGAGGTCCTCGGCCACCCGCTCGACGGCGGTCCACAGGGCGCCGAGCGTCGTGCCGGTGCCGGTGGACGGTCCGCCCGCGTAGGCGACGAGCACGCCGAGCGTCAGCCGGCCGCGGATGACGACCTGCTCGATGTCGGCGACGGTCACCGGGAAGCCGGACAGGACGGAGAAGAGGCGCGAGGTGACGCCGGGCCGGTCGGGGCCGGTCAGGGTGATCAGGAGGGTGCGCTGGTCCACATCCAGCCACGGTACTGCGCCCGGTCCGATGCTCGCGCAGCAGGCTCGCCATTCGGACACGGGCGCATGTCGTGGTTCGTCTTTCGTCGTTAACGCACGACCGTGGTCTTCACGGACTTGGCGAACAGGTAACCGGGCACCCCGAGCCGGTCGAGCTCGCGCAGGTCCATGTCCTCCATGCCCTGGTCGAGGTTGTAGGAGATGACGCCGAGCGTCGCCTTCTGCGTACCGCGAGTGCTCTTCTTGGTCTTTGCGTAGAAAGTAACGGAGAAGGAACTTCCGACCGCGATGTCCTTATTCGCAAAGCAGAAGAAGCCGCGAGCGGTCAGCAGGATGCACTCCATCTTCTTGCCGCTGGTGGAGTAGCGGATGTTCCTCGGGTCGATGCCCTTGGGGAACGCGCCGCCGACGTACCAGGCCTCGGCGGAGGCGAAGTGCGGGCCCACGTTGACCGCGGAGATCTTGTACTTGATGTAGCTGCCGGCCTTGGCCTTCTTGGTCGCCGTCACCTTCACGGCGAAGGAGGAGTAGGGCTTGGCCGCCTTCGTGGTCACCGCGCTGGTCGTGGCGGTGGAAGCGGTGGTGGGAACGGCCGCGGAAGCGGGAACGGCGGGAACGAGCAGAGCACCGGCCGCGAGCGTGGCCAGCATGCCCTTGGTAAGGGACTTGTGCATTACCTCTCCGGGTAAGGGAATTGGACTCGGGGCCGTGTAATACAACAAGCCCCCCGTAAATGCCCGCTGTGTATATCAGTTATTAAAATTTATGTAAAGCCGGTTACTTCAGTATCAGGTGCGTGTCGCCGAACTCGTGCCACAGATACCCCTCGCGCAACGCCTCCTCGTACGCCCGGGCCAGCGCCTTCTCGCCGGCGACGGCCGTCAGCATGAGCAGGTGGCTGGAGCGGGGCTCGTGCAGCCCCGTGAGCAGCCCGGTCACCGCCCGTACGCCCCGGTCGGGGGTCACCAGGCGCCGGGTCCAGCCCGAGGCCGCGCGCACCCGGCCGTCGGCGCCCACGGCGCTCTCCAGGGCCCGTACGACGGTCGTCCCCGCCGCGACCACCTGGCCGCCGCTCTCGCGGGTCAGCTCGACCAGGCGCGCGGTCGCGGCCGGCACCTCGTACCGCTCCGCGTAGGGCGGCTCGTCCTTCTCCGGCGAGGCCACGCCGGTGTGCAGGGTGATCGGCGCGATCCCGACCCCGCGCGCCACCAGCGCCGTCACCAGGGCCTCGGTGAACGGCCGCGCCGCGCTCGGCATCTCCGCGCTGCCCGGCACGGTCGCGAACACGGTCTGGTACGTCTCGATCGGCCACTCGCCCACCACGTACGAGTAGCGGATCGGCACCCCGTACGCCCGCAGGTACGCCTCCACGTCCCGGTCCAGCTCGGCCCGCCACAGCCGGGGCGTCTCCCGCCCGATCAGCCGCAGCGTGGCCCGGCCGGGCAGCGGCAGCCACTCGCCGGGCTCACCCCCCGCGTAGGGCTCGCTCGCCCGGCCGGTACGCCGCCGCAGCTCGACCAGCCACGTCCCGTCCTCGCAGGCGGTCGAGAAGTGCACCGCCAGCCGGTCCAGCCGGACGGCCGCGGGCAGGGTCGCGGAGTTGTTGACCACGATGAGGTCGCCGGGCCCGAGCAGGTCGGGCAGGTCGCGGAAGCGGCGGTGCTCGGGGGCCCGCTCGCCGCGCGAGACCAGCAGGCGCACGTCGTCACGGGACCGGCCGCGCACCTCGGGCGGCTCCTGCGCCGACAGTCCGGGCGGCAGCTCGAAGTCGAGGGCCTGGGCGGTCATTGCAGGCTCACCCTGCCGCCGGCCGGGCGGGCCGAGACGAGGTCGTACAACGCGGCGGCGACCTTGGCCGGGTCCGTGGCCCCTGCCGCCTCCTCGGCGCCGACGGCGTCGGCCAGCATGCGGGTGTTCATCTCGCCCGGATCGACCCACCAGACCCGTACGTCCGGCTCCTCGGCGGCCAGCACGTTGGACAGCTGCTCCAGCGCGGCCTTGCTCGCCCCGTAGCCGCCCCAGCCCTCGTAGGCGCCGGTGGCGGCGTCGGAGGTCACGTTCACGATCGCGCCGCCCGCCGCCCGCAGCGCCGGCAGCGTGGCCTGGACGAGGGCGAGCGGCGCGGTCACGTTCGTGGCCAGCAGCGCGCCGAACGCCTCCAGCGGATAGTCCGCGAGCCGGGGCAGCGGCGTCGGCCCGAGGTCGCTGGCGTTGTTGACCAGCAGGTCCAGCGTGGGGGCCGCGTCGGCCAGCCGGCGTACGTGCGCGGGGTCGGCCACGTCGCCGGGGATCGCGGTGGCCCCCAGCTCGGCGGCGGCCCGTTCCAGGTCGGCCGCGCCGCGGGCGGTGAGCACGAGGTGCCAGCCCGCGCCGGCCAGGACGCGCGCGAGGGCGAGACCGAGCCCGCGCGAGGCCCCCGTGACGAGAGCGGTGCGGTTCCGGGTGGATGTGGTGTCCGTCATGCCTTCGACGCTAGAAACGCCGGGCGGCGCGGGCATCGGGCCGAGGTCTGGTCCGGCCTGGGTACTTCGTCCTAGGGCCTGCTCGTAGTCGTGAAGATCCGGTCAGGTCACAGGCGCGTCAGCACGGCGTCGGCGACCGCCCGGAGGGTGGCGATGGGGTCGTCGCCGAGCGGGTAGACGCCGACCTGGTCCGCGCCGGCATCGAGGTGCGCGGTCAGGCCGCGCGCGAGGCCGGCCGGGTCGCCGTAGGCGAGCAGCGCGTCGATGACGCGGTCGCTGCCGGCGCCGGCGAGGTCCTCGTCGGTGAAGCCCAGCCGCCGGAGGTTGCTCGCGTAGTTGGTGACCTGCAGCGCCTTCCCGGGCGGTGCGGCCCTGGCGACGGCGCGGGCCCGCTCGGCGTCGGGCTCCGCGAGCGCGAAGTGGCCGGGAAGGAGCAGCTTGCCGGCGCCCAGGATCTCCCTGGCCCGCCGGGTGTGCTCGGGCGTGACCATGCAGGGGATGACGCCCGCGGTGCGGTCGCGGGCCAGCCGCGTCATTCTCGGACCGAGGGCGGCCAGCACCACCCGCTCGGACGGGACGCCGGCCAGCGCCAGCTGCCCCAGGTAGGACGCCAGCGTGTCGTACGGCGAGGCCCACTCGGCGTGGACCTCGCGGTGCCCGACCCCGACGCCGAGGATGAACCGGCCGGGGTGCCTGGCGGCGATGCGGTGATAGGAGGCGGCGACGATCTCGGCGTCGGCGGTCCACACGTTGATCACGCTCGTGCCCACCACCAGCCGGGTGGTCGCGTCGAGAAGCTTCTCCGCGAAGGCGAGGTCGGCCGGTGGCGACGCGTCCAGCCAGAGCGTTCCGTATCCGGCCCGCTCCACCTCCACCGCGCTCTCCGGGCTCACCTCGTGCTCGCGCAGATGGGCGCCGAGCAGACCCAGGTCGATATCCATGATCCGATCCCAGCATCACGCCACCACCGGAACCAGGACCAGTTCCGACGCGCTCGATAACCTGGAGACATCGTCGCAGGACAGGGGGCGGCTCGGTGGAACTGCGCGCACTGCGCTACTTCGTCGCGGTGGCCGACGAACTGCACTTCGGGCGGGCCGCCGAGCGGCTGCACATCGCCCAGCCCGCGGTCAGCAGGCGGATCGCCCAGCTGGAACGGGAGCTGGGAGTCCGGCTGCTGGACCGTTCACCGCGCCGGGTCCGGCTCACCGCCGCGGGGCACCGGGTGCTCGCCGCGGCGCGGGAGGCGCTCGCGGCCGTGGACCGGGTCCAGGCCGCCGCCGGTGCGCCGGCGGGCACCATGCGCATCGGCACGGCCGCCGGGTTCGGCGCCCGCCTGGAGCGAGGGGTCGATGCGCTGCGCGAGCACCCCTCGGCGCTCGGCGTCGACGTCGAGCTGGTCGACCTCCCGCTGACGGCCCGGCTGGACGGCGTGCGACGGGGGGAGATCCATCTGGCACTGGCTCGGGGGGTGCGCTCGGCGCCCGGGTTGAGGGTGCTGCCGGCGTGGACGGAGCAGCTGTTCGCGATCGTGTCCGTGCGGCACCTCGCCGCCGGTCGCCCGGCAGTCGACGTGGCCGATCTCGACGTCGGCGGACTGCGGATCCCGTCGCGCGACCACGGCCTGCTCCTGCCGGGGGCTTTGACGGCCGCGATGCGGAAGGCCGGGATCGACGCCCGGGTCGGGCGGCTCGCCGGGACGGTCCAGGACACGATCGTCGAAGTCGGTCTCAATCCGCGGAGCTGGACCGTGCTGCCGGGCGACCAGGTGGCGGAGATCCGCTCCACCCGGGTGCGGGCGATCCCGTTCGCGCCGCGGACCACGATCACCGGCAGCGTCGTGGTGCCGATGGACCTCCCGGCCACCTGCGCCGCCGCCCATCAGGCCGCTTTCGGAGACTGAACCCGACGCGGCGCGGTACCGCGCTCAGATGATCTGTTCGGTGGGCAGAATGGTGATCTCGGTGAGGTTGACGTGCTTGGGCACCGCCGCGATGAACGCCACCGTCTCGGCAATGTCGTCCGACTGCAGCACGTCGATCTCCTTGATCAGGTCGGCCATCAACCGGCTCGCGTCGGCGTCGGTGACGTGGTCGGGCAGTTCCGTGTCGACCATGCCGGGCTCCACCGCCGAGACCCGCACCTTCTTGCGGCCGAGCTCGGTGCCAGGTCCACCTTCCCGAACCGCTCGTGCACGGCGGCGGCGGCCCGGGCGAGCGCGTCGCGGTCGGTCACGTCGGTGGGCATCGCCAGCGCCTCTCCTCCGCGCTGGGTGATGCGCTCGGCGGTGGCCTCCAGCCGGTCCGCGCGCCGGGCCAGCAGCGCGACATCGGCGCCCAGCGCCGCCAGGCGCTCGGCCGTGGCCTGTCCAATGCCGCTCGACGCGCCGGTGACCACGGCCACCCGGTCAGCCAGCGGCTTACCACCAAGAACTGCGGACATCGTGCATGACCTTTCTCTTCGTGATCGTGTCCGCGGAACAGCCGCGGACGAAGATCCGTTTGGGGTCGGAACCGACCTACCCGTGACCATGAGCCCAAACCGGTCAGCGGGCGGCGACGCTCTCTTCGACCTCGGGCCGGAGCGGCGCGGTGTTCTTCGGGCCGCGCAGGGCGACGTGGAGGAGCAGGGCGGCCATGACGGCCGCGCCGGCCCACATGGCCTGCTGCCAGCCGTCGACGAAGGACTGCTGCGCCGCGTGGATCAGGTCCTGGGCCTGGCCGCCGGTCCGGGGTGCGGCCGCGACGGCGTTGGCGATGCCTTCGCGGGCGGTCTCCGCGACGCCCGCAGGGACGCCGTCGAGCCTGTCGTCCATGGCGCTGCGGTAGCCGTTGGCCAGCAGCGCGCCGAGCAGGGCGACGCCGAGAGCGGTGCCGAACTCGCGGGTGACATCGTTGAGCGCGGAGGCGACGCCCTGCTTGGCGCGGGGCAGTGAGCCGGTGATGGCCTCGGTGGAAGGCGTCATCGACAGGCCCATGCCGACGCCCATGGCGAGCATGCCGGCCAGGATGGACAGGTAGCCGCCGTCGACGGACACGAACAGGGCCATCAGGACCAGGCCGAGCGCGGACAGGGCGACGCCGACGGCCATGGTGGAGCGGGCGCCGATCCTGGAGGCCAGCTTCGGGGCCAGGCCCGAGGTCATCATCATCATGACGGCCATCGGCATCATCGCCACCGTGGACAGCAGCCCGGACCAGCCGAGCACGGCCTGGAAGAACGGGAAGAGGACGACGGCGATCCCGGCCTGGACGCCGAAGACGACCAGCAGGGTGATCGAGCCGGAGGCCAGGCCCCGCTCACGGAAGAGGCGTACGTCCAGGAGAGACGCGTCGCGGCGGTGCAGCTCCCAGGCCACGAAGGTGATCGCGGCGATGACGCCGACGGCCAGGCCGATCAGCGTGGTGGGGGCGGTCCAGCCGTGCTCGGGGCCGTCCTGGAGGACGAAGATCAGGCCGATCACGGCGACGGCGGAGACCAGCGCGCCGACGGTGTCGAAGGGGTGGGCGGAGCGTTCGCGGGAGTCGGGCACCGATCGCAGCGTCATCGCCAGCGCGACGACGACCAGGACCACGGGCAGGACGAACAGCAGGCGCCAGTCGGCGACGTCGACCAGCAGGGCGGACAGGAACATGCCCAGGATGCCGCCGCCTCCGGCGACACCGGTCCACACGCCGATGGCCTTGCCCCGTTCCTCCTCGGGGAAGGTGGAGGTGATCACGGCCAGGGTGATCGGCATGATCATCGCGGCGCTGACGCCGGCGGCCACGCGGGCGCCGATCATCACCGCGGCCGACGGGGCGAGCCCCGCGACGGCGCTGGCGGCGCCGAAGACGATCAGTCCGGTGACCAGCATGGGCTTGCGGCCGAGCCGGTCACCGATCGCGCCGAGTGGCAGCAGCAGTGCGGCCAGGGTGAGGGTGTAGACGTTGATGATCCACAGCACGGTGGTCTGTGAGGCGCCGAACTCGACGGCCAGGTGAGTCTGGGCGACGTTCAGCCCGGACACCGAGGCGATGACGGCCATCAACGCGATCGAGACGGCGATCAGGATCGCGCGCAGCTGACGCGCGTCCGGCGCGGTCACCACCTGGGGAGGCTGGTCGACACTCATGGGTTTCCTCTCTTGCACGGGCGTGTTCGCTCTCGGTATGCGACGTTAAGCCCCTCTTGCATCTTGGGCATAGGATGTTGCCTATGACGCAAGAAGATGGGCAGCTGGAAAGCCTCGTACGCAAACGCATCCGCGCACTGCGCGTCGCTCAGGGCTGGTCGCTGGAGGAGCTGGCCACGCGGGCCAACCTCAGCCAGTCGTCACTGAGCCGCATCGAGAACGGCCGGCGCCGCCTCGCCCTCGACCAGTTGGTCACTCTCGCCCGCGCGCTGGACACCACCTTGGACCAGCTCGTGGAGAACGCCGCCGACGACGTCGTCATCAGCCCGATGATCGACGGCGCGCACGGCCTGATGCGCTGGCCCGTGAAGAGCGACCCCGGCATGAGCGTGATGCGTCAGCGGATGACCGACCCGCCGCCCGACAACCCGGCCCGCATGCGTGCCCATCCCGGACGCGAATGGCTGGTGGTGCTGTCCGGCACCGCCGTCCTCATGCTCGGCCACCGGCGCTTTCGCATCGAGACCAACCAGGCCGCGGAGTTCCCCACGATGATGCCGCACGCCATCGGCGCCGAGGGCAGACCGTGCGAGATCCTGGGCATCTTCGACCGCGACGCCCGCCGCGGCCACCAGAAGGACGCCGGCGCCGACGTCTCCGACACCGGCCGCTGAGGCGCCCAGGGCCACTGTCGACGGCGGGTCACTGCCGCACCGCCCGGGACCGTCCGGCGCGCCGGTCCCTAGAGTGGGGGCCGTGACGTCCGAACGAGACGAGATCCTGCACGCGGTGAGCTCCGCCGTGCTCGCGGTCACCCGGCACCTGTCCGTGCGCGAGGTGCTGCAGGTGATCGTGCGCTCGGCGCAGCGCCTGCTCGACGCCCGTTACGCCGCGCTCGGCGTGCCCGACGACGACGGCTCGTTCGCCGAGTTCGTCGCCGAGGGCCTGACCGACAAGCAGTGGGACGCGATCGGGCCGCTGCCGCGCCAGCACGGCATGCTGGGCGCGATGCTGCGCGAAGGCGCCCCCGTACGGCTTCCCGACCTGCGCGAGGACCCGAGGTTCGAGTGGTGGCCGAAGGCGCACCCGGTCATGAAGGACTTCCTCGGCGTCCCCATCCGCGACGGCGACGAGGTGCTCGGCATCATCTTCCTCGCCAACAAGCGCACGCCGGGCGCGGAGTTCACGCAGGCCGACCAGGAGCTGCTGACGCTGTTCGCCGCACACGCGGCGATCGCGCTGGCCAACGCCCGCCTCTACGAGAGCGGCCGCGAGCTCGCCATGCTGGAGGAGCGCAACCGCATGGCGAGGGAGCTGCACGACGCGGTCACGCAGAAGCTGTTCTCGCTGCGGCTGAGCGCCCAGGCGGCCGGCACGATGCTGGAGAAGGCCCCCGACCGGGCGGCGGCGGAGCTCGCGAACGTCCAGCGCCTGGCCGGCGAGGCCCTCGCCGAGCTGCGCGCGGTCATCGTGGAGCTGCGCCCGGCCGAGCTCGACCGGCACGGGCTGGCCGAGACGCTGCGTAAGCACGTACGCCTGCTGGACCGGTTGCACCCGCCGGTCGTGACGTTCGCCTGCGCCGAGCTGCCGCCGCTGCGGCCGGAGGTCGAGGTGGCGATGTTGCGGGTGGCCCAGGAGGCGCTGCACAACGCGCTGCGGCACTCGGGAGCCGGCGAGGTCGCCGTCCGCCTGACGTACGAGGGCGGCACGCCGGCGCTGACGGTACGCGACGACGGCGCCGGTTTCGAGCCCGGGGAATCACGCGGGCTCGGGCTGGTTTCCATGAGGGACAGGGCCGAGGCGGTCGGCGGCGTGCTGACGGTCGAGTCGGCCCCGGGACGGGGAACGACGGTGCGCGTGGAGGTGAGCGGGTGATCCGGGTGCTGATCGCCGACGATCATCCGGTGGTGCGGCAGGGGCTGCGGACGTTCCTGGACCTCCAGGACGACATCACGGTCGTCGGCGAGGCGGGCGACGGCGAGCAGGCCGTCGAGCTGGTCGGGCGGCTCGCCCCCGACGTGCTGCTGCTGGATCTCAGGATGCCGGTGCTGGACGGCCTCGGCGCGCTGGAGCGGCTGACGGGCGGGCCGACCCGCGTGGTGGTGCTGACGTCCGTGAGCGACCCCGGCGACGTGGGGCCGGCCATGCGGGCCGGCGCGGCCGGCTTCCTCTACAAGGACGTCGCTCCCGACGCACTCGTCCAGGCGGTCCGTACGGTCCACGGCGGCCAGGTGCTGCTCGCCCCCGAGGCCGCCGAGGCGATGCTGGCCGGGGAGTCGTCGCCCGTCGGGCCGCCGGACGCGCCGGTGCCGCTGACCGACCGCGAGCGCGAGGTGCTGCGGCTCATCGCGGCCGGCCGATCGAACAAGGAGATCGCCAAGACGCTCACGGTGGCGGAGAAGACGGTCAAGACGCACGTGTCGAACGTGCTCATGAAGCTGGGCGTCCAGGACCGCACCCAGGCCGCGCTGTACGCGGTCCGCCACGGCCTGGCCTGAGCGGGGCTAGGGGCTGCGGAGCGGCTCGAAGATGGCGTGGTGCGCGGCCACCAGGGCGCGGCGCACCGCCCGGTCGAGGTCGCGCAGCGCGCTCCCGCGCCGGGCGACCTGGGCGGCGGTGAGCCCGCGCTCGTCGGCCAGGCGGAGCACGGCGGCCAGCCGGGTGGCGAGGGTGCTGACGCGGTGGGCGCGGGCGGGGTAGCCGGGGGCCAGCTCGCCGCCGTGCCGGCCCAGCTCGGGCCGGCCCTGGGCGGGTCCTTCCGCCGACGACAGCGCGTCGGTGGCCGCGCGCATGGCGTCGGACAGCTCCCGCTCGGCCTCCGCCAGCGACGGCAGGTCGTGCCGGACCGGGCCCGACTCGTGCACGCCGAACCGCACGCCGTCGTACGACGAGCCGCGCCGGTCGGGCGCGGGCACCAGGCCGAGGTTGCGGTCGTCGAGCACGGCGATCGCGGCCTGGCCTGCGTCGACCGCGGCCGCGTTGAACGCCGGCGGCCCCGACAGCCCGAGCGGGTCGCCGGGCGCGGGCAGAGCGAGACGCAGCTCCCGCAGGCCGCTCGCGCGCAGGTTCGCGAGGTACGCGCGCAGCGGCACCTCGCCCGCGACGGCGGGCCCACCGGCGGTTTCCACGTGGTCGGCCGCCTCGTCGAGCCCCACGTGACCGGCGAGCCACGCGTTGCCCCAGGCGACCAGGGACGGACAGACAGGTGATTCAGGGCGCACCGATCCACGATATGCGCTCGCCCTGCAATAGGTTTGTCCCGAGGGTGACTCCTGAAGGAGGTAACGGGGATGGGTGGTCAGGTGCTGCGGCTCCAGGACGTCGCCGTCAGGCGGGACGGAGCGGCCCTGCTGCGCGGCATCGACTGGGAGGTCAACGCGGACGAACGCTGGGTCGTCATCGGTGCCAACGGCGCGGGGAAGACGACCTTGCTGCAGGTGGCGTCCACGTTGCTCTATCCGAGCGAGGGCGTGATCGAGGTGCTGGGCGAGCGGCTGGGGCAGACCGACGTGTTCGACCTGCGGCCGCGCATCGGCCTGGCGAGCGCGGCGCTCGCCGAGCGGATCCCGCCGGAGGAGAAGGTCATCGACCTCGTCCTGACGGCGTCGTACGGCATCATGGGCCGCTACACCGAGGAGTACGACTCCGACGACGTGACCCGGGCCGTCGAGCTGATCGACATGATGGGGGCGGCCCACCTGATCAGGCGCAGGTTCGGCACGCTGTCGGAGGGCGAGCGCAAGCGGGTGCAGATCGCCCGCGCCCTCATGCCCGACCCGGAGCTGCTGCTGCTCGACGAGCCGGCCGCCGGGCTCGACCTGGGCGGGCGCGAGGACCTGGTGCGCCGGCTGTCGACGCTGGCCGGCGACTACCGCTCGCCGACGCTGGTCCTCGTGACGCACCACGTGGAGGAGGTGCCGATCGGGTTCACCCACGGGCTGCTGCTGCGGCACGGCTCGGTGGTGGCCCAGGGGCCGCTGGAGGACGTGATGACGGCCGACCACCTGTCGCAGACGTTCGGGGTGCCGCTGACGCTGGATCGGAGCGCGGAGGGCCGCTGGTACGCGCGGGCGTACTAGGCCACGGCGGCCATCGTGGAGCGCCTGGGCCGCTACCACCGGACGCTGCGGCCGGGGCTCAACGTGGTGCCGTTCATCGACCGCATCAAGGACCTGATCGACCTGCGCGAGCAGGTGGTGTCGTTCCCGCCGCAGCCGGTCATCACCTCCGACAACCTCGTGGTCTCCATCGACACCGTGATCTACTTCCAGGTCACGAACCCGAAGGCGGCCACGTACGAGATCGCGAACTTCCTCACCGGCGTCGAGCAGCTGACCGTCACCACCCTCCGCAACGTGGTCGGCGGCATGGATCTCGAACGCACGCTGACCTCCCGCGAGGACATCAACACGGCCCTGCGCGGCGTCCTCGACGAGGCCACCGGCAAATGGGGCATCCGGGTCAACCGGGTCGAGCTGAAGGCCATCGACCCGCCCGCCTCCATCCAGGACTCGATGGAGAAGCAGATGCGCGCCGACCGCGACAAGCGGGCCGCGGTGCTGACCGCCGAGGGCCAGCGGCAGGCGGCGATCCTCCAGGCCGAGGGCGAGAAGCAAGCGGCGGTGCTGCGGGCGCGCGGCGAGGCGGAGGCGGCGGTGCTGCGCGCGCAGGCCGAGGCCGAGGCGCAGGCGATGCGGGCCAAGGGCCAGGCGGACGCCATCGGCATGGTCTTCCGCGCGATCCACGACGGCAGGCCGGACCAGCACCTGCTCGCCTACCAGTACCTCCAGACCCTGCCGGAGATCGCCAAAGGCGAGGCAAATAAGATCTGGATCGTCCCGTCGGAGATGGGAAAGGTCCTGGAGAGCCTTGGCGGCCTGTTCACGCCCCCCAAGAGCCCAGACACGTAAGGAGCGCTCGTGACGGGGTGGGAACTGGTCGCGGTCGGCGCGGCCGGCGTGGTGGCGGGCGCCATCAACGCGGTGGTCGGCTCCGGCTCGCTGATCACGTTCCCGACGCTGGTGGCGATGGGCGTCGACCCCGTGACGGCCAACGTCTCCAACACCATCGGCCTGGTGCCGGGCTCGTTCACCGGCGCCTACGGCTACCGCGCCGAGCTGAGCGGGCAGCGCGACCGGCTGCTCAGGCTCGGCCTCGCCTCGGCGCTGGGAGCGCTGATCGGCGGGCTCCTGCTGCTGGTCCTCGATCCCGGCGTGTTCGAGATCGTGGTGGTGGTGCTGATCGCGCTGGCCTGCGTGCTGGTCGTGATCCAGCCCCGGCTCAACGCCCTGCTGGCCGAGCGGCGCGAGCACGCGCACCCGGACGGCGGGCCGGTGCTCTGGCTGGCCGTGCTGGCCGCCGGCGTCTACGGCGGCTATTTCGGCGCGGCCCAGGGCGTGCTGCTCATCGGCCTGCTCGGCAGCTTCCTCGCCGACGGCCTGCAGCGGGTCAACGCCGCCAAGAACGTGCTCGCGCTGATCGTCAACGGGGTGGCGGCGGTGCTGTTCGTGGTGGTCGCGAAGGTGGACTGGCAGGCGGTGCTCGGGGTGGCGCTGGGCGCGATCGTCGGCGGCTTCGTGGGGGCCCGGGTGGGGCGGCGGATCCCGGCTCCGGTGCTGCGCGGCGTCATCGTGGCCGTGGGGGTCACGGCGATTATCGTACTGGTGTACGGATAGCGAAAAATGGGTATATCCCGGACATGAAGGGTGACCGGGTGGAGATCGTCATCGACGCGGGCGGCTCGCCCCGCACGTACGAGATCAGCGCCACCCGCGCCGGCCGGCGGGTCGAGATCGCCACGCGCCGGGGGCTCGTCGAGGTGAGCGAGGTCACCCGCGGCGGCACCCCCGTACGCACGGCCAGGTTCATGTCCAGCCGCGTCCTCGCCCTGGTCGAGCACCCGGCGGACGAGCGGGACCAGCGGGCCGACGACGCCTAGCTGAAGTCGGCCGCGTGGTCGGCGGCCCACTGGCGGAACGTCAGCGCGGGCCGGCCGAGCAGCCGCTCCACCGTGTCGGTGACCACCTCGGGCGCGGTCACGAAGCTCTCCCAGGTGCGCAGCGCGCTCTCCACGAACTCGGGGGCGCCCCAGAGCGCGGTCAGCAGCTCGCGGGCCTCCTCGGGCGACTGCTCCTCCCAGCGCACCTCGCGCCCGACCGCCTCGCCGATCATCCTGACCTGCTCGGCCTGGGTCAGCCGCTCGGGGCCGGTCAGCAGGTACGCGGCCCCGTTGTGCCCCGCCGAGGTCAGCACGTGCGCCGCCACCGCCGCGATGTCCTTCTCGTGGATCAGCGAGCGCGCCGCCCGCCCGTACGGCCAGCGCACCACACCCTGCCGCACCTGCTCCGCCCAGCCGAGGGTGTTGACCGCGAAGCCGCTGGGCCGCAGGAACGTCCAGCCGAGCCCGGAGCGCCTGACCAGCCGCTCCACCTCGTGGTAGTGGCTGCCCGGCTGGTCGGCCCCGGGGGCCGACAGGAGCACCACGCGGCGGGCGTGCCGGGCGACCGCCGTGATCGTCTCGTCGGCGCCGTCGGCGGTGAAGCTCGGCCAGAGGAGGAAGACGCTCTCCACGTCGCGCAGCGCCGGCTCCAGGCTCTCCGGCGCGGTCAGGTCGCCGCGTACCGTTTCCACGGGCAGCACGACCCGTCCGGGGTCGCGGGCGAGCGCCCGCACGTCCAGCCCCGCCTCCGCGAGCTGGGACACCACATGCTTGCCGACGTTTCCGGTCGCGCCGGTCACCAGGATCTTGCTCATGGCACGACCGTAGGACCTCAAGCTAACTTCAGGTCAACCTCGCGTCAGGTCATGGGCCGCACCTGGATCGTGCCGTCCCGCCGGATCCGCGTCTCGAACATCGGCGCGGGCGCGGTGGCCGGTCCGTGCCGCACCGAGCCGTCGCCGAGCCGGAACGTGCTGCCGTGCCACGGGCACACCACGCACGCCTCGCCGTTCTCCATGACCAGCCGCCCCTGGTGGAGCGGCCCGGCCAGGTGCGGGCAGTGGTCGGCGAGCACGGTGACGGCCTCGCCCCTTCGCAGCACGAAGAGCTGGATGTAGCCGAGCCGCCGCGCGACGGGCCGGCCGTCGGGAAGGTCCTTGAGCGGGCACAGGTCGTGCCATCCCAGCGGCACCAGGTGGGCCACCTGCGGGGCGTGGTTGGGCCCCGCGGCCTGGCGGTAGGCCAGGTGGCCGCCCAGGTAGGCGCCCAGCATGCCGACGCCGAGCCCGGCGAAGGACAACATCTTGCCCGGCCGCTCGTGCCCCTTCAGCCGCAGCAACAGCGAGGCGGAGAACAGTCCGAGCGCGGTCAGGTTCCCCGCCATGTGGACGAAGCCCACCCGTTGCTGCTCGCGGTGGAGCGAGGACCAGTCGGTCAGCCCGGCCGCCGCCGTCGGCAGCGCGCCGGCGATGCCGGTGGCCAGCAACAGCCGCGCCGCCCGGGGGTCGCCGCCCGCCGCGTCCAGCAACGCGGCCGACGTCCAGCAGCCCAGCGTGGCCGAGGCCAACGACGGGTGCAGCGGCTCGCCTATGGGGACGCCGTGCAGCAGGTCGCGCAGCCAGCCCGGTTTGACGCGGGTGCGTACGGCCTTGGCCAGCACACGGATGGGCCGGTCCATGGCCTTGGACTTCTCAAGCCGATCGGCCAGAGCGACCGGACCGGCGAATCCCCTCAATTGCCGACGTTTGGCGCGTACTGTCTCTTTCACGACAAGTCCCCTACCCCAGGCATACGGGGATCACTCGGCGAGGTGTCCCCTGGCCACGGAGAGCTCGACCAGCTCCAGGGCGTACCGGCCGAGCGTGGGTGAGCCCTCCTCGATGATGCGCACCTTCTCCCGTACCTGCGAGGCCCGGACCTTGAACAGCGGCCAGGTGCCGCCCTCGGTGTGATGGTTGGCCAGGATCGGGGCGAAACGGTCGAGCGCCTTCGCGAAGCGCGCCTCCGGCGTCGCGCGCTCCTCGAACTCGTCCCACAGCGCCCGCAGCTCCGCCCCCTGCTCGGCGGGCAACAGGCCGAAGATGCGCTCGGCGGCGGCCCGCTCGACGTCCGCCTGCGCGGCCACCTCGACCGGGTCGTAGATGAACGTGTCGCCGGCGTCGATCTCCACCAGGTCGTGCACCAGCAGCATGGCCACCACCCGCTGGAGGTCGGTCCCCGGCGGGGCGTGCTCGCCGAGGACCATCGCCAGCGTGCCCACGTACCAGGAGTGCTCGGCGGTGTTCTCCCGGCGGGAGCCGTCGATCAGATGGTTGCGGCGGATGATCCGCTTCAACTTGTCGATCTCGACGGCGAAAGCGATCTGGGCGTTCAGGCGACGGTCCTCTTCTGGCGCGATAGTCACGCGCAGCACCCTAATGTGCGGTGATCACCCCGGTTGGTGAAATCGTGACCGGAACTCCGTTGAACACTGCGTTACCACTTGGGGCGTCCACCGCGCTCTCGTCGGTGAGGTCGTTGACGCTCACGCCCGCGTGCGCGGAGGCCACGCGCTGCGTGCTGTCCGCGTGACCCCAGCCGTGCGGCAGGCTGACCACGCCCGGCATGATCGCCTCCGTCGGCTCCAGCGGCACCGTGAGCCGGCCCTTCGCCGAGCGCACCACCGCCTCGCCGGCGAGCCCGAGCCGCGCCACGTCCGCCGGGTTGATCTGCAGCGTGCAGGCGTTGCTGCCGCCGACCAGCGGGCCGACGTTGTGCATCCAGCTGTTGTTGGAGCGCAGATGGCGCCGGCCGATGAGGACCATCTCCGGCGCCTCCTCCTCCAGCTTCGCGCGCAGCCGCTCGACGTCCTCCAGGAGCTGCGGCGGCGCCAGCTCGACCAGGCCGGAGGCGGTCCGCAGCACCTCGTCCAGGCGGGGCTCCAGCGGGCCCAGGTCCAGGCCGTGCGGGTGGTCGAGGAGCTTGCGCAGCGACAGGTCGCCCTTGCCCGACCACTCGCCGTACGGGCCGAGCCTGAGCATGAGGTCGAGCCGCCGCTCGCCGCCGTCGCGGCCGTCCAGCGCGGCGCGCAGCTCGGCCACGTCCCGGCCCTCGACGCCGGAGCCGGGCGTCTGCGTGGCCTTGCGCAGCGTCTCGTCGATCACGAACGCGTCGAGGTCGCCGCCCTCCGTGCCGGAGGCGATCATCGCGAGCCTGGCCAGGATCTGGGACTCGGACGGCCGGTCGTCCATCGGCAGCAGGGGAGGGGAGTAACGCGCGTAGTTGCGTACCGCGAAGCCGAGCAGCGCGAAGTCGTAGTGCCCTGACTGCAGCACGCGCGGCGGCGGCAGGATGACGTTCGCGTGCCGGGTGGTCTCGTTGAGGTACGGGTCCACGCTCACCATGAAGTCGAGCCGCTCGAAGGCCGCGTCCAGCCGGGCCCCGTGGGGCGCCGACAGCACGGGGTTGCCCGCCACCGTGAGCAGGAACCTGATCCGGCCCTCGCCCGGCGTCTCGATCTCGTCGGCCAGCGTGGCCACCGGCAGCTCGCCATTGGCCTCCGGCAGGCCGCGCACCCGGCTCCGCCAGCGGCCCGTCGCGTACGGCCGCCGCCGCCCGCCGGACTCGGTGGCCGGTTTGGCGAACATCGCCCCGCCCGGCCGGTCGAGGTTGCCGGTGAGCGCGTTGAGCACGTCCACGAGCCACTGGGCCAGCGTGCCGAACTCGGCCGTGCAGGTGCCGATCCTGGCGTACACGGCGGCCGTGCGCGCCGCGGCCAGCTCCCTGGCCAGCCGCTCGATCACCGCCGCGGGCACGCCGGTGCGCCGGGCCACGGCCTCGGGCGGGAAGTGCTTGGCCGCCTCGCGCACCTCGTCCAGGCCGTTGACCTCGCGGCCGAGCGTGACCAGGTCCTCGGCGAACAGCGTGTGGACCATGCCGAACAGCAGGTACGCGTCCGTGCCCGGCCGGATGAACACGTGCTCGTCGGCGAGCGCGGCGGTGCGGGTGCGGCGCGGGTCCACGACCACCAGCTTGCCGCCGCGCCCGCGCAGCGCCTTCAGCCGGCCGGGGAAGTCGGGCGCGGTGCACAGCGAGCCGTTGGACTCCAGCGGGTTCGCGCCGAGCATCAGCAGGTGGTCGGTGCGGTCCAGGTCGGGGACCGGGACGGCCATCGGGGAGCCGAACATCAGGCCGCTCGACACGTGCTTCGGCATCTGGTCGGCGGTGCTGGCGGAGAAGACGTTGCGGGTGCCGAGCGCCCTGATCAGCGGCCCGGCGTAGAGCGCGCCCGCCATGGTGTGCGCGGTGGGGTTGCCGAGGTAGACGGCGACCGAGCTGCGGTCGCCCACCTGGTCGAGGCCCGCCCGTACGGCGGCGAACGCCTCCTCCCAGCCGACCTCGCGCCACAGCTCGCCCTCGCGGACGAGCGGCTTGCGCAGCCGGTCGGGGTCCTCGTCGAGCCGGCCGAGGCTGGCTCCCTTCGGGCAGATGAAGCCCTTGCTGAAGGGATCGTTCTTGTCACCGCGGACGCTGGTCACGTGCCCGCCCTCGTCGAGGGTGAGCGTCAGGCCGCAGACGGCCTCGCACAGGGGACAGGTCCGGTGGACGGTCGACGTCATCACGACTCCTGAGTTCGTCAGATGAACTCATCTTGGCCCGAGTCGCGCGCATGGGGAAGCCCCGGAGCCCCCGCGGTCTCCGAGGCTTGCCCCCTGGGGAAAGGCCCCATTCATCCCCAGGCTTCTAGCCGATCCGCACCGCCTGCATCGGGCTGCGCAGATCAGGCGGCTCCTTCAGGTCGGGCCGGAGCGAGATCCAGGCACGCCGGCCGAACAGCCGGTCGAGCCCCGGCGACAGCGTGCCCGGGGCCTCGTCCCTGCGGACGATCTCCACGATCACGAACTGCGCCCGCGTACGGTGCCGGTAGACGTTCACGCCGCGCGCCCAGCAGGCCGCGGCGATCTCCTCGCTGTAGGCGTCGAACTCCTCGGCGCAGATGCCGGCCCTCGTCAGCACCAGCGCCTTCTCCCCGGTCGCGGTCGGCGTGATCCACAGGATCAGCGGGATGCGCCCGGCCCTCGTGTGCATGGTCGTCTCCAGGCAGACCCGCTGCAGGCGGTGCCGGGAGACCACGCACCAGCAGTGGGCCGCGATCCAGCCGCGGCCGGTCCTGGTCACCGCCGCCGGCACCGAGATCGCGCTGGTCACCAGGGCGAACGGCAACAGGTGGCCGGCGTCCGCGGCCCGCAGCAGGAGCAGCGCGAACAATCCCAGCGCCGCCGCCAGCAGCAGCTCGGCCCGCGCCCGCCAGAGCCGGACGAGGATCCGTGCGCGCCCGGCGGCGGGCAGGTCCTCGTAGCCGGGGTAGATCTGGTTCCGTGGGTTCCTGGACACCTCACGTCACCTCCTCGCGCACCCGGCCGGGCACGCGGAGCTGGTCGAATCGCGGATCACGGTAGCGGCGCGCGCCGAACCCCGTCCTGGTCACCGTCCAGCCGACGTGGTAGGCGAACTCATCGGGCTCCATGCAGACCTCGCGGTCGGCCCAGGCCATGAGTTCACGGATACGGGACTTGATTCGGCCAGGTCCCTTGATACCTTGTGAGTACATAGAAGACCCCTTTCGCGGCATTTCTAGAGGTGGCTTCTGCGCCGGTCCGTCGGCTGGCGGCCGTTCCTCCCGCTGGGTGGCAGCCCATATGCGGGGATCAGGCCGACAGCCGCGGCCCGGCATTTTTTTGTGCCCGGCTCGTTCTTATTCGGGGACGGCGACGCCGCCGGAGTGCGTACGGCCCGGCATGCTCGGGCACGCGTTGCTGTGGGGGAGGCCCGGTGCGTGCGGCGAACTCGACGTCATGCCCGGCCTCCTCACGTCGGAGAAACCTTTTCCCTACGATCGTGCTCCGCTGGTGAGCGGGGCACAATACCTTCCGCCCGGAAGTTTTGGTTTTCTTGCGCGGAGCTTGCGGTGCAAGTTGCACGCAGCCGATCCGATCCGCGCTCTCGCCTTGCTCCTGAGCTCTCTCCGTGACAGCCTTCCGGCAAGGGCACCTGGCATTGGGTGTGCAACTTGCATGTACGATTGTGGGAACGGCCCCGAATGCCGTCCCCCAAACGATCCCCGCCGGTTACACCTTCCTTCCGGACAAGGAGAGCGGACGGTGCCATCGCAGCAGGGCAGCCCGACGGTACGCAGGCTCCGACTCGGCCAGGAGCTGCGTTTGCTGCGTGAGCGCAACAAGCTCACCGGCGCCAAGGCCGCCAAGGAGCTCGGCTGGTCTCCCAGCAAGGTCAGCCGCATCGAGGCCGCACGTACGATGCCCAGCGCCGACGACATCAAGGCACTGGTGAAGCTCTACGGCGTCGACGGGGGCAAACTTGACGAACTCATCGGCCTGCTGCGGGATGCGGAGCGGCGGGGCTGGTGGGAGGATTACCAAGACGCCCTGCCTGAGGAATACATGAGGTTTCTCGGGCTGGAAGCGGAGGCGACATACCAGCGCGCCTGGGAACCCCAGGTCGTGCCTGGTCTGCTGCAGACAGAGGATTACGCGAGGGAAGTGATCCTGGCCACTCGCGGCATCGCTCGGATCACTCATAGTGGCATCCGAAGCCGAGTGGAGGCCCGTCTCGCGAGGCAACAGCGAGTGTTGCACAGGAGTGACCCGTGTGCGCTCTCCGTGGTGCTGGATGAATCGGCGCTGATGCGACGATTCGGAGAGCCCTCCGTCATGCGGGAGCAGATGGAGCACCTTCTGGAAGTCTCGCTGCTGCCGCACGTGAACGTGAGAGTCCTGCCGCTGGAATCCCTGCACCCGGTCAACACAGGTGCATTCATCCACCTGAGGTTCTCGTCCTTCGATGACGTCGTGTACCTGGAGCAGTTGTATGCGGCGCATTTCGTCGAGGAGCTCGAGTGGGTGGCGGGCTATGAGACGGCCTTTGATCACATACGGCTGGAAGCGCTGGACGAGGACGAGTCACGCGTGCTCATCCAGCGTAAAGCAATGCTCTGGCGTCGCTAGAGCGGAACCTCAGAAAAGGGGCAACGGTGCCCCTTGCGCATTTGGGGAGAAAATGTACAACCATACTGCGACGACGGCTTGGCGGAAGAGCACTTTCTGCAACGGCGCCGACACGTGCGTGGAGGTCGCCCCGCTGGCCGACGGAAAAGTCGCACTGCGGGACGCCAAGGACCAGGATGGTCCCGTCCTGGTCTTCACTCCCGAAGAATGGGCCGCCTTCACCGCAGGGGTTCGTGAGGGAGAGTTCGACCTGACAGCTCTCCAGGTCACGGCCTGAAGATGAAGGCGTAACGCCGCCCGTCATGACACATCCGCCCCGGAGGTCGATCGACTCCGGGGCTGTTTCCTGCGCGCGTGACGGATCCAGATGATTCCCGCGGCGACGAGCGCCGTCGCCGTGACGACGGCCGAATTCCGGCCGGCGACCAACCTGTCCGTACGCGTGCTTCGGCTCTGTCGCCAAACCTGATCCATCACGTTGATGAAGCGCTCGCCGCGCCGGTCCTTTACCACCAGGAGCCTGTGGTCCCGGGTCGCCCGCCAGAAGTTGTGGCCGGCCTCCGTGCCGAAGAAATTCGCCCGCGCGTACTCGGCGAGCTGTTCCTCCGTCATCTCTCCCACTCTGAAGAGCATCTCCCAGTAGGAGAGGACCAGATTGAGATAGATGTGCACGCGCGGATCGAGCTGGGATCTGATGCTCAGCGCGTCGCTCAGCACGGGATTCTCTATCTGCAGCTGCATGAGTTGAAAATGGTGAGCGCGTTCGGCCTCCGCCCTGGCGAATCGCATTTCCCGCACCTGTAAGGAGAGAGAGAACCCGATCGCGACCAGGGCGAAGGCGGAGATGACGGCTGAAGCGGCGCCGTACGTCTCGCCGACGGCGCTCAACTGCTGCCATCGGGTCCCTGTGGGCACCAGGCGTTCCAGCAGGAGGGGCGTGAGCAGGGTCGCGATGAGGCAGGACAGCGTCGCAGCCGTGAGGAGCAGCGACCAACGCAACGCGCGTGAGCGATGACGGAACGTCATGCCTCCACAGTGCCATCTCGGCCGGTCGCACGGTGGAGAACCTGGAGCGCCACCACGGCCTGACGGCCCCGGCGGGCCGCGCTCCGGTAGTCGCGGCCGAGCTTCGGCAGGCCGGCCTCCCTGACGGGAGATGGTCAAATTGTTGCGATTTGCCGGGTAACGACCCCCGCATGGCATGCTCAATCCCTGAATGTCAGGATTCGAGCGGAAGTGCGGCAGATGAGACTCCCCCGTGCCCTCCCGTTGTTCGCCGCCATCGCGTCGGTGGCCTCGCTGGCCGCCTGCTCCTCTTCGGCGCCGGACAAGGAGTTGCAGGCCAAGCAGGCCGACCAGCAGGCGGCGGTGTCGCCGACGAAGAAGCCGACGCCGCAGCGGCGGCCGTACACGATCTCGTTCGGCGGGGACGTGCACTTCGAGGGCATCCTGCGGCCCCGGCTGGCCAATCCGCGCACCGCCCTCGGGCCCATCGCGAACGTCCTGCGCCAGGCCGACCTCACCATGGTCAACCTGGAGACGGCGATCACCACGGCGGGGACGCCCGCGCCGGGCAAGCAGTTCACCTTCCGCGCGCCGGCCAGCGCGTTCACCGCGCTCAAGTCGGCCGGGGTGGACGTCGTGTCCATGGCCAACAACCACGGCATGGACTACATGGAGAGCGGGCTGGCCGACTCGCTGGCGGCGATCAAGCGCAGCAAGTTCCCTGTGGTGGGGATCGGGAAGGACGCGGCGGAGGCGTACAAGCCGTACAGGAAGACCGTGAACGGCAACCGGGTGGCGATCATCGGGGCCACGCAGGTGCTCGACTCCGAGTTCATCCAGGCGTGGACGGCCACCGCGGACAAGGGCGGCCTGGCCTCCGCCAAGGACGAGGCAGCCCTGCTGCGGGCGGTGCGGCAGGCGCGCAAGAACTCGGACACCGTGATCGTCCACCTCCACTGGGGCACCGAGATGCAGAAGTGCCCGAACGAGGCGCAGCTCTCGCTGGCCCCCAAGCTGGTCAAGGCGGGCGCGGACGTCATCGTCGGCGGCCACGCGCACATCCTGCTCGGCTCGGGCTACCTCGGGAACGCCTACGTCAACTACGGGATGGGCAACTTCGTCTTCTACAACTCCAATCCCGCGACCACCGGCCGGACCGGCGTCTTGACGCTCACCATCAACGGCAGGAAGGTGCTGAAGGACCGCTGGACCCCGGCCACCATCCAGGGCGGCGTCCCGGTGCCGATGACGGGCTCGGCGAAGACCCAGGCGCTGACGGACTGGAAGGCGCTGAGGTCCTGCACCGGCCTTTCCGCGCGGCCCTAGCGGATCTATATTGCGGACGGAGCGTCCACTAGGGGGTCGCGATGCGGTGGGTCGAGTCCGGCGACGTGCGGCTGGCGGTCTACACGGACGGCGACCCCGCCGATCCGACCGTGCTGCTCCTCCACGGTTATCCGGACACGCACCGCGTCTGGGACGAGGTCGCGGCCCGGCTCTCCGGCCGCTTCCACGTGGTGCGTTACGACGTACGAGGGGCCGGGGCCTCGACCGGGCCCCGTGACCGCCGCGACTACGGCCTCGACCGTCTGATGGACGACCTGCGGGCGGTGCTCGACGCGGTGGCCGGCGGGCGGAAGGTCCATCTGGTCGGGCACGACTGGGGGTCGGTGCAGGGGTGGGAGGCGGCCGGGCGGGCCGGGCTGCGCGAGCGGCTGGCCTCGTTCACCAGCCTCGGCGGGCCGGGCGGGCGGCACCTGGCGGACTTCGCCCGGCACGGCGGGCGGCGGGACCGGCTCGCGCAGCTCGTACGCTCCTCCTACATCGGGTTCTTCCTGATCCCGGTCCTGCCCGAGCTGGCCTGGCGCTCCCTGGTGCCGCGGCTGCTGGCGCGCCGCCTGCGCCGCGAGGGCGCGCCCCCGCGCGACGGCCATCCCGCCCCGACCCTGGTACGCGACGCGCGCAACGGCCTCTGGCTCTACCGGGCGAACCTGCGGGGACGGCGGGGCCGGGCCGAGCCGGCCGGGCCGCCCGTGATCGACCTGCCCGTGCAGCTCGTGGACGCCGCGCACGACCCCTTCGTGACCTCGGCGCTGGCGGGCTGGTGCGAACGGTGGACGCCGCGGCTCTGGCGGCGCGAGCTCGACGCCGGCCACTGGGCGCAGCGCGCCCGTCCCGACACGGTGGCCGGCATGATCGCCGAGTTCGTCGCGCACGTCGAGGGCGCGTCCCCGTCGCGGGAGTTACGGCCGCAGGTCGATGTGGGCAATGTCGATCAGATGGCTGATTTTTCGCGAAATGTCATTGCGGAATATGGAGTGCCGGGCATTGTGCTCAACAATGCCGGGATCACCATCGCCGGCCCCATTCTCGATCACACCGTCGACGACTGGCGGCGCACGATCGACACCAATCTCTGGGGCGTCATTCGCGGCTGCCGGCTGTTCGGGGCGGCCATGGTGGCGCACGGACAGGGCGGGCACATCGTCAACGTCGCGTCCCTGGCGGCGTTCGCGCCGACGCGGCTGCTGCCGGCGTACTCGGTGTCCAAGGCCGCCGTGAAGGCGCTCAGCGACAGTCTGAGGGCCGAACTGGCGGGACACGGCATCGGGGTGAGCGTCATCCGCCCGGGGTTCCGCGCGGGTGGCCGCGCACATTCCGCGGGCCGTGGACCGTAATGAGGCGGTCGTTCCGGTCAACCCGGAAGCCGAAATAGGTTATGCGCTGTCCCGGATTTCGCCCCGGCTGATGCGGACACTGGCGCGGCTGGGGTGACGAGCGAGAAATCCAGAAATTTTCCAACTAACGATCGCGCCTTCGGGAGAAGATGAATCCGTGTCTTCGCCGCAGATTGAGAACGATTGCTCCCAGCCTCCCGCCCTGAGGCGGCGTCCCGCGCAGCGCCGCAGCGCCCGCCGCGTCGAGCGCATGCTCGACGCCTGCGCCGAGCTGCTCGACGAGTCCGGCTACGAGGCCCTGTCCACCACCCGCATCGCGGAGCGGGCGGGCGTGGCGATCGGTTCGGTCTACCAGTTCTTCCCGGACAAACGGGCCATCACCCAGGAGCTCACCCGGCGCAACGTCGAGGAGTTCGTCCGCCGGGTGGACCGCCGTTTCCTGGAGGAGGACTACCGGGGGTGGTGGGAGGCGGTGGACGCCATCATCGACGTCTACGTCGACATGCACCGCTCGGTCGCCGGCTTCAAGAGCCTGCACTTCGGCGACGCCGTCGACCTCAACCTGCTCGACTCCGACTCCGAGAACAACACGGTCATCGCCGGCCGGCTGCGCGGGCTGTTCCTGACCGAGTTCGGCCTGGCCGACGACCCGAGGCTGGACGTGTCGGTGCTGGCGGCCGTCGAGGCCGGTGACGCGGTGCTCAAGCTGGCCTTCCGCCGCCGTCCTGACGGCGACCCCGAGATGATCGAGGCGGCCAAGCAGCTCATCCGCGGCTTCCTGTCGCGCCAGCTCAAGAACCTGTCGCCGGCCGTCTGAGCCGCGACTACTCGCCCGTCACGGCGCGCTCGACGTCCTGGACCAGGCCGGGCAGCCAGTCGGGGGCGGCCTCGCCCGGCCGCCCGCGCCCGGCGTGCTCCTCGCGGCCGAGCGCGCTGGCCGAGAACTCCTGCAGCTGCGGCGTGGACGGCGGGTGCAGGCAGGGCACCGAGTACGACACCGGCCGCGCGTCCCTGGCCTCGCGGAGCTGCAGCCGCGCCTCCAGCGCCCGCAGGTTGCGCTCGGCGGCCTCGATGGCCTCCATCCGGGCCGTCAGATAGCCGGCGACACCGGGCACCAGAGCCGACAACACGACCACACACGCCAGCGCGAAGGTCGTCTGCTTGGACATGCCCATGACAGCCCCTTCCGCTCGCGAGAACGCGTAGCGATCCGTATATCCCCCGCAAGCAGTGTCAACACGCAGAGAGTGACCAGTCTTTACCGTGGAGTGACCGAAATCCGGACCCACCGGCGATGCGCAATGACCGGGCAAAGGCGCACGTGGCTCGGTAGTCTCACGGTGTGGCGCATGTGACCCGTGAGCACCTTGATCGTCTGCTTGAGCAGGCCCTTCTGGCCGACGACCACGATTCCCTGGCCAGTCGGCTCTACGACGTCGCGCTCGGATACTCCTCGGGCGACGTCTCCAGGGCGTCCATCCTGGTTCTCGCCGCCGAGGAGTGGCGGGCGGCCGGACAGCCCGCGCGCGCGATGGAGTGTTTCCAGCGCGCGCTCGAGGACGGCGGCGAGACGGGCTTCGACCCGCGTGCCGGCATCGCCGACACGCTGTTCGAGCTCGACCGGCAGGAGGAGGCGAGAGAGGTCATCGAGACGATACGCGCCGAGGGCGGCGTCTCGACGGCGACCGCTCACACGATCGCCGAGACGCTGGTGGCGTACGGAGACCTGCGGGGCGGCCTGGAATGGGCGACCCAGGCCGCGCTGGGATCCGACGAGAGCGACCCGGAGCACGATGCGGCGCTGCGTACGCGCTACCGCATCAGGGTCGATCTCGGGCTGCCCGAGGACGAACTGGACGCGCTCGTCCACTGACGGTCCGCCCTGAGAAGGGCGCACCGCCGGGATCGGCGCGTGTACCGTTCCACAGGTGCACGCGCCATTCCGCCGTGCCCGCGGCAGGGGGTCAGTGCAGGCCGAGATCCTGGACGAGGCCGGTGAGGCCGGCCAGGCCCGGATCGCGTCCCGGCAGCACCGGCGAGTCGCCGAGGTCGCCGAGCGCCTGCGGCAGCAGCTCGCCGACGACCTGCGAGCCCACCTCGCCCGCCGGCTTCCGCGCCCCGCGCGGGTCCTTGCGCGGAGAGCCGGCGGTCACGGTGTGCGGCTCCCACGAGGCGCGGGCCGGCGTTCCCGGCAGGACGGGCACCTGGGGCAGCGTCGGCAGGGCCGCGACGTACGCCGCCGTCGCCAGATCCCTCATCCCGGCCGGTCCGGCCGCGGCCTGCCGGACCCGCGGGGAGGCGGAGGACAGGGGCGGCATGCCCCAGCTGGCCGGCACACCCCCGAGATCGACCTTGCCCGGCAGCGCGCCCCCCGAGGCGAGGCCGGTCAGCCCGAGCTGCCGGGCCAGCCGCCCGGCCGCCATGGCCAGGTCGCCCGCCTCCGGGGCGATCACGGTCCCGCCCGGCACGTCCTCCGGGCGCACCTCCACCCGCCCGGCGCAGCCGAGCAGGCTGGTCGAGTGCCGCGCTCCGCCACAGGTGTCCGCGCCCGTGGGGCCCGCGGCGAACCAGCTCACACCCGCGGCCAGCGCGGCCGTCGCGACGATGATCCGGAACTTGTGGGATGGCACTGGCACGCCCCCTGGTCGTTGTTCGCTCGTCTGACGAACGCCGAAGCTAGCCCTCCGGGGGGCGGGGCGTGCGGGGCTTGTCCGAAGGGTGGGGCGAACCTTACCGAGCGGGCGGGCCCATGACCGTGCCATGAGCCCCCCTGATCGCCCCCGGAGAACGCCGGAGCCCGGGGCCCACGGACGGGGCCCCGGGCTCCGGGCGAGCGTCAGGCTCCGGGAGCCCGGGGCCCACGGACGGGGCCCCGGGCTCCGGGCGGGCGTCAGGCGGCGCGCTGGACGAGCAGCTCGTCGTCGCCGAGCTCCACGGTCACCTTGTCGCCGTCCACGACCTCGCCCGACAGGACGGCCTTGGCCAGCTTGTCGCCGATGGACGACTGCACCAGGCGGCGCAGCGGCCGGGCGCCGTAGAGCGGGTCGTAGCCGGTCAGTGCCAGCCACTCGCGGGCCGCCGGCGTGACCTCCAGCGTCAGCCTGCGGTCGGCCAGGCGCCGGGCCAGCCGCTCGACCTGCAGGTCGACGATCTGGGCCAGCTCCTCCGTGCCGAGGGCGTCGAAGAGGATGACGTCGTCGAGCCGGTTGAGGAACTCCGGCTTGAAGGCCGAGCGCACGGCCGCCATGACGGCCTCGCGCTTGGCGTCGTTCTCCAGCTTGGGATCGATGAGGAACTGCGAGCCCAGGTTGGAGGTGAGGATCAGGATCGTGTTGCGGAAGTCGACCGTGCGGCCCTGGCCGTCGGTCAGCCGCCCGTCGTCGAGCACCTGGAGCAGGATGTCGAAGACCTCGGGGTGGGCCTTCTCGACCTCGTCCAGCAGCACCACGGTGTAGGGGCGCCGGCGTACGGCCTCGGTGAGCTGGCCGCCCTCCTCGTAGCCGACGTAGCCGGGAGGCGCGCCGACGAGCCGGGCCACGCTGTGCTTCTCGGAGTATTCGCTCATGTCGATGCGGGTCATCGCCCGCTCGTCGTCGAACAGGAACTCCGCCAGCGCCTTGGCCAGCTCGGTCTTGCCCACGCCCGTCGGGCCGAGGAAGAGGAACGAGCCCGTCGGGCGGTCGGGGTCGGCGATGCCGGCCCGGCTGCGGCGTACGGCGTCGGAGACCGCGCGTACGGCCTCCTGCTGGCCGATGAGCCGCCGGCCCAGCTCGTCCTCCATGCGCAGCAGCTTGGCCGTCTCGGCCTCCAGGAGCCGCCCGGCGGGGATGCCGGTCCACGACGAGATCACCTCGGCGATGTCGTCGGCCCCGACCTCCTCCTTGACCATGGCGTTCTCCGGCTGCTCGGCCTCGGAGGCGGCCTTGAGCGCCTGCTCCAGCCGCGGCACCTCGGCGTACATCAGCCGCGAGGCGGCCTCGAAGTCGCCGTCGCGCTGGGCCCGCTCGGCCGCGCCCTTGGCCTCGTCGAGCTGCTTCTTCAGCTCACCGACCTTGTTGAGCCCGGCCTTCTCCTGCTCCCAGCGGCCGACGAGGGCGTTGAGCTCCTCCTGGCGGTCGGCCAGCTCCTGGCGGAGCCGCTCCAGCCGCTGGACGGAGGCCTCGTCGGTCTCCTTCGACAGGGCCAGCTCCTCCATCTTCATCCGGTCGACGGAGCGCTGGAGCTGGTCGATCTCCACGGGACGGGAGTCGATCTCCATGCGCAGCCGCGAGGCGGCCTCGTCGACCAGGTCGATCGCCTTGTCGGGGAGGAAGCGGTTGGTGATGTAGCGGTCGGACAGCGCGGCGGCGGCGACCAGCGCGCCGTCGGAGATCTGCACCTGGTGGTGGGCCTCGTAGCGGCCCTTCAGTCCGCGCAGGATCGCGATGGAGTCCTCGACCGTGGGCTCACCCACGTAGACCTGCTGGAAGCGGCGCTCCAGCGCCGGGTCCTTCTCGATGCGCTCGCGGTATTCGTCGAGCGTGGTCGCGCCGATCATGCGCAGCTCGCCGCGGGCCAGCATGGGCTTGAGCATGTTGCCCGCGTCCATGGCGCCCTCGGCGGCGCCCGCGCCGACGACCGTGTGCAGCTCGTCGATGAAGGTCACGACCTGGCCTTCGCTCTCCTTGATCTCGGAGAGCACGGCCTTCAGCCGCTCCTCGAACTCGCCGCGGTATTTCGCCCCCGCGACCATCGCGCCGAGGTCGAGCGAGATGAGCCGCTTGCCGCGCAGCGACTCCGGCACGTCGCCGGCCACGATGCGCTGGGCCAGGCCCTCGACGACGGCGGTCTTGCCGACGCCAGGCTCGCCGATCAGCACCGGGTTGTTCTTGGTGCGCCGGCTCAGCACCTGGACCACGCGGCGGATCTCGCCGTCGCGGCCGATGACCGGGTCGAGCTTGCCGCCCCGGGCGCGCTCGGTCAGGTCGACGCCGTACTTCTCCAGCGCCTGGTAGGTGTCCTCGGGCGTCTCACTGGTGACGCGGGCGTTGCCGCGCACCTTCTCGAACGCGTCGAGCAGCGCCTGCGAGGTCGCCCCCTGCGCCTTCAGCAGGTCGGCGACCTGGCCGCCGTCGGCCGCGAGGCCCACCAGCAGGTGCTCGGTGGAGACGTAGAGGTCTTCGAGCCGGTTGGCGTGGTGCGCGGCGGTGTTCATGACCGTGAGGAGCTGGCGTGAGCTCGACGGCGCCCCCACCGTCGCGCCCTGCGCCTTCGGCAGCCCGGCCAGCAGCTCCTCGACCCTGGTGCGCAACGCGCGCCAGTCGGCGCCGACGGCTTCCAGCAGCGGCACGGCGGTGCCGCCCGTCTGCGCGAGCAGGGTGGCCATCAGGTGAGCCGGGGCGATCTCGGGGTTGCCCTCCGCGGCGGCGCGCCGCATGGCCCCCGAGAGCGCCTCCTGGCTCTTCTGGGTGAGCTTGTAGTCCATGTCGTTCTCAGGCCCCCGGTGGCAGCTCGTAGCGGATCAGCGCTCTGACCATGCGCATCTCGGCGCGCAGGCGGTGAACCTCCTCGCGCAACCGCAGGGTCTCGTTCTCGAGCTCGAGAATGCGCTTGATGCCCGCGAGGTTGATGCCCTCTTCCTGGGAGAGCCGCTGCACCTCGCGGAGCTGGATGATGTCTCTTGTGGAGTAGAGGCGGCCGCGCCCGGCCGTACGGCCGGGGCTGACCAGGCCGAGCCGGTCGTACTGGCGCAGGGTCTGCGGATGCAGCCCGGACAACTGCGCGGCCACCGAGATCACATAGACGGGTGTGTCGTCGGACAGGTCGAAATAGTTGGCGTCCATCGGCTCACTCGCTTCTGGCTCGCTGAATGAGGTCGGCGCGCGGGTCCTCGCCCGCGGTCGCGGTCTGGAACTCGCTGAGGAGCTCGCGCGACTTGTCGTCCAGCGTGTTCGGCACGAGCACCTCGACCGTGGCGAGCAGGTCGCCCTTGGTGCCGTCCTTACGGGACACGCCCCTGCCGCGCACCCGGAAGGTACGCCCGTTGGGCGTGCCCGGCGGGATGCGCAGCGTGACCGGCATGCCCTTGAGGATGGGCACCTTGATCTCGGCCCCCAGGGCGGCCTCCGTGAACGTCACCGGCACGGTGACGGTCAGGTTGTCGCCCGAGCGGCCGAACACCGCGTGCGGCTTGACGTGGGTCTGGATGTAGAGGTCTCCCGCGGGGCCGCCGTTCTCGCCCGGCGCCCCCTTGGCCTTGAGCTTGACCCGCTGACCGTCGGCGACGCCGGCGGGGATGCGGGCCTGGATGGTGCGGGTGCTCTTGGCCCGGCCGCTGCCCTCGCACACGGGGCAGGGGTCGTCCACGATCAGCCCGCGGCCCTTGCAGTCGCGGCAGGGCTCGGAGAAGGCGAAGTTGCCCAGGTTGCGGCTGGCCGCGCCGGTGCCCTCACAGGTCGGGCAGACCCTCGGGGTCGTGCCCGCCTTGGCGCCGGTGCCCGTGCACGCGGCGCAGGCGGCCGAGCTGGTCAGCCTGAGCGACACCGTGGTGCCCTCGACGGCCTCGGTGAACGAGAGCGTGACCTCGGACTCGATGTCCTGGCCACGCCGCGGCCGGGTCGTGGGGGTGGGGGTGGACGCCCCACCCCCCCCCCCGGGGTACAGCCCCCCCGGGGGCGGGGGGGGGGGGGGGGGGGGGGCCCCCCCCCCACCGCCGCGGTTGAACAGCCCGCCGAACAGGTCGCCGAGCCCTCCCGCGCCCCCCTGCTGCCCCTGCCCGGTGCCGCCGAACAGGTCGCCGAAGTCGAACGAGAAGCCGCCCGCCCCCGGCCGCTGGCCGCCCACCCCGGAGCCGAACAACGTCCGCGCCTCGTCGTACTCCTTGCGGCGCTTGGTGTCGGACAGGACGTCGTACGCCTCGGAGACCTCTTTGAACTTGGCCTCTTTGGCGGTGTCGCCCTGGTTGCTGTCGGGGTGGTACTGGCGGGCCAGCTTGCGGTAGGCCTTCTTGATCTCGTCAGCGGTCGCGGTCTTGGGCACACCAAGGACGGCGTAGTAGTCCTTCTCCAAGTAGTCCTTGGTGCTCATCTACGGCCCTTCGTCCTCGTCAGCTTTCGTCTTCGGTTTCACCCTGGCCGCCCGCGGCGGGCTCCTGGGGCTCGGCGGGCTCGGCCACGGCCACCCGCGCCGGCCGCAGGATGCGCTCGCCCATGCGGTAGCCGGGCTGGAACACCTCGACCGCGGTGGCCTCGGTCACGTCCGCGGAGTAGCTGTGCATCAGCGCCTCGTGGACGGTCGGGTCGAAGGGGTCGCCCTTCTGCCCGTAGGCGGTGAGGCCGAGCTTGGTGAGCGTGGCCTCCAGCGACTCCGCCACCTTCGCGAAGCCGCCGGTGAGCTCACCGTGCTCGCGGGCGCGGCCGATGTCGTCGAGCACGGGCAGGAGCTCGGTCAGCGCACTCGCCACCGCCTGCTCCCTGACCGCGGCGCGGTCGCGCTCGACGCGCTTGCGGTAGTTGACGTATTCGGCCTGGAGTCGCTTCAGGTCCTCGGTCCGCTCGGCGAGCTGGATGGCCAGCTCGCCGTCGGCGGCGGGACCGGCGGCGGCCGGGGCCTCGGCGGGCTGGCCGGCCGTCTCCTGGGCGGCGTCGGGCTCGCGAGGCAGCCCCGTCTCCGGGTCGATCTTGCGGTTGTCGCGGATCACCGGCTCCTCGTGCCCGTTGTCACGCGGCGGCATCACTTGTCCTTCTTCGGCTCGTCGTCGACGATCTCGGCCTCGACCACGTCCTCGTCGGCCTTCTGGCCCGCACCGGCCGCGGCGTCCTGCGGGGCGCCCTCGGGGCCGCCCTGCTGACCCTGGCCGGCGGCGTAGATCGCCGAGCCCATCTTCTGGCTGACCGTGGCGAGCTTCTCCGCAGAGTTGCGGATGACGTCGGTGTCGGTGCCCTCCAGAGCCTTCTTCAGCTCGGCCAGGGCGTCGTTGACCTCGGTCTTGATGTCACCGGGGACCTTGTCGTCGTTCTCGCGGAGGAACTTCTCCGTCTGGTAGGCGAGCCCGTCGGCGTTGTTGCGGACCTCGGCCTCCTCGCGGCGCTTCTTGTCCTCCTCGGCGTAGGACTCGGCCTCGCGCATCATGCGCTCGATGTCGTCCTTGGGCAGCGCCGAGCCGCCGGTGATGGTCATCGACTGCTCCTTGCCCGTGCCCAGGTCCTTGGCGGAGACGTTGACGATGCCGTTGGCGTCGATGTCGAAGGTGACCTCGATCTGCGGGATGCCGCGCGGGGCCGGCGCGATGCCGGTGAGCTCGAAGGTCGCGAGCTTCTTGTTGTAGGCCGCGATCTCGCGCTCGCCCTGGAAGACCTGGATCTGCACCGACGGCTGGTTGTCCTCGGCCGTGGTGAAGACCTCGGAGCGCTTGGTCGGGATCGTCGTGTTGCGCTCGATGATCTTGGTGAAGATGCCGCCCTTGGTCTCGATGCCCAGCGACAGCGGGGTCACGTCGAGCAGCAGGACGTCCTTGACCTCACCCTTGAGCACGCCGGCCTGCAGGGCGGCGCCGATGGCGACGACCTCGTCGGGGTTGACGCCCTTGTTGGGCTCCTTGCCGCCGGTCAGCTCCTTGACCAGGTCGGTCACGGCGGGCATCCGGGTCGAGCCGCCGACCAGCACCACGTGGCTGATGTCGGAGACCTTGATGCCGGCGTCCTTGATGACCTGGTGGAACGGGCCCTTGGTCCGCTCGAGCAGGTCGGCCGTCAGCCGCTGGAACTCCGAGCGCGTGAGCTTCTCGTCGAGGTGCAGCGGGCCCTCGGAGGAGGCCGTGATGTAGGGCAGGTTGATGCTGGTCTCGGACTGGCTGGACAGCTCGATCTTGGCCTTCTCCGCGGCCTCGCGCAGGCGCTGCAGAGCCATCTTGTCCTTGGACAGGTCGACGCCGTGGGCGTTCTGGAAACGCTTGACGAGCTCGTCGACGACGCGCTGGTCCCAGTCGTCGCCGCCCAGGTGGTTGTCACCGGAGGTGGCCTTGACCTCGACGAAGCCGTGGCCGTCCTCGGAGCCGACGTCGAGCAGCGACACGTCGAAGGTGCCGCCACCGAGGTCGAAGACCAGGATGGTCTGGTCCTGCTCCTTGTCGAGGCCGTAGGCGAGGGCCGCGGCGGTCGGCTCGTTGATGATGCGGAGCACGTTGAGGCCCGCGATCGTGCCGGCCTCCTTGGTGGCCTGCCGCTGGGCGTCGTTGAAGTAGGCCGGGACGGTGATCACCGCATCGGTGATCTTCTCGCCCAGGTAGGCCTCGGCGTCCTGCTTGAGCTTCTGCAGCACGAAGGCGCTGATCTGCTGCGGGGAGAACTTCTTGCCGTCGATCTCCTGGGACCAGTTGGTGCCCATCTCGCGCTTGACGGAGCGGATGGTGCGGTCCACGTTGGTGACGGCCTGCCGCTTGGCGACCTCACCGACCAGGACTTCGCCGTTCTTCGCGAAGGCGACCACGGACGGCGTGGTCCGCGAGCCCTGCGCGTTGGCGATGACGGTGGGCTCACCGCCCTCGAGGATCGAGACGACGGAGTTGGTCGTCCCAAGGTCGATACCTACCGCACGTGCCATGAGTACGTCCTTGTGGTGAAAGTTGAGTCGGTCGGACTCAAGCTACGGATGACGGTCGTGTTTGTCAAACGACTTGAGCCTACTCGACTCAACCCTTGTGAGCGCGCCCGCATTCCCGATCCTGCCCCAGAATTCTGCAGGATGGCGCGGGCGCGGGAGATCAGCTGACCGAAGTGTTCAGGTCGGTCTGGATCTCGGTGGGGGTGAGGGCGCGGTTGTAGAGGCGGACTTCGTCGATGAGGCCGGCGAAGTACTCGCCCCACAGGCTGTTGCCGCCGATGCGCAGGACGCCGTTGTCGGTGCGGATTGAGCCTGTCTTGGCGGTTTGGGCGACCTGGGTGCCGTTGACGTAGAGGCGCAGGGTCGTTGCGTCGTAGGTGGCGGTGAGGTGGGTCCAGGTGTTGAGGGGGAGTTGGCTGGGGGCGCCGATGTCGGCGGGGGTGGTGGTGAAGATCGCCGTGTGGGGGCGGTTGGTGTCGCTGCCGGCGGTCAAGGTGTAGGCCTCTCCGCTGGCGTGCTGTTTCATGACGACTGTCCGCCAGCCGGTGACAGTGGTGGGGCGGATCCAGGCTTCCACGGTCATGCCGGTCGTGAGGCGGAGGCTCGGCGCGTCGGGGATGGTGATCCAGCTTGAGGTGCCGTTGAAGGACAGTGCGCTGCCGTAGCGGCCGGAGGTGGTCCAGGTGGTGGAGGTGAGGGTGCCGGTGTGGCCTCCGCCGGAGGTGTCGGCGACCGTCGAGCCGGTGCCCTCGTTCATCCCGTACGCCGCCACCAGCCCCGGCACGGACGGCGGCTGCGTGACCGTCGCCGAGACCTCGGCCGAGGCGGGGCCGACGTTGTTCGCGCCGTCGAAGGCCCGCACCCGGTAGTAGTACGTGCCCGCCGCGAGCCCGGAGTCCGTGAACGACGTGCCGTCGGCCGAGCCCACCTGGTTGGCCCCTGACGGCGTAAAACCGGGCGTGGCCGAACGGTGGACCAGGTAGCCCGTCACGCCCACGTTGTCCGTGGCGGCCGACCAGGAGAGCTGCGCCGAGCCCGGTCCGCCCGCCGCCGTGAGCCCGCCGGGGGCGGTGGGGGCCTGCGTGTCGGGTGGCAGCGGCTGTCCCACCGGGGTGTTCAGGTCGGTCTGGATCTCGGTGGGGGTGAGGGCGCGGTTGTAGAGGCGGACTTCGTCGATGAGGCCGGCGAAGTACTCGCCCCACAGGCTGTTGCCGCCGATGCGCAGGACGCCGTTGTCGGTGCGGATTGAGCCTGTCTTGGCGGTTTGGGCGACCTGGGTGCCGTTGACGTAGAGGCGCAGGGTCGTTGCGTCGTAGGTCGCGGTGAGGTGGGTCCAGGTGTTCAGGGGGAGTTGGCTGGGGGCGCCGATGTCGGCGGGGGTGGTGGTGAAGATCGCCGTGTGGGGGCGGTTGGTGTCGCTGCCTGCGGTCAACGTGTAGGCCTCGCCGCTGGCGTGTTGCTTCATGACGACGGTCCGCCAGCCGGTCACCGAGGTGGGACGGACCCACGCCTCCACGGTCATGCCGGTGGTCAGGCGGAGGCTCGCGGCGTCCGGGATGGTGACCCAGCTTGAGGTGCCGTTGAAGGACAGTGCGCTGCCGTAGCGGCCGGAGGTGGTCCACGCCGTCGAGGTGAGGGTGCCGGTGTGGCCTCCGCCCGAGGCGTCCCCGACCGTGGAGTCCGAGCCCTCGTCCATCGAGTACGCCGCCACCAGCCCCGGCACCGCCGCCGTCGGCTCGTACGTCGCCGTATAGGTCGTCGCGGTCGCCGGAGCCACGACCTGGTGGGTCGCCGCACCCCCGTCCGACCACGACGCGAAGGTGTGGCTGCCGCCGCCCGCGGTCTGCGGCGAGGGCGCGGAGACCGAGTTGCCGGAGCCTGCGATCACGGTCCTGGTGAACGGGGTGATCGTCTGCTCGCTGTTGAAGCCGAGCCGCAGGCCGGGCGGCGACGACTGGAAGGTCAGGTTCACCGTGCGCGGCTGGAGCAGCACGCTCTTGGTGTCGCTCAGCCCCTGGGCGTCGGTCACCGTGAGCCGCAGCTCCAGGTGGGACGGGTAGTCGTGGTCGGGGGCCTGGAAGGACCCGCTCGCGCCGGTGAACGCGGTGATCTCGTGCTCGTGGCAGGTGGTCGGGCAGTGGTGGAGGATCAGCGTCCAGTGCATGCGCGAGCCGGGGACCGTGCCGTCCTGGGCGTCGGTGCCGCTGCCGGAGAATGCGATCGTCTGGCCGACGGCCCAGGTGGTGGTGGCCGTCGGCGCGGCGATGGTCGCCGTGGGCGCGGTGTTGTCGACGTTGACGGTGACCGAGGCGTCGCCCTGGCCGCCCCTGCCGTCGTGGACGCGCAGGCGCACGGTGTACGAGCCCGGCTGGGCGTACGTGAACGACGGCGCGGCGGCGGTCGAGTCGTCGAGGTCGCCGTCGCCGTCGAGGTCCCAGGCGTAGGTGAGCGGGTCGCCGTCGGCGTCGCTGGAGGAGGCCCCGGAGAACGTCACGGCCAGCGGCGCGGCGCCGGAGGTGGCGCTCGCGCCGATCACCGCCGTGGGCGGGGTGTTGGCGTAGAGGTAGCGGACGAGCGTCCCGTGGTCGTAGTCCACGGCGAACAGGTCGCCGCCGGGGCCCGTCTCCAGCTCGACCGTGGGCATGCCGGAGTCGAAGGTCTGGATCGTGGCCGGGTCGGGCAGGCCGTTCGCGCCCTTGGTCATCACCCAGACGCACTGGCGGCTGTAGTCGGAGAAGAACAGCGCGCCGTCGTAGGCGGCCGGGTAGCCGCCGCCGGTGTGGAAGGCGACGCCGCTGGCCGAGGAGCCGCCCGACGGGCAGGGGTCGTTGGGGGCGGGGCGGGCGTTGTGGTTCCAGGCGAAGTACGGCGCGGTGTGGGCGGAGGCGCCGGCGGCGTACAGGTTCTCGCAGAGCGTCAGGTCGAGGTTGTCGTAGCCGCCCTGGCGGCCGGGGCCCTCGTAGCAGGGCCAGCCGAAGTTGGTGACGCCGGCGGTGGGGCTGACGACCCGGTTGATCTCCTCGACGGTGTTCCAGCCGACCTCGCCGAGCCAGATCTCCGAGGTGCCGGGGCGCACGGTGATGCGGAACGGGTTGCGCAGGCCGTGGGCGACGATGCGGGCGGCGTTGGGGTCGGGGCTCGCGGCGTTGGGGTTGCCGGCGGCCGCCGCCCCCGTATCCGGATTTATCCGGATCAGTGAGCCGTCGAGGCCGGCCGGGTCGCCGTTCGTCCGCACGTCCTGCGAGCGCAGCGCCCCGCCCTCCGCCGACGGCGGCGACAGGGCCGTGCCGACCGGCGAGGGCGGGTCGCCGCACGGGTTGTCCGGCGTGACGTCGGAACCGGTCAGGTTGTCCTGGCCGTAGTCGGCGAAGTTGAAGCTGGCGCCGTCGCCGGCCGAGGCGTACAGCGCGCCGTCCGGGCCGAAGCGCAGGTCGCCGACCGAGTGGCTGGGATGCTGCTGGCACCAGTCGGTGATCAGCGGGGTCTCGGCCCCCGTGGGGGAGATGACCGACAGGCGGCCGGTGACCAGGCAGCCGTCACCGGTCGCGCCCGGCGGGGTCGGGCACGGGTCGTCGGCCGCGCCCGCGGTCCCCCAGCGTGGCGCGGTCCCGCCGGGCACGGCGTCGCGGCTGTAGAGGACGTACAGACGCGGGTCGGCGGGAAAATCCGGATGCAGGGCCATGCCGAGCAGGCCGCGGTCCCAGAAGTTGTGCACCTGCGTGCGCAGGTCGGCGTAGACCGTGGGCGTCGTGTCGGACAGCGAGTCGAAGACCTTGATCAGCCCGCTCTTCTCCGCCACGAACACCCGCCCGTCCGGCGCGAACTCCACGTTCGTCGGCCGGGTGAGCCCGCTGAGCACGGTCTGCCGCTGGAACGCCGGCGGCAGCGCCCGCGCGGGCGGGCTCGACAGCGCGAGCCAGCCGGCGGGGAGGAGCAGGAGTGCGGCGAGCGCGCGGCCGAGTCGTCTCACGGGAACCCCCTGGGCTGAGCGACGTCACCCTCGACGCCCCCACGCCTTCGGTGCCTGATCGATGTATCGCAAGGAACCGATCAGTTGTCAGCAGGGGTGTCCGCTGTTGGACACGGAAACCGTTCGCGGCTCAGCGCTTGGCGCCGTCCACGAGCACGCGCTTGCCCAGGGCCTTCTTGAGCTTGACGGTGGTGGTCTTCTGGATGGCGATCATGATGCAGGAGGTGTTCTTCGCCTTGGGCGAGGTGCCCTCGTACAGGGTGATCGTGACCTTCTTCGACGTCTCCTTGACCTTGACGCGGTCCAGCACCGTGCACGGCGCGACGCCCGACCACCAGGTGAGCTGCACTTTCTTGCCCTTGGAGACCGGTTTGGCCTTGGTCCAGCGGACCTTGTGGACGTTGATCGCGTTCCCGGTCGGCTTGACCGGCTGGGGGCCTTCCGACGGCGCCGTCGGAGCGGTGGTGACCGGGGTCACCTCGACCGCCGGCGGCGGGGCAGGGGTGCGGGAGGAGGACGACGCGGCCGGTCGCGTGGCCGGCGCGGTGGCACAACTCGTCGCGAGAACCAGGGACCCGGCCAGAAGAGTCGCTTTCGTCATTGTGCGCATACCCCTACGACGGATCCCGGCGGCCCGCGGTTCAGCGCCCTGCGGGGTTAGTGTGGTCCCCGTGCTCCGTCAGGCCATGCTCGCAGTCTCCCGAAGCGAACGCGCCGAGCGCGTCATCTCCTCCTCGCCGCTGACCAGGGACGTGGTCAGGCGCTACGTCGCCGACGACATCGCCTCCGTGGTCGGCGACCTGACCCGCAGAGGGCTCCTCGTCACCGTCGACCACCTGGGCGAGGAGGTGACCGACAGGGAGCAGGCCGCCGCCGCCGTCGGCGAATACCTCGACCTGCTCGCCCTGCTGCCCGCGGGCGCGGACGTGTCGGTCAAGCTCACCGCGCTCGGGCTGCGGCTGTCGGAGCGGCTCGCGTACGAGCACGCGGCCGACATCTGCCGGGCCGCGGCCGAACGCGGCGTCACCGTCACCCTCGACGCCGAGGAGCGCGACACGATCCACGGGCTGCACGCCGTCCATGCGGCGCTGCGGCGCGACCACCCCGACGTGGGGGTGGTGGTGCAGGCTTACCTGCCGGACTCGCTGGAGCGGTGCGAGAAGCTCGGCGGTGCCCGGGTGCGGCTGTGCAAGGGCGCCTACACGGCGCCGGGGGCCTACACGTCGCCCGCCGAGATCGACCGCTCGTTCGTACGGTGCCTCAAGGTGCTCATGGCGGGGACGGCGTACCCGATGGTGGCCACGCACGACCCCCGGCTGCTGCGGATCGCCTCCACGCTCGCCGTGCTCGACGGCCGGGACGTCACCGGGTTCGAGTACCAGATGCTGTACGGCGTCCGCCCCGCCGAGCAGTCCAGGCTGGCGGGGCTGGGATCGCAGATGCGGGTCTACGTGCCGTACGGGGACGACTGGTACGCCTACCTCATGCGCCGCCTGGCCGAGCGCCCGCGCAACCTGGGGTTCTTCCTGCGGTCGCTGATGTCACGCCGGTGAGTAGGCTGCCAGGATGATTGCGATTCTGGGCACGGGCAAGATGGGCGAGGCCCTGCTGTCCGGGCTGCTGCGGGCCGGGTTCAAGCCGGGAGACGTCCTCGCGACCACCCGCAGGGCCGAGCGGGCGCAGGCGCTGCGCGACACCTACGGCGTGCGCACCGTCACCAACGCCGAGGCGGCGAAGGCGGCCGACACGCTGATCCTGGCCGTCAAGCCGCAGGACATGGCCACCCTCCTGGCCGAGATCGCCCCCTACGTCCCCGCCGACCGCCTGGTGATCACCGCCGCGGCCGGCATCACGACGGCGTTCGTGGAGCAGCGGCTCGGGGTGGACGTGCCGGTCGTGCGGGTGATGTCCAACACGCCGATCAGGTTCGACGAGGCGATGAGCGTCATCTCGGCCGGGGCGCACGCGGGAGAGGAGCACCTCAGGCTGACCGAGAACCTGCTGAAGCCGGTCGGCAAGGTGCTGCGCATCCCCGAGTCGCAGCAGGACGCGGCGACCGCGCTCTCCGGCAGCGGCCCCGCCTACTTCTTCTACCTGGTCGAGGCCATGGTGGACGCGGGCATCCTGCTCGGCATGCCGCGCGCCGCCGCGCTCGACATGGTCACGCAGTCGATCGTCGGCGCGGCCGTGATGCTGCGTGACTCGGGCGAGCACCCGGTGATCCTGCGCGAGGCGGTCACCTCGCCGGGCGGCACCACGATCGCGGCCATCGCCGAGCTGGAGCGGCACAGCGTGCGGGCGGCGTTCCTGGCCGCCATCGAGGCGGCCAGGGACCGCGGGCGGGAGCTCGCGGGCGGCTGAGCGGTCCGGCCCGCGTCCGGGGGAACCGCGCGGTCAGGCGTCGCGGCGGTGCAGCAGGACGCCCGCCGCGACCGCGGCCACGGCGATCCACGCCAGGTAGACGGCGAACCCGCCCCACGGGCTCAGCGAGGAGGGCCCTCCGCCGTCGGTCATGATGAGCTGGCCCGCGTTGGTGGTGAAATACTCCGCGACGGTCCTGCCCCACTTGCCGGGCAACTGGGTGACGACCGTGGGGAGCACCAGGATCAGCGCGATGGCCGTCACGAGCGCGCCCGCCGTATGCCGGACGAGCGTGCCGAGCGCCAGCCCGAACAGCCCGCACGCGGTCAGGTAGAGCCCCGCGCCGACGGCGGACCGCACGAGGTCGCCCGTCGTGACCCCGGCGGGCTGCGTGATCGCCAGGCCGGCGGCGAGCGCCCCGGCGGCGGCGAGCGTGCAGACGACCAGCGAGGTGACGGTGAAGACCACGGCCTTGCCGGCGAGCAGGTGGAGCCGCCGGGGCACGGCCAGCAGCGAGGTGCGGATGCCGCCGGTGCGGTACTCGCCGGAGATCACCAGTACGCCCAGCGCGGCGATCGACAGCGAGGCGAACATTGCGCCGGTCAGGCTCGTCATCAGCGCGTTCTGCACGTCGACGGGCCCTTCGGCGTTCTCCTTGACCGCGAACGAGAGCAACGCGCCGAAGCCGATCATCATGGCGGCGGTGGCGGCCAGCGTCCAGAGCGTCGAGCGGACCGAGCGGAGCTTGGTCCACTCCGACCTGATGATGTCGATCATGACGTGTACTCCAGACTGTCCTTGGTCAGCTCCATGTACGCGGCTTCGAGCGAGGGCCGCACGTGCGTCAGCTCCTCCAGCGGGATCCCGGCCCGCGCCGTGAGGGTGCCGATCTCCAGCGTGCTCATCGTGGTCACGCGCAGGTGGTCGGGGTGCCGCTCGCCCGTGCCGAGCAGGTCGGCGACCTCGGCCAGGCGGGGGGAGCGCACCCGTACGTAGCCCTGCGAGCTGCGCGCGATGAACTCGTCCACGCTCGTGTCGGCGATGAGCCGCCCCTTGCCGATCACGATGAGGTGGTCGGCGGTCTGGGCCATCTCGCTCATGAGATGGCTGGAGACGAACACCGCGCGGCCCTCGGCGGCGAGCTCGCGCATGAACGTGCGGATCCACAGGATGCCGTCCGGGTCGAGCCCGTTGACGGGCTCGTCGAACAGCAGGATCTCCGGATCGCCGAGCAGCGCCGCGGCGATGCCGAGCCGCTGCGACATGCCCAGCGAGAAGCCGCCGACGCGGCGTCTCGCGACCTCGCGCAGCCCCACGGTCTCCAGCACCTGCTCGACCCGGCTCGCGGGCAGCCCGTTGCTCTGGGCGATGGCCAGCAAGTGGTCGCGGGCGCTGCGCCCGCCGTGCACGGCCTTCGCGTCGAGCAGCGCGCCCACCTTGCGCAGCGGGTGCCGCAGCTCGGCGTACGGCCGCCCGTCCACGAGCACGGAGCCGCCGGACGGCCGGTCGAGCCCGAGGATCATCCGCATCGTGGTGGACTTGCCGGCCCCGTTGGGCCCCAGGAAACCCGTCACCCGGCCGGGCTCGACGTCGAACGACAATTCCGCCACCGCGGCGGTGGCGCCGTAGCGTTTGCTCAGGTTCGTTGCCCTAATGGCTGTCATGATCCCAGCGTGGCGGCGCGGGCCGCCGGTTTCTTCCTGCCCGGGGACCGTCTCGCCGGGCAGGCTCTGGGACCAGGGTCCTACTCTCCGGGGCGGACGAGCCCCGCCTCGTAGGCGACGATGACGGCCTGGGCGCGGTCCCGTACGCCGAGCTTGGCGAACAGGCTCGTCACGTGGTTCTTGACGGTCGAGGGGGAGACGGCGAGGCCGGCGGCGATCTCCGCGTTCGAGCGGCCGCGGGCGATGAGGACGAGGATCTCCCGCTCCCGCTCGGTCAGCCCGGCGAGCCGGGCCGTACGCGCGGGTGCGGGCGGGGTCCGCGAGGCGCGGACGAACGTGCCGATCAGCCGGGTCAGCAGCCGCGGCGCGACCGCCGACTCGCCCCGGTGCACCACGCGCACGCCCTCGATCAGCTCCTCGGGGGAGACGTCCTTCGGCAGGAAGCCGTCCGCGCCCGCGCGCAGCGCCGCGAGCACGTTCTCGTCCAGGTCGAACGTGCTCAGCGCGAGCACCCGCACCTCCGGCAGCGCGGCCGTGATCAGCTCGGTGGCGCGGACCCCGTCCAGGTTCGGCATGTGCAGGTCCATGAGCACGACGTCCGGCCGCAGCCGCCGGGCCAGGTCCACCGCCTCCGCGCCGTCGCCGGCCTCGCCCACCACGGACAGGTCGGGCTGGGCGTCGAGCATGAGCCTGAAGCCCGTACGGACCAGCCCGTGGTCGTCGGCGAGCAGCACACGGATCACAGTGTCTCCAGAGGGATGCGGGCGTGTACGCGGAAACCTCCGCCGGGGTGCGGGCCGGTCGTGAGCCGGCCGCCGCAGAGCGCCACCCGCTCGGCCATGCCGCCGAGCCCGAAGCCGGGCGTGCCCGAGCCCGTGGCGCGCCCGTCGTCCACGACCTCGACCTCGACCGCCTCCGGCTCGTACGCCAGCCGCACCCCCGCCCGTGCCCCGGCCGCGTGCTTGCGGGTGTTGGTCAGCGCCTCCTGGACGATCCGGTAGACCGCGAGGTCGACGGGGGCGGGCAGCGCGACGGGCGTGCCGGTCACGGTGAGGCTGGTGGACAGCCCGGCCGAGCGCGCCTCATCGACGAGGGCGGGCAGCCGTTCGGCGCCGACGCCGGTCGCGGCGTCCGGTCCCGTGCCGGCCGCCCCGAGCAGCTCCCCGTCGCGGAGCACGTCGTCGGCCCTGAGCACGTCGAGCAGGCGGCGCATCTCCGTCATCGCCTCGCGGGCGGTCTGCTCGGCGCTCTTCAGCGCGTCCCTGGTGACCTCCTGCTCGGCGGGGAGCGTCGCCCGCGCGCCGCCGACGAGGGCGGTGATGACGGTGATGTGGTGCGCCACGATGTCGTGGAGCTCCCTCGCGATGCGCCGCCGCTCCTCGCGTACGGCGGCGTCGGCGGCCTCGCGCCGGCCGCGCTCGTTGAGTTCCGCACGCAGCCGGACGAGCTGGCCGACGCCCACGGCCGTCGCCACGGCGAACAGGTAGCCCACCCAGTTGCCCTTGCCGGGCTGGAAGATCTCCCCGGTCAGGGCGTAGGCGGCGTAGGCGGCGAGCGCGGTCAGCGCGGTGACGCGGCCGGAGGTGTGCCGGCCCACGCTGTAGAGCGCCACGGCCGCGGGCAGATCGGCGATCGTGACGAGGCGCAGGGCCAGGCCGGCGGCGTCCAGCGCCGTGATCAGGGCCACGGTGAGCACCGGCCGGCGCCGGCGCCACCACAGCAGCGCGGCGCACGCGAGGTAGTGCGCCATGCGCAGCGCTTCCCCGGTCTCCCCCCGCTCGGTCATGAAGACCAGCCCGAGTACGCCGGGAATCGAGATGACGATCACCAGGGCGGCGTCGAAGACCTTGGGACGCCGCAGGAACCGCACGGCTCTCCTGACCGTTCGCCCCATCCGCACGCCCAAAACCCTAAGTCATGAGATGTCCGGCACAGACGGACATTTCGCTCCGAACCCGGGCTACTACGCGAAGTCCGCGCTGCGGTAACGTCGCCCCAAGGCGAGGCGGCACGTGGAGGGGTTGGCATGAGCCGGTCGGTACGGGTGATCTGGGACGACGCTCTCACCTCCTACGACTTCGGCCCCACCCATCCACTGGCGCCCGTCAGGGTGGAGCTGACGATGGCGCTGGCCCGCCACCTGGGCGTGCTCGACCGGGTCGAGCTGGCCGGCTGCGACCCGGCGAGCGACGACGAGCTGGCCTTGGTCCACAAGCGCGACTACGTCGAGGCGGTCAAGCGGGTGTCCGTCTCCGGCGCGCCCGACCTCGGCTGCGGGCTCGGCACCACGGACAACCCGGCGTTCAAAGGGGTGCACGAGGCGTCGGCGCTGATCGCGGGCGCGTCGCTGGCCGCCGCCCGTACGATCTGGGAGGGCGCGGCCGAGCACGCCGTCAACATCGCGGGCGGGCTCCACCACGCCATGCCGGCCATGGCGAGCGGCTTCTGCGTCTACAACGACCCCGCGCTCGCCATCGCCTGGCTGCTGGAGCGCGGGGTGAGCCGCATCGGTTACGTCGACGTCGACGTCCACCACGGCGACGGCGTCCAGACGGTCTTCTACGACGACCCCCGGGTGCTGACGATCAGCCTGCACGAGAGCCCGCGCACGCTGTTCCCCGGCACCGGCTTCCCCGAGGAGACCGGCGCCGAGGGCACGGCCGTCAACGTGGCGCTGCCGGCCGGCTGTGGCGACGCGGGCTGGCTGCGGGCCTTCCACGCGGTCGTGCCGCCGCTGCTGCACGAGTTCCGTCCCGAGGTGCTGGTGACCCAGCACGGCTGCGACAGCCACGCGCTCGACCCGCTCGCCAACCTCATGCTGAGCGTCGACGGCCAGCGCGCCGCCTACGCCGCCCTGCACCGCCTGGCCCACGAGACGGCGGGCGGGCGGTGGATCGCGGTCGGCGGCGGCGGTTACGAGCTGGTCCAGGTCGTCCCGAGGGCATGGACGCACCTGCTCGCCGAGGCGTCGGGCCATCCGATCGACCCGGCCACGCCGACCAGCGAGGAATGGCGCCGGTACGTCAGGGAGCGCACCGGCGAGACGCCCCCGCTGACCATGACCGACGGCCGAAACCCGGAATTTCGTGATATCTCGGCAGGTTATGACCCAGCGGACCCCATCGACCGTGCGGTCATGGCGACCCGCAAAGCGGTGTTCCCCCTGCACGGCCTCGACCCGATGCCCTAGACCCCAGGCCCTGGCGCCGATGTTCTGCGAAGGAAAGCTGTGCTGAGCCGCGACCAACTCCGCGATCACCTCGTACGGACCCGCATCGCCGGCGACGTCGCGACCCCCCGTGAGAACAACCTCGACCACTACAGCTCCCTGGCCAACGGCGACCCCTACTACGCCCTCGGCCTGAGCTTCGACCACCCGTGGTCCTACCGGGACGTGCTCGCGCTCATGGCCAAGTCCGCGGGCGTCGTCGGCGACCCCGGCCACCGCTGGGGCCAGGACACCATCGACCCCGAGCTGACGATCGACGCCCTCGACGCCATGGCCGAGCGCATCGCGGCGGTGCTGGCCCGGCCCGAGCCGCGCATCCTGTTCGCGACCGGTCACCCCACCGGGCTGCTGGCGGTCCACCTGCCGCTCGCGGCGCTCTGCGAGCGGCGCGGCGCGCGGCTGCTGACGCCCGGCGAGGGCTGGACGTACGCGGGCTCGGGATTCGGCCGCCCGCGCCGCATCCGCTACCTCCAGGACGTCGCGATGCTCGACGACCGGGGCAACTTCGTCCACACCCACGACGCCGCGCCGATGCGTCACATGCTCCACGAGCTGGACGGCGACCTGCCCGACCTGGTGATCGCCGACCACGGCTGGGCGGGCGCGGCCGGCGAGGCGGGAGTGCCGACGGTCGCCTTCGCCGACAGCAACGACCCCGGCCTGTTCGTCGGCGAGGCCGAAGGAAAGATCGACGTGGTTGTGCCGTTGGACGACAACGTGCTACCGCGCTTTTACGCTCCGCTCACCGAGCGATTGGTCACTCTGGTCTCATCTGCCCTGTGAGTTCAATTCGGTCAGCTCGATACCGTCTTTTCGCGCCCGCATTCCAAGCGGCTCGCCGTCCCTTTGCCAACTTTTGACAGGGCTCCGGCGACTCTTATGTGTGGCATCTTGGACAGTTCCAAGGTCCAGGCGAGGTGCTCGGTCCGCTGCTCACCAGCGATTTCTCTGGTTCGGCTGACAGACGGCTCCGTCAAGAGAGAAAATAGGGGGTTTGCGCACTCGGAGTCCCGCCTTACGCTGACGGCAGTACACGTGCGTGAGCAATGGCACCAGTGGGGATAACCCGGAAACACGTGCGGAAGAGGCGTCCGATGGGTGCAGGCGAAAGACCTCTCAGCGAGGTGAAGTTCCTGACCGTGGCAGAAGTCGCGACGGTCATGAGGGTGTCCAAGATGACGGTGTACCGGCTCGTACACTCCGGCGAGCTCCCGGCCATCAGGGTAGGCCGGTCGTTCAGAGTGCCCGAGCAGGCGGTGCACGACTATCTGCGGGAGGCCTACATCGAGGCGGGTTGACGTAGCGACGTGATGGTCACGCCGTGAGTGCTGTCGCGGGAGAAGCCCGGCCGCTCGCCACGCGCGGCCGGGGCTCTCGCCCCCCGAGGGGCGATCTACCGTGGATCGCCGGTAGTCTGTGACCCGGTGTGCGCTCGCACTCCGATTCAGACTTGCTATCAGTACCTGGGGGTCCCGTGGGCTCTGTGATCAAGAAGCGCCGCAAGCGGATGGCCAAGAAGAAGCACCGCAAGCTGCTCAAGAAGACGCGCATCCAGCGGCGTAACAAGAAGTAACCAACGCAGCTGCGAGGCGCTGATGACCCACACCGTGCTCGTCACCGGGGTCTCGCGCCACATCGGCGCCCGTGTGTCGAACATGCTGGCCGCCGACCCGGACATCGACCGGGTCATCGGAGTGGACACCGTGCCGCCCCCCTCGCTGACGCGGGACGGCGGTGTCTCCCTGGGCCGGACCGAGTTCGTCCGGGTCGACCTGCGCAGCCCCGACATCGCGCAGGTGATCGCGGCCGCGGACATCGACACCGTTGTGCACATGAGCCTGGTCAGCGCTCCCTCGCGGGGCGGTGGCAGGGCCGCCATGAAAGAGCACAACATCATCGGCACCATGCAGCTGCTCGGCGCCTGCCAGCGGTCGGCGACCGTGCGGCGGGTGGTGGTCCGCTCCACCACCGCCGTCTACGGCTCGTCACCGCGGGACCCGGCGGTCTTCACCGAGGACCTGGAGCCGCACGACGGCCCCAGCCACGGTTACGCGAAGGACGCGTGCGAGGTCGAGGGCTACGTGCGGGGCTTCGCGCGCCGCCGTCCCGACGTGACCGTGTCACTGCTGCGCTTCGCCAACTTCATGGGGCCGGGTGTCGACTCGCCCCTGACGCGTTACTTCACCCAGCCGGTGCTGCCGACCGTGTTCGGCTTCGACCCGCGGCTGCAGTTCGTCCACGAGGACGACGCGGTCGAGGTGCTGCGCCGGATGGCGACGGAGGACCACCCCGGCACGTTCAACGTGGCCGGGGCGGGCGTGCTGCTGCTGTCGCAGTGCGTGCGCAGGGCGGGCCGGCTGTCGATGCCGCTGTTCACGCCCGCCTTCGAGGCGCTCGGCAACGCCGCGCGCCGTCTCGGGCTGGTCGAGTACTCACCCGAGCAGCTCAAGCTCATGTGTTACGGCCGCGCGGTCGAGACCTCCCGCCTGGAGGCCGAGCTCGGCTGGAAGCCGAAGTTCAGCACCGGGGCGGCCTTCGACGACTTCCTGCGCTCGCGGGGCCTGCACCCGCTCGGAGGTGTGCCCAGTTGAGCGTCTCCCACGAGGACGACGACGGCCGTGTGATTCCCATCACCGCCGCGCCCTCCTACGAGCAGGCCGACGACCCCGACCCGCTCGCCGAGCTGCTGGCCTTCCTCCGGCGGCGGATCGACGGCGACTACGAGGTCGACGAGTTCGGCTACGACGCCGAGCTGACCGACAAGGTCTTCCTGGAGCTCGTCCGGCCCCTCTACAACCACTGGTTCAGGGTCGAGACGGTCGAGCTGCACAACGTGCCCGAGGAGGGCGGCGCGCTGGTCGTCGCCAACCACTCGGGCACGCTGCCGATCGACGCGCTCATGCTCCAGGTCGCCATGCACGACGACGTGCACCGGCCGCTGCGGCTGCTCGGCGCCGACCTCGTCTACCAGCTCCCGCTGCTCAGCCACCTGGCACGCAAGACCGGCCACACCCTGGCCTGCCGGGAGGACGCCGACCGGCTGCTGCGCAAGGGCGAGCTGGTCGGGGTGTTCCCCGAGGGCTTCAAGGGCGTGGGCAAGCCGTTCTCCGAGCGCTACAAGCTGCAGCGCTTCGGCCGCGGCGGCTTCGTGGCCTCGGCGATCCGCGCCGGGGTGCCCATCCTGCCCACGGCCATCGTCGGCGCCGAGGAGATCTACCCCAAGATCGGCGACGTGAAGTCGCTGGCCCGGCTGCTCGGGCTGCCCTACGTGCCGATCACGCCGTTCTTCCCGCTGCTCGGGCCGCTCGGGCTGGTGCCGCTGCCGTCGAAGTGGATGATCGAGTTCGGCGAGCCGATCCGCACCGACCACTACGAGCCCGAGGCCGCAGACGACCCCATGCTCGTCTTCAACGTCACCGACCACGTGCGCGAGGTCATCCAGCAGATGCTCAACGAGCTGCGGCTGCGCCGCGGGCACGCCTTCCCGCCGTTCCTCTGACCGCGCGCCCGCCGTGAACCCCGGCGGCCCGTTGTGGCGATACATCTCCGACCGTTCCCCCAGAGAAGGGCGGAGATGATCCTGCAACCCGCCACCCGAGGCGCGGACGCGGAGCTCGTGAACGCCTCATGGACCGAACCCGAGGCGTTCGCCGAGCTGTTCGACCGCTACGCCGGCATGCTCTACCGCTACGTCTCCAAACGGCTCGGTCCCGAGCCCGCGGAGGATCTCGTCGGCGAGACCTTCCTGGTCGCCTTCTCCCGCAGGAGGAGCTACGACCTGGCCTACCCGGACGCCCGTCCCTGGCTGTTCGGCATCCTCACCAAGCTCATCTCCCGGCACCACCGCAGCGAGGCCGCCCGCTACCGCGCGCTGCTGCGCGCGCCGGTCGAGCACACGATCGAGTCGCCCGCCGACCGGGTGGCCGCCGGGGTCAGCGCCCAGGCGGTGCGCGGCGAGCTGGCCGGCGCCCTCGCGTCCCTGTCCGCCAAGGACCGCGACGTGCTGCTGCTCATCGCCTGGGGTGATCTGACGTACGAGGAGGTCGCGCAGGCGCTCGGCATCCCCGTCGGCACCGTGCGCTCCCGCCTCAACAGGGGCAGGCGGAAGGTACGGGCCGCGCTCGGCGACACCAACCCGATGGCGGAGGAGGAGTGACGATGGACGACCTGAAGCTGCTCCGCGACTTCGGCGCGCAGCTGGAGCACGAGCCGCCCGCGACGCTCGTCCGCCAGCGCGAGCGCCTGCTGCGGGCCCGGCCCGTCCGGCGGTGGTGGGCCACCTGGTGGACCGCCGGTCTCGTGGCCGTCGCCACGGCCGCCGCGGTCGTGGTGCCCACGCTGCTGCTGGCCCACGAACGGCCGGTCGCGGTGCCCCCCGCCGGAGCGCGGGACGTGGACGTCAGCGGCGCCATGAACATCCTGCTGGTCGGCTCCGACAGCGTCGAGGGCGAGAACGCGGCGTACGGGCCCTGGCGCGCCCGTCAGCCGGACGGCGGCGGGCGGCGCGCGGACAGCATCATCATCCTGCACGTGCCCGAGGACAGGGGAGCGGTGACGGCGGTCAGCGTCCCCCGCGACTCGCTGGTACGGATCCAGGGCTGCGCGGGCGAGCCGGCCCACGTCGGGATGATCAATTCCACGTACGACCGGCCGGGCGGCCTGACCTGCCTGCGCCAGACCCTGCAGAAGCTGACGGGGCTCACCTTCAAGCACACGATCGAGGTGGACTTCACCGGGTTCAAGGGCGTGGTGGACGCGCTCGGGGGCGTGCAGCTCACCCTGAGCCGCCCGGTGGTCGACCCGCGGGCGAAGCTCAAGCTGCCGGCCGGCAAGGTCACGCTGGACGGCGAGGCCGCGCTGGGGTGGATGCGCTCGCGGGCCCAGGAAGACGGTTCGGACCTCGGCCGCATCAAGCGGCAGGCGCAGCTCCTGCGCGTGATGGCGAAGAAGGCCCAGAGCGCGGCCCTGGACAACGACCGGCTCAAGGCCGTGCTGACCGAGGTGCGCAAGTCCGTACGTACCGACCTCGGCGTGGAGGAGATGGCCGAGCTGGCGGGGCAGCTGACGAAGGCGAAGATCAACATGACCGTCGTGCCGTGGCAGCCCGCCAAGATCGACCGGAACCGGGTCGAGTGGCGGCAGCGCCAGGCCCGCGAGCTGTTCGAGTCGCTGAAGTGACGGGGGGAGCGGGCGGCGGGTCAGACGCGGCGGTAGAGGCGGCGCAGCGCCATGCCGGCCGCGACGCCGCCCGCGATCGCCCCGACGCCCGCCGCGATCGGCAGGGCCTTCAGCGTGGCCTTGCGGCCGGTGCGGAAGTCCTTGATGGGCCAGTCGTGCTTCCTCGCGTGCTCGCGCAGCTCGCTGTCGGGGTTGATGGCCACGGCGTGGCCGACCAGCGACAACATCGGCAGGTCGTTGGCGGAGTCGCTGTAGGCGGTGCAGCGGGTGAGGTCGAGGCCCTCGCGCCGGGCCAGCGCCCGCACGGCCTCGGCCTTGGCGGGGCCGTGCAGCAGGTCGCCGACCAGCCGGCCGGTGTAGATGCCGTTGCCGGTCTCGGCGACGGTGCCGAGCGCGCCGGTCAGCCCGAGCCGCTGCGCGATGACCCTGGCCAGCTCGACGGGCGTGGCGGTGACCAGCCAGACCCGCTGGCCGGCGTCGAGGTGGGACTGGGCGAGCGCGCGGGTGCCGCTCCAGATGCGGTCGGCCATGACCTCGTCGTAGATCTCCTCGCCGAGGCGGACCACGTCGTCGACCTTGGTGCCGGCCACGAACGCCAGCGCCGTCTCCCTCGCCACCGCGATGTGCTCGGGGTTCTCGCTGCCGCGCAGCCGGAAGACCGCCTGACCCACCGCGAACTTGAACAGGTCGGAGGTGGTGAACATGCCGCGCGTGGCGAGGCCCCTCGCGAAGTGGTAGATGGAGGCGCCGCGCATCATCGTGTTGTCCACGTCGAAGAAGGCCGCCGCCTCCAGGTCGGGCTCGACCGGCTGGGCCGGCGCGACGGTGACCGCCGCCCGGGCCGCCGCCTCGCCGGCAGCTTCGGGCTCGATCTGGTGTCGTCGTCCAAAAAGCCGCATGGGCCTCAGCTTAGCTACCTACTGTGGCGCGACCAGACCTTCGATGTAGTGCAGATAGCCCTCCGCCTGGGCCTGCTGGTCGCCGTTGAGCTGCGGAAGCATGGGGCTGACCATCTCTTTCTGGTCCCGTGCGAATTTCTTGATCTTCGGCGAGCGCGGCTCGGCCCGTTCGAGGCGGCTGATGCCCGAGCGGGTGGAGTCCTCCATGTCCTTCAGCGTCTCGCTGACCAGCGGGCCGTCGTCGGCGGAGCCGAGCAGGCTGGCGACCTCCTTGGCGCGGGTCTTGGCGGAGTCCAGCTCGCGCTCGCCGCGTTCGGCGTCGTCGGCGCTGAGCCGGACGAGGGTGCTCTCCGCGGCCCGCTTGAGCGGGTAGAGCGAGTCGCCGGGCACCGACTGGTACGTCGCGAAAGCCGAGACCATCATCCCCGCCGCCAGCCCGAACGAGGCCAGGTGGGACAGCATCGGCCGCCTGCGCGCCCGCCGCCGGGAGGCGCGGGGCCGCGCGTGCCGGCCCGGGGAGGAGGGGAGCGGGGACAGGTCAGTGGCGGCGACGGGCGGGAACGGGTGGGGCGACTGCTCGGCCAGGTGCCGGGAGAGCAGCTCGGCGCGCAGCCGCGCGCGGAAGGCCGGCTCCGGGGCCCCGCCGATGGGCAGGCTCCGCAGCTCCGTGAGGTGTTCGAGCACGCGCTCCCGCCGCCTGCGCGCCCTACGCATGACAGTCGCTCCCGTCTGGCCGTGACACCTGCCTAACGACGGGTGGATGGTGGAGGTTACGCCAGGTCGTGCTTGAGCGCTCGGGCCAGCGCGCGGATGGCCCGGAACTGCAGCGCTTTGATCGCTCCACTCTTCTTCCCCATGATCAACGCGGTTTCCGCGAGCGAGAGTCCGTGCAGGAAACGCAGGACGACCACTTCCTGCTGTTCGGGATTGAGCTCTCGTACGGCCCGCAGCACCCGGTCGTTGATGATGGCCGTGACCACGGCGTTCTCCGGGATGTGCGAGCCGTCGAGCGGAACGTCGATGATCTCCCCGGTAGGGATTTCCAGCCGATATCGCCCCGATTTGAAGTGATCCGTCACCAGGTTTCGGGCGATGGTCACGAGCCAGGCGCCGAAATCGCGGCCCTGCCAGGTGAAGTCGGCGATCCTGCGCAGCGCCCGCAGGAAGGTCTCGCTGGTCAGGTCCTCGGCGAGTTGGTGAGAGCCGACCCGGAAGTAGATGTAGCGGTAGACGAGGTCCACATAGCGGTCGTAGAGCGTGCCAAACGACTCCGTGCAGCCGTTCTTGGCGTCCAGGACGAGGTCCCGTACGTCCACGTCGGCGGCTGCGTCCACCTCGGGTTCCGGCGCTTCTTCGCGCACGGCGAACTCGCCCGTCCGGGCAGGCGCAGCGAGCGCTGGCACCAGCAGCCCGGCGAACGGTGACGAGTCAGGCATCCGGTATCCCTAGGGGTAAGGGGTGCGGCGTGCTCGAACACTCTAGAAATCAACCGGAAATTCCACAATCCACAAGCTACTTGCATGACTTGGTGTAACCGCCGGATACCGTGAGGATCGACCTGTTCCCTCTTCGGCTACCGGCTGGGAGGCATCGTCCGGCAGCATTGGAGTCACCATGGAGATCCTCGTTGCTGTCCTCGGGTTCGCCGGTGCGCTCCTCGCCGCCTTCGCGACAGGCGCCCTGATCAAACGGCTGCGCGACGAGCCCGAAGGCTGGCTGATCGGCTGGGCCGTCGCGGCCGGGGCGCTGTGCCTGTCGCTGGCGGCGGTCGGCATCGGCGGCCTGATCGGGTTCGGGGCGGTGACGTTCCGGATCTACCAGGTGACGGGGTCGCTGCTCGCGCCCCTGTGGCTGGCCGTCGGCATGATCCAGCTCCTCGCCGAGCGGGTGCCGCCGCGCTTCCTCGCGTGGCTGATGGGCATCGCGCTGACGATCGTCACCGGCGCCATCATGATCTTCGACCCGCTGAAGTCCGAGGTGACGGGCAAGAAACTGCCCGCGGGGCCGACGCTCTGGGGCATCTTCCCCGGCTACCTGCTGATCGGCGTGCACGTCGTCGCCGTGGTGATCATGCTGGCCATGCTGGTGGTCGCGGCGCTCAAATGGCGGGGCGGCGACGAGTACGACACGGACAACCTGCACGCCTCCCTGGTGATCGCGCCGTCCGGGATCGCCCTGGTGGGCGCGATGCGCTTCACGGTGCCCCCGCTGTTCACCACGGCGCTGCTCGCGGTGGCCGCCGCGGCGGTCTGGTACACCGTGCTGCGGCCGCTGGCGCCGTACGACGACGAGGAAGACGACTTCGACGACCGCGACGAGCCCGCCAGGCGCGGCCAGGACGCCCGCCAGGACGCCAGGGCCCGCCACGGCCACGACGCCGCCGCACGGCACGGCCAGGATCCTGCCGCACGGCACGGCCACGATCCCGCCGCGCGGCACGGCCACGACGCCCCCGGGAGGCACGGCGGCGACCGGCGCGGGATGCCGCCCGAGGACCACGACCGCACGGTCCCGCGCGGGCGCCGGGCCATGCCCGAGCCCGTGCCGGCCGCCGACCTGCCGCCCGCCGCGCCCCGCCGGCCCACCGGCCTCGGCGACCTGGTGGCCGAATACCGCGCCGGCGAGCGCGACGTCGACTACGCCGCCCGCATGACGCCGCCCCCGCCCGAGGACGGCCCCGCGACCGGCTACATCATGAACGGCGGCCCGATGCCCGGCGGCCCCTCGGGCCCGCAGGCCATGCCGCCGCAGCGCCCCGAGTACGCGATGCCGCCCACCCCGCCCCCGGCCGGTCCGGCCACCGGCATGCTCTTCTCCGGCGCCGACCTGTTCTCCCCGTCCGGTCCCCAGCAGCCGGGCCGGCAACCGGGCCCGCAACCCGGCCTGCAGCCCGCCGGGGGCCGCCTGTCGCCGAACATCTACGGCCTGCTCACCGTGTTCACGATCATGGACGGCGCGGGCGAGGCGTTCGACCGGCTGGCCGAGGCCACGGTCGAGGGCGTGCGCCGCGGCGAGCCCGACACGCTCGTCTACGCCTGCCACTCCGTCAAGTCGGCCCCGCTGCAGCGCATCGTCTACGAGCTCTACCGCGACGAGGTCGCCTACCGCGACCACCAGCGGCAGCCGCACGTCGAGCGGTTCGTCACCGAGCGGCAGTCGATGGTGCTGGCCACCAACGTGATCGAGCTCGACGTCAACGCCGCGAAGGTGGTGCCGCTCCCCACGGTCCCGTACTGAACCTACGTACTGAACCTACGTACTGAGCGCCGCGCGCAGGCGGGTCTCGTCGACCCGCCAGAAGTCGTGCTGCACGCCGTCGATGAGCGTGACCGGGATCATCTCCCAGTATTTCTCCCTCAGCTCCTCGGAGGAGTCGATGCTGATCTCCTCCCAGGGGACGCCCAGCTCGCCGGCCACCCGGGCGATGACCTCCCGCGCGTCCTCACACAAGTGACAGCCGGGCTTGCCGAGCAAGGTGATGCGGTGCATACGGCAACCGTACCGCCGCTACTTTGTGCATCGGTTCACAAAGGGATTAACCTGAAAGACGGTTCTAATCCGTCCCCGCGGCTCCCCGCCGCCCGTCCCCTGGAGCTCCGGCGCGTGAAGAGCACGTCCCAGCCCCGTGACCGAGGCATCCCCGAGGCGACGGTCGCGCGGCTGCCGCTGTACCTGCGGGCGCTGCACGGCATGGCGGAGCGGGGCGTGGCGACGGTCAGCTCCGAGGACCTCGCCGTGGCCGCCGGGGTCAACTCCGCGAAGCTGCGCAAAGATCTGTCACACCTCGGCTCCTACGGCACCAGGGGCGTAGGCTATGACGTCGAGTACCTCGTCTACCAGATCTCCCGCGAGCTGGGCCTGACGCAGGACTGGGCGGTCGCCATCGTCGGCGTCGGCAACCTCGGCCGCGCGCTGGCGAACTACGGCGGGTTCGTCTCACGCGGCTTCCGGGTGGCGGCACTGATCGACGCCGACCCCGAAGTCGTGGGCGACACCATAGCGGGGTTGAATGTTGAGCACATCGACGAACTGGAAGCCGTCGTCAAACGGCGTGGAGTCTCGATCGTGGTTCTGGCGACACCGGCGGAAGCGGCGCAGGCGGTCTGCGATCGCGTGATCGCCGTGGGCGTGACCAGCATCCTCAACTTCGCCCCCGTCGTGCTCTCCGTGCCGGACACCGTCGACGTCCGTAAGGTCGATCTATCCATCGAACTGCAGATTCTCGCGTTCCACGAGCAACGCAAAGCTGGAGGGCCACTCATGGCGGTGGACAGTCAATGAGCATCCTGGCCGTCGGACTCAGCCACCGCACCTCGCCGGTGGCGCTGCTTGAACGGGTCTCACTCACCGGCGACCGGCTGGTCAAGCTCCTCCACGACGTCCAGCGGGACGCGTCCGTGGCCGAGGCCATGGTGGTGTCGACCTGCAACCGGGTGGAGATCTACGTCACCGTCGACCGGTTCCACGCCGCCCTCACGGCCGTGACCGGGCTGCTCGGCGTGCACACGGGCGTCCCGGTCGAGGAGCTCACCCCGCACCTCTACGTGCACTACGAGGAGCGCGCGGTCGAGCACCTGTTCTCCGTGGTGTGCGGCCTCGACTCGATGGTGGTCGGCGAGGGCCAGATCCTCGGCCAGGTACGCCAGGCGCTCAAGCTCGGCCAGCGCCAGGGCACCGTCGGCGCCACGCTCAACGAGCTGGTGCAGCAGGCGCTGCGGGTCGGCAAGCGGGCCCACACCGACACCGGCATCGACCAGGCCGGGGCCTCCCTCGTCACGGCCGGGCTGGCGCTGGCGGGCGAGATCGCGGGCCGGCGGGCGCTGGTCGTCGGCGCGGGCTCCATGAGCTCGCTGGCCGCCGTCACGCTCCAGCGCGCCGGGGTCACCGACATCGTCGTGGCCAACCGCACGTACGAGCGGGGCGCCCGGCTGGCCGCCAACGTCGGCGGCCGGGCCGTCGAGTTCGCCGCCATGCCGGCCGAGCTGGCCGCCGCCGACATCGTGATCACCTGCACCGGAGCGGGCAGGCACATCATCACGCCGGATATGCTGGGCGGACCCACGTTCCTGCTGGACCTCGCGTTGCCGCACGACGTCGACCCGGCCGTGCGCCGGGTGCCGGGGGTCCGGCTGGTCGACCTGGAGACGATCCAGGAGTCCGGCATCGGCTCGCGGGAGGTCGACGCGGTCGCGTCCGTGCGCGCCCTGGTCGTCGAGGAGCTTCGCGCCTACCTCGACGCCGAGCGCGCCGCCAAGGTCACCCCGACCGTGGTCGCGCTCCGCAGCAAGGCGGCGGGGGTGGTCGAGTCCGAGCTCGGCCGGCTCCTGATGCGCGTGCCCGACCTCGACGCCCGGGCGCGCGACGAGGTCGCGATGACCGTGCAGCGCGTCGTGGACAAGCTGCTCCACGAGCCGACTGTGCGTGTCAAGCAGCTGGCGACCTGCCCGGGAGGCGATCATTATGCGGAGGCGCTGCGTGAGCTGTTCAACCTGGACCCGAAGATGCCCGAGGCCGTGAGAGAGGTGGAGCTGTGACGCCCGAACCCCTCCGGCTGGGCACGCGCCGCAGTCAGCTGGCGACCGCCCAGTCCCAGATGGTGGCCGACGCCTACACCGAGCGCACCGGCCGCGCGATCGAGCTCGTCGGGGTGACCACGTTCGGCGACGTCACCAAGGCGCATCTCGCGCAGCTCGGCGGCACCGGCGTGTTCGTCAGCGCGCTGCGCGACAAGCTGCTCGACGGCGAGATCGACTTCGCCGTGCACTCGCTGAAGGACCTGCCCACCAAGCAGGACCCGCGCTTCGTCCTGGCCGCGCTCCCGGCGCGCCACGACCACCGCGACGCGCTGATCGCGCACGCCAAGTTCGCCGACCTGCCGGCCGGGGCGCGCGTCGGCACCGGCTCGCCGCGCCGCGTCGCCATGCTGAGCGCGCTCCGCCCCGACCTCGAATACGTCCCGATCCGCGGCAACGCCGACACGCGCATCGCCAAGGTCACCTCCGGCGAGCTCGACGCAGTCGTGCTGGCCACGGCCGGGCTCGACCGGCTCGGCCGGGCCGCCGAGATCGCCCAGATCTTCGAGATCGAGGAGCTGCTGCCGGCCCCCGGCCAGGGCGCGCTCGCGGTCGAGTGCCGCGCCGACCTGACCGAGCTCGTCGCCTTCCTCGGCGTGCTCGACGACCCGCGCACCCGCTCCGCGGTGGCCGCCGAGCGCGCCGTCCTGTCCGCCCTGGAGGCGGGCTGCGCCGCGCCCGTGGGTGCGTACGCCGTCGATGACGGGCACACTCTGAACCTGACCGCCACGGTCGTCGCGCTCGACGGCCGCGAGGCGGTCCGCAAGTCCGCCGCCGGCTCTCCTTCGGAGGCTGTCAGCCTGGGCCGCCGCCTCGCGGCCGAGATGATCGCCGAAGGGGCCGACAGATTGATGGGGGAGCATTCCCATTGAGCTCCGATAGTCCAACCTCCGGTCTCGTCGCCTTCGTGGGCGCGGGCCCCGGCGACCCCAACCTGCTCACGCTCCGCGGCGCCGAGCTGCTCGGCAAGGCCGACGTCGTGGTGCTCGGCGAGGAGGCGCACCGCGCGCTGCTGCGTCATGCCCGCGAGGGCGTGCAGGTCGTCGAGGCCGACGACGCGCTGACGGGTCTCGTCAAGCGCGCCAAGGACGGCGGGCTCGTGGTGCGCCTGTGCCCCGGCGACCCCATGCTGTTCTCCTCGATCACCGAGGAGGCCGCGGCCTGCGCCGCGGCGGAGGTGGACTTCGAGGTCGTGCCCGGCGTCCCGCCCGCGACCGCCGTGCTCACCTACGCGGGCATCCCGCCGGCGACGGCCGTGCCCGAGTTCCGCGTCGTGGACGCCGCGCAGGAGCAGGACTGGTCCTCCCACGCCGCCTGCCCCGGCACGCTGGTCATCTACAACGGCATCGGCGAGGCCGTGTCCATCGGCAAGGCGCTCATCGCGGGCGGCAAGCCCGACACGACGCCCGTCGCGGTCAGCAGCGGCGGCACCACCACCGAGCAGTACACCGTCGTGTCCTCGCTCGGGCGGCTGCAGGCCGACCTCAAGCACGCCGGGTTCACCGAGCCCGCGCTGATCGTCGTCGGCGAGGCCGTGGGGCTGCGCGAGAAGCTGTCGTGGTTCGAGACCAAGCCGCTGTTCGGCTGGCGGGTGCTGGTGCCCCGCACCAAGGAGCAGTCGCGGAGCCTGTCGGAGCAGCTCGTCTCCTACGGCGCGGTGCCCGAGGAGGTGCCGACCATCTCGGTCGAGCCGCCGCGCACCCCGCAGCAGATGGACCGCGCCATCAAGGGCCTGGTCACCGGCCGCTACGAGTGGGTGGCCTTCACCAGCGCCAACGCCGTCAAGGCCGTGCGCGAGAAGTTCGAGGAATACGGCCTCGACGCCCGCGCCTTCGCCGGGCTCAAGGTGGCCGCGGTCGGCGAGGCGACCTCGCGCGCCCTGGTCGAGTTCGGCGTCAAGCCCGACCTGCTGCCCTCGGGCGAGCAGTCGTCCGAGGGGCTGGTGGCCGAGTGGCCGCCGTACGACTCGATGCTCGACCCGATCAACCGGGTGCTGCTGCCGCGCGCCGACATCTCGACCGACACGCTGGTGGCCGGGCTGACCGAGCTGGGCTGGGAGTGCGACGACGTCACGGCCTACCGCACCGTGCGGGCCGCGCCGCCGCCCGCGCCGATCCGCGAGGCGATCAAGGGCGGCGGCTTCGACGCCGTGCTCTTCACCTCCTCCTCCACGGTGCGCAACCTCGTGGGCATCGCCGGCAAGCCGCACAACGTCACCGTGATCGCGGTCATCGGGCCGCAGACGGCCAAGACCGCCGAGGAGTTCGGGCTCCGGGTGGACGTCATGGCCGACAAGCCATCCGCCTCCGCGCTGGCCGCCGCCGTGGCCGAGTACGGAGCCAAGCAGCGCCAGGCTGCGCTGGCCGCGGGCGACACGCCGCGCAGGCCCTCGCAGAACCGCCGTGGCGCGAGAAGGAGAGCCAGATGAGCGCACGCTTCCCCGTGGCGCGTCCCCGCAGGCTGCGCGGCACTCCGGCGCTGCGGCGGATGGTGGCGGGCACCAGGATCGACCCCGCCGACCTGATCCTGCCGGTGTTCGTCAAGGAGGGCATCGCCGAGCCGCAGCCGGTGGTGTCGATGCCGGGCGTGTTCCAGCACACCTCCGACTCGCTGCGCAAGGCGGCCCACGAGGCGGCCGAGGCGGGCCTGGGCGGGCTGATCCTGTTCGGCATCCCGGCGGTCAAGGACGCGCGCGGCTCGGCCGCCGACGACCCCGACGGCGTGCTCCAGAAGGCGCTGCGCGAGGTGAGCGCCGAGGTCGGCGACGCGCTCGTGGTCATGGCCGACACCTGCCTCGACGAGTTCACCGACCACGGGCACTGCGGCATCCTGACCCCGTCGGGCGACGTCGACAACGACGCCACGCTGGAGCGCTACGCCTCCGTCGCGGTGGCCCAGGCCGACGCGGGCGCGCAGATGATCGCGCCGAGCGGCATGATGGACGGCCAGGTGGCCGCCATCCGCGCCGCGCTCGACGGCGCCGGCCACGCGGGCGTGCCGATCCTCGCCTACTCGGCGAAGTACGCCTCCGCCTTCTACGGCCCGTTCCGCGACGCCGCCGAGTGCGCGCCGCAGTTCGGCGACCGCGCCACCCACCAGCAGGACCCCGCGGGGCCGCTGGAGGAGGCGCTGCGCGAGGTCCGGCTCGACCTGGCCGAGGGCGCGGACGCCGTCATGGTCAAGCCCGCCCTGGCCTACCTCGACATCATCGCCGCCGTCCGCCGCGAGGTGGACGTGCCGGTCGCCGCCTACCAGGTGAGCGGCGAGTACGCGATGGTCGAGGCGGCCGCGGCCAACGGCTGGGTGGACCGCGAGCGGACGATCATGGAGTCGCTGGTCGCCATCAAGCGGGCCGGCGCCGACCTGATCCTGACCTACTGGGCCACCGAGGTGGCACGGACGCTCTAACCAAGGGGTTTCCCGTCAACTCGTGAGGCCTGTGCGTTAGAGTGCGATGACAAGTGCTGGTGTGTCCCGCGTGAGCGAACGCCCGCCCGGAGCCGGGACCTCTTCAGGCGCGGGATTCGACGGGAGACACCAATGGTGGGGGTACCTCTGGCTCGGCGTACCAAAAAGCGGGCGCGGCCGTCGCGCATCGCGACCGTGCTCGACTACGCCGCGATGGGCTGGCCCGTGGTGCCGGGCGCCTATCCGCTGCCCGCGGGGCCGCGGGCGTGCTCGTGCGACCGGCTCGGCTGTCCCGACCCGGGCGCCCATCCGCTCTCCCCGGCCTGGCCGCTGCTCGCCACCACCGACCCCGCGCAGCTGTCCCGCTGGTGGCAGGCCGAGCCCGAGGCGGGTGTGATCCTGCCCACCGGCCGCGTCTTCGACGTCTTCGACGTACCGCTCGCCGTCGGTCTCACGGCGCTCACCAGGATCGACGAGGCAAGTGCCCACTCCGGCCCGGTCGCCGCCCAAGGCGACCGGGTCTTGTTCTACGTGGCCACCCGCGGCAACCCCGAGGACGAGGACGAGTGGTGGTCCTGCCACCTCGACTGCGACCCGGCCGCCATCGACGACACGCCGGGCCTGCGCTGGCACTGCCGCGACAGCTACGTGCTCGCGCCGCCCTCGCATCTGCCGTTCGGCCGGCAGGTCTCCTGGCTGCGGCCCCCGGACGGGCGGCCGCTGCCCGACCCGCTGCGCATCCTGGAGTGGCTCGCCGACTGAGCGGCCCCTCGCCCTGGGGCGGCCCCTGGCCCGACTAACCTGGTCGGGTGAGCCGCATAGAGACATCCGAGGACCTGTTCGCCCGCGCCCGCCAGGTCGTGCCGGGGGGCGTCAACTCGCCGGTGCGCGCGTTCGGCGCGGTCGGCGGCACCCCGCGCTTCATGGCCGCCGGCCAGGGCCCCTACATCACCGACGTCGACGGCAACCGCTACGTCGATCTGGTGTGCTCCTGGGGGCCGATGATCCTCGGCCACCGCCACCCGGCGGTCGTCGAGGCGGTCTCCGAGGCGGTCGCGCACGGCTTCTCGTACGGCACCGCCACGCCAGGCGAGGTCGAGCTGGCCGAGGAGATCGTCTCCCGGGTGGCGCCGGTGGAGAAGGTGCGGCTGGTCAGCTCGGGCACCGAGGCCACGATGAGCGCGGTACGGCTGGCGCGCGGCTTCACCGGGCGGTCCAAGGTGATCAAGTTCGCCGGGTGCTACCACGGGCACGTGGACGCGCTGCTGGCCTCGGCCGGGTCGGGCGTGGTGACCTTCGGGCTGCCGGACACGCCGGGCGTCACCGGGGCGTCGGCGGCGGACACGATCGTGCTCCCGTACAACGACGTGGCGGCCGTCGAGGAGGCGTTCGCCCAGGCCGACATCGCGTGCGTGATCACCGAGGCGTGCCCGGCCAACATGGGCGTGGTGCCGCCGCGCGACGGCTTCAACCAGCGGCTGCGCGAGCTGTGCACGGCCCACGGGGCGCTGCTCATCGTGGACGAGGTGCTGACCGGCTTCCGCGTCTCGGCGGCCGGCTGGTACGGCCTCGACCCGGTCGAGGCCGACCTGATGACGTTCGGCAAGGTGATGGGGGGCGGGCTGCCGGCGGCGGCGTTCGGCGGCCGGGCCGAGGTGATGGCCTACCTCGCGCCGGAGGGGCCGGTCTACCAGGCGGGCACGCTGTCGGGCAACCCGCTGGCCTGCGCCGCCGGCCTGGCGACGCTGCGGGCGCTGGACGAGGCGGCGTACGCGCGGGTGGACGCCGCGGCGCTCGCGGTGGGCGACGCCGCCGCGCAGGCGCTGGGCAAGGCCGGGGTGCCGCACCGGCTCCAGCGGGCCGGCAGCCTGTTCTCGATCTTCTTCACCGATGCCGAGGTGACGAACTTCGCCGAGGCGAAGACCCAGGACACCAGTGCGTTCACCGCGTTCTTCCACGCGATGCTGGACCAGGGGGTCTACCTGCCGCCGTCGGCGTACGAGGCGTGGTTCCTGTCGGCCGCGCACGACGACGAGGCCATCGAGCGGATCGTCGCGGCGCTGCCCGCCGCCGCCGAGGCGGCCGCGACGGCGCGGTAGCGCGGGGCGGCGCTCAGCGGGCGGGCTTCTGGTAGCGGATGCGCTGCTCGCGAGCCTGCTCGGCGAGCTCCTTGAGGTACGAGGGACCGGCGGGCTGCTGCTTCTTCGACTTGATGATTCTCATGCATCTATTTTCATCTGCTACACAATCAACCACAAGCGAGACTTTCTACGCTAAACCCTTTAGTCTGGCTTACATGTTGGACCTGAACCGCCTCAAGGCTCTGCACGCTGTGCACGTCTACGGCTCGGTCGGCGCGGCGGCGGACGCGCTCATGGTCACCCCCTCGGCCGTGTCGCAGCAGATCGCCAAGCTGGAGCGCGAGACCGGCGCCCGGCTCATGGAGCGCAACGGCCGCGGCGTGCGGCTGACCGACGCGGCCGGGCTGCTCGCCGAGCACGCCGAACGCATCCTCGCCCTGGTCGAGACCGCCGAGGCCGACTTCGAGGCGCTGCGCGGCGAGGTCGTCGGCCGGCTCAACGTGGCGGCCTTCCCCACCGCTGCCCGCGGCCTCATGCCGCAGGCCCTGGTCGCGCTCCGCGGCCGCCATCCCGACCTGTGGATCCAGCTCAGCGAGCGCGAGCCCGAGCGGGTCGTACGCGACGTCGCCAGGGGAGAGCTCGACCTCGGCATCGTCCAGGACTGGCTCAACCGGCCCATGGCGCTGCCCGACGGCCTGTCCAGGGCCACGCTGCTGGACGACGTCGCGGACGTGGCGATACCCGCCGGGCACCCGCTGGCCGGCTCGCGCGAGATCGAGCTGGCCGCCCTCCACGGCGAGCGCTGGGTCAGCTCCACGCCCGGCACCGTGTGCCACGACTGGCTCGTGTACACGCTGCGCAACGCCTCGCTGGAGCCGGAGATCGCCTGCCTGGCCGACGAGTACCCGACCCAGCTCGCGCTGGTAGCCGCCGGGCTCGGCTGCGCGATCGTGCCGCGGCTCGGCCGCTACGTGCCCGAGGGCGTCGCCATGGTGCCGATCAGGCCGCGGCAGGCCCGCCGCATCTACGCCGTCTGGCGCGCCGACGCGGCCCGCCGCCCGGCCATCAGGGCCCTGGTCGACACCCTGATGGAGGTCAGCAGGGAGCAGGAGAACGCCTGGGCCGTGAAGTGAGCGACTAGCTCAGGGCGATCGCCACGACGCCGCCCAGGATCACCCCCGACGCCAGCAGCCGGCGCGCGAGATCGCCCTCGGCCAGCAGCCGCCCGCCCAGCACCACGGCGATCAGCACGCTGATCTCCCGCGCCGGCGCGACCACGGTGACCGGCGCCATCGTGAACGCGATCAGCACCAGCAGGTACGACACGAAGATCAGCACCGCCGCCCCGGCGATCCGCCACCGGTGCTCCCGCCACACCGGCGCGACCAGCTCCCGCCGCGTGGCCAGCACGACCGGCGCGAGCACCAGCGCCCGCCCGACCTCGCCCAGGTAGAGGAGCGCCAGCGGCGCCACCCCGAACGGCCCCACCACCTGCGAGTCCCACACCGTGTACCCGGCGATGAACAGCCCGACGACCAGCCCGGGAGCCACCGAGCGCAGATCGGCGCGGCCCGCGCCCCGGCCCAGCAGGAACACCCCCACGCCGACCAGCACGATCCCCGCCACGTTGGCGACCGACGGCCGCTCGCCCAGGAACAGCACCGCCACCAGGCTCGCCAGCATCGGCCCCGTGCCGCGCGCCACCGGGTAGACCATGGACAGGTCGCCGGTGCCGTACCCGCGCTGGAGCAGCAGGAAGTAGCCCAGGTGCAGGGTCATGCTGCCGCAGATCACCGCGAGGTCCGTCCAGGACGGCACGCCCGCCACCACCAGGTATCCCGCGAACAGCGGCGCCCACAGCGCCGCGCCGGCCACCGCCACCAGCCAGACGAAGACCACCCCGTCCGCCTGCGAGGAGCGCTTGCTCAGCAGGTTCCAGGTGGCATGGGCGAAGGCGGCGACGAGCACGAGGAGGAGCGCCCAGGGACTCACCCGGGGACCCTATCCCGAGGCGAGCGGATAGGCTGTGCCCACCATGGCTGAAACGACCGTCGTCCACCTTCTGCGCCACGGTGAGGTGCACAACCCGAAGGGCATCCTGTACGGCAGGCTGCCCGGCTACCACCTGTCCGAGACGGGTCACCTCATGGCCGAGACGGTCGCCAAGGCGGTCGGCGGCCGTGACATCGTCGCCCTCTACAGCTCGCCCCTGGAGCGCGCGCTGGAGACCGCGGCCCCCCTCGCCGCCAAGCTCGGGCTGGAGGTCAGGCAGGACGAGCGGCTGCTCGAAGCGGTCAACCTGCTGGAGGGCCGGCCCGTCGCGCAAGGGGTCGGGCTGTTCCGCGACTGGCGCAACTACCGCTACTTCTGGAACCCTATGCGCCCGTCCTGGGGCGAGCCCTACCCGGTGATCGTGCGCCGGATGAAGTCGATGATCGACGACGCGCGGGCGGCGGCGCGCGGGCACGAGACCGTGCTCGTCAGCCACCAGTTGCCGATCTGGTCGATCAGGATGGCGGCCGAGGGCCGCCGGCTCTGGCACGACCCGCGCCGCAGGCAGTGCGCGCTGGCCAGCCTCACGACGTTCACCTTCGACGGTGACCGGCTCATCAGCATCGGCTACAGCGAGCCGGCCGGGTCGCTGGACACCGGGCCGTCCGTCCCGGGCGCCTGAGCCCGATGTCCGGATCGCCCGGACCCACCGGTAGAGTTGCAAGCTCTACCGGTTGTAGTACAAGGAGATCTTCCTCCGTGCGCGCCATGTCCCTCTCCCTCGCCCTGCTGGCCGTGCTGGCCGCGGGGTGCGCCGGCAATCAGAGCGGCCAGCCGGAGGCGGGCGACACCCGGTTCGTCGCCGGCGACGGGAAGATGCAGGTGTTCGCCGCCGCCGAACGCAAGCCCGCCCCCGCGGTCGAGGGCCCGACCCTCGACGGCGGCACCGCCTCGCTGGCGGCGCACAAGGGCAAGGTCGTGGTGCTCAACTTCTGGGCGTCCTGGTGCGGGCCCTGCCGGGCCGAGGCGCCGGTGCTCAAGGAGGTCGCGGCCAAGACCAAGGGCACCGGCGTCGAGTTCGTCGGCGTCGACTTCAAGGACCGGCAGGCCGACGCGCTCGCCTTCGAGCGCACCGAGCAGACCGGCTACCCGTCGATCTTCGACCAGCCGGGCAAGGTCGCGCTGGCCTTCCAGGGCACGGTGCCGCCCGCCGCCATCCCGTCCACGCTGATCATCGACAAGCAGGGCCGGATCGCCGCCCGCGCGCTCGGCGCCGTCAAGTACACCGACCTCATGGACACCGTCACCAAGGTCCGCGATGAATGACGTCGTCGCCTCGGGCTCGCTGCTGCTCGCCGTGCCGATCGCGGTGCTCGCGGGCGTGGTGTCGTTCCTGTCGCCGTGCGTGCTGCCGCTGGTGCCCGGCTACCTGTCGTACGTCACCGGCATGAGCGCCGACCCCAAGCGGGGGCGGCTGGTGCTCGGGGCGGCGCTGTTCGTGGCCGGGTTCGCGCTCGTGTTCGTGCTCAGCGGCGCGCTGTTCGGCGGGCTCGGCTCGGTCATGCTGGGCAACGCCGCGATCATCACGCGGGTGCTCGGGGTGCTGACCATCGTGCTCGGGCTGGCCTTCCTGGGGGTCATCCCGGGGCTCATGCGCGACGTACGGATCCACCGGCTCCCCGCGGCGGGGCTGGCCGGGGCGCCGCTGCTCGGTGTGGTGTTCGGGCTCGGCTGGACGCCGTGCATCGGGCCGACGCTGGCCGTGGTGCTGACGCTCGGGCTCAACGAGGGCAGCGCCGGGCGCGGAGCGCTGCTGGCCGTCGCGTACGCGCTCGGCCTCGGGCTGCCGTTCGTGGCGGCGGCGCTGGCCTACAGCAGGGCTCTGCGCACGTTCCGTGCCATCCGCAAGCACTCGCGCCTGATCACCAGGATCGGCGGCGGGATGATGGTGGCCGTCGGCGTGCTGCTGGTGACCGGGCTGTGGGGGGAGATGATCGCGGCCATGCAGGGTGTGATCGGCGCGTTCGAGCCGGTGATCTGATGAGCGTGCGGGAGCTGGAGCGCGAGCGGTCGCCCAAGCAGGCCGGGCTCGGCCCGGTGGGCTGGCTGCGGTGGGCGTGGCGCACGCTCACCTCGATGAAGACCGCGCTCATCCTGCTGTTCCTGCTGGCGCTCGGCTCGGTGCCCGGCTCGCTGATCCCGCAGCGCGGCGTCGACCCCGACAAGGTCGCCAGGCTCTACGACGAGAGCCCCGCCCTGGCCGAGTGGTACGACCGCCTCCAGCTCTTCGAGGTCTTCTCCTCCACCTGGTTCGCCGCGGTCTACCTGCTGCTGTTCACCTCGCTCATCGGCTGCATCATCCCGCGCACCCTGACCTACGTGCGCGAGCTGCGCCGCAAGCCGCCCGCCGCGCCGAAGAACGTCACCAAGCTGCCGCACGCGGCCGTCATCGAGGGCGGGCCGAGCCTCGACGAGGCCGCCAAGCGGCTGCGCGGGCTGCGCTTCCGCGTCGTCACCGGCGACGGCTGGATCTCGGCGGAGAAGGGCTACCTGCGCGAGACCGGCAACCTGTTCTTCCACGTCGCGCTGCTCGGCATCCTGTTCGCGATCGGGGTCGGCTCGCTCTTCGGCTACCGCGGCAACGTGCTCGTCGTCGAGGGCGACGGCTTCGCCAACACCGTGGCCGCCTACGACCGGTTCATGCCGGGCAACCAGGTGTCGGCCGAGTCGCTGGCGCCGTTCACGCTGCGGCTCGACGACTTCAACGTCTCCTACCAGGTGGCCGGCGAGAAGCGGGGGCAGGCGCTCGACTACACCGCCCACCTCACGGTCAACGACACGCCGGACGCGCCCGCCCGCGACGTCGAACTCAAGGTCAACACGCCGCTGGAGGTCGACGGCACGCAGACCTACCTCATCGGCAACGGCTACGCGCCGGTCTTCCGGGTGACCGACGGCAAGGGGCAGGTCGCCTTCGAGGGTCCTGTGCCCTGCCTGATCGAGGACAAGGCCACGATGACCTCGGGCTGCGTGGTCAAGGCCCCCGACGCGCAGCCGTCGCAGCTCGGCTTCCTGCTGCGGTTCCTGCCGACCAGCGTGCCGCTCACCGACGGCACCCACGCCTCCGCCTTCCCCGGCGAGCTCAACCCCGAGGTGCAGCTGCTCGGGGCGTTCTCCGGCGACCTCGGGCTGCGCAACGGGCAGCCGCAGTCGGTCTACGAGCTGGCCCCGCCGGAGACGTTGAAGAAGCTCAAGCCGCTGCTGATGGGCACCGCGGTGCCCAAGCCGCTCGCGGTCGGGCAGTCGGTCGAGCTGCCCGAAGGCGCGGGCAAGCTGGAGTTCACCGGCGTCAAGCAGTGGATGACGCTGCAGGTCGCCTACGACCCGGGACGGCTGCCCGCGCTGCTGTTCTCCGGTCTCGCGGTCGTGTCCATCGCCGCGTCGCTGCTGATCAGGCGGCGGCGGGTGTTCGTCCGGGTCAAGGGCGAAACGGTCGAGGTCGGGGGCCTCACCCGCACCGAGGGCTCCGCGGCGGGCTTCGCCGAGGAGTTCGCCGACATCGTCAAGGTTCTATCAGCAGGAGAGAAAGATGTCCGCTGAGCAACTCGCCGAGCTGAGCGACCTGACCGTCGTCGCCGCGGTCCTGCTCTACGTCCTCGCGATGATCGCCTTCGCGACGGAGCTGGCCTTCGGCCGCTACGTCGCGGGCAAGAAGACCGCGGCGAGGGCCGCCCGGCCCGTCAGGCAGACGGTCACGGTCGGCGCCGGCGCCGACCAGGTCGAGGGCGCGGCTCCAGAGCCCGTGGCGCCCGAGGGCGCCCCGCCGTCGCGGCTGGCGGCCCGGGCCGGGACGGCCGGGCTGGCGCTGGCCTGGCTCGGCTGGGCCGCCAACCTGGTCGCCATCGCGACCCGCGGCCTCGCCGTCGGCCGCTGGCCCTGGGGCAACATGTACGAGTTCGTCGTGGCGCTCTGCTTCGCCGCCGTCACGGCGTTCCTGCTCACCCAGCTCCGCCACAACGTGCGCTTCCTCGGCGCGTTCGTCATGGTCACGGCCACGCTCGGGCTGGGCGCGGCGGTCAAGATCTTCTACACCGCCGCGGGGCCCGTGGTGCCGGCGCTGAACTCGTACTGGATCGCCATCCACGTCACGGCGGCGATCATCGCGAGCGGGCTGTTCGCGCTGGCGGGCGTCGCGGGCGTGCTCTACCTGGTGCGCGGCGACGGGATGTCGCGCCTGCCCTCCCGCGAGGACCTGGAGCGGGTGGCGCACCGGGCGATCGTGTTCGCCTTCCCGCTGTGGACGTTCGCGGTGATCGCGGGCGCGCTGTGGGCCGACCGCGCGTGGGGCCGCTACTGGGGCTGGGACCCCAAGGAGGTCTGGTCGTTCATCACGTGGGTGGCCTACGCGGCCTACCTGCACGCCCGCGTGACGGCCGGCTGGAGGGGGAAGGCCGCCACGATCGTGCAGCTCGTGGCGTTCGGCTGCCTGCTGTTCAACCTGATCGGCGTCAACATCTTCGTCGGCGGGATGCACAGCTACGCCGACGTCTGAGCCGGGGCCGGCCCCGGCTCGTCGAGCCGGGGTCGCTCAGTGCTGCTCGTCGCCGCCGCGCATGCGCCGGTCGAGGTCGCGCAGGAAGTCGGGGTCGTCGTCGGGACCCTTCGGCATGCCGGGACCGGGGGAGACCGACCAGACCTGCCGCTCGACCCGTGGGCGGCCGCGCGCCATCCAGATGAGCCCGCCGACCAGCGGGATCAGCACGACCACCATGATCCACATGGTTTTTGGTACGTTCCTGACCTCGTCTTCCGGGGTAGTGACGACGTCGAAGAGCGAGAAGAGCCAGAAGGCCAGCAGCGCCAGTCCGATGAGAACACCTGCCATGCCCGAACTGTAAGCCATCTGCGACGTGCTCGTGCTTCCCGATGTCCCATTTCGGGTGACTAGCAGAAGATCCCCGTCGTACGGTGGGAGCAGAAAACCGTGGAACCCATGGGGTTCCTCACTCGTTGAGGGGTGCGATGGCCTTTTCTCAGGACAAGGGCCGGCATCGCCGCGGCCGCTGGTGGCGGCGGGGGTCGTACCTCTTCTCCCGTAAGGCCGAGGCGCCGAGCGGCGCGGACCGTTCCTTCTGGTCCGGCGCGCGTGAGAGGCCCGGAGAGGCCCCGGAGGCCCGCGCCGAGGCCAGGAAGCCCGAGGACGCCGCGCGAAGCCGCAGGCCGGGCGCTGAGCGGCCGGAACGCCGCTCCTGGCCAGGCGCCGACCAGCGGAGCCCGGACGGCTTCGCCCTCCATGAGCACCATGAGCGCCACGAGCGGCTGTCCGCCGCCGTCGTCGAACGCCCCCGCTACACCTGGGACGACTTCGAGCTCGACGACCGCCCGCCGCGCGCCCGGCCGCACCGCCCCGACGCCCCGTCGCTGGGCGACGGCCTGCGCCACTGCGGGAAGCTGGAGTCGATCCTGCACCGCCAGTGGGACGCCAGGCTCGGCCCGCCGCCGCCCGACGTCGTCCGGGCCGTCGAGAGCCTGGCCCGGCTGCCCGACCGGCTCAAGGAGAAGCTGGCGGCCGGCCTGGAGGGCATCTACGTCGGCCCCGGCGGCGTCCCCGACCTCGACGACATGGGCTATTTACGCGGCGCCCCGCTGCCCTCGGGCCGGGCCACCTGGGACATCTGCGCCGGCGCGTACGGCGACCGCAAGATCGTCGTCGGTGACCGCCCCTCGCCGACCCCCGACGTGATGATGCACGAGGTCGGCCACGCCATCGACGACGTCGACTCCGCCTACGGCGCCTGGGTGTCGGACTCGCCGGAGTTCGTCGGCCTCTACGAGAAGGCCCGTCCGATCCTGGCCTCCGCCTTCCACCGGCAGGGCGGCGGGCTCGGCCGCAAGGAGTTCTTCGCCGACGCCTTCGCCGCCATCGCCTCCCGGCAGCGTCCGGCGCTGGTCGACATGCTCGGGGGTGACACGCGGATGGCGCTCGACGTCATGCTGTTCTTCAACCGGCGCTACGGAATCTAGGAGACTCGCTCATGTACGTCATCCGGCTCGCGGACGGCACCGTGCGCGTGCCGCAGAGCCTGGCCAGCGAGGACGGGCGGCTGATCGGCAACGCCTACGCGGAGCTGCGGCCCGGCGATCCGGACTACGAGCGGTGGCTGGCCGAGTCGCTGACGGAGGAGGAGTTGGAGACGCGCCGGGAGCGCTGGCGGGAGGAGAACGACGACCTGGAGCGCGAGTTCCTCGCGTTCAAGGCGCAGCAGGACGACGGCTGAGCCGAGGCCGCGTGTGCGGGGCCGCCGGACAGGCGCCAGCCACGGTCGGCGGTTGGCGCCGCCCCGTGCTTGCCGTACGGAAGTGGGCCGGGAAGCACGCGAACCTCGAGAGGTCCCGCGGGCGGTGACCCTGCAGGATCACAGGATCACCGTCGTGACGGAACGTCAGACGCGCGGGGACTCCCCCGCCGGCCTGTCGGCCGTGAGAACGTCCTCGCCTCGGAGAAGGGCGTGCACTTCCGACTCGCGGAAGCGCCGGTGCCCTCCGGGGGTGCGGATACTGCTGATGCGGCCTGCCGCAGCCCAGCGCGTAACCGTCTTTGGGTCTACCCGGAAGAGGGCGGCAACCTCTCCTGGGGTCAGCAGACGCTCGCTGCTACTCTCCACCAATCTCTCCCCCTCGCATCCCGCTTCCTGCCAGCGGGCGGACAGGTAACCAGTGTGTCGAGCGAAGCCTGATTTATCCGTGGTTTTCGGAGAAGATCACGGGTTGTTATCAGCTGACTGCCCGATTGTTATATGATAGAGCCTCTTTGGGGCTCTCGTGGGTGTTTCTTTACGAAACTCCCTAACTGGGAACAGTAGCAGCGCTCGCGCCCGATGCGAAGAGCGACCGGGGGACAAGCCCGAGTAACCTCGAAGGCGTGCATCCCGTTGTCGTTTACACCGCCTCCCGCATCCTGCTGTTCCTCGTCACGCTCGGCCTCTTGGCGCTGGTCGGTCTGAGAAACCCGCTGGCACTCCTCGTGGCGTCGTTCTTGATCAGCGGAGTGGCCAGCTATGTCCTGCTGTCCAAGCAGCGTGACGCCATGAGCGCACGAATCAGCGACAGGCTCGACCAGCCGAAGCCGCAGGACGACTAGGGCAGGGGGAACATGCCAATCCGGGCATGGTACTCCCGTCCGAGTCTCGTTGTGTCGCTACCGACAAGTAGTCCGGTGGGTTGCGCGGAAAACGCCTTCACGCCGATGCCGCGCTCCCGGGTGGGATTCCAGCCGAGCGCCATTCCAGTGCTCGGATGAATGGCGCCGATGCCCGGCCGCGCGACCGCGCCGGGGCCGGCCGAGTCGCGTCCCTGCGGATTGTTCAGCCAGCGCTGGTGCCCGCCCACGTACACCGCGGCCCCCGTCACCGCGACCGCGTAGAGCGAGTCGCCGCCGGTCGCGTTGACCCAGGTGGGACGGATGGCCGAGCCCTTGGCGAAGGTCTCGAAACGGGCCGCCGTGTCGCAGATCCCGCCCCTCGGGCCGCCCGTGGTGACCACCACGAAATAGCTGCCGTCGGGGGAGAAGTCGAGGCCGCGCACGTACGACGGGAACGTCTCCGCGCACTTCTGCGCGTAGGCGGCGGTCCGCCACGGCGCGACCCTGGCCACCGGGCCGGTCACGTCGATCAGCCCGAGCTGCGGCCGTGACTGCCCGTCGAGCGTGGTGAACGAGCCGTCCACCAGCAGCCGGCCGCGGGCGAGCGCGAGTGCGTGCACCTTCACCTTCGGCGTCAGCGGCCCGCCCGGCCTGATGGCGAAGCCGGGGTCGGCGGCGCCCGTGGCGGCGTCGAGCCGGGCCAGCGCCTGGCGCGGGCCGGTGAAGTCGCCGCCGACGTAGAGGCTGCCGCCCTGCCGGGCGAGGGTGCTCACCGAGCCGCCGACGAGAGCGGGCGCGAAGCCGGGCACCACGGCGCCGTCGGAGAGCCTGACCTGGGCGAGGCCGCGGGCGCGGGCGTTGTTGACGCTCCAGAACTCGCCGCCGACGTAGACGGTGCCGTCGTCGCCGGCCGCGAGGGCGTACACGGGGCCGGGGACCATCGGGGCGAAGGCCGCCAGGATGCGGCCGGTCGGCAGGTCGAAGGCGAACAGGTTGTCGCGCGCCACGACCACTTTGCGCGCGGCGTCGCTCACCTCGCTGAAGGAGCCGCCGACGACGACGGTGCGGCCGACGACGGCGATGGCGTTGACGATGCCGTCCAGGACATGAGGGGTGTGATCGACCGGGTCGGCCGACACCACGCGGTCCTGTGCGACAGGACCGTGGGCGGCCGTGGCCGAAGCGATGATCGCCGCAAGGGCGACGCGGGCAAACATTCCTCAACAACTAGCAGACCCAGAGTAATGAGAGCGTCACTATCCGTTGATTGTCCCGAAAGCCATAAGCTTTCCCGCATGACGCGCGCTCAGTTGGACAAGCAGCCGGACGAGGTCGCCGCGATGTTCGATCGCACCGCCCGGCGCTACGACCTCGTCAACGACGTGATCTCCCTCGGGCAGGTGAGGCTCTGGCGCAAGGCGGTGGCCGCCGCCGTGGACGCCGGTCCCGGCGAGGTCGTGCTCGACCTGGGCGCGGGCACCGGCACCTCCACCGACACCTTCACCGGGCTCGGCGCCCGCGCCATCGCCTGCGACTTCTCGTTCGGCATGCTGAGCACCGGCGTGCGCCGGCACGGCGGCAACGCGCTGAGCGGCAAGGGGGTGCCGTTCATCGCGGGCGACGCGATGCGGCTGCCGTTCGCCGACGACGCCTTCGACGCGGTGACGATCTCGGTGGCTCTGCGCAACGTCCACGACACCGAGCAGGCGCTGCGCGAGATGCTCCGGGTGACGAGGCCGGGCGGCCGGCTGGTGATCCTGGAGTTCTCGCACGTCACCGTGCCGGCGTTCGACCTGGTCTACCGCGAATATCTCATGCGGCTGCTGCCCAGGGTGGCCAAGGTCGTCGGCTCCAACGACGACTCCTACGAATATCTCGCCGAGTCGATCCGCGCCTGGCCCGACCAGCCCACCCTCGCGGGCGTCATCGGCAGGGCCGGCTGGGAGCGGGTGGCCTGGCGCAATCTGACGATGGGGATCGTGGCGATGCACCGGGCTTTCAAGGCGGTCTGACGGGCCGGCTGACACGAAATTTTCAGGAATAGTGCGGTCGATGGATTTCGTCCCCGTCCATGCCTCGCCGGTCACGCGTGACACGCCAACCCCGAGGATCACAGAACGGGTCCCCGACTGCCACTATGTACCCGAAAAGCAGTAGACTGCGGGCCGACAAGTTTGTGAAGGGGTTCACAAAGGAACGAAGGCGCCATACCCCGAGCCTTCGCGTGTGTAGGACAGGACAGTCCAGTGACCGTGCCACCAGCCACACAGGCTGACGCCGACGTCATCGTCGTCGGCGCCGGTCCCGCCGGTTCCGCAACCGCCTTTTACCTCGCTCAGGCCGGTCTCGACGTGCTGCTCCTGGAGAAGACCAGGTTCCCGCGCGAGAAGGTCTGCGGCGACGGCCTGACCCCCAGGGCGGTCAAGCAGTTGCTGAACATGGGCGTCGACATCGACGCCCCCGGCTGGATCAGGAACAAGGGCCTGCGCGTCGTCGGCGGCGGCCACCGCTTCGAGCTCGACTGGCCGCAGCTCGAACGCTTCCCCGACTTCGGCCTCGTCCGCACCCGGCAGGACTTCGACGAGATCGTCGCCGCCAACGCGGTCAAGAACGGCGTACGCCTGATGGAGGGCGTCACCGTCACCGAGCCCGTGCTCGACGACCGCAGCGGCCACATCGTCGGCGTGCGCACCAAGGACGGGCGCGTCTTCCGTAGCCGCGTGGTCGTCGCCGCCGACGGCAACAGCACCCGGCTCGCGCTCGGGATGGGCCTGCACAAGCGCGACGACCGCCCGATGGGCGTGGCCGTGCGCACCTACTTCCAGAGCCCCCGTCACGACGACGACTACCTGGAGATCTGGCTGGAGCTCTGGGACGAGGACACGCTGCTGCCCGGCTACGGCTGGATCTTCGGCGTCGGCGACGGCACCGCGAACGTCGGGCTCGGGCTGCTCAACACCAGCGCCCAGTTCAAGAACATCGACTACCGCGACCTGCTGCGCCGCTGGTGCAAGGCCATGCCGGCGGACTGGGAGTTCACCGAGGAGAACATGACGGCCCCGATCCGCGGCGCCGCGCTCCCGATGGCCTTCAACCGGCAGCCCCACTACACGCGCGGCCTGCTGCTCGTGGGCGACTCGGGCGGGTCGATCAACCCGTTCAACGGCGAGGGCATCGCCTACGCGATGGAGACCGGCGAGATCGCCGCCGAGGTCATCGCCAAGTCGCTCAAGGGCACCACCCCCGCGCAGCAGGAGCGCACGCTGCGCACCTATCCTCAGACGCTGAAGGACGCCTACGGCGGATACTTCACGCTCGGCCGATGGTTCGTCGAGGCGACCGGGAAGCCGGGAGTTATGAGCTTCGGGACCAGGCACGGACTGCCTCACCCGAGGCTGATGCGCTTCGCCATCAAACTCCTTGGTAATCTCACCGACCGGCGAGGCGATGCGTCAGACCAGATCATCAACGCTCTCTCGAAGGTCGCCCCACCAGCATGAATCCCGCAATCAACAGATCCTGCTGCGCGCCCGCGCGCGCGGCGACTCCAGAGGAGGCGTAGCGATGGACCTTTACGTGCCCATCCTGGTGCTCGCCGTTCTCGCGGGGGGCTTCGCGATCTTCTCGGTCGCCATCGCTCCCTTCACCGGCCCCAAGCGCTGGAACCGCGCCAAGCTTGACGCCTATGAATGCGGCATCGAGCCGACGCCCCAGCCCGTCGGTGGCGGACGGTTCCCGCTCAAGTACATGGTCACCGCGATGCTCTTCATCGTGTTCGACATCGAGATCATCTTCCTCTACCCGTGGGCGGTCTCCTTCGCGCCGCTGCGGAACGACGCGGGCGGAGTGATCATGCCAGGGCTCGGGCTGTTCGCCCTGGTGGAGATGCTCCTGTTCATCGTCACCGTGCTCGTCGCCTACGCGTACGTGTGGCGCCGCAAGGGTCTGGACTGGGACTGAAAATGGGACTTGAAGAGAAACTCCCCAGCGGCTTCATCCTCAGCACCGTCGAGGCGGCCGCCGGATGGGCGCGCAAGAACTCCGTGTGGCCGGCCACCTTCGGCCTCGCCTGTTGCGCCATCGAGCTGATGGCCACCGGTGGCCCCCACTACGACCTGGCGCGCTTCGGCATGGAGCGCGCTTCGGCGTCTCCCCGGCAGGCCGACCTCATGATCGTCGCCGGCCGCGTCTCGCAGAAGATGGCGCCGGTGCTGCGGCAGATCTACGACCAGATGGCCGAGCCCAAGTGGGTCATCGCGATGGGCGTGTGCGCCTCCAGCGGCGGCATGTTCAACAACTACGCGATCGTCCAGGGCGTCGACCACGTCGTGCCGGTCGACATCTACCTGCCCGGCTGCCCGCCGCGGCCCGAGATGCTCATCGACGCCATCGTCAAGCTGCACGACAAGATCCAGAACATGAAGTTCGGCGCGCACCGCGCCAAGCAGATCGACGAGCTCGAACTGCGGGCGCTGCGTACGCTGCCGGTGATCGACCAGGGGGCAGCGAAGTGACCTCGCCCGACAACCTCCCCGAGGTCCCCGACGCGCAGGTGCCCGAGGTGCCGGCGGCCCAGGAGCCGCCGGTCGCCCGGCGCGGCATGTTCGGCGCCCAGGACTCCGGTGACACCTCCGGCTACGGCGGCCTCGTCGTGCGCCGGGCGCCGCAGCTGTCCACGCCCCGCCCGTACGGCGGCTACTTCGACGAGGTCGTCGACGCCCTGGCGCTCGACGACGCGATCGAGCGCGTGGTCGTCGACCGCGGCGAGCTGACCCTGCACGTCAAGCGCGAGCGCCTCGTCGAGGTGTGCAGGAAGATGCGCGACGAGCCGACGCTCCGCTTCGAGCTGTCGCTCGGCGTCTCCGGCGTCCACTACCCGCACCTCGCGGGCGAGGAGCTGCACGCCGTCTACCACCTGTGCTCGATCACCCACAACAGGCGGGTGCGGCTTGAGGTCGCCTGCCCGGACGCCGACCCGCACATTCCATCCACGGTCAGCGTTTACCCTGGTCACGACTGGCACGAGCGGGAGACGTACGACTTCTTCGGCATCGTCTTCGACGGCCACCCCGGGCTCACCCGGATCATGATGCCGGACGACTGGGACGGCCACCCGCAGCGCAAGGACTATCCGCTGGGCGGCATCCCGGTGGAATACCGCGGCGCCACCATCCCCGCGCCGGACCGGAGGAGGTACTACTCGTGAGCACGTCCTACGACGAGGCGACAGAGGGCAAGGTCTACTCGGTCAACGGAGCCGACTGGGACCAGGTGGTCACCGGCGTCCGCGACTCCGAGGAAGAGCGGCTGGTCGTCAACATGGGCCCGCAGCACCCGTCCACGCACGGGGTGCTCCGCCTGGTCCTCACGCTCGACGGCGAGACGGTGACCGAGGCGCGCGGCGTCATCGGCTACCTGCACACCGGCATCGAGAAGAACATGGAATACCGGACGTGGACGCAGGGCACCACGTTCGTCACCCGCATGGACTACCTCTCGCCGATCTTCAACGAGACCGCCTACTGCCTGGGCGTCGAGAAGCTGCTCGGCATCACCGACCGCATCCCGCCGCGGGCGCAGGCCATCCGCGTGATGATGATGGAGCTCAACCGCATCGCCTCGCACCTGGTGGCGATGGGCACGTTCGGCATGGAGCTCGGCGCGACCACGCCGTTCCTGTTCGGCTACCGTGACCGCGAGATGGTCATGGACCTGTTCGAGTACATCACCGGTCTGCGCATGAACCACGCCTACGTCCGCCCCGGCGGCGTCAGCGTGGACCTGCCGGCCGGCGCGGTGGACAAGGTCGGCGAGTTCCTGAAGGAGATGCCCAAGCGGATCAAGGACATCCGCAAGCTCCTCGACGAGAACCCCGTCTACGTGCGCCGCACCAAGGACGTGGCCTACCTCGACCTGACCGGCTGCATGGCGCTCGGCGTCACCGGGCCCATCCTGCGGGCCGCCGGCCTCCCGTGGGACCTGCGCAAGTCGCAGCCCTACTGCGGTTACGAGACGTACGAGTTCGAGGTCGCCACCGAGCGCGGCTGCGACGTCTACTCGCGCTACCTCGTCCGCATGAAGGAGATGGAGGAGTCCCTCAAGATCATCGAGCAGGCGCTCGACCGGATCGCCGGTCCCGAGCTCAAGGGCCAGCCCGTGATGATCGAGGACAAGAAGATCGGCTGGCCGGCGCAGCTCGCGCTCGGCCCCGACGGGTTCGGCAACTCGCCCGACCACATCGCCCACATCATGGGCACCTCGATGGAGGCGCTCATCCACCACTTCAAGCTGGTCACCGAGGGCTTCCGGGTGCCGGCCGGGCAGGCGTACGCCAGCATCGAGTCGCCCAAGGGCGAGCTCGGCGCCCACGTGGTGAGCGACGGCGGCACCCGCCCCTACCGCGTGCACTTCCGCGAGCCGTCCTTCTGCAACCTGCAGAGCTTCCCCGCGATGGCGGAGGGCGGCCAGGTCGCCGACGTGATCGCCGCGGTGGCTTCTATCGACCCCGTCATGGGAGGTGTGGACCGGTGACGTACTCGCCGGAAATCCGCGAGCGTCTCGAACGAGACGCCAAGGAGATCATCGGCCGCTACCCGAAGACGCGGTCGGCCCTGCTGCCGCTGCTCCACCTCGTGCAGTCGGAGGACGGCTACGTCTCCGACGACGGCCAGGAGTTCTGCGCCGAGATGCTCGGCATCAGCAAGGCCGAGGTCACGGGCGTCGCGACCTTCTACACCATGTACAAGCGCAAGCCCGCGGGCGACTACCACGTCGGCGTGTGCATCAACGCGCTGTGCGCGGTCATGGGCGGCGACGAGATCTGGGAGCAGCTCTCCGAGCACGTCGGTGTGGGTCACGAGGAGACCACCGGCGACGGCAAGGTCTCCCTGGAGCGGCTGGAGTGCAACGCCGCCTGCGACTTCGCGCCCGTGATGATGGTCAACTGGGAGTTCTTCGACAACCAGACGCCCGAGTCGGCCAAGCAGCTCGTGGACGACCTGCGCGCCGGCAAGGACGTGGCGCCCACGCGCGGCCCGAAGAAGCTGTGCACCTTCAAGGAGGCCTCGCGGGTGCTCGCGGGCCTGCCCGACGACCTGGCGGGCGAGGGCCCGTCGGCCGCCGGCCCCTCCCTTGAGGGCCTGAAGGTGGCCAAGGCCAAAGGATGGAAGGCCCCGGAGGCATGACGACCACGCTGACCCCGGTCCTGACTGCTAACTGGGACCGTCCCGACTCCTACACCCTCGACGCCTACGGCGAGTACGCGGCGGCCAAGAAGGCGCTCGGCATGGACCCCGACGCCGTCATCCAGGCCGTCAAGGACTCCGGCCTGCGCGGCCGCGGCGGCGCGGGCTTCCCCACCGGCATGAAGTGGGGCTTCATCCCGCAGGGCGACGGCAAGCCGCACTACCTCGTCGTCAACGCCGACGAGTCGGAGCCGGGCACCTGCAAGGACATCCCGCTCATGATGGCCAACCCGCACGCGCTGGTCGAGGGGATCATCATCACCTCGTACGCGATCCGGGCCAGCCACGCCTTCATCTACGTGCGGGGCGAGGTGCTGCACGTCATCCGGCGGCTGCACGCGGCCGTGCGGGAGGCGTACGAGAAGGGCTATCTCGGCACCGACATCTTCGGCTCCGGCTTCGACCTGGAGCTGGTCGTGCACAGCGGCGCCGGCGCGTACATCTGCGGCGAGGAGACGGCGCTGCTGGACTCGCTGGAGGGCTTCAGAGGTCAACCTCGGCTCAAGCCCCCGTTCCCCGCCGTGGCGGGCCTCTACGCCTCGCCTACCGTGGTCAACAACGTCGAGTCGATCGCGTCTGTTCCCTCGATCATCGCCAACGGCGCCGAGTGGTTCGCCGGCATGGGCACCGAGAAGTCCAAGGGCTTCGGCATCTTCTCGCTCAGCGGCCACGTGACCAGGCCCGGTCAGTACGAGGCCCCGCTCGGCATCACGCTGCGCGAGCTGCTCGACATGGCGGGCGGCATCAGGGCCGGGCACCAGATCAAGTTCTGGACGCCCGGCGGCTCCTCCACGCCGATCTTCACCGACGAGCACCTCGACGTCCCGCTCGACTTCGAAGGGGTCGGCGCGAAGGGCTCGATGCTCGGCACCCGGGCCCTGCAGATCTTCGACGAGACGACCTGCGTGGTCCGCACCGTGCTGCGGTGGACGGAGTTCTACGCGCACGAGTCGTGCGGCAAGTGCACGCCGTGCCGCGAGGGCACCTACTGGCTCAAGCAGGTGCTGAAGCGCCTGGAGAAGGGCCAGGGCACCGAGGAGGACCTGACCACGATCACCGACATCGCGGACAACATCCTGGGCCGTTCGTTCTGCGCCCTCGGCGACGGCGCGACCAGCCCGATCCACTCCTCGGTGAAGTACTTCCGCGAGGAGTACCTCAAGCACTTCGAGATCGGCGGTTGCCCGTTCGACCCGAAGAAGTCCACTCTCTGGGGTGAGCAGTGACCGTCGTAGAGACCGAAACGAACCTGGTGACCCTGACCATCGACGGGTTCCAGGTCAGTGTCCCCAAGGGCACTCTGATCATCAGGGCCGCCGAGCTGCTGGGCATCCAGATCCCGAGGTTCTGTGACCACCCGCTCCTCGACCCGGCGGCCAACTGCCGCCAGTGCCTGGTCGACATCCCCGACGCGGGCAACGGCCGCGGCTTCCCCAAGCCGCAGCCGTCGTGCGCGATCGAGGTCGCCGAGGGCATGGTCGTGCAGACCCAGCTCACCTCGCCGGTCGCCGAGAAGGCGCAGCGCGCGGCGATGGAGTTCCTGCTGCTCAACCACCCGCTGGACTGCCCGGTCTGCGACAAGGGCGGCGAGTGCCCCCTGCAGAACCAGGCCATGTCCAACGGCCGCGGCGAGTCCCGCTTCCAGGAGCAGAAGCGGACCTTCCCCAAGCCGCTGCCGCTGTCCACGCAGGTGCTGCTGGACCGCGAGCGCTGCGTCCAGTGCGCGCGCTGCATCCGCTTCTCCGACCAGATCGCCGGCGACCCGCTCATCGAGTTCTTCGAGCGCGGGGCCAAGGAGCAGGTGCGCACGGCCGACGGCAAGCCGTTCAACTCCTACTTCTCGGGCAACACCGTGCAGATCTGCCCGGTGGGCGCGCTCACCGGCGCCGCCTACCGGTTCCGGGCCCGCCCGTTCGACCTGGTGTCCACGCCGAGCGCGTGCGAGCACTGCGCCTCCGGGTGCAGCCTGCGCACCGACCACCGGCGCGGCCGCGTCACCCGCCGCCTGGCGGGCAACGACCCGCAGGTCAACGAGGAGTGGAACTGCGACAAGGGCCGCTGGGCGTTCAGCTACGCCACGCAGCCCGACCGGCTCAAGACGCCGCTGGTCCGCAACGAGGAGGGCGTGCTCGTGCCCGCCTCGTGGCCGGAGGCGCTGACGGTCGCCGCGCAGGGCCTCGCCAAGGCCCGCGGCAAGGCCGGCGTGCTGGTCGGCGGCCGGGTCACGGTCGAGGACTCCTACGCCTACGCCAAGTTCGCCCGGCTCGCCCTCGCGAGCAACGACGTCGACTTCCGCGCCAGGCCGCACTCCGCCGAGGAGGCGCAGTTCCTGGCCCACGCGGTCGCCGGCAAGGGCATCGAGATCAGCTACGCCGACCTCGAGAACGCCCCGCACGTGCTGCTCGTCGGGTTCGAGCCCGAGGAGGAGTCGCCGATCGTCTTCCTGCGCCTGCGCAAGGCGGCGCTGAAGAAGGGGCTCAAGGTCTCCTCGATCGCCCCGTTCGCCACTCCTGGCCTGGTCAAGATGGGCGGCGTGCTCGTCCAGACCGCGCCGGGCGCCGAGGCCGACGCCATCGGCGAGCTGGTCGGGCGGCTGCCCGAGGGCACGATCGTGCTGGCCGGCGAGCGCCTGGCCACCACGCCGGGCGCGCTGTCGGCGCTGGTCCGGCTGGCGGGCGCCAGCGGCGCCCGGCTCGCCTGGGTGCCGCGGCGGGCCGGTGAGCGCGGCGCGCTCGAGGCCGGCGCGCTGCCCAACCTGCTGCCGATCGGCCGCCCGGTCGAGGACGAGAGCGCCAGGGCCGAGGTGGCCCGGGTGTGGAACGTCGCCTCGCTGCCCGCCACGCCGGGCCGCGACACGGCCGGCATCCTCGCCGCCGCCCGCGACGGCGAGCTGGACGCGCTGGTCGTGGCGGGTGTGGACCCGTACGACCTGGCCGACCCGGCGGCGGCGCTCGACGCGCTGGAGAACACCCCGTTCATCGTCAGCCTGGAGATCCGCGCCAGCGCCGTCACCGACCGCGCCGACGTGGTCCTGCCGGTCGCCGCCGTCCAGGAGAAGAGCGGCACGTTCGTCAACTGGGAGGGCCGCGGCCGCAGCTTCGACGCGCCCCTCAAGGTCCCCGGCCTGCAGAGCGACCTCGCCGTGATCGCCAACCTGGCCGACCGCATGGACGTGCACCTCGGCCTGCCGGACGCCAAGGCGGTCCGGCGCGAGCTGGCCACCCTCGGCTCCTGGCGTGGCAGCCGGGTGCCCGCGCCGCAGCTCGCCACCCGCGCCCAGGCGGCCCCCGCGGCCGGCCAGGCGCTGCTGGCGACCTGGCACCTGCTGCTCGACGAGGGCAGGCTGCAGGACGGCGAGCCTTACCTGGCGGGCACCGCCCGCCCCGCCGAAGCACTGGTCTCCGCGAGCACGGCCGCCGAGCTGGGCGTCGCGGACGGCGACAAGCTGGTGGTGGGCGGCGACGTCACCCTCCCCGTGCGCGTCGCCGACCTGCCGGACCGCGTGGTCTGGGTGCCGGCGAACTCCGGCGGCTGCTCGGTCACCCGTGACCTGCGCGCGGTGGCCGGCGACATCGTCACCATCGGGAGCGCCTCATGACCCACGTTCTCGCGGCCGATCCCACCCTCGCCGACTTCGGCAAGGACCCGCTGTGGATCACCATCATCAAGGCCGTGATGCTGTTCGTCTTCCTGATGCTGGGCATCCTGTTCGGCGTCTGGTTCGAGCGCAAGCTGATCGCCAGGATGCAGCACCGCTACGGCCCCAACCGGGCCGGGAAGTTCGGCCTCCTGCAGTCCGTCGCCGACGGACTGAAGATGGGCCTGAAGGAGGACCTGTTCCCGCGGACCGTGGACAAGGTGCTCTACCTGCTGGCCCCGGTCATCATGGTGATCCCGGCGTTCCTGGCCTTCTCGATCGTGCCGTTCGCGCCGATGGTCAACCTGTTCGGCGTCCAGACGCCGCTGCAGCTCGTCGACCTGCCGGTGGCGGTGCTGTTCATGCTGGCCATGGGCGCGGTGTCGGTCTACGGCGTGGTGCTGGCCGGCTGGTCGTCGCGCTCGCCGTACGCGCTGCTCGGCGGTCTGCGCTCGGCGGCCCAGGTGGTCTCGTACGAGATCGCGATGGGCCTGTCGTTCGTGGCGGTGTTCATCTTCGCGGGCACGCTGTCCACCTCGGAGATCGTCAAGGCGCAGGCCGAGACCTGGTACGCGGTGCTGCTGATCCCGTCGTTCCTCATCTACGTGGTCTGCATGTTCGGTGAGGCCGCCCGCATCCCGTTCGACCTGCCCGAGGGCGAGGGCGAGCTGGTCGGCGGCTTCCAGACCGAATACTCCTCGTCGCTGAAGTTCGCGCTCATCATGATGGGCGAGTACCTCCACACCTTCACCGCGTCCGCCATCGCCGTGACGCTGTTCCTCGGCGGCTGGCGGGCCCCGCTGCCGATGGAGTGGGAGTGGGCGCACACGGGCTGGATGCCGGCGCTGTGGTTCTTCATCAAGTTCGTGCTGACCTTCTGCTTCATCGTGTGGGTGCGCGCCTCGCTGCCCCGCGTGCGCTACGACCAGCTCATGTCGCTGGGCTGGAAGGTGCTCATCCCGGTCAACCTGGCCTGGATCCTCCTGGTGGCCGCGGTCCGCAACATCGTGGTCAACGAGGACAACAGGATGATCGGGGTCGCGCTGGGCGCGGTCATCGTGGTCGGCGCGCTGGCCATCTGGATGCGGTTCGACACCGTCAACCAGCGGCGCAAGGAGGCCAGGAAGGCCGAGGTCGACGCCGAGTTCGAGCAACTGTCCAACGAGCCCGCGGCAGGTGGCTTCCCGGTGCCGCCGCTCGATCTGCCGCACTACCACGGGGTGCAGCACAAGGAGATTCCCAGTGGGACTAACTGATTGGCTGAACCCCGTCAAGGGCTTCGGGGTCACCTTCCACACGATGTTCAAGAAGCCCGTCACGACCAACTACCCGGAGGTCAAGAAGCCGACGGCTCCGCGCTTCCACGGGCGTCACCAGCTCAACCGCTGGCCGGACGGGCTGGAGAAGTGCGTCGGGTGCGAGCTGTGCGCCTGGGCGTGTCCCGCCGACGCGATCTACGTCGAGGGCGCGGACAACACCGACGAGGAGCGCTTCTCGCCCGGCGAGCGCTACGGGCGCACCTACCAGATCAACTATCTGCGGTGCATCCTGTGCGGTCTCTGCATCGAGGCATGCCCGACCCGCGCGCTCACCATGACCAACGAGTACGAGCTCGCCGACAGCAGCCGCGAGAGCCTCATCTACACCAAGGAGATGTTGCTCGCGCCGCTGACCCAGGGCATGGAGCAGCCGCCGCACCCCATGCGGCTCGGTGAGACCGAAGAGGACTACTACCGGCTGGGGCGGACCAATGGGTGAGACCATCACGTTCTGGGTGCTCGCCGTCGTCTCGGTCGGTGCGGCACTCGGCATGGTCTTCAACCGGAAGGCCGTCTACTCCGCGCTGATGCTCGGCACGGTGATGCTCAGCCTCGCGGTCCTGTACGCGGTGCAGGACGCGCCGTTCCTGGCCGCGGTGCAGATCATCGTCTACACCGGCGCGATCATGATGCTGTTCCTGTTCGTGCTCATGCTCGTCGGCGTCGACTCCTCCGACTCCTTCGTCGAGACGCTCAAGGGGCAGCGCTTCTGGGCGGTCATCGCGGCGCTCGGCTTCGGCACGCTGATCGTCGTGGCCGTCGGCAACGCGGTCTTCGCCCCGGCGGCCGGCCTCCAGCAGGCCACCGCCGGCGGGAGCGGCTACATCCGCTCGATCGCGCTCGCGCTGTTCACGAAGTACGTCTTCGCCTTCGAGATCACCTCCGCGCTGCTCATCACCGCGGCGCTGGCCGCGATGGTGCTCACGCACCGCGAGCGGCTGTTCGAGAAGCCGACGCAGAAGGACCTGTCCAGGGCCCGCTTCCAGGGCGACCGTCCGTCCCCGCTGCCGGGGCCGGGCACCTACGCCAGGAACAACGCCATCGACATGCCGGCGCTGCTGCCCGACGGGTCGGTGGCCGAGGCCTCCGTCAACCGCTACATCGCCCGCTACGACGTCGAGCACGACCGCCTTCCCGCCGATCCCCGGCTCGCCGAGGCCATCAAGCACACGGCCGAGCAGGACGAAGCGCCCACGGAGGCCGAGCAGGACGCGACCGAGCACGGCAGTGAGGTGACCAAGTGACCACGCACTACCTCGTCCTGTCCGGCCTGCTGTTCGCCATCGGCGCCATGGGCGTGCTGATCAGGCGCAACGCGATCGTGGTGTTCATGTGCGTCGAGCTGATGCTCAACGCCTGCAACCTCGCCTTCGTCACCTTCTCCAGGCAGGTCGGCAACCTGGAAGGCCAGATCATCGCGTTCTTCGTGATGGTGGTGGCCGCGGCCGAGGTCGTCGTCGGCCTGGCCATCATCGTGACGATCTTCCGAACCCGCAGGTCCGCGTCCGTCGACGACGCCAACCTGCTGAAGTACTAAGAGGTGACTGGTGGAGTCTGAAATCGCTCAGATCACCCAGCACACCGGCGGCGTGATCGGCAACGCCTGGCTGATGATCGCCTTCCCGCTGGTCGGGGCGTTCATCCTGCTGGCGTTCAACAAGCTCACCAACCGCTGGGGCCATCTGCTGGGCGTGGCCATGTCCCTCGCCTCGTTCGTCGTGGCGGTGCTGGCGTTCTTCGAGCTGATCGGGTTCGGTGCGAGCGAGCGGCGCCGGGCGGTCGAGCTGTACGAGTTCATCCCCAACCTCGACCTGAAGATGGGGCTGCTGATCGACCCGCTGTCGATCAGCTTCGCGCTGCTGATCACCGGTGTGGGCTCGCTGATCCACATCTACTCGATCGGCTACATGGCGCACGACGAGCACCGGCGCAGGTTCTTCGCCTACCTCAACCTGTTCGTCTCGGCGATGCTCCTGCTGGTGCTGGCCGACAACTACGTCGGGCTGTTCATCGGCTGGGAGGGCGTCGGCCTGGCGTCCTACCTGCTCATCGGCTTCTGGCAGTTCAAGCCGTCGGCGGCGGTCGCGGCGAAGAAGGCGTTCGTCGTCAACCGCGTCGGTGACTTCGGCCTGCTGGTCGGCATGTTCGTCATCTGGACGACGTTCGGCACGCTCGCCTTCAAGGACCTCGGCGCCAAGATCGGCGAGACCGGCGCCTCCGACGGCGTCATGCTCGCCATCGGCCTGCTGCTGCTGCTCGGCGCGTGCGGCAAGTCCGCCCAGCTCCCGCTGCAGTCCTGGCTCCTCGACGCGATGGAGGGCCCGACCCCGGTCTCGGCCCTCATCCACGCCGCGACCATGGTCACCGCGGGCGTCTACCTGGTGGTCCGCTCCGGCGCGTTCTTCTTCCCCGAGGGCTCGGGGGCGGCGCTGGCCGTCACCATCGTCGGCGCGGCCACGCTGCTCGCCGGCGCCATCATCGGTTGCGCGAAGGACGACATCAAGAAGGGCCTGGCCGGCTCGACCATGTCGCAGATCGGCTACATGATGCTCGGCGCGGGCCTCGGCCCGGCGGGCTACGCCTTCGCCATCGGCCACCTCATCACGCACGGCTTCTTCAAGGCCGACCTCTTCCTCGGCGCCGGCTCGGTCATGCACGGCATGAACGACGAGGTGAACATGCGGAAGTACGGCGGGCTGCGGAAGTTCATGCCGATCACGTTCATCACGTTCTTCATCGGCTACCTCGCGATCATCGGCTTCCCGCTGCTGTCCGGCTACTTCACCAAGGACGGCATCATCGAGACCGCGGTGCACCATTCGCCGGTCCTCGGCTGGCTGGCCGTGCTCGGCGCGGGCATCACCGGCTTCTACATGTCCCGGATGGTCTTCATGACCTTCTTCGGGCAGAAGCGGTGGGCGGACGACGCCCACCCGCACGAGTCGCCGCTCGTCATGACGGTGCCGCTCATGGTGCTGTCGCTGGGCGCGCTGGGCCTCGGCGCGTGGCTGGTGCTGGGCGGGACGCTCTACCAGTTCCTGATCCCGGCGGTCGGCGGCTCGGTCGCCGAGACGCCGCACTTCGCGCCGTTCTCCACGCCGGGTCTGGTCACGCTCGCGCTCGTCGCGGTCGGCGCGGTCTTCGCCTGGATGCGCTACGGCCGGGCCGAGGTGCCCGCCGTGCAGCCGCGCGGCTCGTTCCTCACCACGTTCGCCCGCCGTGACCTCTACGGCGACGCGCTCAACGAGTCGCTGTTCATGCGTCCCGGCCAGTGGCTGACCCGCCTCGCGGTGTTCTTCGACAACCGCGGCATCGACGGCCTGGTCAACGGCCTGGCCGCCGGCATCGGCGGCAGTTCGGGCCGCCTCCGGCGGATCCAGACGGGCTTCGCCAGGACGTACGCGTTGTCCATCTTCATCGGTGCCGCCCTGCTGACCGGCGCCCTGCTCCTCGTTGGGACCATCTGATGTCACCCTGGCTTCCGATACTCATGGCGGTGCCCGTGGTGGGCGCCATCGTGGTGGCCCTGCTCCCCAAGGGCAGCGACAAGCTGGCCAAGCAGGTCACGCTGCTGGTCTCGCTTGCGGTGCTGGTGCTCACGGGCGTCATGGCGGCCGGGTTCGACCCCGACGGCGACCGCTTCCAGTTCACCGCCGCCTACAACTGGATCCCGAGCTTCGGCGTGAAGTTCGGGGTCGGCGTCGACGGCGTGGCACTCGTGCTCATCGCGCTGTCGGCGGTGCTGGTGCCGATCGTGGTGCTGGCCTCCTGGCACGACGCCGACGGCGTGAAGACCGCCGACGGCACGCTCGTCACGCCCAAGCGGTCGGTGAAGACGTACTTCTCGCTGCTGCTGGTGCTGGAGACGATGATGATCGGCGTCTTCGCGGCGACCGACATCTTCCTCTTCTACGTGTTCTTCGAGGCCATGCTCATCCCGATGTACTTCATGATCGGGTCGTACGGCGGCGCCCAGCGGTCCTACGCGGCCGTGAAGTTCCTGCTGTACTCGCTCTTCGGCGGCCTGCTCATGCTGGTCGCGGTGATCGGGCTCTACGTCGTGGCCGGCAAGTCCACGTTCATGTTCCCGGAGCTCGTCGGGGCCATCCAGGACCCGACGATGCAGAAGTGGCTGTTCGGCGGCTTCTTCATCGCCTTCGCGATCAAGGCGCCGCTGTGGCCGGTGCACACCTGGCTGCCCGACGCGGCGGCCCAGGCCCCGGCCGGCGCCGCGGTGCTGCTGGTCGGCGTGCTGGACAAGGTCGGCACGTTCGGCATGCTGCGCTTCTGCCTGGAGCTGTTCCCCGACGCCGCCAAGGCGTTCACGATGCCGATCGTGGTGCTGGCGGTCATCAGCATCATCTACGGCGCGATCGTCGCCATCGGGCAGACCGACATGAAGCGCCTCATCGCGTACACGTCGATCTCGCACTTCGGCTTCATCGTGCTGGGCGTGTTCGCCATGTCGCTGACGGCGTCGTCCGGCGCCGCCCTCTACATGGTCAACCACGGCTTCGCCACCGGCGCGCTGTTCCTGGCGGCGGGCTTCCTCATCGCGCGCCGCGGCTCGCCGTTCATCAGCGACTACGGCGGCGTGCAGCGGGTGGCCCCGGTGCTGGCCGGCTTCTTCCTGGTCGCCGGTCTGGCCGGGCTCTCGCTGCCGGGCCTGTCGTCCTTCGTCAGCGAGTTCATGGTCATGATCGGGACGTACGAGAGCCAGGCCCACGGCTCCGGCGCCCTGACCGCCGCCGCGGTGATCTCGGCGGTCGCCGTCATCCTCGCCGCCGTCTACATCCTGTGGATGGTGCAGCGGACCATCAACGGTCCGACGGCCGAGCCGGTCAAGGCGTTCAAGGACCTCAACGCCCGCGAGATCTGGGTCCTGGCCCCGCTCGTCGCGCTGATCATCGGGTTCGGCTTCTTCCCGAAGCCGCTGCTCGACGTGATCAACCCGTCCGTGCACCAGACGCTGACCAACGTGCAGGTGCCGGTCTCCACCATCGCTGAGAAGGGGACAGGTCAGTGAACCCCGCCATTGACGCACCCACGATCGAGTACGGCACCCTGGCGCCGCTGCTGATCGTGTTCGGCGCGGCCATCATCGGCGTGCTCGTCGAGGCGTTCGCGCCGCGCTACCTGCGCAAGTCCATCCACGTGCCGCTCACCCTGCTGAGCCTGGCCGGCGCGTTCGCGCTGGTGCTGGTGCAGGTGCTGCGCGGCCAGGTGTCCACCGCCCCCTCCGCCATGGGGGCGCTGGCCGTGGACGGCCCGTCGCTGTTCCTCTGGGGCGTCATCCTCGTCCTGTCGTTCGTGTGCGTGCTGCTCATCAACGACGAGGGACACTTCGTCGCCTCGGCGGCGAGCGTGCCGGGCAGCTCCGACGAGGAGGCGGCCGAGTCCGTCGACAACGGCTCCGGCCACACCGAGGTCTACCCGCTGGTGCTGTTCGCGGTCGGCGGCATGCTGCTGTTCCCGGCCGCGCACGACCTGCTGATGATGTTCGTGGCCCTTGAGGTCATGTCGCTGCCGCTCTACCTGCTGTGCGGCCTGGCCCGCCGGCGCCGCCTGCTGTCGCAGGAGGCGTCGATGAAGTACTTCCTGCTCGGCGCGTTCTCCTCGGCGTTCTTCCTGTACGGCACCGCCATGATCTACGGGTTCGCGGGCACCGTCTCGCTGCCCGGCATCAACCAGGCGCTGTCGGCCGGGACCGGGCTGGACCCGCTGCTGCTGATCGGGCTCTCCATGCTCGGCGTGGGCCTGCTCTTCAAGATCGGCGCGGCGCCGTTCCAGGCCTGGAAGCCGGACGTCTACCAGGGCGCACCGACCCCGATCACCGCCCTCATGGCCTCCGGCACGCTGATCGCGGCCGTGGGCGCGGTGCTGCGGGTGTTCTGGGTCGGCCTCGGCAACCTCGACTGGGACTGGCGTCCGGTCATCTGGGTCATCGCGGCGCTGACCATGATCGTCGGCTCGGTGCTGGCGATCACGCAGACCGAGATCAAGCGGATGCTGGCGTACTCGTCGGTCGCGCACGCGGGCTTCCTGCTCGTCGGCGTGATGGCGACCTTCGGCACCGCCGAGCAGAACGCGGTCTCCCTCAAGGCGATCCTGTTCTACCTCGCGGTCTACGGCGTCACCACGGTCGGCGCGTTCGCGGTCGTCACGCTGATCCGCGACCCGGGCGGCGAGGCCGGTCACCTGTCGCGCTGGGCCGGTCTCGGCAAGCGCGCCCCGGTGCTCGCCGGCACGTTCGCCTTCTTCCTGCTGGCCTTCGCGGGCATCCCGCTGACCAGCGGATTCTTCGGCAAGTACGCCGTGTTCGCGGCCGCCCTCGACAGCGGCACGCAGCCCGGCGACCCGATCGGCGGCTGGATGGCCGGCCTGGTCGTGGTGGGCGTGATCGCCTCCGCGGTGGCCGCGTTCTTCTACGTCCGCGTGATCGTGCTGATGTTCTTCAGCGAGCCCGCCGCCGACGGCCCGGCGATCGCCGTGCCCAGTACGGGGACCGTGGCGGTCATCGCGGTTTCGCTGCTGGTTACCGTAGGAGTGGGGCTCTACCCGGAGTCCGTGCTCGGTATCGCCAACGACGCTGCTAGCAGCCTGTTCATTAGATAAGGGGAATCTCTATGTCTGCGCCACCCGTGGTTGACCTTCCCATTGAGGACGAGCGGTTGGCGCAGGACGTGGCCAACGGACTGGCCGCGGTCGAGAAGCTCCTGCGCTCGTCGGTGGAGAGCGAGGACGCCTTCGTCACGGAGGCGTCCAAGCACCTCATCGAGGCGGGCGGCAAGCGGTTCCGCACGCTGATGGTGTTGCTGGCCGCCCAGTTCGGAGATCCGTCCGCGCCGGGTGTCGTGCCCGGCGCGGTGGTCATCGAGCTGACCCACCTCGGCTCGCTCTACCACGACGACGTCATGGACGAGGCCCCGGTGCGCCGGGGCTCGCCGTCCGCGAACGCCCGGTGGGACAACACCGTGGCCATCCTGACCGGCGACTACCTTTTCGCCCAGGCCAGCGACCTGCTCGCGGACCTCGGCCCCGAGCTGATCCGCATCCAGGCCCAGACGTTCTCCCGCCTCGTACGCGGCCAGATCCGCGAGACCGTGGGCCCGCGCGACGGCGAGGACCCGATCGCGCACTACCTCAACGTGCTGGCCGACAAGACCGGCTCCCTCATCGCCGCCTCCGGCCGGTTCGGCGCGCTGCTGTCCGGCGCCCCCGCGGACGTGGAGGAGCGCCTGAGCCGCGCCTGCGAGGCGATCGGGGTGGCCTGGCAGCTCGGCGACGACCTGCTCGACGTGGCCTCCTCCGGCGCGCAGTCGGGCAAGACGCCGGGCACCGACCTGCGCGAGGGCATCAGGACCCTGCCCGTCCTCTACGCGCTGGCCGCCGGCGACTCCCCGCGCCTGACCGCGCTGCTGTCGGGCCCCGTGGCCGAGGAGGACGTCGAGGAGGCTCTGGAGCTGCTGCGCGCCGACCCCGCCATGGCGCGGTCGCGGGCCGAGCTGGAGGCGTGGGTGGACCGGGCACGGGACGACATCTCCGGCCTGCCGGACATCCCGGCCCGCGAGGCGTTCCTAGCTCTGTGCGACTACGTGGTCCGGCGTTCCGGCTGAGGCCGCGTTCCTGCGTACCCGGGCGGTCTGGCGGGCCGTCCTGAGGCTGTCGTACGTGAAGATCGCCAGGGCCAGCCACACGATCGAGAACCCGATCCACCGGCTGGACGGCATGACCTCCTTGGCGATCAGCACCCCGCACGCGAACTGCAGGATCGGCGCGATGTACTGCAGCAGCCCGATCGTGCTGAGCGGCACCCTGATCGCCGCCACGCCGAAGCAGAGCAGCGGCACCGCCGTGATGAGCCCGGCGCCGACCAGCAGCGCCGCGTGCCCCCACCCCTGACCGGGGAACGTCGACTCCCCGCTCGCCTGGAGGAAGACCAGGTAGCCGAGCGCGGGCAGCAGCAGCACCAGCGTCTCGATCGCCAGGCTCTCGGTCGCCTCGACGTTCGCCTTCTTCTTCACCAGCCCGTAGATGCCGAAGCTGACGGCCAGCACCAGCGCCACCCACGGCAGCCGGCCGTAGTCGAAGGTCAGCACCACCACCGCCAGCGCCCCGAACCCGACCGCCGTCCACTGCAGCGGACGCAGCCGCTCGCGCAGCAGCACCACCCCGAACAGCACGCTGACCAGGGGGTTGATGAAGTAGCCGAGCGCGGTCTCCACGACGTGGCCGCTGTTGACGGCGTAGATGTAGGTGCCCCAGTTGATCGTGACCGTGATGGCGGCCAGCGTGAGCAGGGCGAGCTTGCGCGGCTGCCTGGCCAGCTCCTTGAACCAGGACCAGTGGCGGCGGACGGCGAGCACCGCGAGCACGGACACCAGTGACCACACCATCCGGTGGGCGAGGATCTCCACGGCGCCGGAGGGCTTGAGGAGAGGCCAGTAGAGGGGGAAGAGGCCCCACATGGTGTAGGCGGCGATCCCGAACAGCACACCGCGCCGAGAGTCAGGCATGAATCCCATCTTCGCCGCTTACCACCCTTAACCACAAATTTCACCCTCTAAGCGGAAATGTGTAGATCTCCTAAAGCGTTGCGAGAGGTGAAGCCCACCGGGCCCGCCGCGGCGGCCCAGGTAGGCTGACCCGAGAAGGCGAGCTGGAGGTAGTGCGATGGGCTGGCTGTTCGGCGGCAACAAGACATCGATGGTCCGGCCGGAGGACGCCCTGCCGGGCCGCCCGGAGCGGATGCCCGTGGCGCCGCGCCACGCGGTCCTGGACGCTCCGCTGGCCCCGCCGTACCCCGAGGAGCTGGAGGTGGCCGACTTCGGCCTGGGCTGCTTCTGGGGCGCCGAGCGCAAGTTCTGGCAGACCCCGGGCGTCGTCACCACGGCCGTCGGCTACCAGGGCGGCTACACCCCCAACCCGACGTACGAGGAGGTCTGCTCCGGCCTCACCGGCCACACGGAGGCCGTCCGCGTGGTCTTCGACCCCGCCCGGATCTCGTACGAGGAGCTCCTCAAGGTCTTCTGGGAGGCCCACGACCCCACGCAGGGCATGCGCCAGGGCAACGACGTCGGCACCCAGTACCGCTCCGCCATCTACTACCACTCGCCGGAGCAGCGCAAGGCGGCGGAGGCTTCGCGGGAGGCGTACCAGGGGGTGCTGAGGGAGGCCGGCTACGGCGACATCACCACCGAACTGGCCGAGGCCGGGCCGTTCTACTACGCGGAGGATTATCACCAGCAGTATCTTTTTAAAGTGCCGAACGGGTACTGCGGAATCGGCGGCACCGGTCTCACCTGCCCGGTGGGCATCGCACCCGCCGGCGAGTGAGCAAAGCGGACTTCGACGGGCTCCGTGCTATGGAACACCGGAGCCCGCTTTCCCGATGACCTGCCGGGGCGTGGACATCTACGATCAGCCGGTCGCTTACCTGGAGTTCTTCATGGTCGTCGGCTCCGCGGCCGGGCTGACGTCAGCCGATGAGCCTTCTGCGCCAGTCGATCTGCGTGACGGTGATGGCCTGCTCCGGATCGCCGTTCCATTCGGTGGGGAGGCCGGCCTGTTCGAGCGCGGCCACGACCTCACGGCCGATGGCCGCCGTGGTGGCTTGCGAGCCGTCGAAGCCGCCGTACAGGAGCGTCAGGCCGTGTCCGGCCGCGGCGGCGTCCGTGCACTGGCTGTGGAAGAAGACGTAGCCCCGGGCATCCGGTGAGCCCGCGTCGCCGATCTCCGCCCGGCCGCACGAACTGCAGCAGGCAAAGTTCTCCTTTGCCGTGATGCCAGCGGCCGCCAAGGCCGTGAAAGCTTGAGTGAGTCGTTCGGGGTCGGTCTCGTCCTCCCAGGCGGCCTGCTCCTCGACGCGCTCCAGCCACAGCCGGTCGGCCAGTTCGCGGGCCTGTTCAGGAGATACAGGCCGGCGATCGCCTGACACCAGGTGCTCCTCCGCGATCTCGGCCAGCTCCGCCCTGGTCGCATACCCGCCCCTGATCACCTCGCGGATGCGCGCTTCGAGGCTCTCGCGATCGTCCTCTTCCAGGTCGAGCGGCGGAGTCAGCTCGGGCGTGCCCAGGTCCAACGGGGTCCAGGCGAGCACGGATCGCCAGCTTTCCTCCTGACGTGCCCACGCGGTCATGGCTGCGATCACCGGCTCGGGCGTGTCGAGGATGACCTGGAAGTGCCTGTCGGCCCCGCCTTCACGATGCTCGAGCGTATAGTCGCCTCCGTCATGCCATACCTGCATGAAGACGTCTGGTAGGTCGGGGACCCGCTGAAGGATCAGGAACCTGTGATTCCGCCGTCCCAGCCCATCGACCAGTCCGGCGATGTCCTCCTCGCTTGCCCGCACGAACCGGCGACCGTCCTCGGTCACCACAGTGATCGCCAGCATGCTGCCCACCCTGACACACCATCCTCCGAAGGAGAAACCATTCGAGCGCGTCTGAGCCGGTCTGTGCTGTGGTCCGGAACGGAGATCTGAAAGGCACCGCTTGAGGGGCCATCGCAGTTCTGTGCAGAAAGATATACAGGTGATGCATGACTGTTCTGCACGATGTCACTGAGCTGAGTGTCACAGAGGCTGCTCGGCGAGGGGTTGCCCGTCTGGTGGCTGATGCGGAGCAGGGGGCCGATCTGGTCATTACCCGTCGGCATCAGCCAGTGGCGGCCTTGGTAAGCATCCGCCGGCTCAAGGAGTTGGAGGAAGCGGCGGCGGATCTGCGTGATCTGGCGCTTGTGCTCGCCCGTTCGGTCACGGACACGGGTGAGCGAGTCTCGCTCGATGAGGTGCTGGCCGCCTTCGGGCATACTCGCGAGTCGCTGGCCGACATCCCGGACGAGTAAACGTGTCCAGCGTCGTCTTCACGGCGTCGGCGGTCGATGACCTCCGACGCATTGGCCCGGACGCGGTGCCCAAGGTGCTCAAGAAGATTCTTTTCCTGCTGGACAACCCTGAGTCTGATTACCCGCTCGGCGGGGAACTGTCCGGTTTCCGGAAGCTGGTGGTCGGTCGCAACACCTGGCGTGTCGTCTACCGCATCACCGAGGACAAGCGAGTGGAGATCTGCGAAGTGTGGGCTGTCGGTGAGCGGGCTGACGCGGAAGTGTACGCCGAGGCGACGGCGAGGGTTCGCGAGGCGGGTGCTGATCGCCCCGAGATCGTCCAGCTCCGCCAGGTGATCGAGCGCCTTGGCGCGCTGGCCGATCACATTCGGGTGGAGAAAACACCCCCAAGAGAACCAGTTCCAGATTGGCTCGCGGACCGGTTGATCTACACGGTCGGGATGACTCGCGAGGACGTTGCTGCTCTTGATCTTCAAGAGGCGGTCGACCTGTGGGCTGAGTACCGGTCCAAGCCTCATTAGGTGATGATCAAGGTATGACCCTTCACGCCACTCTGATCTAGGGGGATCATGGTTTGCATCGCTGTGTCCGGTGAATCGCCCCGGGTTCGATGGAGACCTCAGCGGTTGATTGCTAGGGCTTCGTTGGGGTGGTGCTGGGCGTAGTAGATGGCCTCGAACTCGTCGGGCGGGAGGTGTCCGATGGCTGAGTGCAGGCGG
>NZ_JBGLOU010000011.1:0-396606 GCF_041402765.1 Nonomuraea sp. AD125B | reverse complement strand
GGGGTGGGGTGGGGCTGGGGGCGGGGTGGGGCCGCGGGGGGTCGCTGGGTCTGCAACGTCTCCTCGGCCGGCGGCAGGACGACCTTGCGGAACGGAGTGGTGGGTGAGTTCGAGGAGGGTATCTGATCTCCGACGTCCGCCATGACCTTGAGGTTACGTCACCGCAGAGCGGGTTATTTCCTCTATAGCCGCAGCAGAATCTAATTCTGTAAGGTCTGGCTACATGAGGGGTTTCTACGAGATCGCCGCCGAAGACCCGGATCGTCCCGCCCTCCTGGGCGACGACGGCCTCACCTACGGAGCCCTGCTGTCCCGGGTGAACCAGACGTCGAACGGCCTGGCCTCGCGCGGCGTCCGCCGCGGAGACTGCGTGGTGACCGTGCTGAAGAACGGCCGGGACGCGCTCACCATGATGCTGGCGACGTACCAGATCGGCGCCTATCTGGTGCCGGTCAACTGGCACTTCACCGCCGAGGAGATCGACTACATCATCGCCGACTGCGGCGCCAAGGTGGTGGTCTCCCCCGACGCCCTCACGGTCGCCGAGCTGGCCGAGGGACAGCCGGACACCGCCCCCGCCGAGCGCTGGGCCGGCTCCATGATGCTCTACACCTCGGGCACCACCGGCCGCCCCAAGGGCGTACGACGGCGGCTGCTGGAGCTGACGCCCGAGGAGCTGTACCCGATCCTCATGCGCAAGAGCTGGCGGCACTTCGGGCTGCCGATGGGCGGGGTGCACCTGGTGTGCTCGCAGCTCTACCACTCGGCGCCGTACGGGCAGGCCATGATGGCGCTGCAGTTCGGGCACGCGATCGTGGCGCCCGAGCGGTTCGACGCCGCCGAGACGCTGCGGCTCGTCGAGCGGCACCGGGTGACGAACGCGTTCATGGTGCCCACGATGTTCCACCGGCTGCTGGCCGTGCCGGACCGGGAGTCGTACGACCTGTCGTCCCTCACCCATCTCTACCACGGGGCCGCCTTCTGCCCGCCCGCCGTCAAGCAGGCGATGATCGACTGGCTCGGCCCGGTGCTGTGGGAGTACTACGGCTCCACCGAGGCGGCCGTGGCCACCATGGTGTCGTCCCAGGAGTGGCTGGAGCGGCCCGGCACGGTCGGCAGGGCGCTGGACGGCATGCGCTTCACGATCGTCGGCGAGGACGGCGAGGAGCAGCCGCCCGGACACCCCGGCCTCGTCTACATCGGCGGCATCAACCGCTTCGAGTACCACGGCGACCCCGACAAGACGGCCGCCGCCATGCGCGGGCGCGACTACACGCCCGGCGACATCGGCTACCTGGACGAGGACGGCTACCTGTTCCTGCTCGACCGGCGTACCGATCTGATCATCTCGGGCGGCGTGAACATCTATCCCGCCGAGATCGAGGCGGCGCTGCTGGAGCACCCGGCGGTCGCGGACGTGGCCGTGATCGGCGTTCCCGACCCGGAGTGGGGCCACAAGGTCGTGGCGCTGGTCCAGCCGGCGCCCGGGGTGACGGGCTCCGAGGAGCTGACCGCCGAGCTGCTGCGGCACTGCGTGCCCCGGCTGGCGCGGCTGAAGCATCCGCGGGTGATCGAGTACCGGGAGTCGCTGCCGCGTACGCCCACCGGCAAGCTCAGTAGGCGGAATGTCCGGGAGGCGTATCTTTCGCACTGATTGGGGCACACAACTGCCATGAGGCAGCCCATGAGGAGGACCGCCGCGGCACTCGCCGCAGCCGCCGTGCTGCTCGCGGGCTGCGGAACGCTCCCCGCCACCGGAGTGCGTTCGCCGTCCGCCGCGCCCACCGCGACGTCACCCGGCGCGACCTCACCCGGGGCGACCGAGGCGGGCAGCGGCCCCGCCCAGGCCCTGGAGGCGGCGTACGAGCAGGTCATCGCGAACGTCCTGCCGTCCATCGTGCAGATCAACACCAAGGTCGGCCTCGGCTCCGGCATCGTCTTCGACCACGCGGGCCACATCATCACCAACGCCCACGTGGTCGGCGAGGCCACCGAGATGAGCGTCGCCTTCGCCACCGGCGGCGCGGACCGCAAGGCGCGGCTGGTGCGCTCCTTCGCCACCGGCGACCTGGCCGTGATCAAGGTGGACAACCCCGACGGGCTGCGGCCGGCCACGTTCGCGGACTCCTCGAAGGTACGGGTCGGGCAGATCGTGCTCGCCATGGGCAACCCGCTCGGCCTGTCGGGCAGCGTCACCGAGGGCATCGTCTCGGCGGTCGGGCGTACCGTGTCCGAGCCGCAGGAGGCCGGCTCCCCCGGCGCGACGATCGCCAACTCCATCCAGACCTCGGCCGCCATCAACCCCGGCAACAGCGGCGGCGCGCTGGTGAACCTGTCCGGCCAGGTGATCGGCGTCCCGACGCTCGCGGCCACCCTCCCCGAGCTCGGCGGCGGCGCGGCCCCCGGCATCGGCTTCGCCATCCCCGGCAACACCGCCGTCGACATCGCCAACCAGATCATCAAGAACGGCAAGGTCACCAACAGCCGCAGGGCCGCGCTCGGCATCCGGGGCAGCACGGTGCTCGGCAGTGACGGGCAGCCGGCCGGCGTCGGGGTGGCCCGCGTGGAGCGGGGCGGCGGCGCGGCCAAGGCCGGCATCGAGACCGGCGACGTGATCGTCTCGGTCAACGACAAGGAGACGCCCACCATCGCCGACCTGACCGAGACCATCGCCACCCTGCAGCCGGGCACCCAGGTCAAGGTGGGGATCATCCGCTCCGACGGCTCCCGTGCGACCCTGACGGTGACCCTGGGGCAGCTTCCCGGGGACTGACCGGCTACCGCTTCGCGGTGAAGACGATCTCGACCCGCCGGTTCTTCGCCCGGTTGGCCGCGACCGGCTTGCCCTGCACCAGGTTGGGCAGCTTGGGGCGGCTCTCGCCGTACCCGGTGGCCTGGAAGGTGACGCCCGGGACGGTGATCAGGCCGCGTACGGCCTGCTGGACGGCCTGCGCGCGGCGGCGCGACAGCGTCCGGTTGTAGGCGTCCGTGCCCTGGTCGTCGGTGTGGCCCTCGATCCTGACGACGCCGCCCGCGCTCTCCGCGTCGACCTTGGCGGCCACCTGCTCAAGCCGCTGCCTGGCCTTGGCCGTGAGCCGCCACTTGTCCAGCGCGAACAGCACGTCGCTGGTCACCGCGAGGGTCACCTGGCGTCCCTGCTTGGTCTCGCTCTCGGTGCCGTCCATGGACTCGACCTCGCCGATGATGTCCTCGACCGGCAGCACCAGGTCCTCGACGACCCCGGTGGCGCCGGCCGGCGGCTCGGGCGCCGGGGTCGGGGACGCCAGGGCGAGGACCAGGGCCGCGCTAAGCGATCGGAACATCGGTGAACACCCCGATACCCGGCATCTCAACATTGATCGTGCTCACGTCGGCCGGCGGGGCGGCGAAGACCGCGTACAGCGTGGACGCCTCGCCCTTCTCCAGGAACTGCCCCTGGGTGCCGGAGCACACGCACTCGGCGTCCGCGCCGGTGCCGTTGCGGGCGACGCGGTAACGCTTGGCGTTGACCGGGTCGATGAGGGCGACGCCCGAGACCGTGAAGTCCAGCGTGCCGGTGCCGAGTCCGTTGTGCACGTTGACCTTGCCGTCGAGGGCGGTGACGACCCAGGTCAGGGTAGCGGTCCTGCCCTGCCGCTTGAGGCCGGTGAGGTCGACGCGGGCCTCGCCGTACATGTCGCCGGAGCCGACCTTGGTCTCCTTGGAGGCGATCACCGCGCTCTGCTGCGGAGGGGCGCTCTCCTGGGCCGGCTGCTGCCCGGGGGCGGACGCGGTCGTGCTCTCCGAGACGGGCCGCGACCGCCGCTCCTCGCCGCCGCCGCCCTGCGGGGCGCCCGGCAGCGCGCCGCAGCCCGCGAGCGCGGCCGCCGCGACGGCCAGCACGATCGTCTTTCGCATCGTCGTGATCACCTTCGTCGTTCGGGGGATGTGGCGCTGACCCTGGGGAGGCGGCGTTCAGCATCCGCACAGCCGGTGCGCGCCGGCCCGGTCATCGCCGCCGCCGGGCCTCCTCGGCCCCGCCCGTCCGGGCGTCCTGGTGGCTCTCACCAAGGCCGTCAAACTCTTCCACAGCACGCACGAGGACACCAACCGCACCATCCGTACCATCGGCGAGCGCCGCCCAGCCGAGCGGGCACCGCAGCGTCGTAGCCGCGTCAGCCGGGTCAGCCGAGGGCCGAGCGCTGCGTGAGGCGGTAGCGGGAGGGCGAGGTCCCGTACCGGTCGAGGAACGCCTGCCGCAGCGTCTCGGCCGTCCCGAACCCGCAGCGCGCCGCGATCGAGGCCATCGGCAGCGACGTGGAGACCAGCAGGTGGGCGGCGGCCTCGGCGCGGGCCTGGCGGACGTACCGGCCGGGTGTCCGGCCCAGGTGGCGCAGGAACAGCCGGGTGAGGTGGCGCTCGCTGACCCCGGCCGAGGCGGCGAGCGCGGCGGTGGACAGGTCGTCGGCGAGGTGGCCGCCGATGTGCTCGACGGTCCGTTTGACCAGGGTGTCCGCGGGCGAGGGCGAGGCGACGAACATGCTCATCTGCGCCTGGTTGCCGGGCCGCTGGAGGTAGGTGACGAGGTGGCGGGCCACGGTGCGGGACAGGTCGGGGCCGTTGTCCTCCTCGACGAGGGCGAGGGTGAGGTCGAGGGCGGCGGTGACGCCCGCGGAGGTGGCGACGTCGCCGTCCCGGAGGAAGATCGGGCCGGGGTCGACGGCGACCTCGGGGTGGCGGCCGGCCAGCTCGCCGGCGACCCGCCAGTGCGTGGTGGCCCGCCGCCCGTCGAGCAGCCCGGCCGCGGCCAGCACGAACGCCCCGGTGCACACGGACGCGACCCGCCGGCTCTCCCTGGACAGCCGGCGTACGTGCCCCACGACGGACGGGTTCGCCGCCGCGTCCTCGAACCCGATGCCGCCGCAGACGACGAGCGTGTCGAGCGGCCCGGTGACGCGCTCCAGCGGGAGCTGCGCCTGGACGGTGAGCCCGGTGCCGCAGGTGACGGGGTTGCCGCCGGGGGCGGCGACCCGCACCTCGTAGTACGGCGCCGCGCCGTGCCAGTTGGCCTCCTCCAGCGTGGAGGTGACGCAGGCGAGGTCGAGCAGCGAGGCCGCCTCGTACGCCACCACGACCACCCGCCGGACGTCCATGCCCTCGACTCTAGGGTTTAAGGACCAGGACCCCAAGTTTCCGGACTTGTCCGGCCGCCCGCCTTGGCCCGCCCCGCCCGCCCCGTGGACAGTCGGAGCCATGACCACGACGACCACCCGCAACTGGGGCAGATTCGCCCTCCACTACCTTGAGATGATCATCGCGATGTTCGCCGGGATGTTCGCCCTCGGCGCGCTGCTCGACGTGCTCGGCCTCGGCGTCTCCCACAGCGCGCAGCCCGAGCTGGGCTACCTGGTGATGGCGCTCAACATGTCGATCGGCATGGCCGCGTGGATGCGCTTCCGCCGCCACGGCTGGGCCCCGACGCTGGAGATGTGCGCGGCGATGTTCGTCCCGGTCGTGCCGCTCTTCCCGATGCTGTGGCTCGGCTGGATCGACGCGGGCACGATGATGACGCTCGCGCACGTGGCCATGTTCCCGCTCATGCTGGCCGCGATGCTGCACCGCCTCGACGAGTACGCGGGCTGCGCCCACTGACGACCCCGGGGACGCCGCCATTACCACTTTGGGCAGGGTGTCGCCTACCCTTTGTGGATGCGTTATGTCCCATTTGTCATGATTGCTGCCACTTTGCTGACAGGCGCCACCGCCCTGCCCGCGGCCGCCATCACGAACGGTTCGGCCGACGGTGCCGCCCACCCCGAGGTGGGCGCCATGGTCGCCGACCGGCCGCACGCCGACGGCACCTGGACGTACTGCACCGGCACCCTGGTCTCCCCGACGGTCTTCCTGACCGCCGCCCACTGCGGCGAGAAGGGACAGAAGACCGCCAAGGTCACCTTCTCCGCCCAGTACAAGCCCGGCAGCGCGCTCCACAGCGGCCGGTTCATCCCGGACCCTCGGTTCAACGAGAAATCGGACCTGCATGACATGGCGGTGGTCGTCTTCGACCAGCCCGTCACCGGCATCCGCCCCGCCCAGCTCCCCGCCCCCGGCCTGCTCGACCGCCTCAAGGCCGAGGGCAAGCTGACCCGTTTCACCCCGGTCGGGTACGGCTCCCTCGCGCCGGCCAAGAAGGCGCGCGAGGAGGTCTACCACTACACCGACACCCGCAACCAGGCGTCCATCTCCTACAAGGGGATGACCAAGCGCTGGCTGAACCTGTCGATGTCGGTCAAGAGCGACGGCAGCACCTGCTTCGGCGACTCGGGCGGCCCCAACTTCCTCGGCGGCCCCGACTCGCACCTGCTGGTCGCCACCTCCATCAGCGGCGCCGACGACGCCTGCAAGGGCACCAACTACGACTACCGCCTCGACAGCCAGTCGGCCCGCACCTTCCTCGGCAAGTACGTCACCCTCCCGCGCTGACGCGGCGGCCGTTCCCGTGGAACGCTGACCGGGTGATCGACTACTACCGAGACCTCCTCCGGCGTCGCGGCTGGCTGGAAGAAAGCCTCTGCTGGCTCGTCGTCCAGCCCCTCGACGAGGACCTGACCTGCGACGACGTTTTATGGCGCCTCAACGGCGGCCACGACCCCGAGCAGCGCATCGTGCCGGACCCCGTGGACGCCAACGCGAACGCCGACGGCGAGCTGATCTTCGCCTTCGAGGGCGACGGCGCCTGGGGCTTCCTGGACTGGTCCGGCTTCCCCGCCTCCGACGACATCGTCGCCGCACTCAGCGAGGACTGCCGGGTATGGCTGACGAGCTGGAACTTCAGCGGCCAGAGCACCCTCCTCTACGCGGCGGGCGGCCGCATCAGAACGCGCGTGGACCGCTTCCACTTCACCGACCACATCACCGAGGAAGGCGACCCGGCCGCGCTGGCCGGCCTGCACGAACTCCTCGCCACCGTTCCCCGCGACGACTTCACAGGCCGCCGCGCGGCGGCACTCGCCTTCGTCGAGGCGTCGACGGGCGTCGCCATCGACAGCGATCGCTTCGACGAGGAGGAGGGCCCGGTCATCATCCTCGGCAGACCTTGAAAACTTCGTCTCGATGAGAGACCATGTTTCCGGCGCCCGGCCGTCGGAGGCAGGGCACCGGGAGTGGTACTACTGGAGATCCGCGAAGGAGGCCCGGACCGACAAGCAGGTGCACCCATGCCCATCCCCTACCTGGGCGTCGTCGGCATCGCCGAGGCGCTGGGGGTGAGCAGGCACGCGGTGCACAAGTGGCGCACCCGCTACCCGTCCGGGTCCGACCATCCCTTCCCCGAGCCGGACGTGGAGGTCGACGGCGCCCCGGGCTGGCGTCCCGAGCGGGTCGCCGACATCGTGCGCTGGCGCGACGGCCTGCCCGGCCGGGGCTCCGGCGGGGGCCGGCCCACGCTGGCCCGCCAGGAATACCTCAAGGAGGCGGCGGCCCGCGGTCTCACCCGTGACGAGGCGGTCCGCGCGCTCGCCACGTTCGCCGCGGAGTTCCCCGAGATGACCGAGCAGGAGCTGTGCGCCTGGGTGGTCGGGAAGTGGCGCCGCTAGCCTCCGCGTCCCATCACGCGAAGCAACGGAAGGCGATGACGCATGCCCGAGATCGGCGGAGACACCGCGCCGGGGTTCGACCCCGTACGCGAGGCGTTCGCGGCCAACCTGACCGGCGGCCGCGAGGCCGGGGCGGCGGTCGCCGTCTACCTGCACGGCCGCCCGGTCGTCGACCTGTGGGGCGGCCTCGCCGACCCGGCGACCGGCCGGCCCTGGGAACGCGACACCCTCCAGGTCGTCTTCTCCACGACCAAGGCGGTGACGGCGGCCTGCGCCCTCCTGCTGGCCCAGCGCGGCGAGCTGGATCTCGACGCGCCCGTGGCCCGCTACTGGCCCGAGTTCGCCGCGCACGGCAAGGGTCATATCCCGGTGCGGTGGCTGCTCACCCACCAGGCGGGGCTGCCCGCCGTGGACCGCCCGCTCACCAGGGCCGACGCGATCGCCGGCACACCCGTGGTGGAGGCGCTGGCCGCGCAGCGGCCGTACTGGGAGCCGGGCGCCGCCCACGGCTACCACGCGCAGACCTACGGCTGGCTGGTCGGCGAGGTCGTCCGCCGGGTGAGCGGGCGCAGCCTCGGCACGTTCCTGGCCGAGGAGATCGCCGCGCCGCTCGGCCTGGACCTGTGGATCGGCCTGCCGAGGTCGCAGGCGCACCGGGTGAGCCGGCTCGTCACCACGCCGATCGACTTCGCCGCCCTGTCCGCCGTCGACCTCGACGCGATCCCGGAGCCGATGCGCGAGATCATGGCCGCCTTCGCCGACCCCGCCTCGCTGACCACGCGCGCCGTGACCCTCTTCGCGCCCCCGCTGAACCACGACGACCCGGAGGAACTGCACGCCGAGATGCCGGCCACGAACGGCGTCTGCACCGCCCGCGCCCTCGCCCGCTTCTACGCGGCCCTCATCGGCGAGGTCGACGGCCACCGCGTCCTGACCCCCGCCACGCTCGCCGCCGCCACGAAGGAGCAGGTCAGCGGCGTGGACCGGATCCTGCGCGTCCCGGTGCGGATCGCCACCGGCTTCGGCCTGCCCACCCCGGACGCCTTCTGGCACTCCCCCACGGCCTTCGGCTTCTCCGGCCACGGCGGCTCGATCGGCTACGCCGACCCGGCGACCGGCCTCGCCTTCGCCTACGTGATGAACCGCATCGAGGACGACCCGCAGGACCCGCGAGCGGCGAACCTGGTGGCCGCCGTGAGGGCCTGCCTGAAACGCGAAAACGGCGGTGTCCCCAAGGGACACCGCCGTCGCTGATGCAGATGAGTGGAGGTGGCGGGAATCGAACCCGCGTCCTTCAACCCCAAGTCAGGGCTTCTCCGGGCGCAGCCTGCTGTGTTTTTCTCAGCCCCGGCGATCACGCAGGCGAGTCGCCGACGGGCTCAGCCACTGTTAGATTTCCCGATCGCCCCCGTGGCCGGGTTGATCGGTTGAGCCTTCTGACGATGCCAGACACCGGGCCGAAGGCACTCCCGGGCTGACAGTGGTTTCGCTACTTAGGCAGCGAGGGCCAGGGAGTCCTGGCCGACCACAGTGCGCTTAGAGTTGGCACTTGTTGTTTGCGGTCACAGGATTAACGAGGTTATGTCCGCAGTCCTCGGCCCGCTTCACCTGGCTTGCAAAGTCGAAGTCGAAGCCAGTCACCCCCTGTGCAGTTGTCAACACACCCCACGCGAAGTGAGGTGAGCAACATGAATCTACACGGCACAACGCCCCTGACGCCAACTTAATTCCCCGTGGCGCGACCGCCCCGAACATGCCGAAACCCCCGGGAGCGCGGCGCACAAGCACACGCTCCCGGGGGCCGACCGGCAGGGTCGAGCCGGTCCGGACGGCAGGGCTTCCCCCGAGATGAAGCCCTGATCTCATCACGGCGACTGGGACCGCAACCCCCCGAGCGGGCCCAGTCACTAAGGAAGACGCTCGGCGAGCAGCCGATGGTTGCTCGCCGTCACGACCTTTTCACGGAGAGGTGCGAAGAGCCGAGAAGAAGCTCCCCGCGACGGCCGAGGCGTTGTAGTTCTTCGACAGCACCGCCACGGCCAGATCGCCCTGCCAGCCGACGAACCAGGTCAGCTGGTTGCCCGCCGTCGCCGTCACGCCGTAGACCTTGGCCTGCTGCTGCGCCAGCGCCGGCGTGCTGAGCGCGCCGGCCCGCATCATCGTGGTCAGCGCCGTGCGCACCTTCGCGTCCATCGGCACGGGGTCGGGCTGGACGAGCGGCGCCTTGTCGGTGGCGGCGTCGGACGACTTGGGGTCGGTGACGAGCACGGGCGGACGCCAGGTGCCGGACGCCACCGCCGCCCCGACCAGCGCCATGCCGAGCGGGCTGACCTGGACGTTCTGGCCCGCGATCGCCTTGGCCTTGTCGGCGTCGCCGGCCAGCGACGGGAACGAGCCGTTGAACGACCTCAGCGGCAGCCGCCACGACTGCCCCACCCCGAACGCCTCCGCGCTCTTGCGCAGGTCGTCGGCCTTGACCCGGCGGGCCAGCGAGGCGAGCGCGGTGACGCAGCCCTTGGCGAAGTTCTCCTGGAAGGTGCCCGACGTGTTGGCGCCGAGCTGCCCGGCGTGCACGAACCTGGCACCGCCGACCGTTCGCTCGGCCGGGCAGCTCAGCCGCTGCTTGGGGCTCACCCCGGCCTTGAGCAGCGCGTCGGCCGCCACGATCGAGAACGCCGGGCCGGCGGGGAACTTGCCGGCCAGCGCGTCCTTCTCCTGGTGCATGCCCTTGGTGGCGACCGCGCGGATCTCGCCGGAGTTCTTGTCCACCACGACGAGCGAGCTGGTGGCGGAGTCGGCCACGGCCTGCTCGGCGGCGGCCTGCACGCTGCGGTCGAGGGTGGTCTTGACCGAGACGTTCTGCCGGCCCGGCCACTCCTTGAGCCGGGCGACCTCCTTGCCGGTCTTGAGATCGAGCGTGATGACCTTGGTCTCCGTGGAGCCGGTCAGGTAGTTCTGGTAGGCCTGCTGCAGGCCGCTCTTGCCGACGGAGTCGCCGGCCCGCTGCGGGCCGCCGAGCTTCTGCTCGGTCTCCGGGGTCAGCGCGCTGACGGTGCCGACGATCTGCCGGGGCGCGTCGGGGTTGACCGGCTGGTCCTGGGGTTCGACCTTGATGCCGGGGATGTTGAGCTTGCTCTGCAGCGCCTGGTAGCGCGCGCGCCCGAAGGTCACCAGGGGCACGAACTTGTCCGGCGGGGACGACCTGATGCGGCTCAGCAGCCGGTCCCGGGCGTAGTCGGTGATCTCCGACAGCTTGTCGACGACCTCCTCGGCCCGGTCGCCGAGCTGGGCGGGGTAGACGCCGGCGACGTAGAGCACGGTGTCGGTCTGCAGCGGGTCGCCGGTGCGGTCGACGACCGGCTGGCGCGGGTTGGGCCCGATGTCGACCGCGAAGCGCTCGCCCTCCTTGAGCTGGGGGTGCAGCACGGACGGCGACCAGCGCACCTTCCACGAGCCGTCCACCAGGTGCAGCGGCAGCACGCCGTCGTACTCCCAGAGCGGGTTGTTCTCGCCCAGGTCGACCTCGGCGCGGAAGTCGGCCTTGGACTCCTCGCCGGTCACGGTGACGCTCTTGATCTTGAACCGGAAGGAGGCCGCGTCGAGCTCCAGCTTGGCGTCCGACAGGGCCTTGCGTACGGTCGCCTGGTCGCCGTCGGTGCGGCCGGCGGCCAGGTCGTAGTCCTCGCTCTGCCAGCCCACGAGGAAGTCACGCACCGCGTCGTGCGGTGACGGCTCCTCGAAGCAGCCGGTCAGCGTGGTGCACGCGATCGCCAGGGTGACGGTCGCGGAGAGGGTGCGGCGGGCGCGTCTCATCGCTGGCGGTGTCGCGCCTCTCATCGGTTGCGGTAGCGCAGGGCGCGGGCCATCTCCCGCTTGGCCTGCTGCTCCGCCAGCGTCTGCCGCTTGTCCCAGTCCTTCTTGCCGCGGGCCAGGCCGATCTCGACCTTGGCCCGGCCGTCCTTGAAGTACAGCGACAACGGAATGATCGTCAGCCCGCCCTCCTTGGTCTTGACGGCGAGCTTGTCGATCTCCTTGCGGTGCAGCAGCAGCTTGCGCTTGCGGCGGGCGGCGTGGTTGGTCCACGTCCCTTGCGCGTATTCGGGGATGTGCACGTTGAGCAGCCACGCTTCGTCACCGTCGATGCTGGCGTAGCCGTCGACGAGCGAGGCGCGGCCCTCGCGGAGCGACTTGACCTCGGTGCCCTGCAGCACGAGCCCCGCCTCGAAGGTGTCCTCGATGTGGTAATCGTGCCGAGCGCGTTTGTTCTGGGCGATGACCTTCCGCCCGGTCTCACGTGGCATGCTTCGACTTTACCGGCGTTCCGTCACACTCTGAGGTATCGGCGGAGGGTGACGAACGACGCGAGCACACAGATCACCACGCCGATGATCATGGTGAAGGTGATCGTCTGCGCCACCGTGTCCCAGCCGAGCTGCGCCGTCGGGCCAGCGACGAAGCGGCCGAGCTCCTCGAACAGCATGACCTTCGTGACGATCAGGATGACCGCCGCGAAGACGCCGCCGATGAGACCAGCGATCACGCCCTCCATGATGAAGGGGAGCTGGATGTAGAGGTTGGAGGCGCCGACCAGCCGCATGATGCCGGTCTCCCGCCGCCGGTTGAACGCCGACAGCCGGACGGTGTTGCCGATGAGCAGCGCCGCCGCCAGCACCAGGATGATCGCGACCGCCAGCGCGTAGTAGGCGAGCTTGTCGAGCATCTGGAAGAACGGCCCGACGAGCTGCTTCTGGTCGGTCACCTGGGAGACGCCGGGCTGGCCCTGGATCGCCTGGATGACCGACGCGTAGTTGTTGGGGTCGGCCACCTTGATCCGGAACGAGGTCGGCATGTCCTCGACCTTGGTGGCCTTCACCAGGGCCTCGTTGGAGGCGAAGGCCGCTTTGAAGTTCTCGTAGGCGGACGCCTGGTCCTCGTAGAAGACCTCCTTGACGCCGGGGGTGCCCTTGAGGTGCTCCTGGAGCTTGTTGGTCTGGGCCTGCGTGATCGCCTTGCCGTTGCAGGTCTGCACGGCCGAGCCCTTGGTGCACAGGAAGACCGAGACCTCGACTTTGTCGTCCCAGTAACCGCGGATCAGACCGACCTGGGCGTTGATCATCAGGCCGACGCCCAGCATCGCCATTCCGACCGCCACGGTGATGACCACCGCGATCGTCATGGTCAGGTTGCGACGGAGGCCGATCCAGACCTCGGAGAAGATGAAGTTCGCCCGCATGTTCTGTCTACAGCTCCCTGTCAGTACGCCTGGCCGTAAACGCCACGCGACTGGTCACGGACGATCTTGCCGTCCTCCAGCTCCACGACACGCTTGCGCATGGAGTCGACGATGGCCGCGTCGTGAGTGGCCATGACGACCGTGGTGCCAGTCCTGTTGATGCGGTCGAGCACCTTCATGATGCCGATGCTCGTCGCGGGGTCGATGTTGCCCGTGGGCTCGTCGGCCAGCAGGATCATCGGCCTGTTGACGAACGCGCGGGCCATGGCGACGCGCTGCTGCTCGCCGCCGGACAGCTCGTCGGGCATGCGGTGGGCCTTGCCCTCCAGGCCGACCAGCTCGATGACCTCGGGCACGACCTTGCGGATGAACCGCCGGGGCTTGCCGATGACCTCGAGCGCGAACGCCACGTTCTCGTAGACGTTCTTGTTCGGCAGCAGCCGGAAGTCCTGGAAGACGCAGCCGATGCGGCGGCGCAGGTGCGGCACCTTGAAGTTGGAGAGGCGGGCCAGATCCTTGCCGGCGACATGGATCGCCCCGGAGTTGGGCCGCTCCTCCTTGAGGACCAGGCGCAGGAACGTGGACTTGCCTGACCCCGAAGGGCCGACGAGGAACACGAACTCGCCCTTGTCCACGTCAACGGAGACGTGGTCGAGAGCGGGCCGGTTCTGGTTGGCGTAGACCTTGGTGACATTATCGAAATGGATCACGAGAGCATCACGGCATGCCAGTCTAGGGGTCAGGACGGAAGCGAGGGTGGCACATGCCCACTTCCCGCCACCGGCCACTCGGCGGCCGTCGCTTTACCAATGATCGACGTTCCGATTGGCCAGACGACAGTCTAGGGGGAAGACTGGCATGGAACGTCCATAACGGAAACAAAACGATTGTGCGGCTAGACTTGGGGCTGACATGAGTTGCGAACACCTCGTATGCGCGCAGTGCGCCCACCCCGTCATCGAGGGCCGCTGCCCGCTCTGCCGCGCCAACCGCGAGCGGATGCACCAGCACGGCTTCGCCGGGCTCTCGCCCGCCCTGATCGCCGTGCTGCTGGTCGTCCTGCTCTTCGCGACGCTCGCGGCCGAGCACCTGGTCGTCCGCTAGGCGGATCACCCAGGACGGGCCGCTCAGGACGGGCGCTCAGCCCGCCCGCTCATCCCGGGCGGCCGGGCCTCACTCGGCCGCGCCCGACTCCTGCCGGCGCATCCACCGGATCTCCGACTCGATGAACTCGTCGAGGTCGCCGTCGAGCACCGCCGTCGGGTTGCCCGCCTCGGTGCCCGTGCGCAGGTCCTTGACGATCTGGTAGGGGTGCAGCACGTAGTTGCGGATCTGCGTGCCCCACGACGTGGTCGTGGCGCCCCGCAGCTCCGACATCTTCTCGGCCTCCTCCTGCCGCTTGCGCTCCAGCAGCTTGGCCTGCAGGACCGCCATGGCGGTGGCGCGGTTCTGGAGCTGCGAGCGCTCGTTCTGGCAGGAGACCACGATGTTGGTCGGCAGGTGGGTGATGCGCACGGCGGAGTCGGTGGTGTTGACGCCCTGGCCGCCGGGACCGCTGGAGCGGTAGACGTCGACGCGGATCTCGTCCTCGTTGATGTCGATGTGGTCGGTCTGCTCGACGACCGGGACGATGTCGACCCCCGCGAACGAGGTCTGCCGCCGCCCCTGGTTGTCGAAGGGGCTGATGCGGACCAGGCGGTGCGTGCCGTGCTCGCCGCGCAGCGTGCCGTAGGCGTAGGGGGCCTTGATCGTGAAGGTGGCCGACTTGATGCCGGCCTCCTCGGCGTAGGAGGTGTCGTAGACCTCGGTGGAGTAGCCCTTGCGCTCGGCCCACCGGAGGTACATGCGCAGCAGCATCTCGGCCCAGTCGGCCGCGTCGACGCCGCCGGCCTGCGCGTTGATGGTGACCAGGGCCTCGCGGGCGTCGTATTCGCCCGACAGCAGGGTGCGGACCTCCAGCGCGCCGATGTCGGACCGCAGCGACTCCAGCTCCTTGTCGGCCTCGGCGCGCGTGTCGGCGTCGCCCTCCTCGGCCGCGAGCTCGTAGAGGACGCCGAGGTCGTCGAGCCGGCGGGCCACGCCGTCGACGCGGTTGAGCTCGCCCTGGAGATGGGAGAGCTTGCTCGTGACCTTCTGGGCCTGCTCGGGGTCGTCCCAGAGGTCGGGCGCGGCGACCTGCTGCTCCAGCTCCTCGATCTGCTTGCGCATCGCGTCGAGGTCGAGCACGTCCTGGATGCTGCGGAGCGTGCCCGCGAGCTCGTTGATCTCTTCTGCCGGATCGATGCCTGCCACGTCTCCCAAGGGTACGCGACCGTCGCGGGCCCGAATAACATGGCGAGGTGCGTGCATACGGGCGACGGTGGCTCCTGGCGCTCGCCGCCGGCGTCCTGGCCGGGGCGGGCGCCTGCTCGGCCGACGCCGCGCCGCCCCCTCCGACCAGCTCCGCCGCCGCCGTGTCGGCCACGCCCACGCCCTCGTCGTCGCCCTCGCCGAGCCTGGTCGCGGTCACCAAGGCCGAGGCCGCCGAGGTGTTCACCGAGATCACCGCCACCGACGACACGCTGCGCGTCAAGAGCGACCTCGACGGCCGCCTGCGCATGGCGGTCGACCTCACGACCGGCGGGCAGACCCCGCTGAGCCTCGCCGCCTACCTGTCCACCGACTACGCGCCGCCCCGCTACCGATGGGGCGCGCCCGCCCTCTTCGTGCCGAGGTTCAGGCCCGACGAGCAGGCGCCCTGGTTCACCGCCCTCGCGACCCGCGACGGCCGGCCGACGCTGCTGACCTTCGCCAGGTCCGACCGGTGGCGGCTGAGCTCGGCGGCCGAGCTCCTGCCCGGCCAGAAGCTGCCGGAGATCGCCGAGGACGCCGAGGGCTACGCCACGGCGCTGGCTCCTGACGACAAGAGCGTGACCATCAGCCCGCAGTTCATGCAGCCGGTGCACGCCAGCGTGGCCGAGACCGGCTCGTCGGGCGTGACGGCCGGGCTGGTGGCGGCCGGCCCCTACACCACCGAGGTGGCCGAGCAGATCGCCTCGCTGCGGGAGCAGGCGAAGGCCGACGGCTTCAGCTACGACTCCATCTTCAGCGCCGACAGCTTCCCCGTGTACGCGCTGCGCACCGCCGACGGCGGAGCGCTGATCCAATACTCGCTGTCGCGCACGACGACCACGACCACCAAGACGGCCGAGGACGACTACATCCCGGTGCCCGACGCGGCCCGCTGGGCGATCAACTCGACGGTGCTGCGGCGTACGCTGCGGCTGGTCGAGACGCACCAGTACGCCACCGCCGTCCCGCCCATCGCCAAGGCGGGGGCGGCGGCCGTGATCGCCCACGACGGGGGCCTCACGCGCGCCACCGGCACGTGAACCCCCGGGCGCGGCGCCGCCGCGCCCGGGAGACCGGTGACTACGCCTCCGTGTAGGGGAGGTTGCTGGCGGCCACCAGCGTGCGGACGGCCCGCAGCGCGACCGACAGCGTGGCCAGGTCGAAGTTGTCGCTCTCCCAGATCTCCGACAGCGTCTGCCTGGCCCGCGAGACGGCCGCCGAGTTGGCCTCCGACCAGCGGGCCAGCCGCTCCTCGGGCGCCAGGCCCGGCTCGCTGTGGGCCAGCACGTCCTGGGTGAGCGAGGCGTGCGCGGCGTACAGGTCGTCGCGCAGCGCCGAGCGGGCCATGGAGTTCCAGCGGTTGTCCCTCGGCAGCGCGATCACGCGCTCCCGCAGGCGGGCCAGCTGGAGCCGGTCGGCCAGGTCGAAGTAGACCTCGGCCACCTCGCTGACCGGCCGCTCGCCGATCGAGGCGATCTCCACCAGGTCGAGCGTGGAGTAGGCGGGCACCATCCCGGCCACCCGCTCGGCCAGCTCCTGCGGCACGCCGCGGGCGAGGAAGGCGTCGCGGCGGTCCTCGTACGCGGCCAGGTCGGGCCCGGTGAGCAGCTTGGGGATGTGGGCGAGCAGCCCGTTGACGCCCTTGATGAAGAAGCCGGCCGACCCGGCGAGGTCGAGCGGCGGCCGGCGGTTGGCCAGCAGCCAGCGGGTGCCCCGCTCGACCAGCTTGCGCGCCTCCAGCAGCATGGCGATCTGGGTGGCGGTGTCCACCTGGTTGTCGAGGGCCTCGACCGCCCGGTAGAAGCTCGGCAGGTCGAACAGCTCGCGCGCGACCAGCCAGGCCCGCACGATGTCGGGCGCGGAGGCGCCGGTCTCCTCGCCGAAGCGGTGCATGAACGTGGTGCCCATGGAGTTGACCAGCTCGTTCACCACGCAGGTGGTGATGATCTCGCGGCGCAGCGGGTGCGCGTCCATGTACGGACGGAACCGCTCCCGCAGGGCCGACGGGAAGTACGAGACCAGCCACGACTCCAGGTAGGGCTCGTCGGGCAGGTCGGATCCCAGCACCTCGGCGTCCAGCACCAGCTTGGTGTAGGCGAGCAGCACCGAGAACTCGGGCGAGGTCAGTCCGAGCCGCGCCTGGCGGCGCTCGGCCAGCGTCTTGTCCGAGGGCAGGAACTCCAGCTCCCGGTTGACCAGCCCATCGCGCTCCAGCCGCCGCAGGTAGCGGGAGTGGATGTGCAGCATCTCGACGGCCTGGGCGCGGGCGGCGTCGAGGACCACGTTCTGGGCGTGGTTGTCGCGCAGCACGAGCTGGGCGACCTCGTCGGTCATCGAGGTGAAGACCTGGTTGCGCTGCTTGTCGGTCAGCTCGCCGTCGCGGACGACCTGGTCGAGCAGGATCTTGATGTTCACCTCGTGGTCGGAGGTGTCGACGCCGGCCGAGTTGTCGATGAAGTCGGTGTTGACCAGGCCGCCGTCGCGCGCGAACTCGATCCGGGCGAGCTGGGTCATGCCCAGGTTGCCGCCCTCGCCGATGACCTTGCAGCGCAGGTCGGCGGCGTCGACGCGGAGCACGTCGTTGGCCTTGTCGCCGACGTCGGCGTGCGACTCGGACGACGCCTTGACGTAGGTGCCGATGCCGCCGTTCCACAGCAGGTCGACCGGGGCCTTGAGGATGGCGCTGATCAGGTCGGTGGGCGCCATCGAGGTGACGCCGGCCGGGATGCCGAGCGCCTCGCGCATCTGCGGCGTGATCTGGACGGACTTCGCGGATCTGGAGAAGACGCCGCCGCCCGCCGAGATCAGCCCGGGGTCGTAGTCCTCCCAGGAGCTGCGCGGCAGCTCGAACAGGCGCCGCCGCTCGGCGTAGGAGCGGGCGGCGTCGGGGACGGGGTCGACGAAGATGTGCCGGTGGTCGAAGGCGGCCACGAGCCGGATGTGCTCGGACAGCAGCATGCCGTTGCCGAACACGTCGCCCGACATGTCGCCGATGCCGACCACGGTGAAGTCGGTGGTCTGGGTGTCCACGCCCGTCGTGCGGAAGTGGTATTTCACCGACTCCCAGGCGCCGCGCGCGGTGATGCCCATGGCCTTGTGGTCGTAGCCGATGGAGCCGCCGGAGGCGAAGGCGTCGCCGAGCCAGAAGCCGTACTCCTTGGCCACCGCGTTGGCGATGTCGGAGAAGGTGGCGGTGCCCTTGTCGGCCGCGACGACGAGGTAGGTGTCGTCGCCGTCGTGCCTGACCACGTCGCGCGGGGGCACGACCTTGCCGTCCACGAGGTTGTCGGTGACGTCCAGCAGGCCGGAGATGAAGGTGCGGTAGCAGGCGATGCCCTCGGCCATCAGCTCCTCGCGGGTGCCGCCCACCGGAGGACGCTTAACGACAAATCCACCTTTAGACCCAGTCGGGACAATAACGGTGTTTTTCACCATTTGCGCCTTGACCAGGCCCAGGATCTCCGTCCGGAAATCCTCCATCCGGTCCGACCACCGCAGACCGCCGCGCGCCACCTTCCCGAACCGGAGGTGCACGCCTTCCACCCGCGGCGAGTAGACGAATATCTCGAACTTCGGCCGCGGCAACGGCAGCACGCTGATGGCCTGCGGGTCGAATTTGAGAGATATGTACGTTTTGCGGTGCCCATCCACTGTCTGGAAGTAATTGGTGCGCAATGTCGCCTGAATCATCTCCAGGTACGCCCGCAGGATGCGGTCCTCGTCCAGCGAGGCCACCTCGTCGAGCGCGCCCAGGATCTCCTCGTTCAGCGCGTCCACCAGGTCGCACCGCACGTCCTCGTCCCGCCGCGGGTCGAGCCGCGCCTCGAACAGGTTGACCAGCAGCCGCGCCAGCCGCACGTTGCCGGTGAGCACCTTCTCCATGTACGGCTGCGAGAACGTGCTGCCCGCCTGCCGCAGGTATTTGGCGTACACCCGCAGGATCTCGACCTGCTCCCAGGTCAGCCCGGCCCGCAGGATCAGCGCGTTGAAGTCGTCGGCCTGCACCCGCCCCGTCCACAGGGCGCGCAGGCCGTCCTGGAACAGGCGCTTGAAGTCGTTCCTGTCCACGTCGGCCGACGGGGTGTAGCGCAGGCCGAAGTCGTAGATCCAGGCGTTCTTGGTGGCCGGGTCGTTGTCCCGGTCGACCTCGTACGGCCGCTCGTCCACGACCTCGACGCCCAGCCGCTGGATGAGGGGCAGCGCGTGGGACAGCGAGATGGGCGAGCCGATCTTGTAGATCTTGAGCCGCCGCTCCCCCTCGGCCGCGTCGTACGGCTCGTAGAGGTTGATCCCGACCTCGCCGCCGTCGCCGCCCGCGACCAGCTCCTCCAGGCGGCGCAGGTCGACCACGGCCACCTTGGGCGGGAAGTCCGCCTTGTAGCCCTCGGGGAAGGCGGAGGCGTAGCGGCGGGTGAGCGCCGGCGCCTCCTCCTCGGAGGTCATCTCGGCCAGCGCGACCGCCAGGTCGTCCTCCCAGGAGCGGGTGATGGCGGCCAGGCGCGCCTCCAGCTCCTCCACGTCCACGCGCGGCGGCGGGAGCTGCTTGCCCCGCTCGCCCCGCACCACGACGTGCAGGCGGGCCAGCGACGACTCGCCGATCATCGCGCTGTAGTCGAGCGACCGGCCGCCCAGCGCCTTGAGCAGCACCTCCTGCATCTTCAGCCGGACCTTGGTGGTGTAGCGGTCGCGCGGCAGGTAGATGAGGCAGGAGATGTAGCGGCCGTAGTCGTCGCGGCGCAGGAACAGCTTCACCTGCTTGCGCTCGCGCAGCCGCAGCACGCCGAGCGCGATCGGCAGCAGCTGCTCGACCGAGGTCTGGAACAGCTCGTCGCGCGGGAACGACTCCAGGATCTCGATGAGGTCCTTGCCGTCGTGGCTGTCGGGGGCGAGCCCCGCGCGTTCGAGCACGTCGGCCAGCTTGCGGCGCAGCACCGGGATGCGGGAGATCGACTCGTTGTAGGCCACGTGGGTGAACAGGCCGAGGAAGCGGCGCTCGCCGATGACCTCGCCGTCCGGCGAGAACATCTTGACCCCGATGTAGTCGAGGTAGGCCGCGCGGTGGACGGTGGCCCGCGAGTTGGCCTTGGTGATGATCATGAGCTGCTTCTCGCGCGCCTTGGCCCGCACCTCGGGCGGCAGCACCGAGAAGCTCTCGGAGCCGATCCGGTCGTCGCGCAGGATGCCGAGCGCCGCGCCCGGCAGCGCCCGCAGCGCCTCGCCCCGGTCGGTGTCCTCCAGCCGGTACTCCCGGTAGCCGAGGAAGGTGAAGTGCCCGTCGGCGAGCCAGCGCAGCAGGTCGATGCTGTCCTCGACCTCGGCCGGCTCCAGCGGCGGCGGGCTCATGCTGAGGTCCTCGGCGACCTGGACGGCGACCGCCCGCATCTTCCTGAAGTCCTCGACCGCGTGGCGCACGTCGGTGAGCACCCGCTGCAGGTCGTTCTCCAGCGCCTTCAGCGCCGCCGGGTCGGCCTGCCTGTCGATCTCGATGTGGATCCAGGACTCGACCAGCATCTGGCCGGTGACGTCCTCCTGGCCACGGCCCAGCATGCGGCCCGTCATGTCCCTGCGCACCCGCATCTGCGGGTGGACCAGCAGGTGGATGCCGAGGTCGTGCCGGTCCAGCTCCATCGTCACCGAGTCGACCAGGAACGGCATGTCGTCGGTGACCACCTCGACCACCGAGTGGCCGGGGTCCCACCCGTTCCCCTCGATGGTGGGGGTGAAGGCGCGGACCACGGCCCGGCCCTGGGGACGCTGCTCGGCGAGCTGGCGCTGCGACATCGCGGGGCCGTACACGTCGACGGGGTCGCGGTGCAGCAGGTCCTCGGGGGCCACGTGGCGGTAGTAGAGCCGCAGGAAGGAGAGCGCCTCCTCGGTGATCACGTGTTCGCTGCTCGCCACGCAGTGCTCGGCCGCTCGCTGGAGCAGCTCGTCCTTGGCCTCGTCGAGGGGCATGTCAGGTCTCACTCCTTTGTGAGGGTTGGCCGGGCCGGATACGGCCAGGCTCTTGTTCCCGGGACAGCGGGAAGTAGTAGTGCGGGCGCGTGCGGACCCGCGGCAGGCCCCGCCGGCAGGGGGCGGCCGGGACAGCATCCCACAGCACGAACGCCGCGGCAGGGGCCGGGGACGACGTGAGAAGGCCCTGGGGCGTCATCGCCTCCAGGACCTGGCCGGGGATGCCGGGGAACGAGCGCATCACCGTCGATGCCCACCGAACACCTCCCCCTGAACGCCTTGCCGTTACCGATACCACCCGAAAAGGGGATGGACGTCAACGCGACATGGACATAGGAGGATCGTCGTCGGAGGCGGAGGGGGTGTGCTTCAGCTCGTCGAGCTGCTCGGGCAACTCGACGAGCTCGACGAGCTCGCGCCGGCACTGCTCGCACTCGTCGAGGTGGCGCTCGAACGCCTCGTGCTCCTCTTCATCGAGGACGCCGAGGACGTAGGCGGCCACCTCGTCATGCATCAGCCGGCTACCCCCTTGTCCCGCAGCAGCTCGCGGAGAGCCCGGATGCCGTAGTAGAGCCGGGACTTCACCGTGCCCGGCGGAATCCCCAGAATCTCCGCCGCCTCACTTATCGTACGGTCTCGGAGGTAGGTCTGCTCAATGACTTCGCGGTGTTCGTCGGACAGACTGCGGAGCGCGTCGGCGACGACCATCGCCGACAGGGCTCGCTCAGAGCCGTCCGGCACCGCCATCATGTCGACTTCGGGCGGCTCGACCTCGTGAGGCCGCACGCTCTTGCGTCGACGTCCGTCGATGACGATCCTGCGGGCTACCGTCAGTAGCCACGCCCATAAGAGGCTTGGTTCCCATTGCAGTCTTGCCGAGTTACGCCAGGCTCGGACGAGCGTCTCCTGCACGACGTCTTCGGCCCATTGGAGGTCGTTACCAGTACTTTTGCGCACGTGGCGCAGCAGAGGGCCGCCGAACTCCTGGTAAAGCACCGCGATGCGGTGCTCCGCCTCGGCATCAGCACTCTCGAACCTGCCGTCGAGGTGACCTAGCACGGGGCACATCTTTACACCTTTGTTATCGGTCCGGTAGCCACTCCGATAACTCCAGTCATTTCTAACTATTCCCGGCCATAGCTGAACCTGACCCGCTGCCGCCGCGTACCTCCGACCATGCACAGGCTTTTGCGAGGCGAGCTGTTCATGCTCGGTGGCTTCGTCCTGGCCGCCGCCGTGACGATCGTGCTGGTCATGCCCCCGTCGATCGATCCGGCGGCCGCCCAGTTCACGCAGACGTCCGCGGGACCGCTCACCGCCGCAGACCGCGACCTGCTGGTCAAGGTCCGGCAGGCCGGTCTCTGGGAGATGCCCGCGGGCGACATGGCCCAGACCCGCGCCGAGTCGCAGCGGGTCAAGGAGGTGGGCCGGCTGATCATGGAAGATCACAAGAAGCTGGACGCCCTGACCGTCCAGGCCGCCAAGAAGCTCGGCGTGGTCATCCCCGACGAGCCCAACGCCGACCAGCAACGCTGGCTCGCCCAGCTCGCGGCGGAGAGCGGCCCCGCCTTCGACAAGGACTACGCGAACCTGTTGCGTGCCGCGCACGGCAAGGTCTTCACCGTCGTGGCGAGCGTACGGGCCGGCACCCGCAACGCCGAGATCAGGAAGTTCGCCCAGGAAGGCATCAACTTCGTGATGCGCCACATGACTCTTCTGGAGTCCACGGGCCTGGTCGACTTCCAGCAACTCCCGGAGCCCCCGACGCCCTCACCTGCACCACCCGTCGCTCTGGCGGTCGACATGAGGAGACACTAAATGACGAGTTCCAGACGCATGGCCGCGGCCATGTCCGCCTTGGCCGTGGTGGCTAGCGGGCTGGTGTCCGCGGCCGTCATCGGCGTCGCCCCCGCACTGGCCGACCACTGCGACCCGGCCGAGCAGGCCTCGCAGGGTCAGCAGCAGAACAACAACCGGCAGCGGCGCAACGGCGACCAACAGGGCCAGGACGACCAGCAGGACCAGAACCAGAACCAGGGTCAGGACCAGGGCCAGGATCAAGGTCAGAACCAGGATCAGGGCCAGAACCAGGACCAGGGTCAGGACCAGAACCAAGGCCAGGACCAGAACCAGGGCCAGAACGACCAGCAGCAGAACGGCGACCAGAACAACCAGCAGAACAACCAGCAGAACAACGGCGACCAGCAGCAGGGGCAGGACCAGCAGGCGCCTCAGGGCGGCGCCAAGCTGCTCGACCCGGCCGCGTCCCCCGAGGACGCCCCCGAGGCCGCCCCCGAGGACGAGCAGACCGCCTCGACGTTCTCCCGCCGCCGCAACAACCCCACCAGGACCGCGACGCCCGTCCCCACCCGGAACAACCCCGGCGGCGGCAACGCCTCGCCGACCGCCTCCCCCACCGGCTCGGCCACGAACGACCCCGACGAGGCCGCCTGCGCCGACCTGGGCCCGTTCCCCGAGGACTTCGTCGACATCCGCCAGGTCGCCCCGCAGCGGGTGAACGCGCGCTTCAACCGCAACGGCTCCCGCGGCACCTTCGTCTCCCAGTGCGGCAGGAACGAGAACAAGCACAACAACCCGGACAACTTCATCGTGGCCCCCGGCGTGAGCAACGGGGCGCACCACCTGCACGACTACGTGGGCAACCTGTCGACGGACGCCTTCTCCACCGACGAGAGCCTGGCCGCGGCGGGCACCACCTGCCGGCTCGGCGACCGGTCCACGTACTTCTGGCCGGTGCTGCGCAACCGCAAGGTCGACGCGAACGACAACGACCCCGACGGCAACGTCGGCCAGCAGCTGACCGCCCGCGCGGTGCAGCTCCAGTTCCGCGGCAACGCCAGCTCCCGGGTGGTCGCCATGCCGAGGTTCCTGCGGATCATCACCGGTGACGCCAAGGCCGCGACCAACGGCACAGCCAACGCGAAGGCCGCGTGGTCCTGCACGGGATTCCAAAATCGCATAACTACCGACAAATATCCGCTTTGCCCGCGCGGCAGCCTCGTCCTTCGTATTCTGGATTTCCCGAGCTGCTGGGACGGACAGAACACCGACAGCGCCAACCATCGCACGCACGTGGTCTTCCCCGACCAGAACGGCGCCTGTCCGCAGGGTACGCGAGCCATCCCGCAGCTCCGCATGACGCTCGCCTACTCGGTGCCGCAGGGTCCCTCGTACGCGCTGGACGCCTTCCCCGAGCAGAAGCACAACCCGGTCACGGACCACGCAGACTTCGCCAACGTCATGCCCGACCGGCTGATGCAGACCGTCGTCTCCTGCATCAACCGGGGCCGCCGTTGCTGACCTAGAGAACCGCGCCCGCGAAGGGTCATCCGCCTTCCGAGTCGCACCCTCACCCGACCTTGGAGGGGAAACAGATGCTCCACAGACGACACCCCCGGCACCACGCGACCCAGCTGGACACCCGAAGCGTCCGGCTGGGGGCCAGCGCCATGGTCATGGCGGTCCTGCTGTCGGCGTTCGCGCTGACGAGGACCGAGCGTGGGATCGAACTGCTCGGCCGCGGGGTCGGCTTCCTCGAGTTCTACGCGGGCGTGTTCGCCCTGGTGCTGCTGACCGCGACGGTCGCGCTCGGCATCATCACCACCGAGCGCGTCTTCCTGTCGCCGGCGAACCGGGTCCGGGCGCAGCTCGCGCACCGGGCCACCGCCCTCATCGGGCTGGCCTACCTGATCACGCACGTCTCCCTCATGATCAGTCTCGGCCACATCCCGCTGGGGGCGGCCTTCGTGCCGGTGGCCGGGATCTACGTGGCCCTCGGGACGGTGGCCCTCGACCTCATGGTCCTGGCCGTGGTCACGGGGATGATCCGGGGACGCTTCGCGACGCGGAACAGGCCGTGGATGTGGCGGGTCATGCACTCCGCCGCGTACCTGGCCTGGCCCATCGCGATCATGCACGGACTCACGGCCGGCCGCCCGGCGGCCGGCTGGGTGGCCTGGTCGTACGTGGCCAGCCTGGCGGCGGTCGGCGGCGCGCTGATCGTGCGCGTGCTGGCCTCGCTCCGCAGGCCGCCCGTGGTGGCCGAGCGGGTCGAAGGACCCGCGGTGACCGCTCCGGCGGCCGTGGGCGTGCCCGCCGAGCGGCCGCAGCGGGTCGCCGCAAGCACGACAGCCGCCCCCACGGCGGGGGCGAGGAACGCGCCGGTGAGCCTCGCGGAGGCTCGCCGCAGATACCGGGAGGCCGGTTGAGTAACTCGATTGCCATCGCGAAGGAGCGACCGTGATCCCGGCCAGAGTGCCCAGGGTGTTGCGCATGGGTCCGGCCCGGCTGACCGCCGGGCTGGACCACTGCCGTCGGCTGGACCTGCCCGCCCACCGCACGCTCCACGGCCTCGTGGAGCCGCGCGAGCTGAGCGAGCTCATCTCGTACGCCAATGAGGTGGACATGCGCGGGCGCGGCGGCGCGGCCTTCCCGTTCGCGCGCAAGCTGCGGGCCGTGGCCGACGCGGCCGGCTCGAACGGCGAGAGCGTCGTGCTGGTCAACGGCGCCGAGGGCGAGCCCGCCAGCTCGAAGGACGCCATGCTGCTGACCCGCAACCCGCATCTCGTCCTCGACGGCGCGGTGCTGGCCGCCGAGGCCCTGGGAGCCAGGGAGGTGGTGGTCGCGACGGCCGGGGGCGAGGTGGCCGAGGCGTCCGTCGCCGCCGCGGTGGCCGAGCGCCGGGCGGCCAACGTCTCCGGCGGGGCCGAGAGCCGGGTGCCGATCCGGGTGGTCGGCATCAAGGAGCGCTTCATCTCCGGCGAGGGCGGCGCGCTGGTCAAGGCCGTCAACGGCGAGGAGGGCATCCCGCCGGGCCGCAAGAAGCGGGCCGCCACGAGCGGCGTGGACGGGCTGCCGACACTGCTGTCCAACACCGAGACGTACGCGCAGCTCGCGCTGCTGGCCGAGTACGGCCCCCAGAAGTACGCCGCCGTCGGCACCGCCAAGGAGCCCGGCACGATCCTGCTCACCGTGAGCGGCGGCGCCGCCGACGGCGCCGTCATCGAGACCCCGACCGGCACCCTGCTGGCCGACGTGCTCGCCATGTGCGAGGCCGACATCGGCGACGGGGTGCTCATCGGCGGCTACCACGGCGCGTGGCTGTCGGCCGACGCCGTCGAGACCGCCGTGATCTCCCGCGAGGGCATGAAGGCCGCCGGCGCCACCCTCGGGGCCGGCATCATCGTGCCGCTGGGCGAGTCCACGTGCGCGCTGGGCGAGGCCGCCCGGGTCGCCTCCTACCTGGCGGGCGAGTCGGCCGGCCAGTGCGGCCCCTGCCGGCTCGGCCTGCCGGACGTGGCCAAGCTCATGAACGCGCTGGTCGAGGGGTCCGGCTCGGTGGACGCCGTACGCCGGGCCGTCCGGCTGGTCGAGCGGCGGGGCGCGTGCTTCCACCCCGACGGCACGGCCAAGTTCGTGCTGTCGGCGCTGGACGCCTTCGAGGCGGAGATCGCGCTCCACCAGGAGCACGGCTCGTGCGGGCGGCCGGTCCGCGGCGTCATGCCGATGCCCGAGCGCGCGCCCGAGCTGGAGTACCGCCTGGAGGTGGACTGGTCGCGCTGCCAGGGCCACGGGCTGTGCGCGCACCTGCTGCCGGAGTTCGTCGAGCTGGACGACTACGGCTTCCCGTCGTTCCGCAACGTGCCCGCCTGGATGGCCAAGGAGGCGCGGCGAGCGGTGGACATGTGCCCGGCGCTCGCCCTGCGGCTGGCCGGCACGAGCGGGGACGGGCACGGGCCCGGCCCGTCGAAGTCGACCGGATCCCCGCTCCGCCTGGTCAAGGACGGCGTGATGAAGGCGGCGAGCGTGCCCCGGCTGGCCCGGGCCGGCGCCGGAGGAGGGGCGGCCGGGTGACGGACTCGTGACGAACCCGGTGCTCCATGCCGGCGTCTCACCGTTGGGCACCACGACGGGGAGGACGTTCATGGATCGCCGGGATCTGCTGCGCGCGGCGGCGGTGGCCCCGCTCGCCGCCTTCGCCTCCGCCCCCGGCTGGAGGGCGCTGCGCGGGCGGCTGGACGGGACGCTGGTGCTGCCCGCGGACGCCGGGTACGCCGCCGCCCGCCGCCTGTTCAACCCGGCCTACGACCGGATCAGGCCGGCCGCGCTCGCCTACTGCGCGAGCGCGGTCGACGTGGCGGCGTGCCTGGCCTTCGCCCGGGCGGGCGGCATCCCCGTCACCGCCCGCTCGGGCGGCCACTCGTACGCGGGCTGGTCCACGGGCACCGGACTGGTGATCGACCTGTCCAGGATGTCGTCGGTCCGCTACTCGGCCGGCCGGGCCACGGTCGGCGCCGGGGCGAGACTCATCGACGTCTACGACCGCCTCGCCCGGCACGGCGTGAGCGTGCCCGCCGGCTCCTGCCCGACGGTGGGGATCGGCGGTCTCGCGCTCGGCGGCGGCCTCGGCGTCGTGTCGAGGAAGCACGGCCTGACCTGCGACGCGCTGGAGGCGGTCCGGGTGGTGACGGCCGACGGGCGGGTGCTCGACTGCGACGCCTCCCGCCATCCCGACCTCTTCTGGGCCTGCAGGGGCGGGGGCGGCGGCAACTTCGGCGTGGCCGTGTCCTTCACGTTCCGTACGTTCGCGACCGGCCGGGCGACGGTGTTCTTCCTGCACTGGCCGTGGGCGCGGGCGGAGGCGGCGGTGCGGGAGTGGCAGGCGTGGGCCCCGTCCGCGCCGGACGAGCTGTGGTCGTCGCTGCACCTGACGCGCTCGGCGGCCGGGCTGGACGTGGAGGTCGTGGGCACCTTCCTCGGCGGCGCGGCGGCGCTGGACCGGGCGCTGGCCCCGCTGGTCGCGCGGCTCGGGCGGCCCGCCCGGCGGTACACGCGCACGGTGTCCCACCTGGAGGCCATGAAGGTCATGGGCGGCTGCGGGTCGCGGAGCACGCCCGAGTGCCGGCGGATCCCGCGCACGGCGTTCGCCGCCCGGTCGCACCTGGCCTACCGGCGGCTGCCGGCGGACGGGATCCGGGCGTTGGTGAAGGGGGTGGCCCGCGGCGGGCGGCACTCGGTGCTGCTGGACGCCATGGGCGGCGCGATCGGACGGGTGGCGCCGGCGGCCACGGCCTTTCCGCACCGGGCAGCCCTTTACAGCGTACAGTATTATCAGGAAGGAATGGATCGGGCATGGTTGCGGGCGATACACGCCGACATGTCCGAATATTTCGGGGAACATGCGTATGTGAATTACATCGACCCCGATTTAACGAACTGGCGGAGCGCGTATTACGGGCCCAACGCGGCGCGGCTGGCGGCGGTCAAGGCCGCCTACGACCCCGGCCGCCTCTTCCGGCTCCCGCAGGGCGTGTGACCCCGCTCAGGACTTGTCCTGGCCCTTGGCCCGGTGGATCTTGCCGCGCACGTACACCGGGTCGCCGACCTTGACCAGCTCGAACAGCCGCTTGGAGACCGCCATCGGCACCCGTACGCAGCCGTGCGAGGCCGGCCGCAGCGGCACCTGCGTCGAGCCGTGCATGGCGATCCCGCCGACGAAGTAGAGCGAGTTGTACATCGAACCGAGCCGCCCGGTCGTCCAGCCCGGCGCGCGGCTGGTGACCCGGAAGTCGCCCACCGGCGTGATCGCGTTCCCGCAGCGCCCGCCCTCGCAGTAACGCACCTCGGCGCCCGAGGAGATGTGCGAGGTGAGCACCGGGCGGCGGTTGCGGTAGACGGTGAGGAGCTGGTAGGTCAGGTCCACCTCGACCCGGTTCGCGGCGCCCTTGGGCACCAGGGGCCGCAGGCGCGAGCGCCGGTCGAACGCCTTCAGCATCTCGGGGCCGATCACGGCCTTCGGCATGATCCTGCGGCTCTTCTGGAAGGCCCAGACGGCGAACTTGGTCTGCTCGTCGTAGACGCCGTTGGACCGGCCGAAGTAGAAGCCGCGCTCGTGGAGGCGGCGCTGCAGCGCCCTGACCTCCTCGCTGCGGTCGCCCGGCCGCATAACGGTCACGGTGGTTGTTTCCTCGTCGGCCGCGGCCGGCACGCTCATCACCACTGAAAAACCGCATCCCAGGATGAGTGCGGCTATTCCTCGTACCTTAGTCCTCATATAGCGCGCGTACCCGAATCATCGAATAAGCACCTTCTCGCTTCGGAAAACAAGTCGCGATCCTCCCATCTGCTCAGGGAAGATGTGGCGATATGCGTAACTGGCCGTTTTTCAACCTGTCCATCACGACGCCGCGTCTCGTGCTGCGCGTCCCGTCCCTGGAAGACCTCGACGAGCTGGGCGACCGCGCCGCCGAGGGCGTTCACGAGGACGGCTTCATGCCGTTCCTGTTCCCCTGGACGGACGGCGAGCCCGCCGAGCGGGCCAGGCGGACCGCGCAGTACCACTTCCGCGCCTGGGGCGCGCTGACCGCCGACGACTGGGCACTGGAGTTCGCCGTCCTGTACGAGGGCCAGGTCGTCGGCACCCAGGGGATCCAGGCCAGGAACTTCCCCGTCACCCGCGAGCTGGGCTCCGGCTCCTGGCTCGGCCGGCGCTTCCACGGCCGGGGCATCGGCACCGAGATGCGGGCGGCCGTCCTGCACCTGGCCTTCGCCGGGCTCGGCGCGCGGCACGCGGTGACGGAGGCGTTCGAGGACAATCACGCCTCGCTCGCGGTCACGCGCAAGCTCGGCTACCGCGAGGACGGCATCATGATGCACGCCCGCAAGGGCGAGCCGGTCGCCACGCAGCGTTTCCGGCTGGCCGCCGAGGACTGGAGCGAGACCCCGGGCGTCGAGATCCACAACCTCGGCCCGTGCCTGCCGCTACTGGGCCTCGCCGGCTCCTGACCTGGCAATTTAGCCTGATTTATCGGCATTTCCTGGGACGTCTTACTCTAGAACGGAGTTCGAGCCTGGAGGTGGCCGTGGTCACGGGTGTGCTGATCGACTGGGGCGGGGTGCTCACGACCAGTCTCGCCGACTCCATCGCCAAGTGGATCGAGGCGGACCGGATCGACGGCGAGCACTACCGCTCCGTGATGCGGGAGATGATCGACCACGCCTACGGCGAGGGCGCGGGCGAGAACGCCGTGCACGCCCTGGAGCGCGGCGAGCTCGACGGGCCCGCGTTCGAACGCGACCTCGCGGCCCGGCTGCTGACCCTGGACGGGGTGCCGCCGGTCGCCGACGGGCTGCTGGAGCGCATGTTCGCCGGGTTCGAGCGGGTCGAGGCGATGCACGACATGCTGCGCGACGTACGCGCCCACGGCGTCAGGACCTGCCTGGTCTCCAACTCCTGGTCCCACACCTACCAGCGCGACGGCTGGGACGACATCTTCGACGCCGTGGTCATCTCGGGCGAGGTCGGCATGCGCAAGCCCGAGCCGCGCATCTTCCACCACGCCCTCGACCTCATCGGGCTGCCCGGCGCGGAGTGCGTGTTCATCGACGACATCGAGGCCAACATCACGGCCGCGCGCGCCCTCGGCATGGCCGGGATCCACCACCGCGACCCGGACACGACCATCGCGGAGCTCGAGTCTCTGCTAAGCCTCACGCTCCGGCGGGCATGATAGGTGCCCTGCCCGCCGGGCCGTTCCCGGCGGCCTGAAGCACGAAAGGTTCGTGATGCGCGTCTATCTGCCGTGCACCCTCCCGGCCCTGGCCACCGCGGTCAAGCTGGGAGAGCTGGGCCCGGCCCCGCTGACCGGCTACGCGGTGACCCCCGCGCTGACCGAGTGGTACGCCTCGGGCGACACCGAGGAGCTCGAATACGTGGCGTTGACCGAGGCCGCCCGCGCCTCGCTGCGCATGCTGGCGGCCGACCGCGCCGACGGCGTCCAGGCGCCGCCCCGCCGGGTGGTGGTCGCCGCCGAGGTGCCGGAGGGCGCCGCCAGGGCCGGCGCCGACCTGGAGGAGCGCGCCCGCGTCCGCCTCGCGCAGGCGGTGCCGCTGACCAAGGTGGCCGCCGTGCACATCGACGACCTGGAGGCGGCCGCCGACGTCGAGGCCGCGCTCGCCGCGCTGCCCGCCGCCGACGAGGGCGACGACGACGCCCGCTTCACCGTGGACGGGGCGGAGGCCCACGAGCTCATGTGGTACGCCACCCAGGAGATCCCCGACCTGTTGCGATCATGACAAAGATCACAAAACCTTGACCGTCCGGCGCGGATCATCGCTAATGTCCCGACGCAGCACTGTTTCTTACACGAGGAGTCGATTCCCAGTGAAGCTTCGCGTAGCGGCGACCGCGATCGGGGCAGCGGCGGTCACCCTCCTGGCGGGCTCCCCAGCCCACGCACAGGCCGCGCTGAAGCCCTACGACCACAAGGACCCGTACCGCAGCGGCTGCGGCAACTCGGCGCGCGTCGTGCGCACCGCCGCGATCAAGACCCGGTTCAACGACCAGGTGGGCACGGTCAAGCTCATGTGGTCGGGCAAGTGCAAGACCAACTGGACCGAGATCACCACGATGACCTCCGCGTCCGGCACCATCCGGGTCTACCGCAACGGCGCCAGCGACACCTTCCAGTTCAAGAAGGGCAACGGCGGCCGGCACTGGGGCAACATGCTCTACGGCAACAACGTCTGCACGTGGGGCAGCGCCTCCGTCCAGTGGAACGGCGGCCGGGGCGGCCAGACCGGCACCGGCACCACCTCCAAGGCCTGCGGCTGAGCGTGACCCCGGGGCGCGGCCGGCTGGTCGCGTCCCGGGGGCTTCGCGGGGAAATGTCTCCCCCGGCTAATAAGCTGTGCCCCAAATGACGAAACACATCATTTGGGACTGGAACGGCACGCTGTTCCACGACATCGACGCCGTGGTCGGGGCCACCAACGAGGTCTTCAAGGCGTACGCGCTGCCCGCCCTCACCGCCGACGGCTTCCGCGCCGTCTACACCCGGCCCATCTGGGTCGCCTACGAGCGCCTGCTCGGCCGCCCGCTCAACGAGGGCGAGTGGGAGCTGCTCGACGACGGCTTCCACGAGCACTACTTCCGGCTCAGCGAGGTCTGCGGGCTCGCCGCCGACGCCGAGACGGTGCTCACCGGCTGGACCGGCACCCAGTCGCTCTGCTCGATGGCGCCGCACACGCACCTGGTGCCGAAGGTGGACGCGTTCGGCATCACCCGGCACTTCACCCGTATCGACGGGCTGCACGGCACCACCGGCGGCGAGAAGGCCGCCCACATGGCCGCGCACATCCGGTCGCTCGACGTGGACCCCGCCGAGGTGCTGGTGATCGGCGACAGCGTGGACGACGGGATGGCCGCCCGCCACGTGGGCGCGCGGGCCGTGCTCTACACCGGCGGCATGTCCACCAGGGCCGAGCTGGAGGCCACCGGGCTCCCGGTGGTGGACACGCTGGCCGCCGCGCTCGACTTCGCCTGACTCCGGTCATACGGAATCTTCCGGACGGCGGGCCCGCGCGGGCGCGCCGCCCTTACCCTTGCAGTGTTCCTTCCAGGAGGCTGCCATCAACCGCCTTGTGCTGTGGAACGTCGACCTGACGCTGGTCGACGTCGCCATCGTGACCAGAGACGCCTACGCCGAGGCGTTCCGGGCCGTGACCGGCCGCCCGCTGGTCAAGCTCGTCCCGCCCATGGGCCGGCCCGACTCCGAGGTCGTCTTCGAGACGCTCGCCGTCAACGGGGTGCAGGCCGAGGACGACCATCTGCCGGGGTTCCTGGCCGCGCTGGCCACGGCCTTCGCCGCGCGCAAGGGACGGCTGGCCAAGGAGGGGCGGGCCATGGCCGGGGCCAAGGACGCGCTGCGGGCGGTGGCCCGGCTGGACGGCGTGGCGCAGACCGTGCTGACCGGGACGATCAAGAGCAACGCGGTGCTCAAGCTGAAGGCGTTCGGGCTGGACAAGTTCGTCGACTTCGAGCTCGGCGGCTACGGCGAGGAGCCCTACCCCAAGGCGACGCTGCTCCAGGTCGCCCAGGGGCGGGCCAAGGCGCGGCTCGGCACGACCTTCACGGCGGCCAACACCGTGGTGATCGGCGACTCCGTCCGTGACGTCCAGGCGGCCAGGATCGGCGGGGCCGCGATGATCGGCGTCGCCTCAGGGCGCTCGATGGCCGCCGAGCTCCGGGAGGCCGGCGCCGACCTGGTGCTCCCCGACCTCTCCAACGCCTCCGAGGTCGTCAACGCCGTCGCCGCCCTCACCTCCCCCGCCACCCGCAAGGCGGGCTGACCTCAGCCGAGCGCCCGCAGGAAGCGGGCGGCGGCCGGGGCCGCCACCGCTGAGCCGGCGCCGCCGCCTTCGGCGATGACGGCGAAGGCCACGTCCCCCTTGTAGCCGATGAACCACGAGTGCGCAGGCGGCTCCTCGCCCGAGCCGTACTCCGCGGTGCCGGTCTTGCCCGCAGTGCCGGCCGGGAAGCGTACGGCCTGCGCGGTCCCGTCCGTGACGACGGCGGGCATGAGGGTGCGCAGGGCGGCCACCACGGCGGGCTCCAGCGGCCGGGGCCCGCGGTCCTGGCCGCCGGGGTGCTCCTCCAGGACGAGCCGGGGCGGGATCCACGCGCCCGAGGCGATGGCGGCGGCGACGGAGGCCATGTTGAGCGGGCTCGCCAGCACCCGCCCCTGGCCGATGGCGGCGGAGGCGAGGTCGGTGTCGTCCTTGGGGTCGGGGAACTCCGCCCGTACGGCGGGCACGCCGGGCGTGATCGGCGTGCCGAAGCCGAAGCTCCGCGCGACCTCCGCCAGCCGCCCCCCGCCGAGCGAGGCCACGCTCATCTCGCCGAACGTCGTGTTGCACGAGTGCGCGAACGCCTCCCGGAAGGTCAGCGTCCCGAAGTCCTCGAACCCGGCGTTGTGGAACGGGAAGCCGCCGATGTTCTTCTCGGCCGGGCAGGTGACCCGCTGCCCCGGCCTGACGCCGTCCGCGACCAGCGCCGAGGCCGTCACGACCTTGAACGTGGACCCCGGCGGGTACGTCCCGAGCAGCGCCCGGTTGAACCCGCCCGGCTTGTTGACCACGGCCAGGATGTCCCCCGTCGAGGCCCGCAGCGCCACGAGCGAGGCGGGCTGGGTGACGTCCTCCAGCGCCGCCGCGCCCGCCCGGTGGACGGCGAGGTCGAGGGTCGTCTTGACGGGCCGCACCCCGCCGGCCGGTACGACGTTCCGCACCAGCTGGTTCCCCTGGTAAAGGTCGATCCGGGCGCGGTCGAGGGGCTTGAAGCGGTCGGGGTAGGTCTGCTTGACGCCTTCGACGAGCTGCTGCACCGAGCCTGGCGCGTCCGGGGAGCTGATGGACGTGCCGTCCGCAGCCAGCACCTGCGGCGGGTCGATCTTCTCCGTCTTCACGCGGAGGGAGTGGTCCGGGGAGGTGAGCAGCGGGTGCAAGGCGGCGGGCGTCCAGGCGACCTTCCACGCGCCGCCGCGCTCGACCATGCGCAACCTTCCGTCGTAGTCCCAGTCCCGGCCGCCGGACAGCCTCGCGGTGAAGGACAGGTAGCCCTCGTCGTCCGGCCCGTTGTAGGCGAAGGGCCCGGTGGAGATGAACCGGCGGAACGTCGCCTCAGTGATCTTGAGATCGGTACGGAACCGCTGGAGCCGGGCCTCGAAGTCGGCGGGCGGGTCGGCGACGAGCTCCCGCATGGCGGCATGGTCCTGGTCGCTCCAGGCGGCGAGGTAACGGTCGGCGGCCTCCTCGGCCGACCCTTCGGTGCGCAACGCCCAGATCACGCCGCCCGCGGCCACGACCGGGATCAGGAGCACGGCGAGCAGCCAGGGCCAGCGGCGTCGTCGCCGTTTCAGTGGCCCCTCCGGCTGAAGATAGGCATACGTTGTCCCCGTTTGTGGTGCCATGCGGCCGAGCAGACCAGAGCGGCCACCGGGATGTCCAATAGTGATATGGGACTTCCATCCTTACGGAAATGGATATGGTCCCTGTTCGCGGGCCTGGTCGGAATCTTCACTGCTGCATCGCGGAGGCCAGGAGTGCCGTGGCTCACAGCGAATGGAGACAACGGTGTGCGGAAGATCTCTTGCCGTGTACAAGCACGCTGCCGCCGCCGCGATCACGGCCGATGGCGGAAGCTGATGCGCATCAGCCGACTGTCAGCCCAGTCTTCGAGCCGAGTCGGCCGGATGGTGCCGGGGTCGTGGGGCTGGTTGAGGTCCGCGACGATCTCGGCCAGGACGGCCTGGCGTTCAGCCGGGTCGGTGACCGGCGTGGCCCGTGCGGGCAGATCTGCACGGACCCCGTTCTTGAGGTGGAAGGTGAAGTCGGGATTGGCGAGAAGGTTCGCGTGCCAGTCGGTCGCGGCACCGCCGGCGCCGCTGCACAGGTAGGTGGCGCCCGCAGCCCGGTAGAAGAAGATCTCGATGCGGCGTGGCCGGCCGGTGCGTCGCCCCAGCGTCGTGATGTCGATGATCCGTTCGCTGGTGCCTGCTGCGGGTGTGATCTCGATGGCTCGCCGGATGTGATCGGGGAGATGCGACAAAGACGCGTCACGTGCGGAGTCGTTCCATCCGGTCGTGTCTGGACCGCTCATGCGGCCTCGCTCTGAAGGGCGGGCCCGAGGAGGAGTCCACCATCGATGACGTACTCCGACCCCGTGATGAACGACGCGTCCGATGACGTGAGGAACAGGAGAAGCCGGGTGACGTCGGTCGGCTCTCCGAGCCGGGGGATGGCGAACGGCTCGGGTGAGTAGAAGTCGGCGATTGCCGCAGTGGCGCCGGCTGCCGGTTCCTGGATGAAGGGGGTCGCGATCACGCCGGGGTGGATGGTGTTCACGCGGATGTGGTCCCGGCCGAGCTCGAGCGCTGCCGTTCGGGTAAGGCCTCGCACGGCCCACTTGCTGGCGACGTACGGCGCGTAGTGCGCCGTGCCGCCCAGGCCCATCGTCGAGGCGATGTTGACGATGGCTCCCCCTGCTGCGCGGCGCAGAGCGGGGGCTGCGACCTTGATGCCGAGGAAGGTCCCTGTGAGGTTGATGTCGAGGATGCGCGACCACGTGGCCTGCTCCGTGTCTTCGATCGTCGCAGGCGGGTTCTGCACGCCCGCGTTGTTGACGAGCACGTTCAGGGCGCCGAAGGCGCTTTCGGCGGCCAGCACGGCGGCGGACCACGAGCTCGCGTCGGTGACGTCGAGTCGGGTGAAGCGAGCGCGGGGCCCGAGTTCGCCGGCGAGAGCGGCGCCGCGTTCGGCGTCGATGTCGCCGATCACCACGTTCGCTCCCTCCGCGTGAAAGGCGCGTACGTGGCTCGAGCCCTGGCCGCCGGTCCCTCCGGTCACGAGCACGGTCTGGTTGTCGAAGCGGTTCATCCGAGGTTCCTTCGGTACGTGGGTGACCGACCGGGATCATCGGCGATGAACGGCCGGCCGATGGCGAGCCGAGCGACTCGCCACTGCCTCGACACTAGGTCGGCGGCAGTGGTGAGTCAAGCCACTCATCTCGTATACTCGGTCCGTGAGCAAGGTCATATCGACGTACCACCAGCGCGTCGCCCAGGAAAAGCGCGCACTGATCGTGAGGGCCGCGACCGCACTGTTTCTCGAGTTGGGCTACGACCGGACGTCGCTGGCGCGGATCGCCGAGCGCTCGGGCGTTTCGCGGGCCACCTTGTTCAAGCAGTTTCCGAGCAAGGCCGCCCTGTTCGACGCCATCGTCACCGAGTCCTGGTCAACCGCCGACGAGGAGGATCCTCCGCCGGCGGGCAACGTCGTCGACGGGCTCAGCGCCATCGGTCGCCGTTACGCCGAGTTGTTGAGCCGGCCCCAGATGACCGACCTGTTCCGGATCGTCATCGCCGAGCTGCCGCGGTTCCCCGAGCTGGCCCATGCGCAGTTCTCGCAAGGGAAGATGCCCTACTTCGAGTCCGTACGCAGCTACCTCCTGGCCGAGCACGAGGCGGGAACGGTGCGGGTCGAGGACGTGGACCTCGCAGCCACGCAGTTCCTGGGCATGATCTCCAACTACGTCTTCTGGCCGACCCTCCTGGTGCCGGGCTGGGAGGTGAGCGCCGAACGCGTCGCTCAGGTGGTCGACGAGGCCGTCCGCACCATCGTCGCCCGGTACGCCACAGCTGGTTCAGAGCCGTCGGCCAAGGGCTGAGTCCCACCGCCAAGGGGCTGCTGCGCGACGACTTGCAGACACCGCGCATCCAGCATTTGAACCCACTCACTTGAACTATCGGAGTAGCCGGCACAACTACCCCTGGCCGGAGACAGAGCTCCGGAATCGTGAATACGATCACGACGGTGACTCGATTCCCACCCTTTGCGATATTGTGCACAAGGCTTAAGCGCTTTAACATGCACGTTACCTGGACGGCCTGCCGTTCTGGACCTCGTCGGTGTGTTTGGTAGCGAGCGACCCAAGGAAGCCGCGATGCTCACTCAGGTCCTAGAGATACTAAAAGAGCTGGTCGGGGAACTTTCGAAGGCTGTCAAGAATGCCCGCGCCTGGGTAAAGGTACTGCTCGCTGCCGCCCTTTCCTGCGCTCTTGTCGGCGCCGGCGTCGTCTGGGGGATCAAGCTCGCCGGACCGCCGGACACAGCTCTCGGCGGAGTCGATCTGGCCTCGTCCTGCATAGCACTGAACTATGAGACGAACGACCAGCAGTTCTGTTCGTCCCGCATCGACTTGAAAGCCGCCTGTAATTGGCAATATTCTCGGACTGATCTCGCTTTTCGATTCACCTCCGCCAGTGCCGAGAGTGGCGTCTGCTACGCTCCGGGAAAACGGCCCCTCGGGGGAATCGCCGACATGCGCGGCTACTGCAAGTATGCATTCAGGCCCAGCATCAGCGTTGACGCCGCCAATGTGAACAACGTCTGGACCTGCCGAGAGAAGATCGACATGAATTTAGCATGCCAATTGCGATATCGGCGTTACGAAGGAGTGGAAGCCCGTAACGAAGATGGCGTATGGCAGTGCTACCAGGTCGCCTGACTCTTCACTCCCTGGTCGGCGTGCTCAGGGCATCGTGAATGCGCTCCCCGCTCTGCGGACGGACGGTGTGCAGCGAAGTGGCCAGGAGCCGCAGGTCGCCGGCGGCGTAGCGGTTGACCGCCACCGCGTCGGGAGCCAGCGCGACCGCGAGCTTCTCGGCGGCCTCCACGTCGCCGGCCAGAGCGCGCGCCCGAGCCAGGCAGGTCCCGAACCAGGCCCGGTCCCGCCGGTACGCCCCAGGCAGGGTCGCCAGGCCGCGGTCGAGGAACCGTACGGCCCGCCGGCCGCGCTGCATGTCGAACCAGCCGTCGTCGTAGAAGTACATCCACGGCGGCTCGTCCTCGGGGTGCTCGCTCGCGGCCCGGATGAGCTCCTCGGCCTCGCCGAGCAGCCGCCGGGCGGCCTGGGCCTCGCCCAGTTCCGCGTGTCCGCGCGCCGCCATCTGGGCGGCCATGCCCTGCACTCCGAGGGTGGTCCGCCCGTCGTACCAGCGGGCCGCCTCGGCCAGTCGTACGCAGCGGAGGGCTTCGCCGATGCTCCAGGCCAGGTGGGCGCGCATGTTGAGCGTGGTGGCGGCGAGAGCTCCGTCGCCCGCCTCCAGGGCCCAGCCGTGGGAGCGGTCGTACCAGGCGAGCGCGGCGGCATGGTCGCCGGAATCCTGGCACATCCACGCCACGAACTGGGCGTACTGGCCGAGGAGGCCGACCACGCGTTCCGCGAGCGGACCCGGGGTCCCCTGTGCGAGGACGGTGACCGCGTCGAGCTGAGCGCGTACGACGGGCAGAAGGGGACCGCTTCCCATGGTGTCCTCTGCGCGGCGATGCTCCTCCAGGCAGCGTTCGAGCCACTCGATCGTGGCGGTGTCCACGCGCTGTGGATGTGCGAGGGCTTTGGTGATGCGTTCGTACAGCTCGGGATCGGGAGCGGCGGTGACCGTGGGGACGGGTCGCCGTTCGGGCTCGAACAGGTCGTTCTCCGTGAGGCCGAAGGCGCGGGCGTACAGGAGGCGGTAGGGGTCGTCGGGCTGGTTGTGGCCGGCCTCGTACGCCTTGATCCGGCGCATGATGCTCTCCCGGGAAGGAAGCCGGGCGCGTACGTCGTCGCCGGCGGCCTCGGCCAGATGGCGGGCCATCTCCTTCTGGCTCCAGAACCGATTGCGGCGCTCGGCACGCAGGCGTACGGCCCATGCGGGAAGTTCGGTGGCCATCGTGAGCACCTCGCTGTCAGGCCTGGGGGCGTACTGACGCCTTCAGTGTCCCTGATCGCATCTGTGATCCAAAGATTACTTTGTGTTGCCATCGGAGGTGGCGCGATCGAATCCGAGGCCCGTAGGCGCTGGAACCGCCGTACGAAGTGGGCCCCTGACCCGGCGTCCACCAGGTCGGCCCCTCCCGTTGGAACATCCGGCCGGGTTCGGAATGCCCGGGTCTCTCGGCGGCGACGGACCTGGAGGCTTGGAACGCCGCGAAATGTAACCAGAACCCGAGCAAATGTAACCAGCACATGGTTACATTTGGCCATGAGCCAGAGCGTGAACGAGTTGGTCGCACGTCTCCGCATGACCGGAGGCGACTGCGACGACGTCGAGGTCAAGTCGGCGGCAGGCGGGTTGCCGCAGTCGCTCACCTCAACTTTGAGCGCCCTGGCGAACCACCCAGGCGGCGGGACGATCATCCTTGGCCTCGACGAGGCCACCGGCTTTCGTCCGGTACAGCTTTCAGATCCGCAGGCCCTCAAGCAGGGCCTCGCTCATAAGGCTCGCTCGTTCTCGCCGCCCGTCCTGCTTACGATCAGCGACGCGGAAGTGGATGGGGCGCCGGTCGTCGTCGCCAGGGTGCACGAATGCGATCCGTCGGCCAAGCCGTGTCGGATCATGGCGTCCGGCACGGCATACATGCGGGGGTACGACGGGGATTTCCCACTGTCGGATTTGGAGGAGCAGGCATTCCTTGCCGCCCGGAAGCCGCCGCTCTTCGACCGGCAGCCCGTTCCAGGGGCCACCCGTGAGGATCTGGACATCGACCTTGTCGCGGCGTTCCTGCGTTCGGTCCGCGAACGGGATCCCCACGGCCTTGGTCGTTTCCCTGATGACGCCGAGTTGCTGCGGCGTGCTGGAGTCACTCTGCCTGATGGCACTCCTACCGTCGCCGGAGTGCTGGCTCTCGGGGTTCACCCCCAGGAATGGTTTCCGCGCTTCGTCATCCAGGCTTCGGCAGAGCCATCGCCGACCGATCCCGTGGGGTCGCGGGCTCGGAACCAGACCACGATCACCGGGGCCATTCCACGGATGCTGGAAGAGGCCCTGGCCTGGGCACGGCGAACCTTCGACACCAGCGTCGTGTCAGCGCCGGACGGGACTGTCCGTGATCGTCCCGACTATCCGTACATCGCATTTCGCGAGATCATCGCGAACGCTCTCGTCCACCGCGACCTCGATCATTGGTCGGCCGGCATGGCCGTGGAGGTTCGGCTCCGTCGTGATCGGCTGATCGTCTCCAATCCAGGCGGTTTGTACGGCATCACAGTCGATCGGCTCGGCCGAGATGCCGTCACTTCAGCACGCAACGCGCGGCTCGTTGCGATCTGCCAACACGCTCGTACACCAGAAGAAGGCGCGCGAGTGATCGAGGCGCTGGCAACCGGCATCCCGACCGTGGCCGATGCCCTGGCAGAGGCCGGGCTACCACCCGCGCACTACATCGACGCCGCCATCCGATTCACTGTCGTCCTACGGCGGCGGGCAGTCCCCGTCATCCGCCCAGGCGACGATCTCAACAAGACGGAGCTGCTCGTCTACGACGCCTTGGCCGCAGGGTCACGCAGCGTCGGCGATCTCAAGCAGGAACTGAGCCTGTCCGCGCCCAACATTCGCAAGGCACTCCGCGAACTGCGATCGAGGGGGCTCGTCGAACAACTGGGGGGCCGAGGACAACCGACGACCTACCGAAAACTCCCAGAGTAGGGAGATGTTCATGAACGCAGACCCGCCGTCGGCCCCTTTCCCGGCGGAGACCGACAGAAAGGTCCCTTTTGATATGGAACGTCACCAATGACGAATCTGGATATAGTGCCTGTTCGTGGACCTCGTCCGGCACCTTCGCTACTTCATCGCGGTCGCCGAGGAACTCCACTTCGGTAACGCCGCGATCCGGCTCGGCATGGCCCAGCCGCCGCTCAGTCAGCGCATCAAACGCCTGGAGGAGGAGCTCGGCGCCCGGCTGTTCGACCGTTCGGCCCGTCAGGTGCGCCTCACCGAGACGGGCCGGTTGCTGCTCGGTGAGGCGCGCGAGATCGTCGCCCGCGCCGACCGGCTGCACGAGCTGGCCAGGCAGGGTCGCGGGACGGTGCTCAGGGTGGGGGTGCCGCCCGATCTGGCCGCCACGGTGATCGCGGCGCTGGTCGCCCGGTTCCGTGAGACCCATCCGGAGGTGCGGCTCGCGCCCGCCGAGATCTGGACCGCCGACCAGGTGACGGCGCTCGCCGAGGGCACGATCGACGTCGGGCTGGTCCGGCATCCGGTCTCCGCGCCCGGCCTGCGGTTCGGCGAGGTCCTGGTGCAGGTCCAGGGTGTGCTGCTGCCCGACGGCGATCCGCTGACCGGGGTCGGCGAGGTGCATCTGGCCGACCTCGCCGGACGGGAGCTGCTGATGCCGCCGAAGGAGGGCGAGCCCGGCCTGCACGCCGAGGTGCTGGCGGCCTGCCGCCGCCACGGGTACGTGCCGCCGCAGGTGCACCAGGGCGCGGGTCTGGGGCTGGTGCTGGCGGGCGCGGCGGTCGCGTTCGGGCCGGAGGTGGAGGCGCCGGGGCTGGCGTGGCGGCCGCTGCTAGGCTCGCCGATCGCGTCCCGGGTCTCCACGGCCTGGCGCGGCGAGACGGCCGCGGCCGGCGATTTCTCGGCCGTCGCCGTACGGACGTTGAAGGAGAGCGCCGGAATGACCGACGAGGGCGCGGTGCCGCCGCGGCGCGTCAGCCGCAGGCCGGGGATGCTGGCATGAGCGGGCCCGACTTCGAGGCGCTGTTCCGGGTGGCGGGGGTCACCGGCTGGCTGCACGCCGCCGACGTCGACACCGGGCGGGAGATCGGGCACGGGGCCGACGAGCCGCTGCCGGTGGCGTCGATGTTCAAGGTGCCGCTGCTGGTGGAGCTCTGCCGGCAGGCCGACGCCGGGCTGCTCGATCCGGCCGAGCGGGTGACGGTGCCGGCGGCCGGCCGGTCGACGGGGCCGACCGGGGTCTCGGCGATGCTCGACGAGGTGACGATGTCGCTGCGGGACCTGGCCTACCTGATGATCGCGGTGAGCGACAACGCCTCGGCGGACGTGCTGCTGCGGCGGGTCGGGCGGGAGGCGGTCAACGCCATGCTGGCGGCGCACGGGCTGGACGTGACGCGCGTGCGGCAGAGCAGCCAGGAGATCAACGAGAGCATGGCGGCCGACGCCGGGCACGGGTGGCCGTACCTCGATCCTGACGAGGTGGCCCGGATGCGGGCGCTCGACCCCGCCTGGGGCAACGCCGGCACGCCCCGGGAGCTGACCCGGCTGTTCGGGCTGATCTGGCGCGACGAGATCGCCTCGGCCGCGTCCTGCGCGTGGATGCGCGGCGTGCTCAACATGCAGGTGTGGCCGCACCGGCTGGCCTCCGGCTTCCCGTACGACGACGTGGCCGTCAGCGGCAAGACCGGCACGCTGCCGACGCTGCGCACCGAGTCAGGCGTGGTCGAGTACCCCGACGGCGGCCGGTACGCGGTCGCCGTCTTCACCCGCTCCTTCTCCACAGCGCTGAACCAGCCGCGTGCGGACGCGGTGATCGGCACCGCCGCCCGTATGGCGGTGGACCACCTGAGACGGTAGCTAGTTATGTGGGGGGTAGAGGTAGGACTCTCCATGGAACGGGCGACAGGATGGGGCACATGGTTGCTGAGGGCGAGCTTCTCTGGGAGCCGGGCGAAGAGGTGGCCGCGCGGGCGAGGCTGACCCGCTACCTGGAGTGGCTGGGCAGGACGGGCGAGGACTACGAGAGCGTGTGGCGCTGGTCGGTCGAAAACCCGGCCGCGTTCTGGACCTCGATCTGGGACTACTTCGAGGTGATCGGCGAGCGCGGCGACGGGCCGGTGCTGTCCGGCGCGATGCCCGCCGCCCGCTGGTTCGAGGGCGCCACGCTCAACTACGCCGAGAACGCGCTGCGCCGCGACGAGGGCACCGCCGTGATCTTCGTCTCCGAGGACGGCGCCCGCCAGGAGCTGACCTTCGCCGAGCTGCGCGAGGAGGTCGCCCGGGTGCGGGCCGGGCTGGTCCGGCTGGGCGTGCGGCGGGGCGACCGGGTGGCCGGCTACCTGCCGAACATCCCGCAGGCCCTCATCGCCTTCCTCGCCACCGCCTCGCTCGGGGCGATCTGGTCGGCCGGCTCCCCCGACTTCGGGGTGCCGAGCGTCGTCGACCGGTTCAAGCAGATCGAGCCCAAGGTGCTCATCGCGGTGGACGGCTACCACTACAACGGCAAGAGCTACGACCGTTCGGCCGCGGTCAACGAGATCGCCGCCGCGCTGCCCTCGCTGCGGGCCACCGTCTGGATCCCCTACCTGGCCGCCGCCGGCGACGGCCGGGCGCCGCAGCAGGCCGAGCCCACGCCCCCGCACACCCTTGAGGTGCCGCACGGCGAGGTGATCGGCTGGGAGGGGCTGCGGGCGGAGGCCGCGCCGCTCGAGTTCGAGCGGGTGCCGTTCGACCATCCCCTGTGGATCCTCTACTCCAGCGGCACCACCGGGCTGCCCAAGCCGATCGTGCACGGCCACGGCGGCATCGTGCTGGAGCACCTGAAGTCGCTCTCCTTCCACCAGGACCTGGGCGAGGGCGAGGTGTTCTTCTGGTACACCACCACGGGCTGGATGATGTGGAACTACCTCGTCGGCGCGCTGCTGGTGGGGGCCACGGCCGTGCTGTACGACGGCGCGGCGACCCACCCCTCCCCCGCCGCGCTGTGGCGGATCGCCGCCTCGGAGGGGGTGACGTACTTCGGGACCGGGGCGCCGTACATCATGGCCTCGCTCAAGGCCGGGATCGAGCCCGAGGGGCTGGAGCGGCTGCGCGGGGTGGGCTCCACGGGCTCGCCGCTGCCGCCCGAGGGGTTCGCGTGGGTGGCCGGCGCGCTGCCGGGGGTGCCGGTCGGGTCGTTCTCCGGCGGCACGGACGTGTGCACCGGCTTCGTCGGGGCGACCCTGCTGCACCCGATCAGGGCGGGCATCATCCCGTGCCGGTCGCTGGGGGCGAAGGTGGAGGCGTACGACCCGGCGGGCAAGCCCGTCGTGGGCGAGGTGGGCGAGCTGGTGATCACGCAGCCCATGCCGTCGATGCCGGTGATGTTCTGGAACGACCCCGCCGGCGAGCGCTACGCCGAGAGCTACTTCGACGTCTATCCCGGCGTGTGGCGGCACGGCGACTGGATCAAGGTGAACGAGGACGGGAGCTGCGTCATCTACGGCCGCTCCGACTCCACGCTCAACCGCGGCGGCGTACGGATGGGCACCAGCGAGTTCTACCGGGTGGTCGAGCGGTTCGAGGAGGTCGCCGACAGCCTGGTGATCGACACGGGCCAGCTCGGCCAGGAGGGCCGGCTGCTGCTGTACGTGACGCTGGCCGAGGGCGCCGAGCTGACCCCGGAGCTGGAGCGGGCGCTGTGCGGCGCGCTACGGCAGGAGCTGTCGCCGCGCCACGTCCCGAACGAGATCCGGGTGGTCCCCGGCATCCCGCGCACGCTGTCGGGCAAGAAGCTGGAGGTGCCGGTCCGCAAGATCCTGCTGGGCGCCCCGGTGGAGCAGGCGGCCAACCCGGACGCGATGGCGAACCCGGAGGTGCTGCGGCACTTCCGGCCGTGACCCTTGATCGACTATTGACGTGCCGCCATCCGCTGAAATAACGTCCTGGCACACCGCTTAAAACGATTTTTCGCGGGATGGCGGCATGGAAGACACACCCGTCCTGTCCCTCTTACAGGTGAGCAAGGCGTTCGGCGCGGTCCGCGCCGTCCGCGAGGTGTCGCTGGAGCTGCGCGCCGGCGAGGCGCACGCCCTCGCCGGCGAGAACGGCGCGGGCAAGTCCACGCTGGTGAAGATCCTGTCCGGCGTGCACCGCCCCGACGCGGGGCGCATCCTGCTCGACGGGGAGCCGGTCGAGTTCGCCGGCCCCGCCGACGCCCAGCGGGCCGGCGTCGCGGTCATCTACCAGGAGCCGACGCTGTTCCCCGACCTGTCGGTCATGGAGAACATCTTCATGGGCCGCCAGCCGCGCGTCCGCCTCGGGCTCGACCGGCGGGCCATGCGCGCCGCCACCGCCGAGCTGTTCGGCCGGCTCGGCGTGCACCTCGACCCCGACCGGCCGGCCCGCGGCCTGTCCATCGCCGACCAGCAGCTTGTCGAGATCGCCAAGGCCCTGTCCAGGCAGGCCAGGGTGCTGGTCATGGACGAGCCGACCGCCGCGCTGTCCGGCCAGGAGGTCGCCCGGCTGTTCGGCGTGGCGGGGACGCTGCGCGAGCAGGGCGTCGCGCTGCTGTTCATCTCGCACCGGCTGGAGGAGATCTTCGAGCTGTGCCAGCGGGTCACCACGCTCAGGGACGGCGCGCTCGTCGCGACCGACCCGATCGGCGACCTCACCCCCGACGACCTCGTACGCCGCATGGTCGGCCGCGAGCTTGCGTCCCTGTTCCCCAAGCAGGACACCGCGGCCGGCGAGGTCGCGCTCAGCGTGCGCCGGCTCACCCGCGAGGGCGTCTTCACCGACGTGTCCTTCGAGGTGCGGCGGGGCGAGATCGTCGCGCTGGCCGGCCTGGTCGGGGCCGGGCGCAGCGAGGTCGCCAGGGCCGTGTTCGGCATCGACCGCTGGGACGCCGGCGCCGTCGAGGTGGACGGCAGGCGGCTGCGCCCGGCCCGGCCTGCGGCGGCCATGGCGGCCGGGCTGGCGCTGGTGCCGGAGGACCGCCGCCAGCAGGGCCTGGTCATGGACCTGTCCATCGAGCGCAACATCGGCCTGGCCGGGCTGGCCGCGCTCCGCAGGGGGCCGCTGATCTCACGCCTCGCCGAACGGGAGCGGGCCAGGGACTGGGCGGTGCGGCTGCGGCTGAAGTTCGCCCGGCTGGGCGACCCGGTGAACGTGCTGTCCGGCGGCAACCAGCAGAAGGTGGTGCTGGCCAAGTGGCTGGCCCGCCGGCCGTCGGTGCTCATCGTGGACGAGCCCACCCGCGGCATCGACGTGGGCACCAAGGCCGAGGTGCACCGGCTGCTGTCGGAGCTGGCCGCGAGCGGGGTGGCGGTGCTGATGATCTCCTCGGAGCTGCCCGAGGTGCTCGGGATGGCCGATCGGGTGCTCGTCATGCACGAGGGGCGGCTGGTCGCCGAGCTGGACCGGGCGGAGGCGTCCGAGGAGAGCGTCATGGCCGCCGCGACAGGAAGGGGCCGCCCGTGAGCAGTGCTGCGAGCGCGGGCCGGGGTGGCGGGCGGCGGCTCGTGGACCGGGTGGCGCGGGTGCGCGAGCTCGGCATCGTGGTCGCGCTCGGCGCGCTGTTCGCCGTCACCGGCGCGGCGAACCCGAGCTTCCTCAGCTACGGCAGCATCCGCGACATCCTGCTCAACTCGGCCATCGTCGCGCTGCTCGCCGTCGGCCAGACGCTCGTCGTCATCACCAGGAACGTGGACCTCTCCGTCAGCTCCGTCGTGGGCCTGTCGGCGTTCGGCGGCGCGCTGGTCCTGGCCGACCACCCCGGCGTGCCGGTCCCGCTGGTCGTCGCCGGCTGCGTGGCGCTCGGCGCGGCCTGCGGCGCGGTCAACGGGCTGCTCGTCGGCGCGGCCAGGGTGCCCGCCCTGGTGGCCACCCTCGGCACCCTGTACGCCTTCCGCGGCATCGACTACGCCTGGGCCGGCGGCCGTCAGGTCAACGCCGCCGACATGCCGGAGGGCTTCCTCGCCCTCGGCACCCGCTCGGTCCTCGGCGTCCCGCTGCCCGCGCTGATCGCCCTGGCCGTGCTGCTCGCCGTCGGCTGGATGCTGCGCAACCTGCGCTCCGGTCGCGAGCTGTACGCCATCGGCTCCAGCCCCGAGGCGGCGGTCCTGGCCGGCATCCGGGTACGCCGCCGCGTCCTCACCGCGTTCGTCGCCAACGGCGCGCTCGCCGGGCTGGCCGGCGTGATGTGGGCCGCCCGGTTCGGCACCGTGGACGCGACCGTCGCCACCGGCAAGGAGCTCGACGTCATCGCCGCCGTCGTGGTCGGCGGCGTGGCCATCTTCGGCGGCAGCGGCACCGTCTACGGCGCCGCGCTCGGCGCCGTCCTGCTCGCCTCCATCACCAGCGCGCTCGCCGTGCTCCGGGTGGACGCCCTGGCCCAGACCGCGATCAACGGCGCCCTGCTGCTGGCCGCCATCGTCCTCGACCGCCTGCTCGCGCTGCGCGTGGCCGCGGCCCTGCGCCGCCGGAGGTCCCATGAACACTGACGCGCTGCGCCGCTGGGAGACGTTGATCGCCGTGCTGCTGGCCGGGGTCGCGGTGTGGGCCTCGCTCAGCGTGGACGGCTTCGCGAACGACTCCAACGTCTCGTTCCTGCTGCTCGACACCACCGAGATCGCGCTCATGGCGCTGACCATGACACTGGTGATCGTGGCGGCCGAGATCGACCTGTCCGTGGCCTCCACGCTCGGCCTGTCCTGCGCGGTGCTCGGCGCGCTGTGGAACGCCGGGCTGCCGATCGAGGCCATCATGCCGATCTGCCTGCTGGTGGGCGCGGCGTGCGGGGCGGTCAACGGGCTGCTCGTCACCCGGCTCGGGCTGCCCTCGCTGGCGGTCACGATCGGCACGTTCGCGCTGTTCCGCGGGCTCGCGTACGTGATCCTGGGTGACCAGGCGGTGGCCGACCTGCCGCCCGCCTACACGGGCCTCGCCACCTCCTCGATCGGGCCGGTGCCGCTCGCGACCATGCTGGTCGCCGTGCTGGCCGTGGTGGCGGCGCTGGTGCTGCACGCGACCGGACTCGGCCGGTCGATCGTGGCGATCGGCGCGAACGTCGAGGCGGCCTACTTCTCCGGCATCCGGGTCAAGCGCGTCAAGCTCTGGCTGTTCGTGGCCTCCGGGGTCATGGCGTCGCTGGCGTCCCTGATCTACACCTTCCGCTACGCCAGCGCCCGCGCCGACAACGGCATGGGCCTGGAGCTCGCGGTGGTGGCCGCCGTGCTGCTCGGCGGGGTGTCGATCTTCGGCGGGAAGGGCACGCTGCCCGGCGTCCTGATGGCGGTGCTGCTGCTCGGCGTCGTACGCAACGCGCTGATCCTCGCCGACGTGGCCAACGAGGTGCTCAACTTCGTGACGGGCCTGCTGCTCGTCGCCTCCGTGCTGGCGCCGAACCTGGGGGCGGCCCGGCGACGGCGCACACCATCACCAGTGGAAGGGAAGTCCGTTTCATGACAACGCGCACCCCTTGGCGTCCCGTGGCGCTCCTCGCCGGGCTCGTGCTGCTGACCAGCGCGTGCGGCGGCACCACCAAGAGCGATGTCCAGCAGCAGCAGTCGTCCGCCCCGGCCGGGACGGCGTCGTCCGCCCCGGCCGCCGATCCGAACGCCCCGCTCAAGCAGGGGCTGAAGATCGCCTTCCTGCCGAAGCAGGTCAACAACCCGTACTTCACGATCGCCGACAAGGGCGGCGTGGACGCGGCCCGGGAGTTCGGCGGCGAGGGCAAGGAGGTCGGCCCGTCCGACGCGAGCGCGTCCTCGCAGGTGTCCTACATCAACACGCTGATCCAGCAGAAGCAGGACGCCATCGTCATCTCGGCCAACGACCCGAACGCCGTCGTGCCCGCCCTCAAGCAGGCCAGGGCCGCCGGGATCAAGGTCGTCAGCTACGACTCCGACACCGCGCCCGAGGGCCGCGACATCTTCGTCAACCAGGCGAGCGCCGAGGACCTGGGCCGTACGGAGGTGCAGCTCCTCGCCAAGCAGCTCGGCAACAAGGGCAAGATCGCGATCCTGTCCGCCACGCCGAACGCGACGAACCAGAACACCTGGATCGAGTTCATGAAGGACGAGCTGAGCAAGCCCGAGTACAAGGACATGGAGCTGGTCAAGGTCGCCTACGGCAACGACGACGACCAGAAGTCCTTCACCGAGACGCAGGGGCTGCTGCGCTCGTACCCGGACCTCGCGGGCATCATCTCGCCGACGACCGTGGGCATCGCGGCGGCGGCCCGCTATCTGTCGGACTCGCCGTACAAGGGGAAGGTGAAGCTGACCGGGCTCGGCACGCCGAACCAGCTCCGCAAGTTCGTCAAGGACGGCACGATCGAGGCGTTCGAGCTGTGGAACCCGGCCGACCTCGGCTATCTCGCCTCGTACGCGGCCGCCGCGCTCGCCTCCGGGCAGATCACCGGCGCGGAGGGTGAGACGTTCAAGGCGGGCAAACTGGGCGACTACACCGTCGGGGCCAAGGGCGAGGTGCTGCTCGGCAAGCCGACCGTGTTCGACAAGTCCAACATCGACGACTTCGACTTCTGACCGTCACGGCCGCGCGGCACGCGTCACGGCTGCCGGCCGCGCGGCACGACCAGGCCCGTCTCGTACGCGGCGACGACCGCCTGCGTCCGGTCGCGCAGCCCCAGCTTGTTCAGCACCCGGCTCACGTGCGTCTTGACCGTCTCCTCGGTCACCACGAGCCTGGCGGCGATCTCGGGGTTGGACAGGCCCTCGGCGACCAGCCGCAGGACCTGCGTCTCGCGCGGGGTGAGCGTGCCGAGCGTCGCCACCGGGGGTCGCGGGCCCATGCGGGCGAACTCGCCGATCAGGCGGCGGGTGACGGCCGGGGCCAGCAGCGCCTCGCCGGCCGCGACCACGCGCACCGCGTCGAACAGGCGCTCGGCGGTGACGTCCTTCAGCAGGAAGCCGCTGGCGCCGGCGCGCAGGGCGTCGTAGACGTACTCGTCGAGGTCGAACGTGGTCAGGATGAGCACCCGGGGCCCGCCGGGGCCGGCCAGCTCCCTGGTCGCCTCGATGCCGCCCATTCCGGGCATCCGTACGTCCATGAGCACGACGTCCGGCTTCACCTCGCGGCAGATCCGCACCGCCTCCAGCCCGTCGGCGGCCCGGCCGGCCACCTCGAAGTCGGGCTGGGTGTCCAGCAACTCGCCGAAGCCCGTACGGACCACCAGGTGGTCGTCGGCGATGACGACCCTGATCGGCGCGCTCACGCGGCGCTCTCCCTGCCCGGCAGGACGGCACGGACGAGGAAGCCGCCGCCGGGCGCGGGGCCGGTGACCAGCTCGCCGCCCACGGCCGCGGCCCGCTCCCGCATGCCGGCGAGCCCGTGGCCGCCCTCCCCGTCGAGCGGGCCGGGGCCGTTGTCCCTGATCGACAGTCGCAGGCCGGCCCCGGTGTAGTGCAGCTCCACGTCCACGGCCGCGCCGGGCGCGTGCCGCCGCGCGTTGGTCAGCGCCTCCTGCACGATCCGGTACGCCGCCAGCTCCACCCCCGGGTCCAGCTCGGCCGGCGCGCCACGGAGGATGAGCCGGGTGGCCGCGCCCGACGCCTCGCGGGAGCCGTCGAGCAGCTCGTTCAGCTCGTGGAGGCGCAGGCCGGGCTGGGGGCGCCAGGACGCCTCGGTGCCGTCGTCCTCGCGCAGCACGCCGAGCAGGCGGCGCATCTCGGTGAGCGCCTGCCTGGCGGTGTCGCCGATGGCCAGCAGCCGCTCGGCCCCCGCCTGCGGCATCCCGGGGACGGCCAGCCGCGCGGTCTCGGCCTGGACGGCGACCAGGGAGATGTGGTGGGCGACGACGTCGTGCAGCTCGCGCGCGATGCGCGCCCGCTCGCCGCGGGCGGTGTGCTCCAGCAGGTCGCCGGCCGCCTGCCGCCGGGCGGCGGTGTGCGCGCCGGCCGTGGCGCGGGCCGCCCGCGCGATGCCGCCGAGCGCGGCGACCGGGGCCAGGCAGGCCAGCACCAGGACCAGCTCCCCCACCGGGACCCCAGCCGCCGGAAACCCCGCCGAGGAGCCCCCCGCCACCGCAAGCCCCACCGCCGGGAGCCCCGCCACCGCAAGCCCCGCCATCGGGAGCCCCGCCACCGTAAGCAGGGCCAGCGCCGGGAACGGGGCCGCGAGCGCGAGCGCCGGGCCGGCCCGTCCGTGCCGCCCCGCCCGGTAGAGGCCGATCACCTGGGCCACCGCCCCGGCGACGGTCAACGTGTGGAACGCCCCCACCGACAGCACGGCCGCCGCACCGCCCACGGCCGCCGCGATCATCGGCTGCGCCGCGAGGAGCGGGAGCGGCAGGGTGGTGGCGAGCGCCAGCAACGGCAGCACCAGCAGGCGGAGCGGCCCCCCGGGCCCACGGGACCACGCCATTCCATCGGCCACGTCCTCCGGAGGCGGGGCCGACCCGTCGGCCAGGAGGCTCTGGGACGACGCCGGCCCCCCGGCCGGGACGCTGACCGACCAGCTGCCGGCGATCGGCTGGCCGGCGAGCACTTCCACCACCGCGACCAGGGCCAGCAGGAGCCCGAGCACGACCAGCGCGCGGCGGCGGCCCGCGCCGCCGTCCACCGGCCGCGCCCCCCACAGAACGCCCAAACCCTGCCCGATCGCCACGAACCCCATTGTCACCGCCCCACCGCGCCCCCCGCATCCCTCACACGAGGGACCCCATGTAGCCCCCGAAGATCGCTCACATGCGTGACGACCCCGCCCCGGCCCGCTCCCTAGCGTCGTCACCGTGGAAGCAACCATCGAAGTCTCCGGCCTGCGCAAGCGGTACGGCTCACACCAGGCCCTGGACGGGATGACCTTCACCGTCCACCCCGGCCACGTCACGGGCTTCGTCGGCCCGAACGGCGCGGGCAAGTCCACCACCATGCGCGTGGTGCTCGGCCTGGACGCCCCCGACGAGGGCCACGCCCTGGTGGGCGGGCGCCCGTACGCGACCCTGCGCACCCCGCTCCGGCACGTCGGCGCGCTGCTGGACGCGGCCGCCCTCCAGCCGGGCCGCACCGGCCGCCACCACCTCCTCTGGCTCGCCCACTCCCAGGGCCTCGGCGCCCGCCGGGTGGACGAGGTGCTGGAGCTGGCCGGGCTCGGCGCGGCGGCCCGCCGCCGGGCCGGCGGCTACTCGCTCGGCATGCGCCAGCGGCTCGGCATCGCCGCTGCGATGCTCGGCGACCCGCCGGTGCTGCTGCTGGACGAGCCGTTCAACGGCCTCGACCCCGAGGGCATCGTGTGGATGCGCGGCCTGCTCCGCGCCCTGGCCGCCGAGGGGCGGGCGGTGCTGGTCTCCAGCCACCTGATGAGCGAGTTGGAGGACACCGCCGGGCACCTCGTGGTGGCGGGACGGGGGCGGGTGGTGGCGGACACGAGCGTGGCCGACCTCATCGCCCGCGCCTCCGGCGGCCGGGTACGCCTGCGCACGACCGCCCGCGAGGCGGCCATGCGCGCCCTGGCCGAGGCCGGAGCCACGGTGACCGTGCAGGACCGGGAGACGCTCACCGTGGACGGGCTGGCCGCCGAGCAGGTCGTCCGGCTGCTGGCGGCGCGCGAGGTGCCGTTCGCGGAGGTGGCCGCGCACCGGGCCACGCTGGAGGCGGCGTACCTGGATCTGACCAGGGACGACGTCGAGTACCGAGGGGCGGCCCGATGACCGCGACCGCCCCCTACCGCTCGCCGCTCGGCACCGCCGGGCGCGACGGGTTCGCACGGCTCGTCCACGCCGAGTGGACCAAGTTCCGCACCGTCCGTGGCGGGCCCGCGGGGCTGGTGCTCGCGGCGCTGCTCGTCGTCGGGCTCGGCCTGCTGTCGGCGGCCGGCAGCCACGCCTCCTGCTCGAAGGGGCCGGTCGAGGTGCCCTGCCCGGTCCCGCCGCGCGGCCCCGGCGGCGAGGCCGTCGAGGACAAGTTCTTCTTCGCCCACCAGCCGCTGCGCGGCGACGGCTCGATCACCGTGCGGGTGAGCGCGATGTCGGGCCGGATCCGCCTCCCCGACGCCGTCCCCGGGGTCAGGAACGTCGCCGCCGCCATGACCCCGTGGGCCAAGGCCGGCCTCATGATCAAGGCGAGCACCCGGCAGGGGGCCTCCTACGCCGCCGTCATGGTCACCGCCGAGCACGGCGTCCGCATGCAGCACGACTTCACCGAGGACGTCGCCGGGCTGCCCGGCAAGGTCACCCCGTCCACCCCCCGCTGGCTGCGCCTCACGCGGGCGGGCGACACCGTGACCGGCGAGGAGTCGGCCGACGGCGTCCGGTGGACGAAGGTCGCCGCCGTCCGCCTGCCGGGGCTGCCGGAGCGAGCCCGCATCGGCCTGTTCGCCGCCTCCCCCGGCGACGTGCGGGTCAGCGGCAACGCCGTCGGCGGGTCCACCGTCACCTCCCGCTTCGCCGAGGTCACCGCCGTCATGGACCGGCTCGACGTACGCGGGGAGGGCACCGGCGGGGCGTTCACCCGAGACGACATCGGCGTCTCCTACGAGCTCGACGGCTCGCCGCACCACCCGGGCGGGTTCCGGGAGTCCGGCGGCACGTACACGATCACCGGCGTGGGCGACATCGCCCCCCTGACCGTCGGGAGCACCGTCGAGAACACCCTTGCAGGCGCGATGTTCGCGCTGGTCGCCGTGATCGTCGTGGGCGTGCTGTCCGTGACCTCCGAGTACCGGCGCGGGCTCATCCGCACGACGCTGCTGGCGAGCCCGCGGCGCGGACGGGTGCTCGTGGCCAAGGCCGTGGTGGTCCTCGCCGCGGCCTTCGCCGGGTCGCTCGCGGCCACCGCCGTCACGCTGCCGCTCGCCGGGCGCGTCCTCGCGGGCAACGGCGTCCACCTCCTGCCGGTGTCCGCGCTGACCGAGCTGCGGGTGGCCGCGGGCGTGGCGGGCGTGCTGGCGGTGAGCGCCGTGCTCGCCCTCGCGTTCGGCGCGCTGCTGCGGCGCGGCGCGGCCGGGGTCATCGCGGCCGTCGCCGCGGTCCTGGTGCCGTACGTGCTCGCGACCACGTCCGTGCTGCCCGAGCCGGTCGCGGACTGGCTGCTGCGGGTGACGCCCGCGGCGGGCTTCGCCGTCCAGCAGAGCATCCCCGAGTACCCGCAGGTGTTCGGTCATCACACGCCCGCGGGCGGCTTCTACCCGCTGCCGCCCTGGGCCGGGTTCGCCGTGCTCTGCGGGTACGCCGCCCTCGTGCTCGCCCTCGCCGTACGCCGACTGAACAGGGAGGACGCGTGAGGCGGGCGACGATCGCGGAGTGGACGAAGCTCCGCACCGTGCCGGGCCCCGCCGGGCTGCTGGCCGGGACGGTCGTGCTGACCGTCGCCCTGGGCGCGCTCACGGCCACGGTCGTCCGCTGCGAGGCGGCCGGCTGCGGTCACGACGCCACCCGGCTGGCCCTGACCGGGGTGCAGCTCGGCCAGGCCCTGGTCGCCCTGCTGGCCGTGCTGGCGGTCTGCGGCGAGTACGGCAGCGGCATGATCCGCACCAGCCTGGCCGCGGTGCCGCGCAGGGGCGTGCTGCTGGCCGCCAAGGCCGCCGTCGTCACCGGCCCGGCGCTGGCCGCGGGGACCGTCGCGGTGCTCGGGTCGGTGCTGGCCGGGCGGCTGCTCCTGCCGGGCAGCGGCTTCACCCCGGAGCACGGCTACCCGCCGCTGTCGCTGCTCGACGGCCCCACCCTGCGCGCCGCCGCCGGGTCGGTGCTCTACTTCGGCCTGGTCGCGCTGCTCAGCGTGGGGATCGCGGTCGTCGTACGCGAGCCGGCCGCCGCCGCGGGGGTCGTGCTCGGCCTGCTCTACCTGTTCCCGCTGGCGGTGCGCCTGGTCGCCGACGAGGACGTCCAGCGGCTGCTCTGGACGGTGTCACCGGTGAACGCGGGCCTCGCCGTGCAGGCCACCACGGACGCCGCCGCGCTCCCGCTCACCCCGTGGGCCGGTCTCGGCGTCCTCGCCGCGTGGGCCGCCGCCGCCCTCGCCCTGGGCGCCCTGGCGCTGCGGCGGCGCGACGCCTGATGAGAACGCCTAGTCGGCCGCCGACTTCACCCGGGCGGTCAGCTTGCGGTGCGCGGCGGAGCGCAGCACGTCGTTCGCGCGGCTCACCGAGGCCGTCGGTGCCTCGGCCAGGTAGCCCTTGGCCTGCTTGAGCTTGAGCAGCCGGGTGACCGACTGGTCGAGGCGCCGCTCGCTGATGCGGCCCGACTTCACCGCCGCGAGCACCGCGTCGTAGGCCTTCGGCAGGTCGTTGGGCATGAGCAGCAGGTCGGCCCCGGCCAGCACGGCGCGCACGGCGATCTCGCCGTCGTTGTACTTCTGGCGCACCCCGGCCATGTTGAGCGCGTCGGTGGAGATCACGCCGTCGTAGCCGAGCTTCTGCCGCAGCAGCCCGGTCAGGATCGGCTTGGACAGCGTCGCCGGGTCGCCCGACGGGTCGAGCTTGGGGAAGACGATGTGGGCGCTCATGACCGCGTCCACCCCGGCCCCGATCGCGGCCTTGAACGGCGGCGCGTCGATGCGCTCCCACTCGGCCCTGGTGTGCTTGATCACCGGCAGGCCGGTGTGGCTGTCCACCGAGGTGTCGCCGTGGCCCGGGAAGTGCTTGGCGGTGGCCGCCACGTCCGCGTCGGCGAACCCCTTCACCGACGCGGCCACCATCTTGGCCACCCGCTGCGGGTCCTTGCCGAACGCCCGCGACCCGATGACCGGGTTGCGCGGGTCGATGTTGACGTCGGCCACCGGCGCGAAGTCGAGGTTGACGCCGAGCGCCCGCAGCTCCGCGCCGGTCGCCGCGGCGACCTTGCGCGCCCACGCCGGGTCCCCGGTCGCGCCGATCACGGACGCCCCGGGGAAGTCGGTCATGAGCGCCGACATGCGCGAGACCAGGCCGTTCTCCTGGTCGGTGCCGATGAGCAGCGGGACCTCCTTCGAGGCCCGCTGCAGGCCGTTGGTCAGGCCGACGACCTGGGAGACGCCCTTGACGTTGTGCGGGAACAGGATCACGCCGCCCAGGTGGTAGCGGGCGATCACCTTGGCCGGGGTCGGGGCGCCGTAGCGGGCCTGGTTCTCGCCGGAGGAGGAGGCGGCCGTGGTGCCGTAGAGGACCGGCATGAAGAGCTGGCCGACCTTCTCCTCGACGCTGAGCCCGGCCAGGGCCCGCGCGACCGGGTCGGACTGCGACGCGGACGGGCTCGGGCTCGGGCTCGCGCTCGGGGCGGGCGGGGCGGCCTTCCCTCCCGTCGGGGTCGCTCCCGCCGTGCCGCCGCCTCCGGCACACGCGGTGAGAGCGATCACGAGCAGGCCCGTCGTACCGAGTCGTCGTCGCAGCATGACTCCAAAGGTATCCAGAATCTAGACACCGAGACGCCCGAGCGCGGGCAGGTACGCCCGGGCCGCGGCCCGCGCCTCCACCGCCGTGACCGCGTCCCGCGCGGCCTCGGCGGCCAGCCGGCACTCGTCGAAGGTGTGCGCGGCCAGCGCGGCCCGTACGGCGGGCAGCGCCCCGGCCCCCATCGACAGCGTGGTGACGCCGAGCCCGACGAGCACGCAGGCCATGGCGGGATCGGCGGCCGACTCGCCGCAGATGCCGCACGCCTTGCCCGCCTCCCGCGCGGCCGTCGCGGTCAGCGCGACCAGGTCGAGCAGTGCGGGCTGCCACGGGTCCTGCAGCGCGCTCACCGCGCCGAGCTGGCGGTCGGCGGCGAAGGCGTACTGGGACAGGTCGTTGGTGCCGATCGAGACGAAGTCCACCGCGCTCAGCAGGTCGCCGGCGCGCAGCGCGGCCGACGGGACCTCGATCATCACGCCGGCCTGCGCGATCCCGCGCGAGCGGCACGCGCGCGTGAACCACTCGGCCTCCTCGGCCGTGGCCACCATCGGCGCCATCACCATGAGGTCGCCGGCCGCGGCGAGCGCGTCGAGCTGCGCCTCCATCACCTGCGGGAACCGGCGGAACACGCGCACCCCGCGCTCGCCCAGCGCCGGGTTCGGCTCGGGCGGGACCGGCAGGAACGCCAGCGCCTTGTCCGCGCCCGCGTCGAGCGTGCGCACGATCACCTTGCCGCCGGGGAACGCCCGCGCCGCCTCCCGGTAGGCCGGCGCCTGCTCCTCGGCCGTGGGAGCCTCGGTGCGGTTCATGAACAGGAACTCGGTCCGGTAGAGCCCGACGCCCTCGGCGCCCGCGGCGACGGCCGCGTCCAGCTCGGCGGGGCCGCCGATGTTGGCGAGCAGCGGCACCGGATGGCCGTCGGAGGTCCGGCCCGGCCCTTCGGCCTGCGCGTACGCGGCCCGGCGCACGGCGTTCGCGCTGACCGCCTCGGCGACGTCGGCCTCGGCCGGCGCGACGCGTACCTCGCCCGAGGTGCCGTCGGCCAGCACGCGCGCCCCCGGCCTGATGGCGGTCGCGCCGGGGCAGGCGACGACGGCGGGCACGCCGAGCGCCCTCGCCAGGATCGCCGTGTGGCTGGTGGGGCCGCCCTCCTCGGTGACGAAGGCGGCCACGTGCTCGCGCACCAGCAGCGCGGTGTCGGCCGGCGCGAGATCGCGGGCGACCAGCACGTACGGCTCCGCCGGCGCGCCCTGGAGGCTCGGCATCGCGATGCCGTAGAGCACCGCGATCACCCGGTCCCTGACGTCGTCGAGGTCGGCGGCCCGCTCGCCGAGATAGCCGCCGGACCCGGCGAGCACCTCCCGGTAGCGGGCGAACGCCTCGTAGACGGCTCTCGGGGCGGCCAGGCCGCGCTCGATCAGCGAGCGCACCCGCACGACCAGGCCGGGGTCCTCGGCCATCAGCGCCTGGGCGACCAGGATCTCCTCGGCCTCGCCGCCCGCACGGTGGCCGCGCGCCTCCAGCTCGCCCGCGACCTGCGTGAGCGCGGTGATCGCGCGCTCCTTCTCCTGCTCCGCCTCGCCGGTGTACGTTGCGCCCTCGGGGGGTTCGGGCACCGAGACGGAGAGCACATAAGCGGGGCCGTGCCCGAAGCCCGGGCTGACCCCCACCCCCCGCAGGTTCATGGCGTGCCGGCGATCTCGGCCAGCTCGTCGAGGACGTCTTCCGAGCCCTCGCCCTCCGCGCTGATCACCACGGTCTCGCCCTGGCGGACGTCCAGCGCCATGATGGCGAGGATGCTCTTGCCGCTGACCGGGGCCTTGGCACTGTTCATCTTCGCCACCGTGATGTCCATCGGGGCCTTCATGGCCCTCTGGACGAACGTCGCCGCGGGACGGGCGTGCAACCCCACCTCCGCCGCCACGGTGACCTTGCGCTCACCCATCGACTCCTCCTTCTGCCGGTCCGGACCAGTGGCCGGACGCGCGTGCGATGAACCCGCCGACCGGGGGGCAAAATCGGCGGCGTGCCTATTGTGTCGCTTTCCCGGCAGCCGCGGTCCCAAAGGTCAGTCCCATCGGAAGAGCTCATCCCCCACATGCACTGCCCCCTCGGCGACGCCCGTCACCGCCCCGTTCGTCGCGTCGAGCGCCACCACGGGGCAGACCGGCGAGCGGCCGCCCGCCTCGACGGCCGCCGGGTCCCACGCGACGACCGGCTGCCCGGCGCTGACCCGGTCGCCCTCCGCGGCCAGCAGCCGGAAGCCCCGGCCCTTGAGCTGGACCGTGTCGATGCCCAGGTGCACCAGCACGCCCTTGCCGTCGTCGCCGACGATGACGTACGCGTGCGGATGCAGTTTCATGATTTTTCCCGCTATGGGGGCCACGGCCTTGCCTGGCCCCCGCAGCGGGTCGATGGCCGTTCCCGGACCGACCAGGCCCGCGGAGAACACCGGGTCGGGCACGGCTGCCAGCCCCACGGCCGCCCCCTCGACCGGGGCGAGAACAGTCGTCATGGTCCTCGCCCTTAGCCGATGATGTCCTCGATGTCGCTGGCTATGGTGTCCGCCTCCGGCCCGACGACGACCTGGACCACGTTGCCCGCGGCCATGACGCCGTGCGCGCCCGCCGCCCGCAACGCGGCCTGGTCGACCTTGGTCGCGTCGTGCACCTCTGTCCGCAACCGGGTGATGCAGGGCTCGATCTCGATGATGTTGTCGGCCCCGCCGAGCCCGGCGATGATCGCGTTCACATCCGCCGCCATCCGGCCTCCCTAGCTCTTGCCGACCAGGCTAGATCAGTCCGTCTGGGTGACCTTGTTCAGACCGCGCGGCGCGTCGGGGTCGACGCCGAGCCGCCTGGCCAGCGCCTCGGTGAGCAGCTGCCCCGGCACGATGAGGCCCATCGGGGCCACCCACTCGGGCAGGTCGGGACCGTTGAGCGCGGCCGTGCCGGCCCGCGCCAGCCCCTCGCCGCCACCGATCGTGTACGCCGCCGCCCCCGCGGCCACCACCCGCTCGGCCAGCGCCACCGTGCCGGGCAGCGTCGGGCTGTTCTCGGCGGCGACCAGCAGCGCCGGGGTGTCGGCGTCGACCACGGCGATGGGGCCGTGCAGCAGGTCGGCGTAGGACAGGCCCATGGCGTGCAGGTAGCAGGCCTCCTTGAGCTTGAGCGCGGTCTCCAGCGCGGTCGAGAACGCCAGGCCGCGCCCGGAGACCACCACGCCCGGCTTGTCCTGCAGCCCCTCGACCACGGCGTCCAGGTCGCCGGGCTCGTCGAGCAGCTTCTCCACCGCGTCGGGGACTCGCCGCAGGTCGTCCTGGTCCACGTCCGCGCCGAGGCCGAGGGCCAGCACGGCGAGCGCGGCGAGCTGCGTGGTGTACGTCTTGGTCGCGGGGACGGCCTTCTCCTCCCCCGCCTCGGTGCACAGCGCCACGTCGGCGGCCTGCGCGAGCGGGCTGTCCGCGCCGCCGTTGGTGACGCCGACGGTCGCCGCCCCGCAGTCCTTGGCCCAGGCCAGCGTCTCCACGATCTCCTCGGTGCGTCCCGACTGGGAGATGGCCACGGCCAGCACGCCGTCGAGGTCGAGCTTGCGCCGGTAGGTGGTGGCGATCGACGGCGCGGCCAGGGCGGAGAGCCGCCCGGCGTGCGCTTCGACCAGGTAGCGGCCGTAAACTGCTGCGTTGTCGGAGGTGCCACGCGCGATGAACAGCAGCTGGCGGGTGCGTTCGCCCACCGCTCTCACCTCGCCGATCCTGGGGAGCAGGGAGTCCAATGTGGCCCGCAGCGCGGCCGGCTGCTCGGCGATCTCGCTGCGCATCTTCGTGGTCATCGGTGGGCTCATCCTTCAACTCGTACCGGATCGGGCTTGACCGCCTTTTGCGACCTGTGGTCTAGTCCGGACTAGACCAGTACGAACCATAGCCCATCACATGGAACGGAACGAGGGGAGGATCCCGTGGCCCACATCGACCCGGACAGCCCGGTGCCCAAATACTTCCAGCTCCGCGAGATCCTGCTGGACCTCATCGACAGCAACGAGCTCAGCATCGGCGCGGCCATCCCGTCCGAGCGTGAGCTGTGCCAGCGTTTCGGCCTGTCCAGGATGACCGTCCGGCAGGCCGTCGACCACCTCGTCTCGGAGGGCCGGCTGCACCGGGTGCCGGGCAAGGGCACGTTCGTGGCCCGGCCGAAGATCGAGCTGGCGCTGCAGCTCACCTCGTTCAGCGACGACATGCGGGCCCGCGGCATGGTGCCCGGCTCGCGCGACCTCGACCGGCGCATCGTGCGCGCCAGCGCCCACCTGGCCAAGGAGCTCGGCATCCAGCCGGGCGAGGAGGTGCACTTCATCGAGCGCCTGCGCACCGCCGACGGCGAGCCGCTGTCCATCGAGCGGGCGCACATCCCGGTCAAGCTCGCCCCCGGCCTGGCCGAGCACGATCTGTCGGACAAATCGCTCTACGAGCTGCTGGAGAGCCGCTACGGTCTCGTCATGGACGCCGGTGAGCTCACCATCGACGGCGGCATCGCCGATCCGAGCGACGCCGACCTGCTGAAGCTGCCGCGCGGCGGGGCCGTGCTGCTGCTCCAGCGCCGGTCGTTCTCCGGCGGCGTCTGCGCGGAGCTGGGCGTGTCCACCTACCGCGCCGACCGCTACCAGCTCCGCACCATGCTCGAGATGCCCGTACGACGGGGCTGACGCCCCCAGAGCTCCCCAGGCTGCCGGAAGCCCGGTGCTCCCACCCCCGGAGGAACGCCCGGTGAACGAGACCGCCGCCGCCCGGCCCTCGCCGTTCGCGCGCGTCATGTCCGTGCTGCAGCGGATGGGCCGCTCGCTCATGCTGCCCATCGCCGCCCTGCCCGCCGCCGCCCTGCTGCTGCGTTTCGGCCAGCCCGACATGCTCGGCTCGAACGGCGCCGAGCCCGGCGGCCTGGCCGACGTCGCCGGCCTGTCCTGGATGGGCGCGGTCGCCGAGGTGCTGGCGGCGGCCGGCGGCGCGCTGTTCGAGAACCTGCCGCTGCTGTTCGCCGTGGGCGTCGCGATCGGCTTCGCGCGCAAGTCCGACGGCTCCACGGCGCTCGCCGCCGTGGTCGGCTACCTGGTCTTCGACCGGGTCACCAAGGTCATGTTCTTCGGCTCCGACATCAGGGACACCGTCTCGATCAAGGAGCTCCAGGCACAGGGCGGCGTACGGGAGATCATCAACTACGGCATGCAGAACCCCACGCGGGTGCTCGGCGGCGTCGTGATGGGCCTGGTCGCGGCGCTGCTCTGGCAGCGCTTCCACCGGATCAAGCTGCCCACCTGGCTGGCGTTCTTCGGCGGGCGGCGGTTCGTCCCGATCATCACCTCCATCGTGGCGCTGCTCATCGGCGTGCTCTTCGGCTGGCTGTGGCCGGTCATCGGCGAGTGGTTCCGGCACGCCGGCGAGGCCCTGACCGCGCTCGGCCCGGTCGGCACCGGCATCTACGGCCTCGTCAACCGCCTGCTCATCCCCCTCGGCCTGCACCACTTCGTCAACTCCGTGGTCTGGTACGTCGTCCCGCAGTGCGAGGTCAACGGCCATGTCCTGGTCGGCGACTGGAACTGCTACTTCGGCGGCGCCCCGCAGTCCGGGCAGTTCATGGCGGGCTTCTTCCCGGTCATGATGTTCGCGCTGCCCGCCGCCGCGCTCGCCATGTGGCGGGCCGCCCCCAGGCACCGGCGGGCCACGGTGGGCGGCATCATGCTGTCGGCGGCGCTGGCGTCGTTCGTCACCGGCATCACCGAGCCGATCGAGTTCGCCTTCATCTTCGTGGCGCCGCTCCTGCTCGTGGTGCACGCGCTGCTGACCGGCCTGGCGATGGCGCTGACCACGCTGATCGGCGGGCAGCTCGGCTTCGGCTTCTCCGCGGGCCTGCTCGACATGCTGCTCAACGCCAGCAAGTCCAACACCCAGAACGTGCCCGGCATCCTCCTGCTGGGCCTGGTCTACGGCGTGGTCTACTACGCCGTGTTCACGTTCCTGATCCGCAGGCTCGACATCATGACCCCGGGCCGCGAGCCCGAACCGGACGTCGATTCCGGCGAGACGTGAAATGTCGGCCGTGACTGCCAGGATGACGCAATGATCTTCGACTGGCTCTCGGAGGAGAGCTACCCCCTGCTCGCGGGCTCCTACGGGCTCACCTACGTCCGCGACCTGACGCCGGAGCAGGTGACCGCCCGGCTGGGCGGCCGGCCGGAGGAGCTCGTGCCCATGACGCTCAAGGAGCTGGAGACCGAGGCCGGCCGCAGGTTCCACGACCGCGGCCACTTCTTCGGCCTCACGGCGATCGGCGACTGGACGATCGTCGTCGAGACCCTCGGCGACCTCGCCTGGTCGGAGGAGATCCTGGCGCCGCTGTCGGCCGGCACCCGCGTGGTCTCCCACGCCTACCTCGACGTCAAGGGCCTGGACAACTTCCTCTGGTTCGAGGACGGGCGGCTCCGCTTCGCCTTCTACCCGCAGGAGGGCTACACCGAGGAGGTGCCCGACGAACTGGCCGCCGTCATGCGTGAGATCGAGACCGGCCACTGGCACCTCGATCCGCACGACGGGCCCGCCTTCATCCTGGCCGAGCACCTGACCGGCATCACGCTGACGCCGCAGCTCGTCCAGGACGCCGCCTACCGCTGCGCCTTCGTCCCGCGCCCTCTGCCCTCCCTGGTCACCTGATCCGTTTTCTGCCGATGCCGCAGTGGTAGGAACACCCCGATCCCCCGCAGACCGACCAGCGAGCGGGGGTGGCGATGACGGCCGTCGGCTCCGGCAAGCGCCCCTTCAGCTCGGCCCTCGCCGTGCTGCAGCGCATCGGTCGCTCGCTCATGCTGCCCATCGCCGTCCTGCCCGCCGCCGGCCTGCTCTTCCGCTTCGGCCAGGACGACCTGCTCGGCGCCGTGCCCGCTCTGGCGCCGCTCGCGCGGGTCCTCGCCGCCGCCGGCGGCGCCCTGTTCGAGAACCTGCCCCTGCTGTTCGCCGTCGGCGTGGCCATCGGCTTCGCGCGCAAGTCCGACGGCTCCACCGCCCTCGCCGCCCTGGTCGGCTACCTGGTCTTCGACCGCGTCACCAGGACGCTGTTCTTCGACGCGGGCGAGGGCGCCGTGTACGACGAGGTCCTGCTCGTCCTCCGTGACGGCACCCGCACGATCGACGCCGGCGCCCAGAACCCGACCGGGGTCCTCGGCGGCATCGTCATCGGCCTCACAGCCGCCCTGCTCTGGCAGCGCTTCCACCGGGTGAAGCTGCCCGCCTGGCTCGCCTTCTTCGGCGGCCGGCGCTCGGTCCCCATCGTCACCGCCGTCGCCGCGCTGCTGCTCGGCGTCGTCTTCGGCCTGCTGTGGCGGCCGGTCGGCGACTGGCTGGCCGGGGCCGGCGACTGGCTGTCCGTCCACGGCGCGGCCGGAGCGGGCATCTACGGCGTCGCCAACCGCCTGCTCATCCCCGTGGGCCTGCACCACTTCCTCAACACCATCGTCTGGTTCACGCTGCCGGACTGCCGGGCCGGCGTGCGCGGCGCGACCCGGGACGCCGACGGCGACCTCAACTGCTACTTCGCCGGCGAGCAGGGCGCGGGCGTCTTCATGACCGGTTTCTTCCCCGTCATGATGTTCGGGCTGCTCGGGGCGGCCGTCGCCATGTGGCGCGCGGCCCCGCCGGAGCGCCGCCCGGCGGTCGGCGGCATCCTGCTGTCGGCCGGGCTCACGTCCTTCGTCACCGGGATCACCGAGCCGCTGGAGTTCGCGTTCATCTTCGTCGCGCCCGTGCTGTTCGCCGTGCACGCGCTGCTCACGGGCGTGTCGATGGCGCTCATGGCCGAGCTGGGGGCGCGGCTGGGGTTCACGTTCTCCGGCGGCGCGATCGACCTGCTCCTCAACGCCGGCAAGTCGAACACGCACGGCCTCGGGCTCATCCTCGGGTTCGGGGTCGCGTACTTCGTCCTCTATTACGCGCTTTTCGCCGTGCTCATCCGTGCCCTGAACCTGCCCACCCCGGGCCGCGAGGTTACGGACACCCCTTAGCTCCGGCCGTCTCCGTCCGGAACCGGGGGCCCACCGCACCAGCTTCCGGCGCCCTTCCCGGGCGAACCCGGACGTTGCCCGGCACGTACGCGAGAAGCTGGCGCGGCACGTACAACCGAGCCGGACCGAAAACTCCTGAAGGCGTTTCCCGCGAGAAGGAGGACCCGTGTCGGCAGCCCCCCACATCCCGTACACCGACGGCGCCCTGGCCCTCAGCCCCATGATCTGGGGGCCGCCGGGCGCGGCCCCCGACGAACGCCGCCTGCGCCACCTCGGCCAGGCCCTCGCCGAGGTGCTGGCCGGTTGCCGCTCCCCCGAGACGCTGGCCGACCAGCTCACCGGCCGCGCCTACCGGCACCTCACGGGGACCGGCCTGCTGTTCAGCACCGGCCGTGCCCCGTTCGTCCGCCGGGTCCACGTGACGGAGCCGCGCGAGGGCGTCATCGAGATGTGCGTGATCGTACGCTGCGGCGAACGCGACCGCGTCCTCGCCGTCCGCCTCGAACGCCACGGCGTCCACTGGCTCTGCACCGACGTCGAGACCGCCTGAGACCGTCCCCGGACGACGGAAGGACCCCCGCCCGTCGGGGCGGAGGTCCTTCCGTCACGTCAGCGCGCGCTTCAGGCGGCGTTCTTGGGGTCGCCGTGGCACCGCTTGTACTTCTTGCCGGACCCGCACGGGCACGGCGCGTTGCGCTCCACGTTGCCGTAGGCGGCCCGCTCGGCCGGAGTGGTGCGCACCCGGGTGTGCTCGACCTCGCCCTGCTCACCGGGCGCGGAGTATTCGAGCTCGGCCGGGCGCTCGGGCCCGCGCAGCCCGCGCGCGATGATCGAGCGGGTCTCCGCGATGACCGCGTCCTCTTCCTCCACGATCGGGTTCTCCTGCACCTCGACCTCGAGGTTGAACAGGAAGCCCACGGAGTCCTCCTTGATGCCCTCGAGCATCGCGGCGAACATCTCGAACCCCTCGCGCTGGTATTCGATCTGCGGGTCCTTCTGCGCGTAGGCCCGCATGCCGATGCCCTCGCGCAGGTAGTCCATCTCGTAGAGGTGCTCGCGCCACTTGCGGTCGAGAACGGACAGGATGACCCGCCGTTCGAGGTCGCGCATGGTCTCGGAGCCGATCTCCTCCTCGCGCCTGGCGTACGCCTCCATGGCGTTGGCCTTGACCTTCTCGCTGATCAGCTCGGCGGTCAGCTCCTCACGGCTGCCCGCCTCCTCGATGAGGTCGGCGACGGTGACCGTGATCGGGAACAGCTCGCTGAACGCCTTCCACAGCTTGTCGAGGTCCCACTCCTCGGCGAAGCCCTCGGCCGTGGCGCCCTGGACGTAGCCGTCGATGACCTCGCCGACGAAGGCCTGCACCTGGTCGTGCAGGTCGGCGCCCTCCAGCACCCGCCGGCGCTCGGAGTAGATGACCTTGCGCTGGCGGTTCATCACCTCGTCGTACTTCAGAACTTCCTTGCGGATCTCGAAGTTCTGCTGCTCGACCTGGTGCTGGGCGGAGGCGATGGCCTTGGAGACGATGCCGGACTCGATCGGCTGGTCGTCGGGGATGTTGAGCCGGGTCATGATGACCTCGACCCGCGCCGAGTTGAACAGGCGCATCAGGTCGTCGCCGAGCGAGAGGTAGAAGCGCGACTCGCCGGGGTCGCCCTGACGGCCGGAACGTCCGCGGAGCTGGTTGTCGATGCGGCGCGACTCGTGGCGCTCGGTGCCCAGCACGTAGAGGCCGCCGAGCTCGGTGACCTCGTCGTGCTCGGCCTTGACCGCGGCCCGGGCCTTCTCCAGCGCCTCGGGGTAGGCCTTGTCGTATTCCTCCGGCGTCTCGACCGGGTCGAGGCCGCGCTGGCGCAGCTCCTGGTCGGCGCGGAACTCGGAGTTGCCGCCGAGCATGATGTCGGTGCCTCGACCGGCCATGTTGGTGGCGACGGTGACGGCGCCCTTGCGGCCCGCCTCGGCGATGATCGCGGCCTCACGCTCGTGGTTCTTCGCGTTGAGCACCTCGTGCGGCACGCCGCGGCGCTTGAGCGCCTTGGACAGCCGCTCGGACTTCTCCACCGACGTGGTGCCGACGAGGACCGGCTGGCCGCGCTCGTAGCGCTCCTTGATGTCCTCGACCACCGCGTTGAACTTGGCGTCCTCGTTCTTGTAGACCACGTCGGCCTGGTCCTTGCGGATCATCGGCCGGTTGGTCGGGATGGGAACGACGCCCAGTTTGTACGTCTGGTGGAACTCGTTGGCCTCGGTCGCGGCCGTACCGGTCATGCCGGCCAGCTTGTCGTAGAGGCGGAAGTAGTTCTGGAGGGTGACCGTGGCGAGCGTCTGGTTCTCGTCCTTGATCTTGACGCCCTCTTTGGCCTCGATGGCCTGGTGCATGCCCTCGTTGTAGCGTCGGCCGTGCAGGACGCGGCCGGTGAACTCGTCGACGATCAGGACCTCGCCCTCGGAGACGATGTAGTCCTTGTCGCGCTTGAACAGCTCCTTGGCCTTCAGCGCGTTGTTGAGGAAGCCGACGAGGTGGGTGTGCTCGGGCTTGTAGAGGTTGTCGATGCCGAGCCAGTCCTCGACCTTCTCGACGCCGGCCTCCAGGATGCCGACCGTGCGCTTCTTCTCGTCGACGATGTAGTCGCCGGTGCTCTCCTCGCCGGGGTTCTTCGCCTCGACGCCCCTGCGCAGGCGGGGCACGATCTTGGCGAACTCCTGGTACCACTTGCCGGACTGCTCGCCGGGACCGGAGATGATCAGCGGGGTCCTGGCCTCGTCGATGAGGATGGAGTCGACCTCGTCCACGATCGCGAAGTTGTGGCCGCGCTGGGCGCACTCCTCCAGCGACCACGCCATGTTGTCGCGGAGGTAGTCGAAGCCGAACTCGTTGTTCGTGCCGTACGTGATGTCGGCTTCGTACTGCTTGCGGCGCTCGTCGGGCTGCTGCCCGGAGACGATGCAGCCGACCTCCATGCCGAGGAAACGGTGGATGCGGCCGATCGTCTCCGCGTCGCGCCTGGCCAGGTAGTCGTTGACCGTGACGACGTGGACGCCCTTGCCGGACAGCGCGTTGAGATAGGAGGGCAGGGCACAGGTCAGGGTCTTGCCCTCACCGGTCTTCATCTCGGAGATGTTGCCCATGTGGAGGTTGGCTCCACCCATGATCTGCACGTCGTAGGGGCGCTGGCCCAGCACGCGGCGGGCCGCCTCGCGCACCGTGGCGAACGCCTCGGGAAGCAGATCGTCAAGGGTTTCGCCGTCCGCGTAGCGCTGTTTGAATTCGTCCGTCAGCGCGCGCAACTCCGCGTCGGACAGGCTCGTGAAGTCGTCCTCGATGGAGTTGACCTGGTCTGCGATCCGCTTGAGCTTGCGCAGGGTCTTGCCTTCGCCGGCACGCAGGATCTTGTCGAGAATGGCTGGCACTTTTGTAAAGCTCCTCGCAGGTCTACCCCGGCGGCGCCGCCAGGAGGAGAGGCCGAGACAAACTTCCCCGAGTGCCATCGTAGGCGCTTCAGCAACCAGACACAGCCACCGTGCCGACGAGGGCGCAGGACTGGTCTGGGAGAATGGGGGCAAGGCAGAGGGTATGCCGGTTGACCGCCGGCCCGCACGTATTGCGGCATAACCGGCAAAGGAAGGATTAAGCATGGTTGAGGGGCAGAAGTCGGAGCAAACGGAGGATCTCGGCAGTCACGGCGGACGGGCGTCATCGTGGCTGGCGGTGACGGTCATGCTGGCCGGAACCATCGTGGCCGGCTTCGGGCTGACCGTCGCCAGCTGGACGCTCGTGTGGATCGGCGCGGGGGTGTTCGTCGTGGGCGGCATTCTCGCCCTCGTCTTCGACATCTTCACCGACGTGGTGATCGACGCGCCGCGTGTGGGCATGCGGGCCGAGGATCACCGCTGACGTCGGCGGACGACGACCGTCGCACCGCGATCTGCGAGGCGGGCCCCTGACAGGGTGGCCCGCCTTTCTTTTTGCCCAGCCCCTTCCCCTTCTTCCTGCCTGCTCCAAACTTTCCCCAGGTGATGCTTTCCGCCGCTCGTCGGCGTGTCGGGGGAACGCCCGGCCATTCCCCGACCGGTCCGCCCGGCCCACCGCCGCCGGAATTGTCGGTGGCCGCCGCTAGATTGCACGCATGCACCGCCCTGAAGACGCGCAGCCGCTCAACGTGGGGGACGTCACCCTCGGCGACCCGGCCCCGGGAGCCGACGTCCCGGACGCCGCCCTGGTGAGCGCCGCCGCAGCCGACGACAGGCAGCCCCTCGCCACGGCAGCGCCCCCGCCCCCCAGGACCCTGGCGACACCGAACACCGAGACGCCGCCTGGCAACGAGCTGAGGCCGGACGCCCACTCGGGAGCGGAAGCCGGTGCGAGGGTGGCCGGTGGCGGAAGTGTGGGCGGCGGCGTCGTGGACCTCACGCTCGACGAGGCGCGGCGCCTCATCCTGCGCGCCCAGGGCCTGCTCGGCGCCGACGCGCGCAAGGGCGGGGTGCACGCCATGCTGCGCAGGCTGGGGGCCGTGCAGCTCGACACCATCTCGGTCCTCGCCCGCTCCCACGAGCTGGTCGCCTACGCCCGTCTGGGCGCGGTGAGCAGGCCGGCGGTGGAGCGGGCCTACTGGCACGACCCGGCGCGGAGCTTCGAGTACTGGTGCCACGCGGCCTGCATCCTGCCCGTCGAGCACTGGCCTCTCTACTCGTTCCGCCGCCGCGCCTTCCGCGACCGCAAGTTCCGCTGGCACGAGGTCCCCGACGGCGTCGACAAGCTGCTCGACCAGGTGCGCGACTCGGGCCCGTTGATGACCTCCGACGTCGGCGGCGCCAAGAACGGCGGCCCGTGGTGGGACTGGTCCGACTCCAAGATCGGCCTGGAGTGGCTGCTGGACATCGGCGAGCTGGTCTGCACCCGCCGCGTCGGCTGGCGCCGCGTCTACGACCTGGCCGAGCGCGCGATCCCCGCCGACCTGCTCGCCCAGGACCTGACGGACGAGGAGTGCATCACGCGACTGGCCGGCATCGCCGGGCGTTCACTGGGCGTGGCCAACCGCACCGACCTGATCGACTTCCTCCGCCTGAAGGGCCGCTTCGCGGCGATCCTCGACGAGGCGCTGCTCAGCGGGGCCGCCGGGCTGACGCCGGTGACGGTCGCGGGCTGGCCGGGCAAGAAGGGCCAGGCCAACGCGTGGGCCGACCCGGCCGCGCTGGCGAGCGAGCCGCGCGGCCGGCACCGCACCACGCTGGTCTCGCCGTTCGACTCCCTCATCTGGCACCGCGGCCGCACCGAGCGGATCTTCGGCTTCACCTACACCCTGGAGCTGTACGTCCCCAAGCACAAGCGGGTGCACGGCTACTTCACGATGCCGGTGCTGGCCGGGGGCCGGCTGATCGGCCGGGTCGATCCGGCCCGCGAGGGCACGACCCTGGTGGCCAGGCAGGTGCACCTGGAGCCGGGCCTGTCCCCCGCCAAGTGGGCCGGCGCGTTCGCGGACGCCCTGTGGTCGGCCGCCGAGTGGGTCGGCTGCGACAGCGTACGCGTCGAACGCGCCGATCCGCCGGAGCTCGTCACCATGCTGAACGCGCCGGGATAGTCAGGCGGGGAGGGGGCGGGGGCTTCGCTAGGTGATCTCCAGCATGCGCTCCCGCACCGCGTAGACCACTGCCTCCATGCGGGAGTGCAGCTGCAGCTTGTCGAGGATGTTGCGCACGTGGTTCTTCACGGTGTTCTCGGAGATGAACAACTGCTTGGCGATCTCGCGGTTGTTCATGCCCTTGGCGACCAGCCGCAGGACCTCCATCTCGCGGTCGGTCAGCCGGGGGACGGGCAGCTGGGGCGGCCGCTCGGCCTCCTTGCGGCTCATGTTGGCGAACTCGCTGATGAGCTTGGCCGCCATCGCCGGGTTGATTAACGACTGGCCCTCGTGCACGCCGCGCACGGCGGCGGGGACGTCGTTGATCTGCACGTCCTTGAGGAGGTAGCCGGTGGCTCCCGCCTTGATGGCCTCGAAGAGGTCCTCCTCCTCGTCGCTCACCGTGAGCATGATGATGCGGGTGCTGGGGACCGACGCCTTGATGCCCTTCGTGGCCTCGATCCCGTCCTGCCGCGGCATGCGCACGTCCATGAGCGCGACGTCGGGCATGAGGCGGTCGGCCAGCTCGACCGCCTCCTGCCCGTCGCTCGCCTCACCGACCACCTCGATGTCGGGCTCAGCCGCCAGCGCCAGAGCCAGGCTGCGCCTGATCAGCTCATGGTCGTCGACGATCAGCACGCGAATGGGCTCGCTCGCTGATGCGCGGGCCTCGTCGGACTCGCTCACGAGGCCTCCTTGATCCGCCTCGCGACCGCGCTTCCCTCGCTTCGCTCGCTCGGCTGAACCTGACTGAGCTCGCTCACGTCTCCTCCTCGTCGGGGGGCCAGAGCCGTAACCGCCATGATGGCACGTGTGCCGCGGTCCTCGGGTGGTCGAGAAGATCTTTTTCAGTAAGCGATCAGGGCTCTACGAGCCGCAACACGCCGTAGTTGTACCCGCGTCTGTTGTAGACGACGCTCGGCTGACCGCTCTCCTTGTCCCGGAAGAGGTAGAAGTCGTGGCCGACCAGCTCCATCTCCAGCAGCGCCTGGTCGATGGTCATCGGCTCGGCCCGGTGGAACTTCTCCCTGACGATGAGCGGCCCCTCGCCGTCCATCTCGATCGGGACGATGTCCTCGTCGGTCTTGTCGTCGTAGGTGACGCCGGTGTAGTCGTCGCCGGCGCGCTGGAGCGGCTCGCTCTCCTCGGCCGTGGACTTCGGCGCCACGGGCTCCTGGGGAGGCAGTCCGGCGACGTCGGGAAGTGTCGCGGTGATCTCCGCGACGGAGGGCGGGCAGTGGTTGCCGTGGTGCACCTTGCGCCGGTCGGCGGCCCGCCTCAGCCGGCCTTCCAGCTTGTCCAGCGCCAGGTCGAGGGCGGCGAACCGGTCGTCGGCCGAGGCCTCGGCGCGGATGGCCGGCCCTCGGGAGTGGATGGTGAGCTCGACGCGCTCCCGCTGTCCCGCGAGGCGCGGATTGCGTTCCTTCGACACCTGCACATCGACTCGGATGAGTTTGTTGTCCAGACGTTCGATCCTGGCCAGCTTGGTCGTCACTTGGTCGCGGAACCGATCACTCACACCCGTGTGTCGGCCCTTGACGATGATGTCCATGCAAAAGCCCCCCTTCCGTCTAACGACTGAGCAAGAGCGCCCGACGAGCTGCCGATCGGGCGAGGCCTGCTGTCTGCCTTTCTGTCACCGTTACCCTCTTCCGACTCGTGATCACCGGGAACTCTGTTGGCACCCGTCCGGCCGACCTGGTCTTCGACCCCACATCCGCCTGCTGAGGGTCTCGCAGCTCTGTTGCCACTACTGCCCTTCTCTTCTGGCGAGAGGCATCTGACCTCTCGGGAAGGCAGGACTTACCCCTAAGCCGCACCGTGATCGGTCGACAAAGAGTCGCCTTACGTGGACCGTTTTGCCTGCGGCTGGCATCGGCTAGCAGAGCCGGGAGCCCCGGCTCTGCGCAACCACGGACCCGAACGGGTGCCATGTCCGAACGCTATCCGCATCCTGGGCGAATGTCAGCCGGAGGGTTGTCCGGACGATCACGTTGCGTGATATCGGCGGGCCGGACAGGGGTGTTTTGATGCCCCGTTTAATCGGCCGGCGTCCGCTATGGCCGGCCGTGGATCGCTCGTCGAGCACTGTGGCGGCATCCCGTGGGGAAGCGACATGTGACCTCCTGGGGAGGGCCTGGTCGGCCACGTCTTTCACGCACCGTCACCGTAATGCTTTTTTAGATCTTCGGCGTGTCGCGGCGACCGTGATCGCCAGGGGGACCGGTGTTCCGGCTGATCGGAGGGCTCGCGCGGCCTCGGCGAGGGTGGCGCCGGTCGTCACGATGTCGTCCACGAGCAGCGCACAGGGCGCTGGAGGGCCTGTCGCGGGGCGGGTGACCCGTAGTGACCCGGCGAGGTTGACCGCCCGCTCAGCGCTGCTCAGGCCCGCCTGATCGGTCACGGAGCGGACCTGGGTCAGGCCGTTCCAGGGGCGGGCGGGCAGACCGAGCGCGCACAGGGCGCGGGACGCGAGCAGGGCCAGGCGGGCGACCGGGTCGTGGCCTCTCGCGCCGGCCGTGGCCCGGGTGCTGGGGACCGGCACGACGGCGAAGCCGGCCGCGAGCGCGCGGCGGGCGCCGGGGGTGCGGGAGAGCGCCGTGACGGCGGTGAACGCCAGCGCCTCGGCCAGGACCGCCGCCAGCGTCACCGCGCCCCGCTCCTTGTAGGCGAGGAGGGTGCGGCGCGTGCGGTCGTCGTACGGGCTCGCCGACCAGCAGTCGGGGAGGCCGGGCGGGCACGGGTCCGGCCACCGCCTGGCCGGCCGGGCGGTCAACTCGGCCATGCACGCGGCGCAGCACCGGGGCCCCTTGGCGCCGCAACCGGCGCAGGCCGGGGGCAGGATCAGGTCGAGCACGGCATCCAGCACGCCCGCCAGCATGCCCGCCGCCACCGACAGTTCCCGCCCCGGGCGGGCGGCTCACCCGAGCAGCCCGCCGACGTGCCCGCCGACGCCCGCGCGGCCGGGCCCGTCCCGGGCGGGCGGCTCAGCTGAGCAGCCGGACCGCCGGCGGAAGCGGCGCGGGGACAGGGTCGGCGCGGAACGACTGGATCATCAGGGCCGCGAACCGGCGCGCGGCCGCGGCCCGCAGCTCGGGCGACCCGGCGCGGATGGCCTCGCTCGCCGTCACCGCCAGGACGAGGTCCTCCAGCACGAAGTCCGCCCGCAGGCCGCCCGTCTCCTTCGCCCGCCGGACGAGCCGGAGCAGCAGCCGGACCGAACGCTCGCGCTCCGCCCCGAGATACGGCAGCCGCGCGACGAGAGCGCCGGACAGCCCCCGGCCGCGGGCGCGCGCCTCCATCAGCCTCTCGGTCACCAGGCAGAACCCGCGCCACGGATCGGACTCCGCCAGCCCCGCCTCGACGACCGCCGAGCACAGGGCCGTCGGCTCGGCGACGACCTCGGCGAGCAGCGCCTCCTTGGTCGGGAAGTGCCGGTAGACGGTGGCCGCCCCGACCTGGGCGCGCCGGGCGATCTCGCGGATCGGCACGCCGGGTCCCTCGGCGGCGAAGGCCGCGCGGGCGACCGCGAGGATGCGCGCGCGGTTGTCGCGGGCGTCCGAGCGCGACTTCTGACTCATTTCGGCCGTCACCGCTCTCACTTCGGTCGGACGGACGGGCTGCCCACCTACGGTACGGCGCATGAGAGCAGTCCAGTTTTCCGAGTACGGCGGTCCGGGCGTGGTGCACGTCGCCGAGGCCGAGGAGCCGCACGCCGGGCCGGGTACGGTCCGCGTCGCCGTACGGGCGTCCGGGTTGTCGGCGGGAGAGACGCGCATCCGCTCGGGCGAGCTGCGCGGCGTGGTGCCGGTGACGTTCCCGTTCCGTACCGGGTTCGACGCCGCGGGCGTGGTGGACGAGGTCGGCGAGGGCGTCACGGACGTCGAGGCCGGCGACGAGGTGTTCGGCATGACCGCGGCGACGACGCGCGGCGCCAACGCCGACCACGCGGTCCTGGTGGCCTGGGCGCCGAAACCGGCCGCGTGGAGCTGGGAGGAGGCCGGTGGGGCCGCGGGCAGCGTCGAGACGGCCACGCGGGTGCTCGACCGGCTCGGGGCCGGCGCCGGGCACACGGTGCTGGTCCAGGGCGCGGCCGGCGGGGTGGGGACGGTCGCCGTGCAGCTCGCGGTCGCCCGCGGCGCCACCGTGATCGGCACGGCCAGTGAGCGCAACCACGACTTCCTGCGCTCGCTCGGCGCGGAGCCGACGACGTACGGGACCGGTCTCGTCGAACGGGTCCGCGCGCTGGCCCCGGGCGGGGTGGACGCGGTGTTCGACTGCGCCGGAGGGGCGCTGCCCGATCTGGTCGCCGTCGCCGGGGACCCGGCGCGCGTGGTGACCATCGCCCCCGACCTGACCGCGGCGGCCCACGGCGTGCACCTGTCGCACGGGTCGCCGGGCGCGGACCCCGGGACGGGCGCCGACCCGCTCGCGGTGCACGGCCTCGGCGTCGCGGTCGAGCTCGCCGCGCGTGGGCGGCTGCGGGTGCCGGTCGCGGCGGCGTTCCCGCTCGCCGAGGCGACGGCCGCGCACGAGCTGAGCGAGAGCCGCCACGCCCGCGGGAAGATCGTCCTGGTGAACTGACCGGCTCAGCCCAGGGGGAACAGGGGCGCTTCGGCGTTCGACTCGATCCTGGTCTTCCAGCTCTGGTCCTGCGCGAGCTCCAGGATCTCCGAGCCCTTCCCCTTGCCCGTCTCCGCCTGCGCGAGCACGTGCTCGTTGAGCGCCGCGACCCGGCGCAGCCGGTTCTTCAGCGGGATCTCGGTGATGTCGCCGTCGCCGATGTCGATCTCGTTCAGCGTCTGACCGGCGTTGCTCTTGACCAGCACGAGGACGTGCTCGTCGTCGCGCCAGGCGAGGTCCTCGATGACGCCGCCCGGCTCCCTGGCCGTCGGCACCCGGACGTTGCTGAGCATCAGCCCGCCCGTCTGCGTCAGCGCGCCGACGTGCACGATGTTCTCGCGGGTGGTCAGCACCACGCGTACGCCGTCCCTGGCGATGCGCATGCGGGTGACGTCCCAGCCCTTCAGCCCCGGCGCGGCGACCCGCTCGGCGGGACGGTTGGCGCCGGGTTCGTAGCGCAGCACGACGCCGTTCTTGCGGTCGAACGTCCACAGCGACCCGTCGCGGTGCCAGGACGGCGCGGTGAGGTCCTCCGGGGAGCCCGGGATGACCTCCTGCCACTGCCCCTCCTGGGTGGCGGGGGTGATGGAGATGCCGGTGGAGGTCTGGGCGGCGACGAGGTCGCCCTGCTTGGACAGGGCGAAGTTGGAGTAGCCCTCGCGCGGCTGCCCGGCCGGCCCGGCGATGGCGCCGCCCGGCCCCTCGTTGGTCATGTAGTGGACGGCGCCCTTGTCGACGTAGTAGTCGGTGTTGACGCCGTTGTCCAGCCAGCCCTGGTCGACGTTGGGCTGGGAGACGGAATACTGTTCCCCGTCCACCTGCACCTCGATGGCGCGGCCCTTGGCGACGTCGTTGTTGGTGAGGCTGTAGCGGATCTGGGCCATGAGGCCGTGCTCGCCGCTCAGGTCGAGGGGGTCGATCGGGCCCGACAGGTTGATGACGACCCGTTCGTCCTCGCCCGAGCGCACCGACTCGACCTTGGTGCCGGAGGGGAAGCTGGTGCTCACCGCGCCCTGGAGCGCGGCGCTCGGCGCCTTGAGCAGCCGTTCGAGCACGACCTGCGCGTACGTCTTGGTCGGCTTGAGCCGCAGCCGCACGCTGTCCACCACCAGCCGGTCCTGGGTGCCGCTGCCGAGGTAGTAGAGCTTGGTCGGCCGGTAGGCCCGCGCGACGTCGGACTTGGTGAGGATGAGTCCCTGCGGCAGGCCGCGCACGCGGTAGCCCACGCCCTCGACCTTGACCAGCTCGAACGGCCGCGCCCAGTTCCCCGCCAGCGGCACGTAGGTGTCGTCCTCCTCGATCCTGGCGATCTGGGGGGCCTTGACGGAGATCTTCTGCACCGACTCGGTGCCGTCCTGGTCGCCCAGGTCGAAGGTCCAGTTCCAGGCGTCGTCGAGCACGGTCACCGCGCCCTCGGGACTCCAGCCGCGCAGCGCCTCGGGCGTCAGGTATTGGGGCAGGACCGTCGGGTCGTCGTCGTAGGCCGCCATGGCCGCCTGGAGGCCCTTGAGCACGTCCTGGGGGCCCCAGCCGGGCTGCGGCGGGGTGGCGATCATCCGCTGGAACGGCTTGCTGAGCGGGTCGCCGCTGCCCGTGTCGTCCACCACGTACGGGCCGCTGACCGGGATCACCGAGCACCCCGAGCCCGTGAGCGCCACGGCCGCGGCCACCGCCGCGACGGCGCAGAGCCGCCTAGTCCTCGTCATCGAGCGCCCCGTCCCCCACGGCGGGCAGCAGCACGGGCGTCATGGACCCGCGCCAGGTGCGCCGCATCTCGATCTCGGGCGGCACGAGCGGCAGCGGCGAGCCCTTGAGGTCGGCCCCCGCCGTGCGCGGCAGCGTCAGCCTGAACTGCGAGCCCTCGCCCGGCTGTCCCCACGCCTGGAGCCAGCCGCCGTGCAGGGTGGCGTCCTCGCGGGAGATCGCCAGGCCGAGCCCGGTGCCGCCGATGGTGCGCGCCCGCGACGGGTCGGCCCGCCAGAACCGGTCGAAGACCATGGTGTCCTCGCCCGGCTTGAGGCCGATGCCGTGGTCGCGTACGGCGACCGCCACGGCGTCGCGGTCCGCGCCGACGGTGACGACGATCTCCCTGCCCTCGCCGTGCTCGATGGCGTTGAACAGCAGGTTGCGCAGGATCCGCTCGACCCGGCGGTTGTCGATCTCGGCCATGCAGGGCTCGGGCGGCAGCCGCAGCTCGAAGCGGGTGCCGTGGCGTTCGGCCAGCGCCTCGGAGTCCTCGATCGCGCGCAGCACGACCTTGGTGACGTCGACCGGCTCCAGGTCGAGGGTGGCCGCGCCGGCGTCGTAGCGGCTGATCTCCAGCAGGTCGCCCAGCATCGACTCGAACCGTTCGAGCTGGGCCTGCATGAGCTCGGCCGAGCGGGCGGCCATGGGGTCGAAGTCCTCGCGGGCGTCGTACAGCAGGTCGGCGGCCATGCGGACGGTGGTCAGCGGGGTGCGCAGCTCGTGCGAGACGTCGGAGACGAACTGCCGCTGGACCTGCGACAGCTCCTCAAGCTGGTGGATCTTGAGCGCCAGGTTGGCGGCCATCTCGTTGAAGGAGTTGGCCAGGCGGGCGAGGTCGTCCTCGCCGCGTACCTTCAGCCGCTCGTCCAGCTTGCCCGCGGCCAGCCGCTCGGCGGCCTGGCGGGCCAGCCGGACGGGGGTGACGACCTGCCTGGCCACCAGGTACGCGATGGCCGCCAGCAGCAGCACGAGCCCGAGCCCCACCACGACGATGGCGAGCCGGACGTTGGACAGCAGCGCCTCTTCCTCGTCGAGCGGGAAGAAGTGGTAGACCTCGTAGTTCTGGCCGCTGAAGGGCTCGTGGACGATGCCGCCGACGATGTACATCAGGCGCGGCTGGCTCTGCCCGGTCAGCGCGACGCGCTCGATGGAGACGATGGGCTTGTCGTAGACCAGCTTCGTGATGTTGCGCTGCAGCCCGGCGCGCAGGGCGGGCGGCACGTTGCCGGGCACGAGGCGGCCGGAGGCGCGCGACTGCCCGGGGGCCGCGACGTTGAGTATGAGCACGTCGTAGCGCTTCTTGGAGCCGCCGTCGACGGAGCCGGTGACGGCGCCCATCACCTCGTCGAGCGGGTTGACCACGACCTTGCCCGCCTCGGGGGCCTTGGCCTGGTCGTCGTCGGGAGGCGCGAGCGCGTCGGCGATCTGCAGCCGGTCGGCGTTGGCCTCGCTGACCGAGGACTGCTGGCTGCTCTGGATGACGGCCCGGTTGATCTGCTCGGACAGGAACGTGCCGAGCACCACCACCACGACGACGGAGATCACCAGCGTGCTGGTGACCACCTGGAGCTGCAGCGAGCGCCGCCAGACGCTGCGCGCCCTGCCCGCCGCACGCCGCACCCGCCGGCGGACGCCGCCGAGTATCTGGCGTGGCGTCCGCCGACGGGAACGCTTGGTCTTCGTCGGGGGCATGGCGGATGGGGGCGGGCGGGTCAGGCGGGTCCGGCTTTGTAGCCCACGCCGCGGACCGTGACCACGATCTCGGGGTGCTCGGGGTCCTTCTCGATCTTGGCCCGGAGCCGCTGGACGTGCACGTTGACCAGCCGCGTGTCGGCCGCGTGCCGGTAGCCCCACACCTGTTCGAGCAGGACCTCGCGGGTGAAGACCTGGCGCGGCTTGCGGGCCAGCGCGACGAGCAGGTCGAACTCGAGCGGCGTGAGGTTGATGGTCTCCTCGCCCCGCTTGACCGAGTGGCCGGCCACGTCGATGGTGATGTCGCCGATCTGGAGGATCTCCGGCGTCGGCTCGTCCGTACGGCGGAGCCGCGCGCGCACCCGCGCGACCAGCTCCTTCGGCTTGAACGGCTTGACGATGTAGTCGTCGGCGCCCGACTCCAGGCCGAGCACGACGTCGATGGTGTCGCTCTTCGCCGTCAGCATGACGATCGGGACCCCGGACTCGGCCCTGATCCTGCGCGCCACGTCGATGCCGTCGGCCCCCGGCAGCATCAGGTCGAGCAGGACAAGGTCCGGGCGCGTGTCCCGGAACGCGTCGAGCGCCTTGTCGCCGTCAGAGACGAAGGATGGTTCGAACCCCTCGCCCCGCAGCACGATCCCCAGCATCTCGGCGAGAGCGGCGTCGTCGTCGACGACCAGCACGCGACCTTTCATGGCCCCTCATTCGTTCTACGCATTCTGGGACATACCCGCACGATCGCTGAAGGTTACCCTTGGTAGGCCCATGAGTGTGACTTGAGCCGTGCAAAAGGCGATTTTCAGCTCCGCCCCCGCGACCGCAGTCCCAAGTCTGCGGTAACGGAGCGTCTTTAGGCCATCCCTGGTGCAGATCCATGCCAGATTCCCCCGTGAACAATGGGTCATCGGGCAGCGAATCGCCTCCGGGACGCCAAGCTCCCTCCCAGCATGCCAGGATTGGGATATGTCAGACGGTCACGGTCCCTCGCCCGAGACGCCCCCAGGTTGGTCGGCCGAACAGCCGCCGCCCTACAGCGCCCCGCCGGCCTCGCCGTGGACCGCGCCCGGCTCCCCCGAGCAGGTGCCCTACGGGCAGCCGTACGGGCAGGCTCCACAGCAGCAGCCCTACGCCCCGCAGCCCCCGCACCCGCCCGGCCCGCAGCAGGGCTACGGCTATATGCCGCCGCCCCCCGTGCTGCGCCCCGGCATCATCCCGCTGCGCCCGCTGGGCCTCGGCGACATGCTCGACGGCACCATCAAGCTCATCCGCTCCAACCCGAAGGCGGTGCTCGGCCTCTCGGCCGTCGCCGCGCTGCTCGCCTCCGTGCCGATGGCCATCGGGCAGGCGTTCGTGCTCGACAGCATGGGCAGCGTGCTCACCGACCCCTCCGCCATGGAGAACCCCGAGCAGCTCGACAGCAGCATGGCCGGCCTCGCCGCCCAGTACGGCGGCACCCTGATCTCCTACGCCATCCAGTTCGTCGTGGTCACGCTGCTGACCGGGGTGATCACCCGCATACTCGGCCGGGCCGTCTTCGGCGGCAACCTCACGGCGGGCGAGGCGTGGCACCTGGTCAAGGGCCGGGTGCCGGCGCTGTTCGGCGTCGTGGGTCTCATGGTGGTCATCATGGCGGTGCCGCTGATCGCGTTCGTGGTGATCGGCGTCGCGCTGGTGGCCAACGGCACCGGCGCCGGGGGGCTGCTCGGGCTGATCGTCGTGTTCTTCGTCCTCTACATCGCCTACTACCTGTTCTTCCGCACCCGCTTCGCGTTCGCCTCGCCGGCGGTGGTGCTGGAGGGCCGGGGGCCGATCGACGCCATGCGCCGCTCCTGGCAGCTGGTCACCGGCGACTTCTGGCGCGTGTTCGGCATCCTGCTGCTCACGTCGCTGCTGGTCGGCCTGGTGGCGGGCGTCCTTTCCGTCCCGTTCACGATCGCGGGCACGTTGTTCGGCATGCTCGGCACGGGCTCGATGGTCAACGCCGTCGTGTCGGCCGTGCTGATCGCGATCGGCGGCACGCTCAGCGCCATGTTCACCTACCCCTTCGAGTCGGGCGTCTCCGGTCTCCTGTACGCCGACCGGCGCATGCGCAGCGAGGCGTTCGACCTCGTGCTGCAGACGGCGGCCATCGAGCAGCAGCGCCAGGGCTGGGTGCACGGCTCGGCCGACGAGCTCTGGCACCCGTCCAACTCCGCCGGGTCGTGAGCCCCATCGGGAGGGAGGAGGCCGCGCGGCGGGCCGCGGAGGAGCTCCTCAAGTCACCGTACGAGCGCGAGTCCCTGCCCGACATGCTCCTGCGGCACTTCAACCAGTTCCTCGGCGACCTCGCCGACGCCGCCTTCGGCAACGGCCCGGTCGGCGGGATCGTCGCGAGCGTCGTCATCCTGGCGCTCGTCGTCGCCGCGGCCGCGCTGGTCTCGTGGCAGCTCCGCCGCATGTCGAGGCGGCGGGGCCTGGTCACGGGCGGCCTGTACGGCGAGCGCGTCCGCACCGCCGACGAGCACCGCCGGGCCGCCGAGCGGCTGGCCGGTGAGGGCCGCTGGAGCGAGGCGATCCAGGAGCGGCTCCGTGCCATCGCCCGCGACCTGGAGGAACGCGCGCTGGTCGACGGCATGCCCGGCCGCACCGCCGACGAGCTGGCCGCCGAGGCCGCCGCGGCGCTGCCGGACCTCGCCGCCGAGCTGGCGGCGGCGGCCCGCTCCTTCGACGACGTGACCTACGGCGGCGTGCCCGGCACCTCCGACGCCTACGCCACCATGGCCGGCCTCGACGACCGCCTGCGCCAGGCCCGCCCGGTCCCGCTCGCGGTCGCAGGGGAGGCGTCATGAGCCCGCCGACGAGCAACGGGAGCGCCTTGAACCCGCCGGCGAGCCTCTGGAGCGTCACCAACCAGCCGGCGGCCACCGGAGGCGTCATGAACCCGCCGGCGAGCAACGGGAGGGCGTTGTGAGCGCGCCTGCGGACGGGTCGCTCGCCCCCGGTGGGGCGGCGCTCGGGGAGCCGGTCGTCACCCGGGACGGGGTCGTCCCCGGCGACCCGCCGGGCGGTTCCGCCCCCACCTCGCCGACCCTCCGCTCCACCTGGCGCTCGGGCCGCCTGATCGTGCTCCTGGGCGCCCTCGTCGTGCTGATCGCGGTGCTCGGCGTCCTGCTCGCCCCGCAGCGCGGGCCCTCGCGCGCGCTCGACCCGGCCGACACCTCGCTCGCCGGGTCCAGGGCGCTGGCCGAGCTGCTGCGGGCGCGCGGCGTCCAGATCGACCGGGTCGACTCCGCCGAGGCGGCCGCCCGGCTCGCCACGACGGGCGGCCCCCGGCTGCTGCTGGTCACCGACACGGCCTACGCCGACGAGTACGCCCTGGCCGCGATCCCCGGCGACCGGCTGATCGTCGGCGACCTGCCCGGCCTGGCCGCGCTGGCGCCCGAGGTGCGCACCGTCCCGGAGGCGGCCCGGACCCGCTCGCGGGAGCCGGAGTGCGCCCTGCCGGCCGCGCGGGCGGCGGGGAGCGCGTACATGGGCGGCACGGCCTTCGAGGGCCCTCCCGGCGCCGCGCTCTGCTACCCGTCCACCACCGAGGGCCACACGCTGGTGTCCTACTCCCGCGCGGGCGGCACGACGACGGTCGTCGGCGACGGCTCGTTCATGACGAACCTCCGCCTCCCCGAGGACGGCAACGCGGCACTCGCGCTCAACCTCATCGGCACCGGCAGGCCGGTGACCTGGCTGGTACGGCCGGACAACCCGCCGGTCGCCGAGCTGCCGGGCGAACGCGGCCAGTCGCTGAGCGACCTCATGCCGGACAACGTGCGCTGGACCGTCTACATGGCGCTCATCGCGGTGGCGGTCACCGCGCTCTGGCGCGGCCGGCGGCTCGGGCCGGTGGTGACCGAGCGCCTGCCCGTCGTCGTGCGCGCGGCCGAGACCATCGAGGGCCGTGGCCGCCTCTACCGTGCCAGGCGGGCCAGGCAGCGGGCCGCCGAGGCGCTGCGCGCGGGCACGATCGACCGGCTGACCCCCCGGCTCGGCCTGGCCACCGGAGCCGGCGGCCGGGAGGTCGTCGCCGCGCTCGCCGCCCGTACCGGCCAGGACGCGCACCGGGTCGGCGCGGCACTGTACGGCCCGCCGCCCGCGGACGACGCGGCCCTCGTCGCCCTGGCCGCATACTTGGACCTCATGGAAAGGCAGGTCAGTGAACTCTGAGGAGAGTTACCGCGTGACGACGTCCGCCGACGCGGCGAGGGAGGCGCTCGCCGCGCTCCGCGCCGAGGTGGCCAAGGCCGTCGTGGGCCAGGACGCGGTGGTGACGGGGCTGGTCATCGCGCTGCTGTGCAAGGGGCACGTGCTGCTGGAGGGCGTGCCCGGCGTGGCGAAGACGCTGATGGTGCGCACGCTGAGCGCGGCGCTGTCGCTGGACTTCAAGCGGGTGCAGTTCACGCCCGACCTGATGCCGGGCGACGTGACCGGCTCGCTGATCTACGACGCGAAGACCGCGGAGTTCGAGTTCCGCGAGGGTCCCGTCTTCACGAACCTGCTGCTGGCCGACGAGATCAACCGCACCCCGCCGAAGACGCAGGCCGCGCTGCTGGAGGCGATGGAGGAGCGGCAGGTCAGCGTGGAGGGGTCGGCCCGGCCGCTGCCCGACCCGTTCGTGGTCTGCGCGACCCAGAACCCGGTCGAGTACGAGGGCACCTACCAGCTCCCCGAGGCGCAACTCGACCGCTTCCTGCTGAAGCTGACCGTGCCGCTGCCGCCGCGCGAGCAGGAGATCGCGGTGCTGGAGCGGCACGCCCGCGGCTTCGACCCGCGCGACCTGTCGGAGGTCAAGCCGGTCGCCAGCGCCGCCGATCTCGCCGCCGGGCGGGAGGCCGCGGCCCAGGTGCACGTGGCGCCCGAGGTGCTCGGCTACATCGTGGACGTGGCCCGCGCGACCAGGAACTCGCCGTCGTTGCAGCTCGGCGTCTCGCCGCGAGGGGCGACGGCGCTGCTCGCGGCCTCCCGCGCGTGGGCGTGGCTGTCCGGGCGGCACTACGTCACCCCCGACGACGTCAAGGCACTGGCCAGGCCCGCGCTGCGGCACCGCGTGGGCCTGCGGCCCGAGGCGGAGCTGGAGGGCGCGACCGCCGACGGCCTGCTCGACGGCATCCTGGCCTCGGTCCCGGTCCCGCGCTGATGGCGCTGACGGGGCGGGCCGGGCTGGTCGCCGCGCTCGGGATCGTGCTGGTGATGCTCGCGCCGCAGCCCGGGGCGGCGCTGGCCGGCGTCTGCCTGCTGCTGGCGGCGGCGATCGTGATCGACCTGACGTTCGCGGGGGCGGTGCGTCCGCTGCGCCTGCACCGGTCCGGCGACACCCTGGTCCGGCTCGGGCAGCGGGCCACGGTCGAGCTCGTCGTGGAGAACCCCGGGTCCAGGCGGGTGCGGGGCGTGCTGCGCGACGCCTGGCCGCCGTCCGCCGGGGCCACGCCGCGGGTCGCGCGGCTCGACGTGCCGAAGGGCGAACGGCGCAAGATCGTCGTCACGCTCGACCCAACCCGGCGCGGCGACCGCTCGTCGGTGGCGGTCACGGTGCGCTCGCTCGGGCCGCTCGGGCTGGCCGCGCGGCAGGGCGGCCACCGCGCGCCGTGGACGGTGCGGGTGCTGCCGCCGTTCCTGTCGCGCAAGCACCTGCCCTCGCGGCTGGCCCGGCTGCGCGAGCTCGACGGGCAACACCCCGCGCTCGTACGCGGCCAGGGCACCGAGTTCGACTCCCTGCGCGAGTACGTCGTCGGCGACGACGTGCGCTCCATCGACTGGCGGGCCACGGCGCGCCGGCACGACGTGGTGGTGCGCACCTGGCGGCCGGAACGCGACCGGCGGGTGCTGATCGTGCTCGACACCGGGCGCACGTCGGCGGGCCGGGTGGGCGACGCGCCGATCCCCTTGGCGGGCGCGACGCCGGGCGGCGGCGGCCTGCTGGCCCGGCCCGACCCGCGGCCGGTGCCCGGCTGGCCGCGGCTCGACTGGTCGATGGACGCGGCGCTGCTGCTGGCCGCGCTCGCCGCCCGCGCCGGCGACCAGGTCGACTTCCTCGCCTACGACCGGGCCGTACGCGCCTGGGTGGGCGGCGCCTCCCGCACCGAGCTGCTGTCGTCGCTGGTCAACGTCATGGCGCCGATCGAGGCCGAGCTGGTCGAGGCCGACGCGCAGGGCATGGTGGCGGCCGTGCTGTCGCGGGCCAGGCGGCGCTGCCTGGTGGTGCTGCTGACCGACCTCAACGGGGCGGCCATGGACGAAGGGCTCATGCCGGTGCTGCCGCAGCTCGCCTCGCGGCACCTGCTGCTGGTGGCCGGGGTGTCCGACCCCCGGGTGGCCGCGATGGCGGCGCGGCGCGGCTCGGCCGAGGAGGTCTACGACGCGGCGGCGGCCGAGCACGCCCAGCTCGAACGCCGGCGCATCACCGCCCGGCTGCGGCGGGCCGGGGTCGAGGTCGTGGACGCCCCGCCGGAGGACATCGCACCGGCGCTGGCGGACGCCTACCTGGCGCTGAAGGCGGCCGGCCGGCTGTAGCGGCTTCCGGGTCCGCGGCTTCTGGGACGCGTCAGGCGGCTGGGGCGACGTCTGGGGCGCGTTCGAGGTCGCCGGTCTCGGCGGCCAGCGCGGCCCGGCGGCCGAAGCCGATGACGTACGCCAGGAAGGCCACCTCGGCGAGCACGCCGATCCCCACGCGGGCCCAGGTCGGCAGCGGCGACGGGGTGACGAACGCCTCGATCAGCCCCGACACGAACAGCACCACGACCAGCCCCAGCGCCACGCTCATCACGGCCCGCCCCTGCTCGGCCAGCGCCTCCGTGCGCCGGCGCGGCCCGGGGTCGATGACCGTCCAGCCGAGCCGCATGCCGACGGCCGCCGCCAGGAAGACGGCGGTCAGCTCCAGCAGCCCGTGCGGCGTGATCAGCCCGAAGAAGATGTCCAGCTTGTCGCGGGAGGCCATGAGGCCGCCGGAGACGCCGACGTTGGCCGCGTTCTGGAACAGCACGTACGGGATCGGCAGCCCCAGCAGCACCGAGTAGATGACCACCTGGGCGGACAACCAGGCGTTGTTGGTCCACACCCGCCCCGCGAACGACGCCGCCGGGTGCTCCGAGTAGTAGTCGGCGAAGTCGTGCTCGACGAGCTGGGTGATCTCGTCGGGCGTGCCGATCGCGGCCTGCACGTCGGGGTTGCCCGCCACCCACGCGCCGATCACCCACGCCACCGCCGTGCTCGCCAGCGTGGCGGCCAGCCACCACCACCGCGCCCGGTAGGCCACCACGGGGAACGACACCGTGAAGAACCGGACGAACTCCCGCCAGGCGGGCGCGTGCGCCCCCGTCACCGCCGACCGCGCCCGCGCCACCAGCGCCGACAGGCGGCCGACGAGCATGGGGTCGTGCGCCGAGGAGCGGACGATCGACAGGTGCGTCGCCACCCGCTGGTAGAGGTCGACCAGCTCGTCCACCTCGGCGCCGGTCAGCGACGAGCGGTGCTTCACCAGATGGTCGAGCCGGTCCCAGGCAGGGCGGTGTGCGGCGATGAACGCGTCGATGTCCACCCGAACATTCTGGCCGCTCACTCACCTGCGCCGAGCCGTTAGGCTCCAGATATGTCGGAGGTTGTGACAGGCGACGCCGTCGTCGTCGAGGTACGCGTGGCGCAGATGCCCTCGCGCGCCCTGGCGATCGTCATCGACCTGGCGGTGCAGGTGACCGTGCTGGTGGGGGCCTACGTGCTGCTGGGGGCGTTCGCCACGGTGTCGGACCCGGCGGCGTTCGCGGCCGTCATGGTCGCGCTGATGGTCCTGGTGATGGTCGGCTACCCGGTGATCTTCGAGTCGGTGAGCAGGGGGCGCAGCCTCGGCAAGCTGGCGCTCGGCCTGCGGGTGGTGAGCGACGACGGCAGCCCCGAGCGGTTCAGGCAGGCGCTGTTCCGCGGGCTCGCGGGCCTGGTGGAGTTCTGGATGCTCTCCGGGGCGCCCGCGCTGATCTCCTCGCTGGTCTCGCAGCGGGGCAAGCGGCTCGGCGACATCTTCGCCGGCACGATCGTCATCTCCGACCGGGCGCCGCGGCAGAGCGGGCAGGCCGTCCAGATGCCGCCGCCGCTCGCCGCGTGGGCGGCCACGCTGGAGCTGTCGCGGCTGCCTGACGAGGTGGCGCAGGCGGCCCGGCAATACCTGCTGCGCTGGCACGACCTGTCGCCGCAGGTCCGGCACGAGATGGGGATGCGGATCGCGGCCCAGACCGCGGCGTTCGTCTCGCCCGCCGCGCCGGCCGGGGTGCCGCCGTACGCGTACCTGAGCGCCGTGCTGGCCGAGCGCCGGCGCCGCGAGGAGGCCCGGCTGGCGCTGCGTGCCGGCGTCGCGGCCGGTCCGCAGCCCCCGCGCCCCTCGTACCCGCCGCCGCCCCAGCCCGCGAGCTCGTACGCGCCCCCGCCCGCGAACTCCTACGCTCCTCCGCCCCAGCCTTCCTACGCTCCCCCTCCGGCGCCGCCGGGTCCTGGAGCGGGTGTCACGCCGGGCGGGTTCGCGCCCCCGCAATGACGGACGGCGGCCGCCCCGGCCTCGGGACGACCGCCGCCGCTCAGCGGGTCAGTGGCCCCTGTCGGGCCGGTACGACTCCTGGGTCTGCACGTTCAGCCGACCCGTCCGGACGTGCCGGGCGCTGTCGGTCAGCCGATCGTCGATCTTGACGATGTCCAGGCCGGCGTGGAAGTCGGCCCCGTAGATGTAGCCGTTGTAGTAGTAGGCGGACCAGATCCCGCCGCCGCTGCCGTCCGCGCGGGGACCGCGTTCGAAGTAGCCGATCTCCCTCGGGTTGGCCGCGTCGGTGAAGTCCCAGACGGACAGGCCGCCCATGTACCACGCCTGCACCATGATGTCGCGGCCCTTGACCGGGATCAGCGAGCCGTTGTGCGCGACGCAGTTCTCGCTGTCGGCCTGGTAGCGCGGGATCTTGAAGTAGCTCTTGAAGACGAGCTGGCCGTGGACGATCTCGTAGATGGCGTCCGCGCCCCGGTTGGGGCCGGTGGCCTCGTTGCAGGTGGCCAGGCCGCCGCCGCCGAGCTCGTCGGTGAAGACGACCTTCCTGGCGTCGTTGCTGAACGTCGCCGAGTGCCAGAACGCGAAGTTCGGGTCGGTGGTGCGGGCGGTCACCCGCGGGTTGAGCCGGTCGCGGATGTCGAACAGCACGCCGTCGCCCATGCAGGCGCCCGCCGCGATGTCCTTCTCCGGGTAGGCGGTGATGTCGTGGCAGCCGCTCGTGGGCACGAGCAGGCCGGGTTGGGTCTCGTTGCCGCCGTCGGGGAAGACGACCGGGGTGGCCGCGACGGCCGCCTCGGCGGGCTTCTTCAGCGGCACCTTGATGATCGAGATCTTGTCGTGCGGCGGCTGGCAGTCCGGGAAGGTGCTGCTCGGGCTGTACGACGAGACGTACACGTAGACGTTCTTGTTCTGGTCGCGGCCCTTGCCCGGCACCAGGGTCAGCGTGTGGGAGCCGCAGTTCGTCTCGACCGACTTGATGTAGCGCGGGTTGGCCTTGTCGGAGATGTCGAAGATGCGGACGCCCTCCCACGCCTCCTTGTGGTCGGCGCTCAGGGCCGTGCTGTTGCAGGAGTCGTCGCTGCGGGAGGAGTCGACGGCGCTGAACAGCAGGTTGCCGTACACGCTGACGTCCATCTGCGAGCCCGGGCAGACGACGGAGCTGACCACCTTGGCCCGCTTCGGGTCGCGGATGTCGTAGATGGAGAAGCCGCCGTAGTTGCCGACGTAGGCGTAGCCGTCCTGGAAGGCCAGGTCGGTGTTGATGGTGCCGGCGAGCGGGGCGGGCTTCGGGATGTTGAGCACGTGGGTGACGTTCCCGCTGGTGACGACGGCGTCGGCGGGGGGAATGTCGGCAGTGGTCGCGGTGGCGGTCGCGGGGGTCGCGGTCAGCGACAGGACGAAAGCCGCCGCGACCGCCGCTAGGGAGCGGCGGCGCGGGATGGACAACTCGGGAGCCTCCTTGACGTCAGTGACCGTGGCCGGGCCCGTGGCCGTGGCCGTGGTCCGGGTAGCTCTCCTGCGTCTGCGCGTTGAGCAGGCGCGACTTGACGCTGTTCGCCTGGTTCGTCCGCGGGTCGTTGATCTTCAGCACGTCCAGGCCGAGGTTGAAGTCGGAGCCGTAGATGTAGCCGTTGTAGTAGTACGCCGACCAGAAGCCGCCGCTCAGCGCCGGGGCGGTGTCGTCCGGGCCGCGCTCGAAGAAGGCGATCTCCTTGGCGTTGGCGGAGTCGGTGAAGTCGACCACCGAGATGCCGCCCTGGTACCACGCCTGCACCATGACGTCGCGGCCCTTGACCGGGATCAGCGAGCCGTTGTGCGCGACGCAGTTCTCGGTGTCGGCCTGGTGGCGCGGGATCTTGAAGTAGCCCTTGAAGACGAGTTGCCCGCCGACGATGTCGTAGTAGGCGTTGGCGCCCCGGTTCGGGCCGATGGCCTCGTTGCAGGTGGCCCGGGTGCCGCCGCCGAGCTCGTCGGTGAAGATCACCTTGGTGCCGGAGTTGTTGAACGTGGCCGAGTGCCAGAAGGCGAAGTTCGTCTCGTCGCGGACCTGGGCGGTGACCTTGGGCTGTTCGGGGTCGCGGATGTCGAGCAGGATGCCGTCACCCATGCAGGCGCCCGCGGCGATGCCCTTCTCCGGGTAGGCCGTGATGTCGTGGCAGCCGGTCGTGGCCGACTTTCCGTTGGGGTAGCTGCCCGGCACGCCGCCGAAGCCGCCGTCGGGGAACAGGTTGGGCGTGGCGATCACGGACGCGGCCGTCGGGTTCCGCAGCGGGACCTTGATGATCGAGATCAGGTCGTGCGGCGGCTGGCAGTCGGGGAACGCCGCGCTCGGGCTGTAGGAGGAGACGTAGACGTAGACGTTGTCGCCCCTGCGGTCGGGCACCAGCGTGTGGGTGTGGGAGCCGCAGTTGGTCTCGACGGACTTGATGTAGCGCGGGTTCGCCTTGTCGGAGATGTCGAAGATGCGCATCCCCTCCCACGACTCCTTGACGCTGGCGGGCTGCGAGGTGCTGGCGCACGAGTCGTTGTTGCGGGAGGAGTCGACGGAGCCGAACAGCAGGTTGCCGTAGACCGACACGTCCATCTGGCCGCCGGGGCAGACCAGCGAGCTGACCAGCCGCGTCTTCTTCGGATTCTTGATGTCGTAGATGGAGAACCCGTAGTAGTTGCCCACGTAGGCGTAGTCGCCCTGGAAGGCCATGTCGGTGTGGATGTCGGCGAGGGCCTCGGGCTTCGGCACGTTGGTGACGTGCGTGATGTTGGGGCTCATGACGATCTCGCCGGGAGCCGGGATGTCCGCGGCCTGGGCGGGCAGGGTGGTGCCGGCCAGCGCCACGACCGCCGCGAACAGGATGAGGGCCCTGCGGGGGCTTAACACCGGTCAATCCTCCTATAAAGGGAGCATAAATCTACGCCATCTTGACTCGCCGAAGCCCCGCTAGCCAGCGTCCAAACTGTCAAATTTTGTTCCGATTCGCCCTCTTTCAATCCACCTGTCATTGGCTTAGAGTGCGCATTCTCTACACCCTCAGTCAGGGAGGCTGGGTGCGCTCCGCGCTCAACGTCATCGCAGGCACGCTCGTCACCCTCACCGGCATCGCGCTCTCCGGCTGCTCGTCCTCCCCGCCACCGGCCCCACGGGCGGACTCGACCGCGCCCGTGATCGCCCCCGGGCGTCCCGGCGAGCAGGCGAGGACGCTCGGCCCCGGCGAGGCCGCCACCGCCGTGCCCTCGCCGACCGCGAACGCCGCCGACGTCATCTACGTCCAGGACATGATCATCCACCACCGTCAGGCGCTCGACATGGCGCTGCTCGCGCCGAGCCGGGCGGAGTCGGCCAAGGTGAAGGGCATGGCCGACCGGATCAAGGCCACCCAGGGGCCGGAGATCCAGTACATGACGGGCTGGCTGCGCGAGCAGGGGCAGAAGGAGCCCGATCACCACGCCGCGCACGACGGCATGCCGGGCATGGCCACCCCGGAGCAGCTCGACGCGCTGAAGGCGGCCAAGGGCGCCGCGTTCGACCGGATGTTCCTGCAGCTCATGATCAACCACCACCTGGGGGCGATCAAGATGTGCGAGCAGGTGCTGAGCAGCGGCTCGCACATGCGCATCGAGGAGCTGGCGAGCGAGGTCAGCGTCGAGCAGACCGCCGAGATCCGCCGCATGCAGCAGATCGAGCGCGAGCTGCCACCTGCTTGAGCTTCAGGAGCCCACGCGCCAGGAGTGCAGATAGTCCTCCTGCTCGCCGGTCAGCCGGTCGATGCCGATCCCGGCCGCGGCCAGCTTGAGCCTGGCCACCTCGTGGTCGATCTCCTCCGGGACGTCGTACACGCCGGGCGCGAGGCCGGCACGCTCGGCGGCCAGCCACTCCACGGCGAGGGCCTGCGCGGAGAACGACATGTCCATCACGGCGGCCGGATGCCCCTCGGCCGCCGTGAGGTTGACCAGCCGCCCCTCGGCCAGCAGCAGCAGGCGGCGGCCGTCGGGCATGACGTACTGGTCGGTGTTGGGGCGGACGCCGCGCTGCACCTCGCCGGCCAGCTCGTCCAGCGCCCGGACGTCGATCTCCACGTCGAAGTGCCCCGCGTTGGCCAGGATCGCCCCGTCCTTCATGACCGACAGGTGCTCGGCCCTGATCACGTCGCGGTTGCCGGTCACCGTGACGAACAGGTCGCCGAGCAGCGCGGCCTGCGCCATCGGCCGCACCTCGTAGCCCTGGAGGGTCGCGTCGAGCGCCTTGACCGCGTCGATCTCGGTCACGATCACCCGCGCCCCGAACCCCTTGGCCCGCTCGGCCACGCCCCGCCCGCAGTAGCCGAAGCCGGCCACGACCACCGTACGGCCCGCGAGCAGGGTGTTCGTGGCCCGCATGATGCCGTCCAGGGTGGACTGGCCGGTGCCGTACCTGTTGTCGAACATGCGCTTGGTGCGCGTGTCGTTGACGGCCACGACCGGGAAGCGCAGCGCCCCCTCCGCCGCCATCTGGCGCAGCCTGATGATGCCGGTCGTGGTCTCCTCACAGCCGCCGCCCACCCGCTCCAGCAGGTCGACGCGCTCGGTGTGCAGGATGTTGACCAGGTCGCAGCCGTCGTCGAGCACGAGATCGGGCCCCACGTCGAGAGCCTGGTGGATGTGCCGGTAGTAGGCCGCCCGGTCGACGCCCGCGCGGGCGTGCACCCCGATCCCGTAGCCGCGCAGCGCCTCGGCCACGTCGTCCTGGGTGGACAGCGGGTTGGAGGCGGCCAGGGCGATCTCCGCCCCGCCCGCCTGCAGCGTCCCCATCAGCACGGCCGTCTCGGCCGTGACGTGCAGGCAGGCCGCGATCTTCAGCCCGGCGAGCGGCCGCTCCAGCGCGAACCGCTCGCCGATGGCGGTGAGCACCGGCATCGAGCGGGCGGCCCAGGAGATCTGCCGCTCGCCGCTTTCCCTCAGGTCCATGGCCTGCCGCAGCGGATCAGTAGCGGTAGTGGTCGGACTTGTACGGGCCCTCGACGTGCACGCCGATGTAGGCCGCCTGCTCCTTGGTCAGCTCGGTGAGCTTGACGCCGAGCGCGTCGAGGTGCAGCCGCGCCACCTTCTCGTCGAGGTGCTTGGGCAGCGTGTAGACCCCGATCGGGTATTCGGCGGTCTTGGTGAACAGCTCGATCTGCGCGATCACCTGGTTGGTGAACGAGTTGGACATGACGAAGCTGGGGTGGCCGGTGGCGCAGCCCAGGTTCATCAGCCGGCCCTCGGCGAGCACGATGATCGAGTGGCCGTCCTCGAAGACCCACTCGTCGACCTGCGGCTTGATGTTGTTCTTCACGATGCCGGGCAGCTTGGCGAGGCCGGCCATGTCGATCTCGTTGTCGAAGTGGCCGATGTTGGAGACGATCGCCTGGTGCTTCATCTTCGCCATGTGCTCGGCGGTGATGATGTTGAAGTTGCCGGTGGCGGTCACGAAGATGTCGGCGATGCCGACGACCTCGTCCAGGGTGGTGACCTGGAAGCCGTCCATGGCGGCCTGGAGGGCGCAGATCGGGTCGATCTCGGTGACGATGACGCGGGCGCCCTGGCCGCGCAGCGCGTCGGCGCAGCCCTTGCCGACGTCGCCGTAGCCGCAGACCACCGCGACCTTGCCGCCAATGAGCACGTCGGTGGCGCGGTTGAGGCCGTCGATGACGGAGTGGCGGCAGCCGTACTTGTTGTCGAACTTCGACTTGGTGACCGAGTCGTTGACGTTGATGGCCGGGAAGAGGAGCTGGCCGTTCTTGTGCATCTCGTACAGGCGGTGCACTCCGGTGGTGGTCTCCTCCGTCACGCCCTTGATGCTCTCGGCGATGCGGGTCCACCGCTTGTCGGCGCCGACCGTGCGGGTGAGCAGGTCGACGATGACGTGCCACTCCTCCGGGTCGTCGGCCGTGGCGGGTGGGACGGCGCCGGCCTTCTCGTACTCGGCGCCCTTGTGGACGAGGAGCGTGGCGTCGCCGCCGTCGTCGAGGATCATGTTGGGGGCGTCACCGTCGGGCCAGGTGAGCGCCTGCTCGGTGCACCACCAGTATTCCTCCAGCGTCTCGCCCTTCCAGGCGAACACCGGGACGCCCTTGGGGTCCTCGGGGGTGCCGTCGGGGCCGACGACCACCGCGGCGGCGGCGTGGTCCTGGGTGGAGAAGATGTTGCAGCTCACCCAGCGGACCTCGGCGCCGAGGGCGACCAGCGTCTCGATGAGGACGGCGGTCTGGATCGTCATGTGCAGGGAGCCCATGATCTTCGCGCCGCGAAGGGGCTGGGAGGCCGCGTATTCCTTGCGGACCGCCATCAGGCCGGGCATCTCGTGCTCGGCGAGCCGGATCTCCTTGCGGCCGAAGTCGGCAAGTGAAAGGTCGGCGACCTTGAAGTCCATGGGTTTCCCCTCGCGCTGACTGATGATTGTCGCGAGAAGTCTAGGCGGCGCCGGGCAGCGGTCGCATCCACGGGACGGCGAAACTGACGTAAGAATGTAAGGATGCGCATCACGGAAGCGGCCAGACGGCTCGGCATGTCCCCTCGAATGCTTCGCTACCGGGAGGCGCTCGGGCTGCTGCCGCCCGTGCGCGAGCAGGGCGCGCACCGCCGGTTCGGGCCCGAGGAGCTGGCCGCGGTGGCGCAGGGGGTGGAGCTGGAGAAGCGGTTCGACGTCTCGCCGGCCGAGCTGGCGTTCGCGCTGCGGGTGCTGAGCGAGCCCGCGGTGGCCGCCGCCGTACGCGACCTCGGGGTGCGGATCGGGCGCATCCCGGTGCCGCGCAGGGCCCTCGACTTCGAGAAGGAGAAGGCCCTGCGCCTGCTGCGCCCCGGCCACCGCCCGTCAGGCGGATGAAGGGCTCAGTTGGACGCCGGGGTGCGCAGCCGGTCGAGGTCGGGCTCCAGGTAGATGACCCGGGCGATCGGCTCCGCCTCGCGGATGCGCCGCTCGGCCTCGTCGATGCCGCGCGCCACCTCGGCCGCCGTGTCGTTGTGCTCGACCGCGATCTTCGCGGCCACCAGCAGCTCCTCCGGGCCGAGGTGCAGCGTGCGCATGTGGATGATCCGCTCCACCTCGGGCGCGCTCTCCAGCGCGGCGCGGATGCGGGTCTCCACCTCGGGCGAGGCGCCCTCGCCGACCAGCAGCGACTTGGTCTCCATGGCCAGCACGACCGCGATGATCGCCAGCAGCAGGCCGATCATCATGGTGCCGACGCCGTCCCAGATGCCGTTGCCGGTGATCACCGCCATCGTCACGCCGAACAGCGCGAAGATGAGGCCGAGCAGCGCGCCGAGGTCCTCCAGCAGGATGACGGGCAGCTCGGGCGACTTCGACCGGCGGACGAACGCCACCCACGACTGCTTGCCGCGCACCGCGTTCGACTCCTTGATCGCGGTGCGGAACGAGAAGCCCTCCGCGATGATCGCGAAGATGAGCACCCCGAAGGCCCAGATGGGCGACTCGACGCCCGTCGGGTGGGAGATCTTGTGCCAGCCCTCGTAGAGCGAGAAGGCCGCGCCGATCGTGAACAGCACCACCGCGACCACGAAGGCGTAGAAATAGCGCTCGCGGCCGTAGCCGAAGGGATGCTCCTTGGTGCTGGCCCGCGCCGCCCGCTTGCCGCCGATCAGCAGCAGCACCTGGTTGCCCGAGTCGGCGACGGAGTGGATGCCCTCCGCCAGCATCGACGATGATCCGGTGAACGCCGCCGCCACGAACTTGGCCACCGCGATGGCCAAATTGGCGGTCAGGGCCGCAATGATCGCTTTTGTTCCGCCGCTCGCGCTCACCGGTCTTCTCCACTCATAGGGTTGAGGCTTGGAGAGGATCCTATTGGGAGATTCTTGCCCTGAGTTCTGTGATCGCCGACACAGAGGTCGGATCGATGCCGTAACCCAGCGCGAGATAGGCGCTGGCGTAGTCGCCGAGCCCGATCAGCGAGGCCATCCGCTCCAGCGGATGCGCGCCCTCGGCGACCAGCTCGGTCACGGGCACGTCGCGGTCGCGGGCCAGCCGCAGCGCGACCTCGCGCTGCCGCGTCACCTGGGGATGCTCCTCGACGTCACGCAGCACCACGAGCCGCAGGGTGCGCCCGGAGGTGTCGGCGAAGATGTCGCGCTCGGCCATCGGCCCGTCGAACACGGCCACCTGGTGGTGGCCCGCCTCGGGCAGCTCGCCGCAGATCGCCGGATATTTCGCGTTGGCGGCCAGCTGTCCGGTGAGCCGGGTGGCCGCCACCCGCGTGACCGCCGAGGTGCCCCAGATCACCGGGACGCTCTCGGCGAGGTCCATCGCGAGCGACTTGCCGGGGTTGATGAAGGTGTCGCTGGACGGCCGGCACCGGTGCGCCATGTCCTCCAGCGACCCCGCCACCCGCTCGAACAGGTCGGGCTCGACGCTCACCAGCCGCAGCGCGGCGGCGGCCACGAGGGTCGGGATCGCCAGCAGCCAGAGGTTGGCCCGCGACTGGCCGGTGACCGGCACCGCCACGTAGCTCGCCGACGCCTGCAGGGCGATCGCCTCCAGCGGGGAGCCCGCGGGCCCCACGCCGAGCAGCGTGCAGCCGCGCCGGACGGCCTGCGTGGCCACCGACACGGTCTCCTCGGTGTCGCCCGAGCCGGACACGGCGATGACGAGATCGGTCGCGCCCACCCAGCCGGGGAGCTGGTAGGAGCGCAGGGTCACGATCGGCAGCGGCACACCCGAGCCGGCCACGGCCGCGAGCAGGTCGCCCGCGATGCCGGAGCCGCCCATGCCCGCCACCACGACCGCCCTCGGCCGCCCGTGGGCGACCAGCCGGTCGAGGTGGGCCTCGGCGGCCACGCGGGCGCCGGTGCGGACCTGCGCCGCGGACGCGGCGACCGCGGGCAGCATGCCGGAGGGGTCGGCCTCGCTCAGATGAGCCTGGTCGTCGAGCCGGTCCGGCTCCCAGGTCACGGCTTCCTGGCCTCGTCGACGAGCAGAACGGGGATGTCATCCCGGACGGGGTAGACCAGGCCGCAGCCGGTGCAGGCCAGCTCCTCGGACTCGGACTCGGCGCGCAGGGGCGCCTTGCACGCCGGACATGCCAGGATCTCCAGCAGCCAGTCGTCGATCTTCACACGCTCACCCATCTCGCTATCCGTCACCAGCTTGACCGTAACACCACGGCGCGACACGCAGGCGGGCCGAGCCTGCCCGCGTCCACGGTCGGCGGATCAACCGACGGACACCGCGCCATCGCGTCCTTCTCGCGCCAGGAAGTCTGCCACGAACTCGGCGGTCTGCTCCCAGCCCTCGACGGCCACGCACTCCACGCCCATCAGTTTGACCGGGTAGTCGTTGCCGCCCTCGTCGAGCCGGTCGCCGACGAACAACACGTCGTCGATCGACAGGTCGAGGGCTTCGAGCAGGCGGCCGATGCCGTACGCCTTGTCGACGCCCTGCCGGGTGATGTCGACCGACGTCGAGCCGCCGCCGCGGACCTCCAGGTCCGGCAGCTGCTCGGAGACCCGCGCGCACAGCAGGCGGCGCTTGGCGCCGTCGGGGTCCCAGGCGTATTTCGCGGGCGGCGGGGCCTGCTGCCCGAGGGCCGAGAAGGTGATCTGGCTGCCGCGGTCCTCGATGATGTCGCCCCAGGTGTCGTCGCTCCAGAGGCCGAGCTCCTTGGCGGACCGGGTGAGCACCTCGATGATCTCCGCCTTCTCGGCCTCGGCGAAGTCCTCGGCGTAGACCAGGGACCAGTCGCCGTCCTTCCAGCGGTAGTAGCGCGTGCCGCAGGTCGGCATGAGGTGCAGCCGGGCCCGCTGAGCGTCGTCGATCGGCAGGTGGCGCAGCACCTGGGTCTGGAACTGGGCGAACTGCCCGCCGGAGATCACGCAGACCTCGACGGCGTCGAGCAGCCGCGCCAGGAGGGCGGCCATCCGCTCGTCGATCTGGGACTTGGACACCGCCAGTGTGTCGTCCAGGTCGAAGGCGACCAGGGAGAACGTGCGATTAATCGGAACTCCTACGACTCGACCGCGGACATGACCTTCGACTTTACCGGCCGGCGGGGAAGAGCGCGTCTCACCTCTCGCCGCGGTTGGGCTGCGCCGAGCGGAGGATGCGCAGGTGGCCCCGCCGGCCGACCTCGACGCCGTCGCCGACCGGCTCGCCGCTGCCGGGACGGGCCGGGCGGGCGGCCTCCCTGACGGCGTTGGCCAGGGCTTCGAGGTCGTCAGAGCTGGGTGAGGCGCCGTCCGTGGGCAGCCGCACCACCTCCCAGCCACGGGGAGCGGTCAGCCGTTCGGCGTGTTCGGCGCACAGGTCGTAGCAGTGTGGCTCCGCGTACGTCGCCAGGGGGCCGAGAACAGCGGTCGAGTCGGCGTATACGTACGTGAGCGTGAAGACGGCAGGCTGGCTGCAGGCGGTGCGGGAACAGCGGCGGACGGGGCTCACGGAGGGACCGTATCTGGTAAGAGTGCGAGGCGCCACTATCTGAGCGCTCTTAACGAGCGTGTCGCCACAATTCGGACACCTGTCTCAGCCTTTCCACCCACATGCCCCGATGAAGTACCCCGGACCACCTGCCGGGATCGCCGGACGGCCGCCGGCGGGGGCGTACGAAAGGATCACCCCTTGGCTACCCGAGCGGCCCCGTCGTACGGTGATCGGGTGGATCGTCCCCGTACACTTGCCGTGTGACACCACGGCGCGGTCCCAGACGGCGCGATCGCCACGGTCGCGGGCTTCGCGGCCCGCTCGCCCCCTCGCATGTCCCGATGGCCAGGTCGCGCAGCGAGCGCTTCGACGACCTCGTGCTCGACGCCGTCGACCGGCTGCGGCCCCGCTGGGAGCGGCAGCTCTCGGCGGTGGAGTTCGCGGTCGAGGATGTGCCGCCGCTCAGCGAGCTGGACGACGGTCCGCGCCTGACCTCCGACCCGATCCCGTTCGGCCGCGCCGACGCCGCCAGCGGCCAGAACCCGGCGGCGGTGGTCGTCTACCGCCGCCCGCTCGAGGCCAGGGCGCGTGACCGTGACACGCTCGGCGCGTTGGTCCACGACACCGTGGTGGAGCAGGTCGCCACGCTGCTCGGCCTCTCCCCCGAGACCGTCGACCCCGGCTACGACGACCGCCGCTGACCTCACGGGGCGACCACGCGCGCGGTGTCCGTGAGCGGGGGCAGCAGGGTCCACACCCGCGCCGGGGCCAGCGGCTGGACGGTGAACATGAGCCCGTCCTTCAGTCGTTCCTCCAGCACCCGGCCGCCGTAGACCTCCCCGGACACCGGGGTCACCACGATCGCGAAGTCGCCGCGCGCCTTGAGCCGGACGCTCCGGGTGCGGTTCGCCGGCACGTCCACGTCGAACGGCGGCTCGGCCGCGCCCTTGCCCGCCACCACCTGGACCCGCACCTTGCCCGCCGCGCCGCCGACCGCCGTGAGCACCAGGCGGGAGCCGGCGCCGTTGCGGGCCACCGCGCTGCCCAGCTCTAGTGACGGCGTGCCGGCGGTGAAGGCGACGTCCTGGTGCTGACCGGTGCCGGTCATGACCACGCCGGCCACGATCGGCACGTTCGAGGTGAGGACGAGGGCCGCCGACGAGGCGCCGAGCCCGGTGGTGACGTCCGCGGAGACGACGCCGCCGGCCGGCACGTCGAGCGTCTCGCGACCGCGCATCGCGTACTCGGCGTCCTCGCCGACCGCGCGCACCCGCACCACCGCGTCCGTCTCGCCGGGGGCGGCGACGAGGAGCTGCCGGCCTCCGCCGCCGCCCGGGATTCCGGGCACGACCACGCGGGTGGCGGGCGCGGCCGCGGCGGGCAGCCAGTCGACGCCGCCGCTCTCCAGGACGACGCGGGCCGAGACGGCGACCCGGCCGAGGATCGTGGTGACGCCGACGGCCGTGATCTCGGCCGACGGCGCGAGCGTACGCAGGTCGATCGCCCGCTCCCGGCCGGGCGGGATCTCCAGCCCCACGCCCTTGTCGCCGGAGACCGGGCCCTCGGGGGCGTGCACCTGCACGTCCACCAGGGCGGGGGCCTTGTCGGCGTTGGCGAGGCGGAGGACCACGTCCGCGTCGGCGGGGCCGGGGCCGAGGAGCCAGGTGACCTGCGCGGGCTCGGTGCAGCGCACCCCGGACAGGCCGCGCTCCGCGCCCCCGGTCGCCCGCACGGTGTAGCCGGCCTCCAGCGCGCCGGGCCCGTCGGTCACGTACGGCGCGCCGCTCTTCATGGTCTCGTACGTCAGCGAACCGGGCAGATGGACGCCGACCTTCTCCCCCTTCGTCCCCGGACAGACGGCGGTGACCGACTCGACCGGCACCTTGCGCGGGGCGGAGGAGGCCGGGGCCGCCGGGGCGGGGCGGGTGATCCAGGCGAGTCCGTACAGGGCCGCGAGCACGACGGTCACCACCGCGAGGAGGCCGTACCTGTTCTCGACGAAGGTCCTCACGACGCCCTCGCCGCCAGGAGGGGCGCGGCCGGGACGGGCTCGGCGGGCGCCTCCTGCGGGCTCTCGCGCCGGCCGGGCGCGGCGAGGACCACCATGACCAGCACCATCACGCCCTGCGCCCACAACCAGGGCCGGTGCAGGACGCTGTCCGGCTGGACCGGCACGCGGGTGACCGGCTCGGCCAGCCGCCACAGGCCGCCGGACTCCGACAGGCTCAGGCGTTCCAGCGAGGGCTGCGAGTCGAGCGTCCTCGCGAGCCCCGGCGGGACGGGCGGAGCCACCGCGACCATGGCGATGCCCTGCTGGGCCAGGGTGGCCGCGTCGCCGCCGCGCCCGCCGATCAGCCCTTGGGCGGCGGTGGCCACGCGGGCGGCGGCCTCGGCGGGAACGGGTAGCTCGGCCTCGCCGAGCAGCGGCGTACGGCCGTGCAGCACGGTGAAGGCCGTGCCCTTGACGACGAGGGTGCGCTCGCCGTTCTGGCTGCGCGCGGCGGCGAGCGCCGGCAGCACGTCGGGGGCGTCGCCGGTGAGCGGGCCGCGTACGCCGGTGGCCACCCACCAGCCGGCGGCCAGCAGCGGCGTGCTGAAGGCCACCGCCACGACCGCGGTCGCGCCGAGGCGCTGGAGGCCGCCGCCGGCGCGCAGCTCGGCCAGGCGGTGCGCGGTCAGGGCGACGAGCACGACGAGCCCGGTGCCGGCGAACGCGAGCGGCACTCCCGGCCAGGCCCGCGCCCCCTCGATCTCGACGCGGCTGACCAGGATCGCGACCAGCGTGCCGTACAGGGCGACGCCCCAGCCGATGGCGACGATCGTCCGCTGGCGGCGCATGAGCAGCGCGGCCAGCGCCGTCACGAGCAGGCCCGCGGTCACCCAGAACGGCGGCAGTCCCGGCCCTCCGGGGGCGAGCGCGAGCAGCGACTCGGGCGCGAGCGCGGGATCGACCAGGGCGGGGTCGTGCAGCCCGGCCTCACGCAGGATCCGTCCCGGCTCCGTCACGAGCCCGGCCAGCCAGGGGAACAGCAGCGCCACCGGCACGAGCAGCGCGATGGCGACGGACGTCACCGCGCCGCGCGGCCGCCGCACCGCGAGCGCGGCCCCGCCGAGCAGCGCGACCATCGGATACGTCAGCGGCACGAACGCCGTACCGACCGCCAGCAGCAGCCCGAGCGCCCAGGCGGCGCGGCGGGCGCGGCGCGGCTCGGCGGACAGCAGGGTCGTGCCGAGCGAGGCGTAGACCGGCACCAGCACGAACACCACGGCCGTGCCCAGCCGCCCGGCCGCGATGGCGCCGGTCGCGACGGGCAGCAGCGCGTACGTGCCGGCCGCCCACGCCCGCGCCGGCACCGCCGGGACGACGTGCCTGGTGGCGAGGTACGCGGCGGCCCCGGCCAGCGGCACCGAGCCGAGCAGCAGCACCGACACGGCCAGCCAGGTCTTGCCGAGCGCCAGCGTGGACAGGGCCGCGACGACCGCCACGTAGGGCGGGGCCCAGGCGTCGGAGCCGAGCCCGACGCCGTCGTGGAAGCCTTCGGTGTAGAACGCCCACAGATCGCCCGCGCCGCCGGTGACCGGCACCAGCGCTCCCCCGCCGAGCCGGTCGCCGAGCAGCAGGGAGCGTTCGGCGACCAGCGAGACGGCGGCCAGCGCGAGCATGAGGACGACGCCGGGCCTGGACAGGAACCGTTTGACCGCGCCGCTGTCGTCCGGCGCGAGCGCCTGCTCCTCGTCTTCCCCTGAAGAGGAGGCGGCGTGGTGGTGGCGGCCGGCGGCGTCCACGGGCGCTCCGCCGGCGAGGAAGCTCTGCACCATGTCGACCAGCCGGCGGTAGGCTGCGCCCGGCGGGGTCATCAACCGCTTTACGCGTATATATCCCTTCTTGCGGCCGTAGCTGCGGGCCCGGCGCGCCCGCATCAGCCGGAAGGGATGCACCAGCACCGACCCCATCGCGACCAGCTCGTCCAGCGCGTTCGCCGGCTGCTTGCCCACGATGAACAGCAGCGTGCGGAAGGCCGAGCCGAGCACGTTCCGCAGCAGCGCCCAGAGCATCGCGCGGAACGGCAGGTTCGCCATGACCACGAAGATCGCGTTACGCCGGTCGAGCCGGCGGGGGTGGTCGCCGCTCACCGTCACGCGCCGCCGCCGGCGGGCCGCCGCCTCCGCGTGCCAGGCCACGGCCGACGTCGTGACCAGCACCTTGTGCCCGGCGTTGCGGATGCGCCAGCACAGGTCGAGGTCGTCGCGGAACAACGGCAGGAACGGGTCGAGCCCGCCCACCGTCTCCCACACGTCGCGGCGGACCAGCATCCCGGCCGTGGAGACCGACATGACCTCGCGGACGCCGTCGTGCTGGCCCTGGTCGAACTCGTGCGGCTCCAGCCCGGTGTCCCTGCGGCCGGTACGGCCCACCGTCACGCCCAACTCCAGCAGGCGGCGGCGGTCGAGCCAGTCACGCAGCTTGGGGCCGACCACGGCGGCCTTCGGCTCCTGCCCGGCCACGGCGAGCAGGGCCTCCAGCGCCCACCGGTCGGGGGCGCAGTCGTCGTGGAGCAGCCAGATCCACTCGTCGGGTCCCGCGGAGGGAAGGCGGCCGAGCGCCTCGGCGACCGACTCGGCGAAGGCCGCCGAACGGGGCAGGGAGATCACGTTGCCACGGCCGAGCGCCTGGGCCAGCAGGTCGGCCGAGCCGTCCCTGCTGCCGTTGTCGACGCCGATCACGCGGTCGGGCCTGCGGCTCTGGCTCACCAGCGCCCGCAGCGTCTCCCCCAGCCAGCGCCCGCCGTCGTGCGCGACGACGACCACGGTGACGTAGGGACGGGACATGTGCAGGTGACTCCTGGGGGGTTGATCAGGCGCGCCCACCTTACATGCCGAAGCAGTCAGAAAACGCGAAAAAGGGTCACGTGGGCGGACCCACGTGACCCTTCCTCCTCTATGTCAAACGGCCTGGCGCTTGATCCGTCTGCGCTCCCGTTCGGACAGTCCACCCCAGATGCCGAACCGCTCATCGTGCTCGAGTGCGTACTCCAAACACTCCGCACGGACCTCGCACGATCGGCAGACCTTCTTGGCCTCTCGGGTGGAGCCGCCCTTCTCAGGGAAGAACGCCTCCGGATCGGTCTGCGCGCACAACGCGCGCTCCTGCCAGCCAAGTTCTTCAGCGTCAAGCTGATCCTGTGCGATGACCGGATCGGTCACTGCACACCTCCCTGCCGCCCGCCCGCAATGGAGCCCCCCATGAACGCCTTCCTTATTACCCACCCACGGGAAGGCATAACAACATGGCTGTAATTACACGCGCGTGCGCTGTCCGGCGTCAAGCGGCATGCAGGTATCCGGGGAAAGACCAGATCTCGCCCCGGTGTGCTTGGCATGTGATGTTCTCGCCCGGACGAACCCGCCTGAAACATGGGCTCGCCAGGGGTCGTTCAACCTGTCAGCGGTCCGAACCGTACCAGGGCGGGATAGACACCCGCCCGTGGCCCACCTTCTCTCTAGCCGTCCATTGCCGGTTCGTTACCTGCGTGGCTCGTTGGGGGTGTATATGGCAGTCGGGTTGATCGGGTCGTCTCCAGGACGGCCCTGGTCACCGAGGGCGTCGCCGCGCAGCTGCGACTGGTCGAGCCGCATCGTCGACTCGCTCTGGCCCTCGTTCCACGCGGGGGCGGCGGGAGCGGCCGGGGCCTGATGGGCCGGCTGGTACGGGCGCGGCTCGTAGCCGCCCGGCTGCTGCGGCTGCTGCGGGTGGCCGAAGGGGGTCTCGTACGCGCGCGACTGGTACGTCTCCGCCTGCTGGTAGGCGTCGAGGAGCTGCTGGGAGCGCGGGTCCACGGGCGGGTCGGGCTCCTGGTAGGCGGGAGCGCCGGTCGCGGCGAACTCGGCGCCGGAGTAGCCCGTGAGGGGGCTGCCGCCCTGCTGCGGCTGGTCGAACGCGCTCTGACCGTAGTACGCCTGCTGCTGCGGCGGCTGGAACGAGACGTTCGGGGAGGTCTCACCCGTGGGGTAGGACTGGTCGGCCGGGGTGGCGAAGGAGTCCGGGGGCGCGTACGGGTTGGGGCTCTGGTGGCCGTACAGGGTGGGCTGGCTGTCGGCGGGGACGTACGGGGCGGGCTGGTACTCGACGGGGGGCGGGGTGTTGTAGTCGGGGGACGGCGCGGGGGTGGCGTAGTCCGGGAGGGAGTGGGCGGGGGCGGCCGGGCGGTCGACGGTGGGGGCCGTGTCCGCGGGCGCATAGGAGTGCTGGCCGAACAGCTGCTGGTCCTGGCCGCCGAAGGGCTGCGGGTCCTGGCCGAACTGCGGCTGGCTCTGGGGGAACGGCTGCGGGTCCTGGGCGAAGCCGGGGTTGGTGCCGTATCCGCCGGCGTCCTGGGCGCCGAGGCCCTGCGGGGGCGCGTAGGGCGAGTCCGCGGGCTGGCCGCCGAAGCCCTGATGGAGCTGCTGATCGGCCGCGGCGGCCGGGAGGGCTCCCCGGACCTGGGGGTACGCCTGGTCGGCGGCCTGCGGCGGCTGGGGGGCGTAGGCGGGCTGCTGGGGATCGGCGGGCGGGGCGTACTGGCCGCCGGGCACGGAGTGCTGGCCGGACAACGGCTGGGGCTGGGGCTGGGGCGACAGCGGCTGGGGCTGGCCCGGCACGGGGTGCTGCCCGGACGGCGGCTGGCGGCCGTAGGCGGGCAGGTGCTCCGGCTGACCCGGCACGGGTTGCCCGGGGACCGGCTGCTGGCCGGGGAGGAACTGCGGGCCGGGGACGGGCTGCTGCCCCGTCGGGGGCTGCTGGCCGTAACCGGCGGCGGCAGGCTGCTCGTACTGCGCCGCAACAGGCTGCTGCCCGTAGCCAGGGACGGGCTCGTAACCCGGGGCGGGCTGGTCCTGCGGGCCGTAACCGGGCGCGGGCTGGTCCTGCTGAGGGCCGTAACCGGGCGCGGGCTGATCCTGGGGACCGTAGCCGGGGGCGGGTTGGTCCTGCGGGCCGCCGTAGCCGGGGGCCGGCTGGTCCTGGGGGGCGGGGTGCTGGCCGGGTGAGGGCTGGAGGGCCGGGGGCTGGGGGGCCGGGGGCTGCTGGCCGTAGCCGCCCTGCTGGGGCTGGCCGAACTGCTGGTCCTGCTGGCCGAACTGCTGGTCCTGCTGGCCGAACTGCTGGTCCTGCTGGCCGAACGCCTGATCCGGGCGGCCGAACGACTGGTCCTGCGGGCCGAACCCCTGGTCCTGCTGACCGAAAGCCTGGTCCTGCGGGCCGCCGAAGCCCGGCTGTGGCTGGCCGAAGTGGCCCTGGTAGACCGGGGCGACCGGCCGCGCGGGCAGCGCCTGCGGGATGAGGTACACGAGCGCCAGCCCCGTCAGGGCCAGCCGGGGCACCCCGAGGAGCACGAACTCGACGGTCGGCCGGGCGCCGTCACCGGCGAACAGCCCGAGCAGCAGCGCCAGCATCCCGAACAGGGAGGCGAGCAGCAGCCCGACGGCCGCCCCGTACGTGATGGGCTTGGCCTTGTCCGACGGCGTGCCGATCTTGGTGACGAGGAGCACCGCCCCGAGCAGCAACGCGGTCACGACCGGGTCGGTGAGTCCGAAGAAGTTCGAGGCCGCGCGACCGGTGAAGGTCGAGCTGGACGACGAGCCGATGAGGAGGTGCCCGATCGCCAGCAGCACGCTCGTCAGTCCGGCGACGAGCATGATCCAGGCGGCCGGCTCCCGCAGCCGCGTGACGTCAATTTTGCTCACAGCTAACCCCCAACGGACCCTTTGGCCCGAAGGGAGTTTGCCACATTACCCCGTCAAACGTCGGGCGTCCCAGCAACCCCTTACATCTCAATTCGGCCTATACCTGCAAGTACACGGTTGCAGCCGGTGAAAATCCACACCCTCAGGCGACCGGTGAAAGGCCGGTGAAAGGCCAGTGGAAGACTGAGGGACATGCACATCGTGTCACTCGCCGGCGGCATCGGCGGCGCCCGTTTCCTGCGCGGTCTGCGCGCGACCGAGCCGGACGCCACGATCACCGTGATCGGCAACACCGGTGACGACATCACGCTGTTCGGGCTGCGGGTCTGCCCCGACCTCGACACCGTGATGTACACCCTGGGCGGCGGCATCGACGAGGAGCAGGGCTGGGGCCGGGCCAAGGAGTCCCACGTGGTCAAGGAGGAGCTGGCCGCGTACGGCGTGGAGCCGCAGTGGTTCGGCCTCGGCGACCGCGACTTCGCCACTCACATCGTCCGCTCGCAGATGCTGGAGGCCGGCTACCCGCTCTCGCAGATCACCGAGGCGCTGTGCACGCGCTGGCAGCCGGGCGTGCGCCTGCTGCCGATGACCGACGACCGCTGCGAGACCCACGTGGTGATCGAGGACGAGCGCGGCAAACGCGCCGTGCACTTCCAGGAGTGGTGGGTACGGCTGCGCGCCTCGGTGCCCGCCCAGTCGTTCGCGCTGGTGGGGGTCGATCAGGCGAAGCCGGCGCCGGGCGTGCTCGACGCGATCCGGCAGGCCGACGTGGTGATCCTGCCGCCGTCCAACCCGGTCGTGAGCATCGGCACCATCCTCCAGGTGCCGGGGATCCGCGAGGCGCTGCTGCCCAAGACCGTCGTCGGGGTGTCGCCGATCATCGGCGGCGCGCCGGTGCGCGGCATGGCCGACGCCTGCCTGACCGCCATCGGCGTGGAGACGAGCGCTCAGGCCGTGCTGGAGCTCTACGGCTCCGACCTGATCGACGGCTGGCTCGTGGCCGAGGAGGACGCCGGGGTGGCGCTCGACGGTGTACGGGTCGTGGCCCGTCCCATCCTCATGCACGACGCCGAGGCCGCGGCCGGCATCGCCCGCACCGCACTCGACCTGGCCCTGGAGCTCTCCCGATGACCCTGACCCCCCAGCAGCCCCCCACCGTCGAGGTGATCGCCGTCCAGGGCATCGGCGAGGTGCGCGAGGGCGACGACGTGGCCGCCCTGCTGGCCGGCGCCGAGGTGCGTGACGGCGACATCGTCGTGGTCACCTCGAAGATCGTGAGCAAGGCCGAGGGCCGCGTCCGCCACGCCCCCGACCGTTCCCGGGCCATCGCCGACGAGACCGAGCGCGTGGTCGCCCGGCGCGGCGACACCGTGATCTCCCAGACCCGGCACGGCTTCGTGATGGCCGCCGCGGGGGTCGACGCCTCCAACACCGAGCCGGGCACCGTCCTGCTCCTGCCCGAGGACCCGGACGCCTCGGCCCGGCGCATCCGGGCGGGCCTCGCGGAGCGGACCGGGGTGCGGGCCGGGGTGATCGTCTCCGACACGTTCGGCCGGCCGTGGCGCAACGGGCTGACCGACGTGGCGATCGGCGTGGCGGGCGTGCGCCCGCTCGACGACTTCCGCGGCCGGTCCGACGCCTACGGCAACGAGCTGAGCGCGACCGTGACGGCGCTGGCCGACGAGATCGCCGGCGCGGCCGAGCTGGTCAAGGGCAAGCTCGACGGGGTGCCGGTGGCGATCGTCCGCGGGCTCGCCCACCTGGTGACCGACGACGAAGGCCCGGGGGTCGCGCCGCTGGTGCGACCGGCCGACGAGGACCTGTTCCGCTACGGCTCGCGGGACGTCGTCTTCGCCCGCCGTACGATCAGGGAGTTCTCCGCCGAGCCCGTCGATCGGCAGGCCGTGCGGCGGGCGGTGGCGGCCGGCATCGCCGCGCCCGCGCCGCACCACACCACCCCGTGGCGGTTCGTGCTGGTCGAGTCGCCCGAGACGCGTACGAAACTGCTCGACGCGATGCGCGAGGCATGGATCGCCGACCTCCGGGGCGACGGTTTCAGCGAGGAGTCGATCGCCAAGCGGGTGCGCCGGGGCGACGTGCTGCGCAACGCGCCCTACCTGGTGGTGCCGTGCCTGGTGATGGAGGGCTCGCACACCTACCGCGACGAGCGGCGCAACGCCGCCGAGCGGGAGATGTTCGTGGTGGCGACCGGCGCGGGGGTGGAGAACTTCCTCATCCAGCTCGCCGTCGAGGGGCTGGGCTCGGCGTGGGTGTCGTCCACGATGTTCTGCCGGCCGGTGGTGCGCGAGGTGCTCGACCTGCCCGCCGCGTGGGACCCGATGGGCTGCGTGGCGGTGGGGCACGCCGCCGCGCCGCCGCGTGACCGGGCGCCGCGCGATCCGGCCGATTTCATCGTGACGCGCTGACCTGGCCGTACTGACCGGAGCCCGCACGCCCGGTCAGCCGGGCCATTTACCGTTAGGAAAGTTTCCTTTACATTTGGAGCATCCCCCCATGTAAAGGAGCCGCTTTCATGCGAAGGATGCTCACGTTGGTCGCCGTGGCGGCGATGGCCATCGCCGCCACGGTCTTCAACACCGGCCCCGCCCTGGCTCACGGCTACGTCAACTCGCCGCCCAGCCGGCAGGCCAACTGCGCCCAGGGCAAGGTGCCCGACTGCGGCAACATCGTCTACGAGCCGCAGAGCGTCGAGGGCCCGAAGGGCCTGCGCACCTGCAACGCCAACCTTGGGCAGTTCGCCCAGCTCAACGACGACAGCAAGCCCTGGCCGGTGGCGTCGGTGGGCACCACGGTGACCTTCACCTGGACATTCACCGCCCGGCACGCGACCGCGAACTACCAGTACTACATCGGCAACACCAAGGTCGCCGAGTTCAGCGGCAACAACCAGCAGCCGCCCGCGACGGTCTCGCACACCGTGAACCTGTCCGGCTTCACCGGCCGCCAGAAGGTCCTGGCGATCTGGAACATCTCCGACACCGCCAACGCCTTCTACTCCTGCATCGACCTGCAGGTCGGCGGGGGCGGCAACCCGTCCCCGACCGCCACCCCCACCGTGACCAGGACGCCCACCCCGACCGCGACGCCGACCACCACCGCCCCGTCGGGCACGTGGCGCGCGGGCGTCGCGTACGCGGTCGGCAACACGGTCACCTACAACGGCGTCACCTACCGGTGCGTCCAGGCCCACACCTCGCTCGCCGGGTGGGAGCCGCCGAACGTCCCGGCGCTCTGGCAGCGCGTGTGACCCGCTGACCGGGAAGGGGGACGCTCCGCCGGGAGCGTCCCCCTTCTCATGCGGCGGGCTTGCAGGTGGGGTGGCACAGGCGGCGGGCCAGCGCCGCGAGGAAGACGTCGATGATCTCGTCCGGCCGCTGCGCCTCGTGCAGGGAGCCGTTCGTGGCGGCGGTGATCTGGCCGAGCGCCGCGCGGTCCACGCCGGAGCCGAAGGCGATGACGATGATCTGCACCGGCCGGTCGGGCCGCCACTCTCGGCGCAGCGTGTCCACCAGCCGCTCGCGGCTGATGCCCTTGCCGTCGTCCTTGCCCGCCGTGATCACCAGCAGCGTGTTGTTCATCTCCTCGCGGTACTCGCCGCTCACCCGGCGGAAGCCGCTGAGCACGGCGTCGTAGAGCGAGCTCGGCCGCGTGGGATGGGCGGTGATGGTGGCGGTGGCCTCCTCCAGGCGGCTGCGCCGGACGACCTGCCCGCGTTCGGGCTCGTTGATCGGCCCGAGCCCGACCAGCTCCCGGTAGCCCCTGACCTGCCCCAGCCCGCCGGCGAACTCCCACAGCCCCATGTGCGTGGACACCGGGAAGAGCTGGAGCCCGATCCTGGCGGCCTCCAGCGCCACCTGCACGCGGGTGCTGCCCTTCAGCGGCTCGGCCATGTGCTTGCTGGTGTCGGCCAGCACCAGGATGTTGGTGGGCGGGGCGAGCCGGCTCCAGGCGCGCAGCGCCTCGTCGATGTCCTGCGGCGTGACGGACGTGCGCACCTTGGGGGCGGCCGTGGGGAGCAGCGGCCCCGGCGAGATCGGCCCCTCCTTGCCGTCGCCCGACCGGAACCCGGCCCGCCGCACGATCTGCTGCGCCTCCGGCCCCGTCAGCCAGTCGGCGAACGCGGTGGACGCCTCGGCCGCCACCGGGTCGGTGGCGGTGACGACGTAGGGGTAGTCGAGGTCGATGGTCCCCTCGCGTGGGTGCAGCGCCACGACCGGGTCGGCGGAGGGCCGCTGGTTGTGGTTCCACACGGACTGCTCGGGCACGATGACCACCGGCCGCTGCCAGAACGTACGGTCGTCCACGGCCGCCAGCATGCTGCGGTAGTCGGGGGCCGACCCCGCCTGCGCCCAGCGGACGAAAGCGGTCAGCGCCTTGTCGGCCTCGGGCCCGGTGCCGACCACGTCGCGGGCGGCGGCCACGGTCGCGATGCCCGCCCCGGCCAGCGAGGGGTCGGGCACGCGTACGACGTCGGGCTCCTCGTCGGTGGGCGTCAGCCGCCCGCGCGCGGTGGACGGGAAGACCATCCGCCAGTTCATCTCGGTGTTGCCCACGGAGAAGCGCCGCGCCAGCGACTGCCGTGTGGCGAACACCAGCGGCGAGGTCGCGACGACGCTCTCCCCGGACGGCAGCGAGCTGGCCCCCTGCTGGCGGGCCAGCCGGATCCAGGCCGAGGAGTCGGCGATCCACCCGTCGGGCCGCTCGCGCAGCACGCCCGCGCGGTCGCCGATGAGCGTGCGCAGGACGGTGGCCGGCGGCTGCTCGGTCACCTGGACGAGCACGCACCGGCCGCCCACGGACGCCTTGGTGTCGTTGAACCGCCCGGCCGCCTCCATGACGGCGGGCGCGACGTCCACCGCCGCCGCGACGCTGACCAGCACGGGCTCCCGTGTGGAGCACAGCGCGCCCGCGCCGCCGAACACCACGGTCAGCGAGGCGACGACGATGGCCACGGCCGCGAGCCCGGCCAGCACGCCACGCCGTAACGCCTTCTTGCGCCGCTGCTCGGTGGAGAGCGCGGCGCGATGCCGACCCAACCGCACGTGCCGATTCTGTCAGGGACCCGCACTCGGGGCGCAACCCGTTGTTAGAACAAGTTACAACTACGCGAGGGGCAGCACCCGCCGCACGCTCTGGCACACGCCGTCGCTCGCCGCCGAGGCGGCCAGCCGCTCCGCCGACGGGACGCCGTACTCGGTGGTGCGCTGGCGCACCGGCCTCCCGGTGACCTCCACCATGGCGCGCAGCTCGCTGATGGTCTTGTACGAGCCGTTCTCCGAGCCCGCCATGCGGCTGATGGTCTCCTCCATGAGCGTGCCGCCGAGGTCGTTGACGCCGCCCTGGAGCACCTGCCGGCACAGGTCGTCCTGGAGCTTCACCCACGAGCACTGGATGTTGCCGATCGCGCCGTGCAACAGGATCCTGGCCAGGGCGTGCACGGCCCGGTTCTCGCGCGCCGTGGGGCCGGGGCGGGCGATGCCGGCCAGGTAGATCGGCGCGCTCGTGTGCACGAACGGCAGCAGCACGAACTCCGAGAACCCGCCGGTCTCCTCCTGCAGCCGCCGGATCAGCTTGATGTGCCTGACCCAGTGCAGGTGGTTGTCGACGTGGCCGTACATCATCGTGGACGTGGTCGGGATGCCCACCTTGTGTGCCGTGGTGATGACGTCGATCCACTCCTTGGCCGGCAGCTTGCCCTTGGTGAGCACCCAGCGCACGTCGTCGTCCAGGATCTCGGCCGCCGTGCCCGGCAGCGAGTCCACCCCGGCCTCCTTGGCGGCCTCCAGCCACTCCCGTACGGACAGGTTCGTCCTGGACGCCCCGTTGATGACCTCCATCGGGGAGAAGGCGTGCACGTGCATGTCGGGCGTGCGGGCCTTGACCGCCTTCGCGATGTCGAAGTACGCGGTCCCCGGCAGGTCGGGGTGGATGCCGCCCTGCATGCACACCTCGGTCGCGCCGGCCTCCCACGCCTCCTGCGCCCGGTCGGCCACCTGGTCCAGGCTCAGCGTGTACGCGTCCGCGTCCGTACGCCGCTGCGCGAACGCGCAGAACCGGCAGCCGGTGTAGCAGACGTTGGTGAAGTTGATGTTCCTGTTGACCACGTAGGTGACGTCGTCGCCGGCCGCCTGCCGCCGCAGGTCGTCGGCGATGGCGGCCAGCTCCTCCAGCGCCTCCCCGTCCGCGCCGAGCAGCGCCACGGCCTCGTCGTCGGTGAGCCCGGCCGGGTCGGCCGCGGCCCTGCGCAGCGCCTGCCGCACGTCGCCCGGCGTCGTGGGCGTCGCCGTGCCGAGGCGGTCCTTCAGCGCCTCCCAGTCGCCGTAGACGTGGTCGAAGTCGGCGCGCCGGTCGTGCGTGCGCCCGTCGGTGTCCACCTCGACGTGCAGGTCCACCCGTCCGGCCGGGACGAAGCCGCCGTCCGGCTCCTGCCACGGACGGCCTTCGAGCACGGCGTCCTCGCGGGCCAGGCCGGTCGCCGGGTCGGCGAGCGCGGCCACGTGGGCGGACAGGCGCGGGTCCAGCCAGGGCTCGCCGGCCAGCACGTACTCGGGGTAGATGGTCAGGCGCTCGCGCAGCGCGAACCCGGCGGCGGCGGTGCGAGCCGCCAGCTCCTCGATCTGCGGCCAGGGCCGCTCGGGGTTGACGTGGTCGGGGGTGAGCGGGGAGACGCCGCCCCAGTCGTCGATGCCGGCGCGGAGCATGAGCGCGTACTCGGCGTCCACCAGGTTCGGCGGGGCCTGGACGCGGGCCTTCGGGCCGAGCACCAGGCGCGTGACGGCGATGGTGGCGGCCAGCTCCTGGAGGTCGGCGTCGGGCATGCCGCGCATCGCGGTGTCCGGCTTGGCGCGGAAGTTCTGGACGATGACCTCCTGGACGCCGCCGTACTCGCGGGCCACCCGCCGGATCGCGAAGATCGACTCGGCCCGGTCCTGTACGGTCTCCCCGATCCCGATGAGGATGCCGGTGGTGAACGGCACGTTGCTGCGCCCGGCGTCCTCCAGCACCCGCAGCCGCACCGCCGGGTCCTTGTCCGGCGAGCCGTAGTGGGGCTGCCCCTTCTCCTCGAACAACCGCCGCGACGTCGTCTCCAGCATCATCCCCATGGACGGCGCGACGGGCTTGAGCCGCTGCAGGTCCCGCCAGCTCATCACCCCGGGGTTGAGGTGCGGCAGCAGCCCGGTCTCCTCCAGCACCCTGATCGCCATGGCCCGCACGTACGACAGCGTGTCGTCGTAGCCGTGCGCGTCCAGCCACTCGCGGGCCTGGTGCCAGCGGTCCTCCGGCCGGTCCCCCAGCGTGAACAACGCCTCCTTGCACCCCATCGCCGCGCCCTGCCTGGCGATCTCCAGCACCTCGTCCGGGCTCAGGAAGGGCGAGTCAAGCTTGTGCGGCGCGGTGGCGAACGTGCAGTAGCCGCACCGGTCCCGGCACAACCTGGTCAGCGGGATGAACACCTTCCTGCTGTAGGTGACGACGCCGGGCCGTCCTGCGGCCTCGAGGCCGGCGTCGCGGACGCGGGAGGCGTGCTCAAGGAGGGCGTCGAGGTGCTCGTCCCGCGCGTGCAGCAGCACGGTCGCCTCGGTGACGTCGAGGGTCTTGCCGTCGCGGGCGCGGGCGAGAGCGCGGCGGAGCGCGGAATCGTTCACGGGACTCATACAGGCACAGTACGGCGCGCTGAGTTCACCACCCGCACCCAGGGTCGGTCAAAACGCCCGAAAGTCGCGCGCCGGCATGCGCGGCCCCCGGGCCGGCGGCCGCAGCCCCGACAGCCACACCAGCACCGTCGCCCGGTGCCGATGCCCCTCGTACGGCTCCAGCAGCCGCAACATGCCGGGATCGTCGGTCTTCTCCCCCGTCAGCGCGTAGCCGACCAGCTTGGCCAGATGGAAGTCACCCACGCTCACCGCGTCGGGATCGCCGAACGCGCGCTGGCGCACCTCGGCGGAGGTCCACACCCCGACGCCGGGCAGCGCGCGCAGCAGCCGGTCGAGCTCCTGCGTGGTGCGGGCCGCCTCCAGCTTGGTGGCGTGCCACGCGGCGGTCGCGATCGTACGGGCCCGCACCGCCTCCGCGCCCGCCCGGTGCCAGTGCCAGGAGGGGATCTGCCGCCACACGGCCGGCTCGGGGATCACCCGCATGCCATCGGGGGCCGGGCCGGGGGCGGGCTCGCCGTAGTGGTGGAGCAGCCAGCGCCAGGCCCGCCAGGCTTCCCGGCCCACCACCTTCTGCTCCAGCACGGCCGGCACCAGGGCCTCCATGACGCGGCCAGTGCGGCCGATGCGCAGGCCGGGGTGGCGGCGTACGACGTCGGCCAGCACCTCGTGCCTGACGCTGAACCCGGACCGGTCGTCCTCGGCCCCGAGCAGCGCCGGCAGGGTCTCCAGCGCCCACTCCGCGCCGGGCCCCCACGCCTGCCCGAGCACCTCGCCGCCCGCGACGCTCACCCGGAGCGTGCAGGGGCCGGAGGGCGCCCTGGACGTGCGCCACAGGGCCCCGTCGGCGGTCCGCCGCCAGGCGGGGTCGCCGCCGCCGCGCCGGTGCGGCTGCAACGCCAGCCCGACGTCGAGCGGCCCGTCCGGCGCCCACCTGCGCTCCCTCACCCCTTCAGTGTGCCGCGCCGGCCGGAGTGGAGCGGCCCCCCGGGATCGCGGTACGGGCCACGGCGCCGGCCCCCGTGATCTAGTCTGGCCAACGGTCGTGCGGGGCGAGATGGGCGGGATGGCGATGACATCGGCGCAGCCTGGCTACAGGGTCGGCGGACGTTACCGGCTGGTCGCCCTGCTCGGGTCCGGCGGGTTCGGGCGGGTCTGGCGGGCGTACGACGAGGTCCTGGACGTCGAGGTGGCGGTCAAGGAGCTGCACCTGCTGCCCGGGATGTCCCAGGCGGAGCAGGACAAGCGGCTGGAACGCGCCGCCCGCGAGGCCCGCAACGCCGTCCGGTTACGGACCCACGAGAACATCCTGGCCATCTACGACGTCGTCCCCGACGGCCTGCCCTGGATCGTGATGGAGCTGATCGACGGCTGCTCGCTGGCCGAGCACCTCGACGAGCACGGACCGCTGCCGGTGGAGCGGGCCGCCCACGTCGCCGGCGCACTGCTGGCGGCGCTCGGCGCGGCGCACCGGGCCGGCATCGTGCACCGCGACGTCAAGCCCGCCAACGTCATGCTCTCCACGGACGGCAGGGTCCTGCTCACCGACTTCGGGATCGCGCTCCACACCACCGACACCACCCTGACGGCCACCGGGATGCTCGTCGGCTCGCCCGAGTACATGGCCCCCGAGCGGCTGCGCGGCACCGACGGGCGGCCCGCGGGCGATCTGTTCTCCCTCGGCGCGACCCTCTACCAGGCGTCGAGGGCGTCTCCCCGTTCCGCCGCGACACCCAGCCGGCGGCGCTGACCGCGGTCCTGCTGGAGGAGCCGCCGCCGCCGCGACGGGCGGGCCGGCTCGCGCCGCTCATCACCCGGCTGCTCGACAAGGACCCGGGCAACCGGCCGACCGTCGAGCAGGCGCTGGCCATGCTCGGCGAGCGGCGGCCGGGCGTGGGCCGCACGAGAATCCTCCCGCCGCCGGAGCAGGCCCCCGAGCGGGCCCCCGAGCGGGCATGGCAGCGCAAGGGCGTCGCGGCGATGACGGCGGTCATTCTGGCGCTCGGCGTCCTCGGCCTCGCGAAGGCGCTCGACGTCCTCGACGTCCGGGGGTTCCGCGGCCCCTGGGACTACATCGGCCACATCGTGTCCCACCACGCCTTATGGGGCCTCGCCCTGGCGGTCCTCCTCGTCGTCGAGCACGGCCTGGCCGGCCTGCTGTGCGCCCGCGCGGCCCGGTTCCTCCGGCCGCTCGCCGGTGAGACCGTCGCCGTCATCGGGGCCCTCGCCGGGTTCGTCGCCGGCGCCGGCGCCGTGTTCTACGCCTTCGACGGCATGGCCGTCCTGCTGGCGAAGCTGGGCATCAGGTACGGCGACCGGATCTGGGTGATCCCGTTGGTCGTGATCACCACCGTCCTGGTCCTGCTGGGAGGCTGGGCCTGGGAGTCGAGGAAGTCACGCCGTCTCCCGGCCCCGGCCTCTCAGACGTCGCTGGAGTAGCGGAGCGCGCGTTCGGGCAGCTCGATGCCCGGCCAGACGCGTACGCCGTCCTGGAGCTCGTTGCCCGGCCCGACCACGGCGCCGTCGCCGATCACCGCGCCGCGCACCACCGTGCCCGCGCAGACCCGCGCGCCCTTGCCCAGCACCGAGTCGGTGACCTCCGCGCCCGTCTCGATCACGCAGTCGTCGCTCAGCACCGAGCCGGTCACGATGGCCCCGGCCTCGACGACCGCCCGCGCGCCGACCGTGGTGCCGCCCTCGACCTTGGCCGTCGGCGCGACGACGGCCCCGGGCAGCAGGAGGAACTCGCCCGCCGGCCCCGGCACGGCCGGGGAGTCCAGGCGGCCCAGCACCAGGTCGCGCGAGCCCTGCACGAACGCGGCCGGAGTGCCGACGTCGAGCCAGTAGGTGCGGGTGGCGTAGCCGAGCACCAGCTCGCCCGCCTCGATCAGGCCGGGGAACGTCTGCCGCTCGACCGACACCACCTCGTCCTTGGGGATCGAGTCGATGACCGAGCGGGTGAAGACGTAGCAGCCGGCGTTGATGCGGTTGGTGACCGGCTCGGGAGTCTTCTCCAGGAAGGCCGTGACCCGCCCGTCGTCGTCCGTCGGGACGCAGCCGAAGCGGGACGGATCGTCGACCTCCGTCAGATGGAGCGTTACAGCGGCCTGCCGCGCGCGGTGCAGGCGCACCTGTTCGCCGATGTCGTGGCCGGAGAGGATGTCGCCGTTGAGCACGAGCACCGGGTCGGACGGCCCCGCGGTGAGCGCCTCGGCCGCGTTGCGGATGGCTCCGCCGGTGCCGAGGGGAGTCTCTTCCGTCATGTAGCTGAGGGAGAGCCCGAACGCCGCGCCGTCGCCGAAGGCCGGCTCGAACATGGACGCCTTGTAGGAGGTCGCGAAGACGATCCGGCGGACGCCGAACGATCGCGCACGGGCCAACTGGTGGGCCAGGAACGGCACCCCGGCAGTCGGCAGCAGCGGCTTGGGCGTGCCCAGTGTCAGCGGGCGCAGGCGCGTGCCCTGCCCCCCAACCAGGAGGATCGCCTCGAGGTCTGGCAAAGAGCTCTCCATCATTCCGTGAGGTTACCGAACTATTCGATCGCGCGTTGATAGGCGCTGAGGTGCGCCTCGGCCGAGGCGTCCCAGGTGAACTCGCGGGCGCGGGCGAGGCCCGCCTCCTGGAGCTGCTTTCTCCGCTCGGCCGAGGCGAGGAGCCCGCCGAGCGCGTTTGCGATGCTGTCGGAGTCGGGCTCGGTGTAGGCGACCGCGTCGCCGCCCACCTCCGGCAGCGAGGTGCGGTGCGTGGTGAGCACGGGCGCGCCGCAGGCCATGGCCTCCAGCACCGGCAGCCCGAACCCCTCGCCGCGCGAGGGGAAGGCCACCACGAGCGCGCCGCCGAGGAAGCCCGGCAGGTCGGGGCCGTGCAGGTAGCCGGGCCTGATGACGCGGACGGTGGCCTCGACCTCCCGGCAGGCGGCGTCCACGTCGTTCTCGTGCACGCCGCCGCCGATCACGAGCGCGGGCGGCTTGTCCAGCGCCTTGACCGCCGAGGCGAACCCGCGGATGAGGTTGGGCACGTTCTTGCGCGGGTCGAGGTTGCCGAGGAAGGCGACGTACGGCTGCCCGTGCAGCCCGAGGCGCAGCGCGGCCCGGCGGATCTCGTCCTCGCTCGGCGGGTGGAACAGCGCGAGGTCGACGCCGTGGTAGGCGACGTCGATGCTGGTGGGGTCGGCGGACAGCACGCGGACGAGCTCGTCCCTGGTGGCCTTGGACGGCACGATCACCCGCTTGGCCCGGCGCACGGCGGTGCGGGTGGCCGAGCGGAAGAACGACGCGCGGGGGCCGTGCTGGTCGGCCTCGGCGAACCAGGTCGCGTCGTGCACCGTCACGACGGTCGGGATCCCGGAGCCGAGCGGGATCGAGTAGTAGGGAGCGTGGATCACGTCCGCGCCGGCGTGGCGGGCGAGCAGCGGCAGGCTGCTCTGCTCCCAGGCGAGCCTGGCCGCCCGGTTGGTGAGCGAGACGGGCCCCGGGATGACGTTCGCGCTGGGCGCGAGGCGCCGGTAGCGTTCGGCGTCGGCACGCTGGCATGCGACAGCGACATCGGCGCCGGCCCGGTGCAGGGCAGCGACGAGCCCGTCCACGTAGCGGGTAAGCGCGCCGCGGTCGGCGGGAACCGCCGCCGCATCGACGAGCACACGAGGCATACGCAGATCTTCTCCCCTCAAGATCAACGTGGGACTGAACGTCCCCCTCTGTAGTTCAGCTTATGACCAACGTCCCCTAAATCGTGGTCCAAATCACACCGAGGAGCGCCTTGCCGTGATTCCCGCGAGGCCGGCGCAGATCAAGTCACCCAGAATGATGACAATCCGGGACGAAAGGGCCACCGCGATGGCGGCGCCGCCCGAAACGTGCGGCGCCAGCACGGCCACCATGGCGACCTCCCGGACCCCCGCGCCCGCCGGCACGACGAAGGTCAGGATGCCGAGGCACCACGACAACGCGAACGCCCCCACCGCGAACACCAGCCCGCCCTGCGGCACGATGAAGTAGAGGTGCACGCCGTAGGCGATCCACCCGGCCAGCGCCCAGCCGAGCGCGGCGAGCATGCCCCGGCGGGTGAGCGGCCGCTCCAGGGGCTCCCGCTTCAGCCTGCGCAGCCCGAACGCGATCACCGCGTTGATGACCTTGGGCTCCAGCAGCACCAGCAGCGCCGGCAGGGCCAGCAGCAGCCAGCCATAACGGTCCCAGCCCAGCGTGCCGAGCGTCACCAGCAGGCCGGTGGCGAGCTGGATCGGCATCATCAGGAAGAACGCCGCCGCGCTGCGCGCCCTGGGCACGCCGAGGTCGCGGCCCATCTCCATCTGCGCGAGAACCGGCCAGAGCGCGCCCGGGATGTACTTGCCGAGCTGCCCCACGAAGAACACCTTGGCCGCCGGCCGGAGCGGCAGCGGCGAGCCCAGGTCGGCCAGCAGCGTGCGCCAGGTGAGCATGGCCCCGAGCAGCGCGGCCACCACGGCCACCAGCGACCCGGCCAGCGCGGGCGCCGACAGCCGGGCGAACCCGGCCACCACGCCGTCCCACTCCCGCGCCACCGCCCAGCCGCCGAACCCGAGCGCGACCAGCAGGAACGCGACCCGGATCAGCCCCCGCGCCCCCCGCGGCCGGCGCTTCCGCACGACGACCTCGCCGGCGGCCGGGCTCTCCTCGGCTTTCACAGCGGCCGGACCCGCTCGGGCGGCTGCGGCAACGCCGCCCCCACCGGCCGCGCCGGCCGCTTGGTCGCCACCCACAGGTAGGTCGGCACCACCGGCAGCAGCAGCCGCAGCACCGCGCGCGGCGTCCGGGCGAGCACCGTGCGCACGACCTTGCCGAGCACGCCGGGGAACAGCTCTCCCCCGGCGAACTTCGTGGGCGTGGCCAGCACCGGGAAGGTGTAGTCCCAGACGTGGAAGGCCCGCAGCATCCTGCGCAGCCCGCGCCGGGTGCGGAAACGCTCGTAGTAGTGGTCGGCCCGGCCGGAGGCGCGCACGTAGCGGTCGGCCAGCGCGGGCGGCAGGTAGGACAGGAACGGCAGCTTGTAGTGCGGCTCCATGACCCCGAGCCGGTTGCCCAGCCCCAGGTAGAGCACCCCGTCGTCGGACAGCACCCGGTGCATCTCGGCCACCACCGCGTCGGGGTCGACCACGTGCTCGTAAATGTGGTTGAACACCAGCACGTCCACCGAGCCGTCGGGGAACGGCAGCGCCGTGCCGTCGCCGCACACGAACGCCACCCGCCCGCCGAACCGGTCGGCCGCCTTGCGCAGCCCCGGCACGTCGATGTCGACGCCCATCGTGTGCTTGGCGCCGGCCTGGGCCAGCTCGTCGGCGATGAACCCGGCCGAGCAGCCGATGTCGGCCACGGTCAGCCCGCCGAGCGGCCCGCGGAAGTGCTCCAGCACGGCGATGATCTTCGCCGCCTTCCGCCGCCGCTTGCCCTCGTCGAGCATGGCTGACTGGAACTCCGAGTATGCGAGCTGCGCGACGCGTTGCTTCCCCACGGGGCCCCACAGTACCCACCTTCGGACGGGCTTGAGGTCGGACGCGGGTCTCTGGCACTCACGGGCGTGACGCGCGTAGCCTGAGCGAATGCTCCGCCGGCTGCTGCGCATCGTCCTCGCCCTGGTCGCCATCGGGTTCCTCGGCTACGGCCTGGCCCGCAACTGGGACGACACCACCACGGCGCTGGCCGCGCTGTCGCCGTGGGCGGTGCTCGGGTCGTTCCTCGCGGTGATGCTCGGCCAGTTCCTCATGCTGGTCGCCTGGCGGGAGATCATGGCGGGGCTCGGCACGCGGGTGCCGCTGCGGATCGCCGGGCGGATCATGTTCGTGGGCCAGCTCGGCAAGTACATCCCGGGCGCGGTGTGGGCGTACGCGGCGATGATGGACCTCGGCCGCGACCACGGGAGCCCGCCGCGCCGGACGTTCGCCACCATCTCGCTCGGACTGGTGATCAACATCGGGGTGGCGATCTCGATCGCCGCGGCCACGCTGGGCTCGCTGGAGGCGGTGCGCGAGGCGTGGTACCTCGTGCTGCTGGTCCCCGTGATCATCGTGTGCCTGCATCCGAAGGTGCTGGGCTGGGGGCTCAACCTGGCGCTGCGCCTGGCGCGGCGCGAGCCGCTGGAGAGCGTGCTGCCCGGCCGCACCGTGGTCGTCGCGGTGGCCTGGACGGTGCTCGGCTGGTTCGTCTACGGCGTGCACATCTGGCTGCTCACCGGCCGGACCGACCTCTACCTGGCGGGCACCGGGGCCTACGCCTTCGCCTGGGCGACCGGCATCCTCACCGTCGTGGTGCCGGCCGGCGTGGGCATCAGGGAGGGCGCGCTGGTGCTGGTGCTCGGGCCGGTCATCGGCACCGCGCCGGCGCTGGCGGTGGCCATCGTGTCGCGGCTGGCGTTCACGCTGGCCGACGCCGCGCTGGCCGGGGTGTCGTTCCTGCTGGGCCGTCAGGCCCGGCCAGCGCCCAGCAGCGCCGCCGTGTACGCCGACCAGAACGGCTCGGGATCGACCGCCTTGACCCCCGACCGCAACCTCTCGGGCTCGCCGGAGGCGTAGAAGCGCTCGATGGCCGCGCGCAGCGCGCCGGCGTCGCCCGGCTCGACGAGCAGCCCGTCCACGCCGTCGGTGACGTGGTCGGCGAGCGCGCCCACCCGCGTGGCGATCACCGGGACGCCGTGCTCGTGCGCCAGCCACACGTTCTGGCTGGCGGTGGCGCTGCGGTAGGGCAGCACGAGCGCGTCGGCGGCGGCGAACAGCTTCGGCACGTCGTCCGCGGGCACGTAGCCGGGCCGCAGCTCCACGCGGTCGCCGAGGCCGAGCTCGCGGATCAGCGCCTCGGTCTCGTCCAGCCCGCCCCAGAACTCCCCGGCGACGGTCAGCGAGACGCCCTCGGGCAGCGCCCGCAGCAGCAGGTCCAGCCCCTTGTACGGGCGCACCATACCGAAGAACAGCAGCCGCCTGCGCACCTCGGCCGATCCCGACGCCCCGGTCACGGGCAGGTGCGGCGGCAGCCCGGCCACCCGTACCGGCGTGGCGGCCAGCCCGCGGGCCAGCCCGGCCTGCTCCTCGGAGTGGGCGAGCACCGCGTCCACCCGCTTGAGCAGCGCCTTCATGAGCGGCCTGTCGTACGGCTTGCGCTCGTGCGGCAGCACGTTGTGGCAGAGGGCGAGCGCGGGGGCGCGGCGGCCGAGGCCGGCGAGGATGCCCAGGTAGGCCGGGACCTGCACCGAGCTCAGCACGGCCAGCACCACCAGGTCGGCGGCGCGCATCCGCCGCCCGGCGGCCAGCCACTCGTCGGGGCGGCGCCAGTCGAGCCGGCGCGCGGTCGCCGGATAGGGGGTGCCCTCGGGCGCGGAGATGGTCTGCTGCCCCGGATAGAGGAACGACGGGTATTGCGCCCGCCAGGACTCGATCACCACGTCGTGCCCCAGCGCGGCCAGCCGGTGCGCCAGCTCGGTGGTGTGCTGCGCCCCGCCCCCTTTGTACGGGTAAGTCGGCCCGACGATCGCGATCCGCACGCGCCTACTCTCCCCGCGAGCGCACGATCAGGTCGGCCAGCAGCGCCACGGACCCGATGAGCATCCCGGACAGGAAGATCATGACGGTGTTGGCCGGGAAGTAGAAGGGGTGCTGGATCATGTCCCAGACGCCCTTGACGAACCCGATGCCCACCAGCCAGAGCGCGGGCGGCATGAGCACCTTGAGCGGGTTGAAGTACATGATCATCCGCAGCACCTGCAGGATGTAGCGGTAGGCGTCGGAGACGAAGCTGAACTTCGACTTGCCGGCCCGCTTGGCGTACTCGATGGGCAGGTAGTAGATGTCGTGCTGGTTGGACAGGAACGACAGCGTGATCGTCGTGACGCAGGAGAACCCGGGGGGCAGCAGCCGCAGATAGGGCTTGGCCACCGACTTGCGGAAAGCGCGCAGCCCCGAGTTGAGGTCGGGGATCTTCTGCCCGGCCAGCATCTCGGCGACCTTGCGGATCACGAACTTGGCCGGCACCCGCAGCAGCTTGTGCGAGCCCTCCTCGCTGGTGCGCGCGCCCACCACCTGGTCGATCGTGGGGTCCTTGTCGAGGATCTGCACCAGGTCGGGGATGCGGTCGTTGGGGTAGGTCATGTCGGCGTCGGTCCAGACGACGATCTCGCCCCTGGCGTCCTGGCTGCCGATGCGGCGCACGGTGCCGGAGCCGCCGTTGCGGTGGAAGGCGCGCACCCGCAGGTGGGGGTAGGCGGGCGCGGCCTCGTGCAGGCGGGCCAGCGTGTCGTCGGTGGAGCAGTCGTCGATGGCGACCAGCTCGTAGGTGTAGCCGCTGGAGTCCATGGCCCTGGTGATGCGCTCGACCTCGTCGATGACGTGGTCCTGCTCGTTGTAGCAGGGCAGGACGATGGTGACGTACGGCGCTTCTTCCACGGCAGGTCCACTCTTGGGGGTCTCTAGCGTGCTCACAGGGATCGAGGTTACTGTGCCCGTCCAGGGGAAGCGTGCACATCGGCTGCTTCGGGGACGGCCATCCACACGTTCATCCGCAGCGACCACGTGCCGTCCGGAGGGCTCACGAGCGAGCGTTCGTCCTGGCGGGCGGTGAGCGCGAAGACCTGCACGGGAGTGCCGTACCTCGCGACCTGGTCGGCCTCGGCGGCCAGCACGACCGGCACCCGGCCGGCCGCCCGCACCCGCTCCGCGAGCCGCCGCGTCTCGTCGTCGCGCGCCACGTCCATGCCGTCCGGCCGCCGCACGCGGGCGGTCGGCAGGTCGCACATCCCCCGTACGACCTGGGTGAACCGTTCGCCGGTGACCCGCTCGACGATCAGCACCGAGGCCCGCTCGGGCAGCCGCGCGCACATGGCCGCCACCGCCGCCGCCTCCCCCCGCTCGACCGGCGTGAACGCGGTGCCGAGCGAGGTCACGGCGGGCGGGACCAGCACGGCCACGACCGCGAGCGCGCTCACCCAGCGCCGGCCGCCGGTCCACGCCCGCAGCCGGTCCAGCCCGTACGCGGCCAGCACCACCAGCCCCGGGATCACGACCGGAACCAGGCGGCGGGCGGCCCACGGATGGTCGGGCGTGATCTCGGGCCGGACCAGCGTGGTGACCGTCGTCCAGCCGATCACCGCGAGCGGCAGCAGCCAGGCGAACGGCGTGCCGTCGCGCAGCAGCCGCCGGGTGAGCAGCGCCGCCGCGAGCGTGGCCAGCACGAGCGCGGGGAGCCCGACGTACCAGGCGACCCAGTGCAGCGACTGCTCGAAGTAGAGGCGGCGGCCGTCCACCGGCAGGCCGTTGGCCCGCTGGATGGCCTCGATCATGTCGAACGTGCGCCGGTCGTCGTCGGTCACCGGGTCGCGGGTGACGGTCTGGAACCACGGGCGGGCGTACAGCGCGGCCATGAGCAGCACGACCAGCCCCGCCCCCGCCGCCGGCGCCCAGCGCGGCGCCCGCAGACGGGCCAGGAGCGGCGCGGCGGCCGTGCCGGCCGCGGTGAGCACGAGCACGGCGGCGCAGATCAGCAGCAGCGGCCGCACCGAGCCCGACAAATAGTTCAGATAGGACCGCGCCAGCAGGTACGCCGCCAGCAGCCCGAGCCCCGCCCCTGCCGCCAGCCCGGCCAGCAGCGGCGGCCCGAGCGCCCCCCGGGGCCGGCCGACACGACGCATCGCGACCAGCAGCCCGGCGAAGGCCAGCACCGGCAGCACGTCCCGCAGCCCGTCGATCCGCACCAGCACGGCCAGCCCGAACACCAGGCCCGCCAAGAAGCCCCGCCACCAGCCGGCCCGCTCCAGCGCGTCGTAGGTCAGCGCCAGTCCGCCGAACAGCAGGATCAGCGACGGGATCTCGCTGAACGTGGTCCGCGAGGTGTAGAGGACCGGCAGGCTGACCGCGAACGCCGCCGCCGCGACCGGCGCCCACCGCGCCCCCGCCAGCCGCGCGGTCACCCCGGCCACGGCGAGCACGGCGAGCGCCCCCAGCACGGCGGGCACCACGAACGGCACGCCCAGCCAGTCGCCGGGCGCGAACAGCATCGGCGCCCCCGGTATGAACTGCGGCGCCACGCCCCCGTCCACCCGGTAGAACCCGACGCTCTCGAAGACCAGCGCGGGATCGGCCCCGCCGAACGCCTCGGGGCGCACGTCGATCGGCAGCGCGCCGTGGCGGGCGATCCAGGCGGTGTACTGGGCGTAGGTCGCCGGGTCGCGCCGGACGGCCAACTGCTCGCTGTGCAGGAGGGCGTTGAACACGCCCGACGCCACGGCGATCACCGTCACCGCCGCGACCTGCCACCAGGCGGTCTCCCCCACCACGGCGCGCGCCCGCGTTCCGGCCCAGGTCAGCAGGGCGGCGGCGGGCAGGCCGAGAAGCAGCGCGGGCAGCGGCGCGAAGCGGCCGAGCAGCAGCAGCGGCAGCCCGGCGAGCAGCCAGCCCGCCACGGCCAGCGCGGGCGCGACGGACAGCGCGGCGAGCGCCCGGCCGGGGAGGAGACGTTCCATCGAGCAGCGAGCGTATCCGGTCGCGCGGCGTGGAACCGGTACCGTACGGCACGTGCCGGAACTGGATCGGGAGGACGTGCGCGTGACGGAGGAGGTTCGCGCGGACGGGCCGGCGGCGCGGGAACAGGGGCGGGGACGGGGGCGGCGGCGCATGCCGCGCGATCTGAGGTCCCTGGCCCGGCGGCACCGGTGGTTCCTGGTGGTGCTCACGCTCGGCACGCTGCTCCGCGCCCTCGCCATGCTGGGCTATCGCCCGGCCCTGTGGTTCCCCGACACCTACACCTACGTCGTCACCGTCTTCCACCCGCGTCCCGACCTGGTCCGCCCGGCCGGCTACTCGATGTTCATCAAGCTGCTGGAGCCGCTGCACTCCTTCGCCGCCGTGGCGGCGGTCCAGCACCTGATGGGCCTGGCCGCCGGCGTGCTGATCTACCGGGTGGCCCGGCGGGCGCCGCGCTGGGCGGCGACGCTCGCCACGGTGCCGGTGCTGCTCGACGCCTACCAGGTCGAGCTGGAGCACCTGCTGGTGTCGGACACGCTGTTCATGTTCCTGGTGGTGTCCGCCGTGGCGCTGGGCGCCACCCGCCGTACGGGCGCGGCCGTCGCCATCGGCCTGCTGCTCGCCGCCGCCACCCTGACGAGGACCGTGGGACAGCCGCTCATCGTGGTGTTCGCGGCCTGGTTCCTGCTGCGGCGGCGGTTCCGGCCCACCGGGGCGCTGCTGGCGGCGGCCCTGGTGCCGGTGGTCGCGTACGGGGCCTGGTTCTACGTCACGTACCAGCGGGTGGGCCTGGTCGGCGCGAACGGCGTCTTCCTGTACGCCCGCACGATGTCGTTCGCCGACTGCGCCAGGATGGACCCGCCCGCCGACCTGAAGGTTCTGTGCGACCCGCGCCCGCCGGAGCAGCGCCCGCCCTCGCAGGAGTACATCTGGGCCAAGGACGCCCCGATCGTGCAGTTGCCGGGCATCACCTTCACCAAGGAGACCGACGACCTCGCCGCCCGCTTCGCGGCGCGGGCGATCCTCACCCAGCCGCTCGACTACGCCGCCTCGGTCCTGGGCGAGCTGGCCCGTACGTTCCGCTGGGACCGGCCGGTCTACCCCGACCAGGAGATCTACGCCTACTACGAGTTCCCGGTCACGCCGCCGGGACCGCCCGGCCGCTATCCCGCGCAGCGGGGCGCGGAGTTCGCCCAGCGCTACGAGCAGGGCGCGATCGGCACGGAGATCGTCGAGCCCTACGCGGGATGGCTGCGGGCCTACCAGAGCATGGCGCGGCTGCCCGGCCCGGTGCTCCTGGCGGCCCTCCTGGTGCCCCCGGTCGCGGCGCTCAGGCGCAGGCGTTCGGGGGGACGGCTCCCCGGGGGCGCGTACTGGGCGCTGCCGTGGTCCACGGCGATCGTGCTGTTGATCACACCGGCCGCGGCGGCGGAGTTCGACTACCGGTACGTACTGCCGGCCGTCCCCCTGGCGTGCCTGGCCGCGGTCCTCAGCATCCGCCCTGACCTGCGGTCAAACGCGGAGGGCGGCAAAGAGTTCGGCGATAATATTCCCCCTTATGTCCGGTCCTGAGTATGCTTCTCCGCGGAAACATCACGCCCGGGTCACGGTCGTTTCCGGCGGTCGTCGCACCGGACACTCGGAACGTCACCTAATCTCATGGCGCGGCAGGACCAAGCCGGCGCACGGGCGCGAGGAACGAGGCCAGGGGGCGTATGAGTGACTACAGGATCGCGCCGGTAGTCGACACCGCGCAGCAGGGCTACCGCTCGGCGCCCCCCCAGCCAGGCAGCAGGATGGCCCGCAGGGCCGCCGCCGGCGGCGGCGCGAGCCCCGTGCCACCGCCCCCTCCCCCTCCGCCCGGCGACGAGCCGCCGCGCGGCCGCCGCGGCGGCGGTGGCGGTGGCGGAGGCGGCAAGATGCGGGTGCTGGCCTGGGTCAGCATCGGCGTCACCACGGTCATGGTGGCGGGCTCGCTGACCGCCTACGCGACGTTCCGCGACGCCTTCGGCAACATCACCCAGAAGAGCGTCAAGGACGACATCATCAACCCCCGGCCTCCGGACACCGGCGCGCTCAACGTGCTGCTCGTCGGCTCCGACACGCGGGCGGGCGCGGGCAACGCGAGGTACGGTCAGCAGACCGCCCGGCTGGCCGACGCGGGCGGCAAGCGCACCGACACGATCATCCTCATGCACATCTCGCCCAACCGCGACAAGGCCCGGCTGATCAGCTTCCCGCGCGACTCCATGGTGCAGATCCCCAAGTGCAAGAACGAGACCACCAAGCAGGAGATGGCGCCGCGCCGTGACATGATCAACTCGGCGTACAACTCGGGCGGCGTCGCCTGCACCATCTCCACCATCGAGACCCTCACCGGCATCCGCGTCAACCACTTCGTCGAGGTCGACTTCAGCGGCTTCAAGAACATCGTGGACGCGCTCGGCGGCATCGAGATCTGCCTGAGGACCGCCGTCAACGACAAGGCCAGCAAGCTCGTCCTGCCCGCCGGCAAGAGCCGGCTCGACGGCGAGAAGGCGCTCGGCTACGTGCGCCTGCGCAAGTACGGCGACGGCAGCGACATCCAGCGCATCCGCCGCCAGCAGATCTTCCTCAGCAAGGTCGTCGCCAAGGCCACCAGCAGCGAGCTGCTCACCGACGTCGGCAAGCTCAGGGACTTCATCTCCGCCGCGGCCGGCTCGGTCACCATGGACCCCGAGCTCGCCAACGACCCCGAGCAGCTCATCGAGATCGCGACGAGCGCCAAGCAGCTCACGGCGGGCGGCGTGCAGTTCACCACCATCCCGTGGGTCCCCGACCCGGAGGACGAGAACCGCGTGGTGTGGAAGGAACCCGACGCCACCAAGCTGTTCACCTCGATCAAGACCGACACCGAGGTCGCCACCCCGGCCCCGTCGGCCAGTGCGGGCACCGGCAAGCCGAAGGCCACGATCAAGCCGGAGCAGGTCAAGGTGCAGGTGCTCAACGGCACCAAGACCGTCGGCAAGGCCCGCGAGGTCGCCGACCAGCTCGCCGAGCAGGGCTTCACCGTCGTCGGCCTCGGCAACTACGAGGCGCCGGGCGGCGTCGGCCTGGCCAAGACCGAGGTCCACTACACCAAGACGGCCGAGACGGCCCCCGACTACGCCGGCACGCTGGCGGGCGCGGTGCTGCCCAAGCCGACGGCGGCGTCGGGGCGGGTCAAGGTGACGAACCCGTCGGCGTACACGTCCACGACCGCCGCCGCGGGGGCCGCGCCGAAGGGTGCGCCGGTCATCCAGCTCGTGGTGGGCGAGGACTTCGACTCGGTCAAGGTCACCAAGCTGCCGGACAGTGTGAAGAACAGCACCATCACCGCCGCCGACCAGAAGAACGTCTGCACCTGAGGCTCCAAATTCGCTGTGTAACCCGGCATTCTGGACGGCTGTCGGAGACAGGAACCGTACGGGCGGGATAATGTGTTGCGGGTCGGCGACGCAGCGCGACACCGGATCGTTACCGGATCATCACGTCTCGTTGGCGCCGTGCTCCCCGGCCCCTAGCGAAGCTGAGCGACTTCCCCCGTGTCTGACACCAGATTCTCCCGACCGGCCACGACTCCCGGGGGCCAGGCGGCTCCGGGCGAGGAAGGCGGCCCCGCCCAGACGGGCGCGCGGTGGCCGCTGCCGGAGGAGTCGATCTGGAGCGACCGCACCGACCCCGGCGTCGCAGGCCCCCAGGGACCGCGCCCGCAGGGACCGGCCACACAGGGATCAGGTCCGCAGGGAACGGCCGCACAGGGATCCGGCCCGCAGGGACCCGCCCCACAGAGGCCGGCCGCACAGGGATCAGGCCCGCAGGGGCCGGCCCCGCAGAGGCCGGCCGCGCAAGGACCGGGACCACAGGGACCGGGCTCGCACGCGGGGCCGCCCAACCGGGCCCCCGGCGCTCCCACTCCCCAAGGCACTCCGCCGCGCGATCCCGCTCCTCGGGGGCCTGGCTCCGCCTTCCAGCGGCCCGCCGCCCCTGCCGGGCCGGCCGGCTACGCGGGTGCGCCGGGTGTACCGGACGCTCCTGCCGGGCGTCCAGGCCCGCCGCCGGGCGCCGGAAACGCCCGTCCGGACGGGCCCGCCACCGTGCCCGCCACCGGGGCCGCCACCGCCACCGCCCAGACCGGGCCCGGTGAGGGCGCGGAGGCCGAGGCGCGGCCCGAGGCCGAGCCGCCGCGCCGCCGCCGCGACCCGTTCCTCGACAACGTCAAGTTCGTCCTGATCGCGCTCGTGGTCGTGGGCCACTCCCTGGTGCCCACGCTCGCCGCCGACAGCTCGCGGGCGCTCTACATCTTCATCTACACCTTCCACATGCCGCTGTTCGTGCTGATCAGCGGCTACCTGTCCAGAAACTTCTGGAACTCCAACGCCAAGACCAACAAGCTGGTCGACACGTTCCTGGTCCCGTACGTCATCGTCGAGGTCGGCTATGCCGCGCTCCGCACCGCGCTGGGCAGCAAGTGGAGCCTGACCATCATCGACCCGGCCTGGCTCAACTGGTATCTGCTGGCGCTGCTGTTCTGGCGCCTGTCCACACCGGTGTGGAAGCGCATGAAGTACCCGGTGCCGGTGGCGATCGCCATCTACCTGTTCGCCGGGTTCTCCCAGATCTCCGGTGACTTCAGCATGGACCGCTTCTTCGGCCTGATGCCGTTCTTCGTCATCGGCCTGGTCATGCAGCCCGAGCACTTCGAGATGCTCAACCGGCGCTGGATCAAGATCGTGTCGGTGTTCACGATCCTCGGCGCGGCCGCCGTGGCGATCCTCGTGGCCCCCCACACCAAGCTCGGCCCGTTCTACTACAAGAACAGCTACGCCGACCTCAACCTGTCCTGGTACATGGGCATCGGCCTGCGCACGGCGCTGCTGATCTGCGCGCTGGCGATGTGCTTCGCCGTGCTGGCGCTGGTGCCGCGGGGCGAGACGTGGTTCTCCGACCTCGGCACCCGCACGCTCTACTGCTACCTGCTGCACGGCGTCCCTGTGCTGATCGCCAAGGAGATGGGCTGGCTGGAGTTCCCGTGGCTGTTCGGGCCGCTGGGGGTGCTGGCCATCGCGTCCAGCTGCTTCGCGCTGGCGATCATCCTGTGCCTGCCGGAGACCAGGACCCTCTTCAAGTGGGTGCTGGAGCCACGCCTGACCTGGCTCTACCGGCGGCCGTCGGCGAAGCTGAGCGCCGGAAGTTAGGCGAGCGTTCCACCCGAGTTCACGCCCGTGACCGTGTGGGCGCGGAGCATCGACACATGCGCGCATGTGTCGCCACCACCGTCCATCATCCCGAGGACGCCCGGATCATGCACCGGCAGATCCGGGCGCTGCTCGACGCGGGCCACGAGGTGACCTACGTCGCGCCGTTCACCTACCACAACGTGACCCCGGCGGCCGGGCTGACGCCGGTGGACGTGCCCCGCCGCGCCTCGCTCCGGAGGGCCCACGCCGCGCTCAGGCGCGCGCTCAGGGACGCGGACCTGCTCGTCGTCCACGAGCACCGGCTGCTGCGGGCGCTGCCGCACCGGCGCCCACCGGTCGTCTGGGACGTACGCGAGCGGGTCACGCCCCGCCGCCTCGCCCGCGCGGAGCGGCGGCACCGGATCGTCACCTCGGCGGAGGTGCCGGAGGCCACGTTCGTCGCCGCCGAGCCGCCGCCGCCCGGCGACGCCAGGATCGTGCACCTCGGCCGCCTCGCCGCCGACCGCGGCGTGACGGAGCTGATCGCCCTGGCCGAGCGCCTGGCCCCGTACGGGGTCCGGCTCGACCTCATCGGCCCGGCCGAGCCCGGTGTGCGCCCGCTGCTGCGCGACGCCCAGCGGGTCGGCCTGCTCGACTGGTACGGCTACGTGCCGCTCCGCCACGCCCTGCGCATGGCCGAGGGCGCGCTCGCCGGGCTGTCGCTGGCGGACGAGACGGTGCCGTGGCTGCCGACGAAGATCCTCGACTACATGGGCCGCGGCCTCCCGGTGGTCACCACTCCCCAGGGCGCGGCCCCTGTGGAGTCCGCCGGGTGCGGCCTGGTCGTGCCCCGGGACGTGGACGCCGTGCTGAACGCCGTGCTCGACCTCAAGGAGGACCCGGCCCGCCGGGCCGAGCTGGGGGCGCGCGGGCACGCCGAGGCCCGGCTGCGCCACCACTGGCCCGACCACGCGGCGGCCTTCGTGCGTCACGCCGAGTCGTGGGCGGGCCTCGGCGCCGCCCGCGTCCTCACGTCCGGGGTAGGCATCAGGGGCGCGGCGGGCATGGCGGCCCGGCGTGGCGGTTGATGTACTGAAGCCATGGCATCGCAACTGATCCAGGGCCGGACGGTCGAGTTCCCCGTGCGGGTGCGGGACGCGCAGGTGTGCAGTGCCGTCTACCCGGTCCGTGCCGACGCCGCGCGGGCGGTGATCGCCTACTCCGGCCTCGACGTGGCCGAGGCGCTGCCCGGCAAGGCCGTCTGCGTGCTGGTGTTCGTCGACTACCGCGACGGCGACCTCGACGCCTACCACGAGTTCGGCATGGCGTTCCTGGTCCGGCCGCCGGGCATGGCGGGCTCTCCTGGGCCTGGCGAGGTGCTGAGGGCGGGGGTGTTCGTGCACTGGCTGCCGGTGGACCAGGGGTTCACGCTGGAGGCCGGGCGCACGCTGTGGGGGTTCCCGAAGGAGCTGGCGGACATCGAGCTGCGGCTCGGGTCGCCGTACAAGCGGTGTGTGCTGCGCAAGGACGGCCGGCTCGTGCTCGACCTGCTGATCAAGCCCGGCGTCCCGGTGCCGGGGGCGACCGCGGTGACGCCCATGGACGCCTACACCCACCGCGACGGGGTCACCCGGCGGGTGCCGTGGTCCGTACGGGCCCGCGGCGCGCGGGTGCGGCCGGGCGGGGCGCTGATCCGCCTGGGCAACCACCCCATCGCCAAGGAGCTGAGCGAGCTGGGGCTGCCCAAGCGGGCGCTGTTCAGCACGACGGTCGCGCGGGCGCAGATGACCTTCGGCGAGGCGTCACCCGCCTGAGAGTGGCTCAGACGATCGGCGGGCGGCCCAGCTTGACCATGCGCCACGCCGTGCGCCACGCCATCGGCCGCCGCTCGCCGGCGGGCGTGCGCAGCCCTTCGCCGAAGCCGCGGAACCACGCCTTGATCGCGGTCGGCGAGCGGCGCTCGCGGATGAGCGTGAGCACGACCCAGTTGGTCAGGTAGAGCACCGCCAGCGGCCAGGGCAGGTTGCGCCGCGCCAGCCAGACCCGGTTGCGGGCGTTGAGCCGGTAGAACTCGGCGTGCCGGGTGGGCGGCACCTGGGGGTGGTACATCACCGTCTCGGCGTCGTACTCGATGCGGTAGCCCTCGCCGAGCAGCCGCCAGGCCAGGTCGGTCTCCTCGTGGGCGTAGAAGAACCGCTCGGGCAGGCCGCCCACCTGGAGGAACGCCGAGCGCCTGATGGCCGAGGCGCCGCCGAGGAACGTGGTGACGGGCGAGGAGCGCTGCGGATCGCCGGCCCGCAGCCTCGGGACGTGGCGCCGCTGGCCGATGCCGCCGTCGGGGTCCATCACCCGGAAGGAGATCACCGCGAGGTCGGGCTCGGTGGCGAAGCGGTCGCGTACGTGGGCGACGACCTTCTGGTCGGCGTACCAGCCGTCGTCGTCGAGGAACAGCACGACGTCTCCGGAGCACTCCTCCACGCCACGGTTGCGGCCGGCGGGGATGCCGGTGTTACGGTCGAGCCGGATCGATTTGACGACCGCGGACGACCCTTCGGGTGGCGTCGCCGACACCGCGGGCACGTCGGCGCCATTGCCCACGATCACCACCTCGACGTCGCCGTCGATCTGGTTGAGCGCGGACTCGACCGCCCGGTTCAGCTCCGCGACCCGGTTGCCCATGGTGAGGATGACGCACGAGATCTTCAACGAATCACTGTCCTGACGCGTTGAGAACACGGGCGGAGCATTCTTTCATGATCACCGAGTCTGGTCGCATGGTCCTGAATCTAGGGTGAGCTAAGCGTATCGGAACCGAGGGTGAACCCCCACCGAACCGACGACGTCCGATCAATACGACGGACGAGCGGCCGCTCCGGTTCCGACATCGGATCACGCCAGCCGCCGCGACGCCAGGATGCTGACCAAATGCAGGACGACTTGTAGGCAGGCCGCGACGAAGCAGGCCACCAGCAGCACCCTGGTCGCCGCGAGGTCGCCCCGCACCGCGTCGATCACGGCCGCCGCGAGGGCCAGCAGCGACAGCTCGATCGGCTGCACGATGCGGTGGAACTTCGTGGCCGACAGGATGCGCCGCCCCAGCCCGAGCAGCCCGGAGCGGAACTGCACCGCGCCCGACTCCCCCGCCGCGGGCAGGCCGCCCTTGGCCCGCGCCACCTCGACCAGGTCGGTCTCGGCCTTGATGAGGATGGCGCCGAGCGCGGCGGCCACCCCCAGCACGGTGTACCAGTCGGGCAGCACGGCCGAGGCCCGCCAGCCCAGCCCGGCCAGCACGGCCGCCTCGGCGAAGTAGGCCCCCACCCGGTCGAGGTAGACGCCGGTCAGCGAGGTGCGGCCGGTCCAGCGGGCCAGCTCGCCGTCGGAGCAGTCGAGCAGCAGGTAGACCTGGATGAGCAGGGCGGCGGCCACGGCCGCCCAGAGCCCGGGCAGCGCGATCACGAACCCGGCCAGCACCCCGGCCACCGTCATCACCCAGGTGAGCTGGTTGGGCGTGACCCGGGTGCGCGCCATGAGCCAGGTGACGTAGATGGACAGGCGGCGCATGTAGAGCACGCCGGCCCAGTGCTCGCCGTTCCTGCGCTCCAGATGACCGGCGGGCTGGGCGACCCGCCGCAGCTCAGCTACCGAAGGTCCGGACATAGTCCGCCACCCGCTCACGGATCTCGTTGTCCTGCATGCGGAGGTGCTCCAGGATCGTGTAGCGGCCGGGACGGGTGGACGGAGCCAGCGCCACGGCCTCGGCGAACTGCTCGACGCTCAGCCCGATGTCGCCCGGCACCACCGGCAGCTCGTGCCGGCGCAGGCAGTCGGCGACCTGCCTGGCCCGCGCCTCGTCCTCGCGGAGGAAGAAACAGAAGGCGGAGCCGATGCCGGCGAGCTCGCCGTGGTTGGAGGTGCCGGGGAAGAGCTGATCCACGGCATGCAGGATCTCATGATCGCCGCCGCTCGCGGGCCGCGACGACCCGGCGATGACCATGGACATGCCCGACAGGATCAGGGACTCGGCCAGCACGGTCAGGAACGCGTCGGACTCGATGCCGTCCTGACGGCCCACCAGCGCCTCGGCGGCGGTGCGGGCCATCGAGCAGGCCAGGCCGTCGATGGGCTCGCCGCGCTCGACGTTGCCGAGCTGCCAGTCCTCGATCGCCGACAGGTTGCTCACCACGTCGCCCACCCCTGCCCGGACCAGCGTGGGGGGCGCGGCGTGCACGAAGTCGAGGTCGACCAGGATGGCGAGCGGCATCGGCACGCCGAACGAGCCCTTGCCGCCCTCGTAGACGAGGGAGGCGGTGGGCGAGCAGATGCCGTCGTGGGAAAGGTTGGTGGCCACGGCGACCATCGGGATGCCGGCCAGCGAGGCGGCGTACTTGGTGGCGTCGATGGTCTTGCCGCCGCCCACGCCGACCACGACCTCGAAGGCGCTCTTGCGCAGGTCGGCCCCGAGCGAGACGGCCGCGTCGACCGTCCCGTCGGACACCCGGAACACCTCGGCCTCGTCGAGCTGCGGGGAGATCAGGCTCTCGATGTGGTCGCCCTGCCCCGGGCCGACGGCGACGGCGACCCGGCCGGAGGTCGCCACCCTGCTGTCGGCCAGCAGAGCGCCGAGCTCCGCCACGGCGCCCCGCCTGACCTGCATGGTCAGCGGCGCCGGCAACATCCTCGCCAGAAGCGGCATGCCCGCCTCCTCAGTAGCGCACGGCGATGGTGCGGGCCTTGGCCAGGTCGTCGTGGTTGTCCACCTCGACCCAGTCGACCTCGCCGATGGGCGCGGCGTGGATGGTCTCGCCGCGCTCGACCATCTCCTGGTAGCCGTCCTCGTAGTAGAGCTGCGGGTCGCGCTCGAAGGTGGCCTTGAGGGCGTCGGCCAGCCGCTCGGCGGCGGCGGGGCGGATCAGGGTGGCGCCGATGTACTCGCCGTACGCCTCGGCCGGGTCCATCAGCTTGGTGATGCGCCGCAGCGAGCCGCCCTCGTCGAGGATCACCTTCATCTCCTCGTCGGCGAGCTTCTTGACGTTGTCGACGGCGAGCAGGATGTCGCTGGTCTCGGGGGCGGCCAGCAGCGTCTTCTCGACCGAGACCGGGTGCACGGTGTCGCCGTTGACCAGCAGCGCGCCCTGCGCGAAGTAGTCGCGGGCGCACCACAGGGAGTAGGCGTTGTTCCACTCCTCGGCCTTGTCGTTGTGCACCAGGGTGAGCTTGACGCCGTACTTCTCCTCGAAGGCGGCCTTGCGCTCGTGCACGGCCTGCGCCGCGTAGCCGACGACGATCACGATGTCCCGCAGGCCCACCTCGGCGAGGTTGCGCAGCGAGATGTCCATGATCGTGGTTTCGCCGTCGACCGGCACGAGCGCCTTGGGCAGCGTGTCGGTGTAAGGCCGCAGGCGTCGTCCGGCCCCAGCGGCCAGCACCATTCCCAGCAACGTGCACTCCTCAGTCGAGCATGACTACGTGTGGGCCAAAGGTTAGTTGCCTTTGGGCCCTCCGCGGGTAATCCGGAGTCAGTCTTGCGTTCGCGCATCGGTCGCCTCCACCCGTACGGAGGGCACGGCGAGCCAGCGGGTGAGGCTCTCCCAGCCGAACAGCCCCCACAGGTAGAGCGCCAGCAGCGTGTAGCCGGCGGTCAGCGGCCCCATGAGCGCGACCAGGGAGACGACCATCATCCGGCCGTCCCAGCCGAGCCCGGCCGTGGCCAGCCACGAGGGCGGGTGGACCCGCTGCCGCAGGCGGTAGACCAGATCGTAATGATGGAAGGCGAGCGCGCCGAGCAGCACCATGATCAGCAGCGGGTGCAGCCCGTGGGCGAACCCGACGGCTGCCACGAAGGTGTACTCGATCAGCCGCAGGATCGGCGGCACCAGCCAGTCGAAGCGGCCGTCGTGCGGGTGCGTGCTGCCCGGCCCGGCCAGCAGCAGCGTGACGGCGGGCGCGAAGACCGCGAGCCCGTCGGTGCCGGCCACGCCGAGCAGCAGCAGCACGCCGGTGACGAACGTGCCGGCCAGCACCGGCGGCAGCGGCGGGAGCTGACCGGCCACCAGCAGGCCCATCGCGCGCGAGAGCGGCCCGTCGTCGCGCTGCGCGACGACGGCGCTCCGCGGCACCGGCGCCATGTGCACGGGCCTGCTTCCCTGGCGCCCTCTCAGGTCACTCATCGCGCCGACCTCGCCATCCGTCCGAGCAGCTGGTACGTCATCGCCACCCCGCCCCAGGCCAGCAGCGTCACGAACGTCGTCCGCGCCCCCCACCCCGCGGCGGTGACGCAGATCAGCGCGGTCCGCTCGCCGATCGGCAGCACGATCATCCGCTTGAGCCAGCGCACGACCGGCATCCGCTCGACCCGCCGGGCGAGCGCGAGCAGCCCACGGGGCGAGGCGGCGTCGGCCGACTCGCGCAGGGGCCGCGCCGGGCGGGCCCAGGGCGCGCCGGACCCGGCCGCGTCCGCCGTCGCGCCGGCGAAGGAGTGGGTCAGGGCGTGCCGGACGACCTGGAGGATCATCGCGGCCACGGCCAGCCGCCAGATGCCGGGGCCGGGGACGCCGAGGGCCAGCCCGGCGTAGACGAGGTATTCCTTCAGCCGGTCGGCCATGCCGTCCACCCACGCCCCGAGCGGCGAGAACGTACGGGTGTAGCGGGCGAGCTGCCCGTCGAGGCAGTCGAGCCCGAACGACAGGTAGAACAGCACCGCCCCCAGCAGGAGCCCGCCCGGCGTGCCGGCCGAGAACCACACCGCCGCGAGCACCGCCAGCCCGATCGAGATGCCGGTCACCGTGTTGGGGGTGAGCTTCAGCCGGGCGGCCGGCTTGATCAGGTGGCGGGTCCAGGTGGAGACGAGGAACGTGGCGAAGAAGCCGTCGTCGTCCTTGACCGAGGTGTCGAGCCGGACGCGGTCCTCGTCCACGTCGGCCAGCCGCTCGACGGCCACGTCGGCCGCGTGCTGCCCGGTGACCCGGTCGGCGTGCAGCGGCCCGAGCGGGGCGGCGCGGACCTTCACGCCGCTGCGGACGAGCCCGACCAGCAGCAGGTCCACGGTCTCGACGGGGGTGACCGGGCCGAGCTTGCCGGTGTCGGCCAGCTCGGCCAGCTCCTCGGCGACCTCGGCGAGCGTGCCGAGGTCGGGCGCGGCGGTCTGGAGCAGGCCGCGGAAGGTGGCGTTGGCCTCGGGCACGATGTGGAACGAGCTGCCGGCCGCCACGACCGTGCCGCCCTCGACCCGGACCGGCGGCCGGAGCGGGCCCGCGGCCGCGTCGAGCGCGACCAGCGCGCCGGTGCCGGGCGCCGGCTGGTCCAGCAGCAGCGCCAGGGCCTCGGTGTGGGCCACGAGGTCGGCGGGCACCAGGGCGACCGCGCTCACGGCCGTCCTGGCGATCTTCGCGACGCCTCTGAGGTCGGCCGCGAGGCCGCCCCCGGGCGACAGCACCTGCACGTCGCGGACGGGCAGGAGGTCGAGCTGCATGCCGAGGCGGTCGAGCAGCGTGCCGTCGGAGCAGGAGAGCCTGCTCGCCGGCGTGGTGGCGAGGACGACGGCCGCCGTGGCCGGATGGTCGTGCCTCGGGTGGTCGTGCGCGGTCAGCGAGTCGGGCAAAGCGCAGGTCTCCTACCGGTCGGGCGGAGGTGCGTGGACTTTAAGGGGGGTGCGTAGCCTCAGCGTAGCGACCGGTGAACGCGATATCACGGAACAGGACCGTTACCGGCACGTCCCGGTTCCCGCCGGACCTGCCCTACGCTCGCGTTATGGATTCGCGGTCGGTTGGCGTGCTCCTGGCGGGCGGCGTGGGGCAGCGGGTGGGCCTGGCCCTGCCCAAGCAGCTCGTCGAGGTGGCGGGCAGGACGATTCTCGAGCACTCGCTGGCGGTCTTCGAGTCCGCGCCGGACGTCGACGAGATCGTGGTGCTGATGACGCCCGGCTACACCGACCGGGTGGCGGAGATCGTGGAGCGCGGCGGCTACCGCAAGGTCTCCCAGGTCGTGGAGGGCGGCGCGAGCCGCCCAGAGAGCACGTGGCGGGCGTTGCGGGCGCTCGGCACCGAGGAGTGCGACGTGCTGCTGCACGACGCCGTACGGCCGCTCCTGGAGCCCCGGATCATCTCGGAGTGCGTCCGGGCCCTTCGCACCCACAAAGCCGTCAACGTGGCGATCCCGAGCTCCGACACGGTCTTCGTGGCCGCGCCGGCGGGGGATGGCGAGGTCGTCGGCGAGATGCTGGACCGCGCGGTGCTGCGGCGCAGCCAGACGCCGCAGTGCTTCAAGCTGTCGGTGATCAGGGAGGCGTACGAGCGGGCGTTCGCCGATCCGGAGTTCGCCGACCGCCCGGCGACCGACGACTGCGGCGTGGTGCTGCGCTACCTGCCGGAGGTGCCGATCCACCTGGTGGCGGGCAGCGAGCGCAACATCAAGGTCACCCATCCCGCCGACCTGCGGATCGCCGAGCTGCTGTTCAAACTGGCCGCAGAGGCGTAGCAGCGGCATAAGGGCCCAATCCGCCGCTATCAGGGCACGCGACAGACGGGTACGTGGACGGCGCTTGACCCTGACCTTGTTACCGTGCGATCACATGAGGAGACTCATCGTGATCGCGGCGCTGCTGGCCTCCTACCCCGTCCTGCTGGCGGCGGCGCTCTGGCCGGCTCCGCTGGTGTTCGGGGCGGCGGCCCTCGTGTCCTACGCCGCCGAGTACGCCGCGCCACGCCTGGCCCGCCGCCCGCTGGAGCTGCTCGGCCAGGCGCACCTGGGCGTCACGGTGCGCTTCGCGGCCCGCGAGACGGCGGCGCTGCTGCTGGTGGCGCGGGCGGCCGGGCCGGATTCGGCGTGGTTCGTGGCGCTGGCGGTCTCGATGTTCGGCGTCCACGGGATGCGGGCCCTGCACACGGGGCTGGCGCTGCGGCTCAGGCAGACGCTCGCCCGGATGCCGGTCACCACCCGCAACCTCGACGTGTCGGCGCTGCGCATCCCCAAGCTGCCGCCGGGCTGGCTGGGCGACCCGCGCGGCCTGCGCTTCCTCTACCTGGACGCGCTGCCGGTGCTCGGGGCCGTCTGGGGCGCGGTCGCGGCCTGCTGCGGCGCGGCCCTGGCGCTCGCCCTCGGCGCGGCCGGCGTGCTCGCGCTCCTCCCGTACGTGCGCCGCACCCGCCCGCTCACCGACCGGGTCCGCGTGCTGGAGGTCGTCGGGGCGCAGGTGGCCGCCTACCGCCCCGAGGTCATCCTGTACTTCTCCGGCGCGACGGCCGCCGCCTACCAGGCCCGCATGTGGCTGCCCGTGCTGGAACGCATCGACCGGCGGGCCATCGTGGTGCTGCGCGAGCGCGGCATGGCGAGGCACCTGGAGCCGTCGTCGCTGCCGATGGTGTGCATCCCGTCGTCGGCCGACCTGATGAGCTTCCGCGCGCTGTCCAGCGCCAAGCTCTGCCTGTACGTCTCGAACGTCGGCCGCAACGTCCACATGCTGCGCATCCCGACCCTGCGCAGCGCGTTCCTCAACCACGGCGACAGCGACAAGGAGGCCTCGTTCAACCCGTTCTCCCGGGTCTACGACGAGGTGTGGGTGGCCGGTCCCGCCGGGCGCGACCGCTACAGGAAGGCCAAGGTCGGCGTCCGTGACGAGTGCGTCCACGAGGTCGGCCGGCCCCAGTTGCAGGGCATCTCGACGGAGGGGCCCGGCCTGCCGTACCGGACCGTGCTGTACGCGCCCACCTGGGAGGGCTGGAACGACGACCTGTTCCACACCTCGCTGATGACGATGGGCCCGCGCATCGTGCGGGCGCTGCTGGAGCACGATCCGCCGCTGCGGGTGATCTACAAGCCGCACCCGCTGACCGGGCACCGCGACAAGGCGGCCCTGCGGGCGCACCGGAGGATCGCCGCCATGATCGAGAAGGCGGAGCTGGCCAAGTCGAAGGCCCGGCACCCCTCGCGGGCCGAGGCGCCGGCCACGTACGTCAGGCACCTCGTCGTCACCGGCCCCGAGCCGCACCTGTACGCCTGCTTCAACCAGTGCGACCTGCTGATCAGCGACATCTCCAGCGTGGTCGCCGACTTCCTGGCCAGCGAGAAGCCGTACGCGGTGACGAATGTCGCGGGGCTGCCCGAGCACGCCTTCCACGAGCGCTATCCGAGCACCGAGGCGGGCGTGCTGCTGGGCGAGGACCTGGCCGGCCTCGCGGAGTTCCTGGACGGGGAGGACACCCTGGCCCGGGCGCGGGTGAAGCTGAGGAGCTATCTGCTCGGGCCGGAGTATCCGGACGCGCTGACCCGCTTCAACGCGGCGGTGGAGCGGGTCTTCGCGGAGTCATGACGATCGGGGCGGCCTGGCCAGCTTGCGCGGGCTGGTGAGGAAGCCCCAGCCCCAGGAGCAGTGCATGGCGGCGTACACCAGCGGGAGCCGCACCCGGGCGGCCATCGGCAGGTGGCTGCCGGTCACGGCCGAGCCGGCGACGATCGCGAGGGCGTAGCCGCCGGGGATGACCAGCCCCAGCGGGAAGAACGGCGAGACGACCAGCCCGAGGATCATCGCCAGCACCGCGGCGGGCGGGGCGAGGTAGCGCAGGTTGATCGTGCCCTCGTGGGTGCGCGCGACCACCCGCCGCCAGCGGCCGTAGTGGAAGTACTGCTTGGCGAGGGCCTTGACGTTGGGCCGCGGCCGGTAGGAGACCCGCATGCGCGGCTGGAACCACACCAGGCCGCCGCTCTGGCGGATGCGGTGGTTCATCTCCCAGTCCTGGGCGCGCTGGAAGTGCTCGTCGTAGCCGCCCACCCGGTCGAGCGCCGAGCGGCGGAAGACGCCGAGGTAGACGGTGTCGGCGGGGCCCGCGGTGCCTCCGACGTGGAAGGCCGCGGCCCCCACGCCGATCTTGGAGGTCATCGCGCAGGCCACGGCCTGCTCGAACGGGCTGATCCCCTCCGCGGCCATGACGCCGCCGACGTTGTCGGCGCCGGTCTCGGCCAGGGTCTCGACCGCGATGCGCAGGTAGTCGGGGGGCAGCATGGCGTGCCCGTCGACCCTGGCGACGATGCCGCTGCGGGAGGCGGCGATCGCGGCGTTGAGCGCGTTGGGGGTGCGGCCGGTGGGGTTGGGCACCACGGTGACCCGGCGGTCGGACGCCGCGATGGCGTCGGCGACCTCCTGGGTGCGGTCCTGGGACGGGCCCACCGCGAGCACGACCTCGATGTCACCGGGGTAGTGCTGCGCGAGGACCATGTCGACGGCCTCACGAAGGTGCCGCTCCTCGTTGAGGACCGGCATGATGACGGAGATGGGGGGCCAGGCGCGCGTGTGCGCGGGCGCGTGCGGCGAGTCGGGGAACTGCTTCATGGCGGGGCTCACGCTACTGTACCGGCGAGGGAGTCGGGCAATCGAAAGCCCGATCCCGGGGTGACTTGGGGGGGACGGGCATGCGCGACCCGGGCGAGGAGGAGGACGCCGGAGTGCTCGTGGGCGGCGACGCCTACGGGGGCGTCAGGCTCACGCCCAACCGTGCGCGCCGGCCGTTCAGACGCAGCGCGAAGGCGCGGCGGCGCAACGTGCTGATCGCCGGGTTCCTGTCCACCTGCGTGCTGGTCACGACCGGCGTCGTGTGGGCGACCCCGCGCCAGATCGGCACCGTGGACGCGGGCGTCGGCGAGTCCGTGGCGCGCGGCGGCGCCGAGAACATCCTGCTCGTCGGCGTGGACAAGCGCGACGACCTCACCCGGCAGCAGCAGAACCGCCTCAAGCTGGGCCGCGAGGTGGGCCAGCGCACCGACACGATGATGGTGATCCACCTGTCGGAGGACCACCGCCAGGTCACGGTGGTGAGCCTGCCGCGCGACACCTGGACGACGATCCCCGGCAAGGGCGAGCACAAGATCAACTCGGCTTACCAGTTCGGCGGGCCGAAGCTGGCCAAGGAGACCGTCGAGGCGACCACCGGGCTGCGGATCAACCGCTACATCGAGGTCAACATCCTCGGCTTCATCGACGTGGTCGACTCGCTCGGCGGCGTCACCGTCTGCACGCCCGTGCCGATCGCCGACCAGAAGATCGCGCTCAACCTGGCCGCCGGCACCCACCAGCTCGACGGCGTGCAGGCACTCCTCTACGCCCGGACCCGCGCCACGGCCCGCTCCGACCTCGACCGCATCGACCGCCAGCAGCAGGTCATCTCGGCCCTGCTCAACCGGGCGCTGAGCGCCGAGACGCTGAGCAACCCGGCCAAGCTGGCCTCGTTCGTCAACTCCACGCTGGGCACGGTCAAGGTGGACCCGGACGACGGCCTGGTCGACCTCGCCGTGCAGATGCGCGACGTCTCGCTGCAGAACGTGCGCTTCGTGGACGTGCCGCTGGCGGACGTGAACTACCGCGCCCCCACGGGCGAGTCGGCGGTGCTGTGGGACAAGCCGGCCGCCAAGGACCTGTTCGCCAAGATCGACAGCGACCAGGACGTCACCAAGCCCACGCCGACGGCCGCCGCCACGCCCTCGGCCAAGCCCTCCGCGATCGCGCCGGGCAGCGTCACGCTCAAGGTCAAGAACGGCACGCTGATCACCGGGCTCGGGGCGCGGACGAAGGAGGGGCTGGTCGCGTACGGCTTCAAGGTGCCCGACGAGCCCGGCAACACCGACAAGAAGGACTACAAGCGGACCCTGATCCGCTATCCCGAGGGGCAGGAGGCCGCCGCCCGCGTGGTCGCCGCCGCCGTTCCCGGCGCGGAGCTGAAGAAGGCGGACGTGAAGGGCATCGAGGTGATCGTCGGCAGCGACCAGCCGAAAATCGCGAAAAAGACCTCGTCCGACGCCACTCCGAAACCCGCTGTTACACCAACCACCAAAACGGCAATGCAGAACATATGTAAGCAATAGGCATATCTTTTCGCGTGTCGGGCAGGTGCTGGTCATGGTGGTCAGATACTGGCGAGAGGACCCCTGCACCGTCCTGCACGTCGTCGGCGATCTCGACGTGGCCGCCGCTCCCCGGCTGCAGGCCGAGCTGGAGCAGGCCATAGCCGAGGCCGACCCCCCTAACCTCGTGCTCGATCTCAGCGAGGTGCCGTTCTGCGACTCGGTCGGCCTCGGTGTCCTGGTCGCCACGCTCAACCACATCCAGCACCTGCGCGGGCGGCTCATCCTGGTGCTGGCCCCGGGCATGATCAAGCATCTGCTGACGATCACGAACCTCGACCGGCACTTCGAGACCACGGACTCGATGAACGCGGCCCGTACGGCACTCGGAACGGCGGCCTGACCCTCTTCCTCCCGTGCTGGATACTCGGTTGTCGGCCGGGTGTTCCCGCAACTGCTGGAGGAAACCGTGAGACTTGGCGTGATGTTCGACCGGGGCCTGCCGCCCGAGCGGCTCGTGCCGTTCGCCAGGGAGCTGGACGACAGCTCCGCCGACGACCTGTGGGTGGTCGAGGACCTCGGCTGGGCGGGCGGCCTCACCTCGGCCGCGACCGCCCTGGCGGTCACCTCCCGCCTGCGCGTCGGCATCGGCATCACCCCCGCTCCCCTGCGCAACCCGGTGCTGCTGGCCATGGAGCTGGGCAACCTCGCCCGACTGCACCCGGGGCGGCTCGCCGCCGGGATCGGGCACGGCGTACGGGAATGGATGCGGCAGGCCGGGGCGGCCCCCGCGTCGCCGCTGGCGCTGCTGGAGGAGACGATCACGTCCGTACGGGCGCTGCTGCGGGGCGAGACAGTGACGCTGGAGGGCCGGGAGGTCCGGCTCGACGGGGTCTCGCTCGTGCACCCGCCCGCCACCGTCCCGCCGCTGCTGGCCGGGGTGAAAGGGCCGAAGTCGCTGGCGCTGTCCGGGCGGGTGGCGGACGGCACCATCCTGCCGGAAGGCGTCGGGCCCGCGCAGCTCACCGCCATGCGGAAGACCATCGGGGCCGGGGACGGGCACGAGGTGGTGATGTTCACCTTCCTCGGGGTCGGCGACGGCTACACGGTCGATCGCGGGCTGATCGAGGAGCAGGCCGGGTTCCTGGGGGTGGCGCCCGAGGACGTGGTGATGGCGACCGGGACGGCCGAGGAGGCCGCCGAGCGGATCAAGTGGCTGGCGGCGGCCGGGGCGGACACCGTCGTGGTACGGCCGCTGGACCTCGCCGACCCGCTGCGGCACGTCCGGGCGCTCCTGGCGGCCCTTTAACCCGGGTTGGTGGCCATCTGACCGATGGTGGTCGGTCAGATGGCCGATGAGGGTGGGGCCCCTTGTCGCGAAGATCGATCCCATGACGCGACTCGCTGCGATCGCAGCCTCAACCGCCGTCGCGGCCCTGACGGCCCTCACCACGGCCGGATGCGGCGGCCTCGACGCCGAAGACGTCCGCGCCACCCGCGCGTTCCCCGTGACGGGCACCGAGCTGAAGATCGTCTCCTCGCTGGGCGGCGTCCGCGTCCTGCCCGGCGCGGCCGGCTCGGTCCAGGTGGAACGCTGGGTGCGCGGCAAGGCGGCCCGCGAGGGCAACGCCACCTGGTCCCTGCGCGACGGCGTCCTGCGGCTCGGCGCGGACTGCAGCATGATCTTCGGCGACTGCGGCGCCCGCTACCACGTCAAGGTGCCGCCCGCCGTCCACGTCACCGTCGAGGCCCCGGACGGCGTCATACTCAAGGAGCTCAAGCAGGACGTGGACGCGGTCTCGCGCGAGCACATCCAGGTGGACACCGCCTCGGGCCGGCTGCGCCTGCGCAGCGACGGCCCGATCACCGCCACCGGCCTGACCTCTCCGGCCGTTCGCGCCCGGACCGTGGACGGCGCGATCGACGTCACCTTCGTCACCGCCCCGGCCGACCTGGACCTCGAGTCCGCTGACGGCCGGGTGACGGCGACGGTGCCGAAGGGCTCGTACGCGGTGACCGCCCGCAGCAAGGACGGCTCCGTCGACTCCGAGGTCAGGAACGACCCGAAGGCGCCGGCCGCCATCGTCGCCCGCAGCGGCACCGGGAACGTCCGCGTCCGCGTGCGGTGACCGCTACTCCCAGACGGCGGCGTACCTGCCGTTCTCGGCGTTCACCTGGACCGGGCGGAACCCCTGGTCCTTGAGCTGGTCGAACCGGGCCTGGTAGCCCGACGCGCTCATGTCGATGTAGTGCGCCCACGACTTGAGCCCGTCCTTGCGCCACACCGCCGCGTACGTGCCGTCGGGCGCGACCGCGACCTTGACCGGACGGAAGCCCTTGTCCTTCCTCGCGTGGAACTCGGCCTCGTGCCGGGCGCGGCTCAGGCCGTGGGTGAAGGACGAAGCGCCGCCCGGGTTCGTGGCCCAGACCGCCACGTAGCGGACGTCGTCCGGGGTGCCGTACGCGTCCACGGAGGTCAGGGCGAGGCCCTTGCCGGTGGCGTACTTGTCGGCCGCGGCGAACTCGCTCCCGGTGAGGTGGTGGCGGGCGTAGACCTTGCCGGCCTTCTTCTCGAAGACGGCCGCGAACACGGCCGAGCCCGCCGGGCCCGTCGCCGACACCGACACCGGCTGGGCGCCCTCCTTCAGCGCGGCGTCGAAGCGCTGCCGGTAGTCGGAGACCGACATGCCCTGCCGGACGCTCCACTGTGACGAGCCGCCCTTGACCCAGACGGCGGCGTACCGTTCGCCGTCGGAGACGTTCATGGTCAGCGGGCGGTAGCCCTGGTCCTTGAGCCGGCGTACCTGCTTGGCGCTCTCGGCGGCGCTCACGTCGTGATAGGCCACGAAGGCGGGCGCCGTCCGCGCGCTCGCCGCCGCCGCCGGAGCGGCGCCCGAGGCGACGAGCATGGAAGTGACGACGGCGATCTTGCTCGTGGTCCGCATGACCCTCCCCCTGCATGACGGGATGCTCTAGGTGATCAAGAGAATGGGCACGACCCTAACAGCGATCGCAGGCGGTCAGATCTCAATCGTCTGGAAGTCGTCCGGCACCAGGCAGCGCTCGATGTGCCCCGCCTCCACCCCCGCCCCCAGGTGGGTCAGCACGAACGGCAGGGCGGGGAAGCGCTCGCGCAACGCCTCCACGTGCGCGACCTCCATGTGCCCGGCCGCCGGGTGGTGCGGGCCGTTGCACTCCAGGATGAGCGTGTCGCTGGCCGCCGCGAGCGCGTCGAGGCCCGCGCACGGCCGCGTGTCACCCGAGTAGCCGACGGTCCCGCCGTCGCGTTCGAAGACGTAGCCGTAGCAGTCGAGATGCGGCACGTGGTCCACCTCCACGGCCCGGAACTTGACCGGTCCCGCCACCTGCCACGAGCAGTCCACCTCGACGTAGCGGAGGTCGAGCTTCTCGTGCGCCTCCTCGTGGATGCCGGGAACGCCGGCGACGTCCATCATCGTCCGCAGGAACCGCTCGACCCCCGGCGGCCCCACCACGTGGAGCGGCGTGGCGGCGTGCCGGTGCAGCAGTTCGAGCAGCAGGAAAGGCCAGCCGAAGGTGTGGTCGGCGTGAAAGTGCGAGATCGCCACCACGTCGAGGCCGGCCACGTCGATGCCGCAGCGATGCAGGTGGGGCAGCGCGGTGGGCGACGGCTCGACCAGAATGTGATCGTCGAGCACGAATCCATTCCAATAGCGGCCGATGCCGGTGAAATTGCCGGTGCCGAGAAAGGTGACCCTGGTCAATACGCCCCCCGTGGTAGCCGTTCCGAAGAATCTCACACCGGATATACGGGAGAGAGGCCCACTTCAGCCTTTTCCGTACGCGACCAGCTCCACCTCGTAGCCGTCCTCGTCCGCCAGATAGGCCGCGTAGTGGCGCTCGCCGCCGGCGTACGGGTGACGCTCGGGGAAGAGCAACGTCCAGCCGTGGGCGGCGGCCCGCCCGGCCAGAGCGTCCACCTCGGCCCGGCCGCCCGCGTGGAAGGCGAGGTGGTTCAGGCCGGGACGCAGCCGGTCGTGGCTGCCCGCGGTGAGCGCGGGCGACCGCTCCAGCACCACGTACGTCGTCCCCAGCCGCCAGCTCCGGCCGTCCGGCCACTCCTGGAACACCTCGTACCCCAGCTCCGTGAGCAGCCAGCCCCAGCTCCGGGTCGCGCGGTCCAGGTCGGGCACCCAGATCTCGACGTGGTGCAGGGAGCCGGTGACGGGCTCGGTCGTGTCCTCCATGCCGCGACCCTAACGGCCCCGCCCCCCTTGGTCAGTCGACGCCGTTGGGGCAGAGGAACGACGTGATGCGGGCGGGCGCGGCCGTCACCAGCTTCGAGCCGTAGTCGCGCGAGCAGAGGTTGCTGCCGATGTCGCCGTCCAGGAAGCGGGTGGCGTCGCGCGTGGCGATCAGGTCGATGCCGCCGACGCTCGGGGATTCGATCCTGGCCGCCACCCAGTTCCCCACGCACAGCCGGGCCGCGACGGCGGCGTCCGACGGGAGGTTGCCGCCGTTCAGCGCGGCGGCCTCACGGAGGATGGAGCTCTCGGACGCGCATGGGGTGGGGGCTGTGGAGGCCGGCTGCTTGCGTGGGAGACGCGTCTTCTCCGGGGTGGCCGTCTCTTCCGGGGGCGCCGTCTCGTCCTCGGCTTGATCTGTGGGGTCGTCCGTGGTGGCGTCGTCCGTGGGCTGGTCCTTGGTCTCGTCGCTCGTGTCCGGGGTCGGGGTCTCCTCGTACGTCTTCGTCGTCACGGTCGGACGTTCGCTCGGGCTCAGCAGCGCCTCCAGCAGTCCTCGTCCGGAGTTCGACGCCAGCGCCGCTCCCCCGGCCACGACGGCCACTACGGCGACGGCCACCGCCGCGGCCGCCCATCCCGGAATCAACCTGCGCCTGGCGGGCACCGCCGGGGGCGGCAGGACCTTCGTACGCGTCAGGGGCAGGGTGACGGGCGTCGGGCCCGTGCCCGACCTGATCGCGGTGAGCCGGGCGAGCACCTCCTCGGCGGGCGGCCGGGCCGTGCGGTCCTTGGCGAGCGCGCTCCGTACGAGCTCGCGGACCTCCTTCGGCACCCCGGATAAATCGGGATCGACGCCCATGACCCGATAAGCGAGGACATCGGGAGCCCCGGTGCCGAAGGGCGGGCGCCCGGTGGCCGCGTACGTCATGAGCGCGCCCCACGCGAAGACGTCGGCGGCGGCGTCCGCCTGGCCGCCCCGGTACTGCTCGGGACTGATCCAGCCGGGCGTGCCGATCAGCGCGCCGGTGCCCGTGAGCCCGCTCTCGTCGAGGGCCCGCGCGATGCCGAAGTCCAGGACCTTCGCGCCGGAGTCGGCGAGGATGACGTTCCCGGGCTTGAGGTCGCGGTGCACGATGCCGGCCCGGTGGATGTCGGTGAGCGCCTCGGCGATGTCGGCGCCGAACGAGAGCAGCCTGTCGGGGGGCAGCGGCGCGTTCTGCTGGACGTACGTGCTGAGCGTCGGCCCCGGAACGAACTCGGTGGCCAGCCAGGGCGGCATCGCGCCGGTGTCGGCGTCCAGCACCGAGACGACGCAGCGCCCCCGCACCCGCGACAGCAGCTCCACCTCACGGACGAACCGGGCCAGGAACTGCGGGTCCGCCGCCAGCCCCGGATGGATGACCTTGACCGCGACCCGGGCGCCGTCGGCCGCGACCCCCGCGTAGACGACCCCCATGCCGCCCGCGCCCATCCGTCCCACGATCCGGTAAGGGCCGATCGACTCGCGCTCGTCCATCGTCAGGGGGCCGAAGCCGCCGGGGTCGCTCATCCAGCGATCTTATTGACCGGCTCTGTTCTGCGGCCTCGTACCGCGCATCCGGTTTTCCGCCCATCGCCCGAGCGCGCCTTTTGCGGCGCGATGCGGGCATATTCGGTACCGGCTCGTAGGCCAGTGCCGCGCTAGGCTCGCGTCCCGTGTCTTCTGATCATTTATGGCGGGTTATCAGGATCGGCTCAGTAGGTCTGGTTCTTGCGGCGACCGTCGCGGGCCTGGTGTTCGGCGACGACTGGCTCTGGATGGCCGTCCAATGGTCGCCGCCGTACGGCGAACGCGCCGGATTCGACACCTCGACGACCGTGATGCTGCTCGTGACCGCCCTGGTGAAGGCCGCGTTCCTGTGGCTGATCCTGCGTGCTCCCCTGCCGGGACCGCTGGATCGCCGGGCGAGAGCGCTGCGCCGGCTGCTGTATCTGGCGGTGGCGTACGCCCTCGTGCTGTGGTACCCGATCGGGCTGCTCCCCGACGCGGTCGACACGGCATTCCAGCTCGCGCTGTGGACCGCGATCGACGTCCTCTACCTGCTCGTCATCCGTTGGCGGTCCCGCCTGTTGCGCGCGGCGGCCGCAGCGCTGTTCGCGGTCGAGTTGGCCGGGATGGCCGACCAACTGCTCGACGACCTCGACCTCCCTCAGGTCCACTGGGGCGAGGTCGTCGTGCTGGGCCTGATGCTGGGCAGTGCGGCGGCGACCGTCCTCACGGTCGTCGGGCAGTGGCGCGACGGCCGTTGGAGCCGCGGCACGCTGATCGCGGGGTGGGCGTCCATGGGTGTCTACACGCTGTTGATCCCGCTCAACCTGCTCGCCGGACAGTTCCCGGGCGGCGGTCTGGTGTTGCCGGTCATGCTGGACGCGATGGGGCTCGTCACCACCGTGTGGATGGCGGCGACCGCCCGCGAGTTGCCCACCGAGAACCCCGTACCGGATCTTCCGCCCGCCAGGCAGCGGATGATCCGCGTCGCGGTGGCGACCGTGACCGTCCTGCCGATCATCGCGATGATCCACCCGGAGCAGGCCGCGCGCCTCACCTACACCGGCTGGTCGACGGACTGCTATGACCGGCCCAGCTTCGGCGACCTGAAGCCCGCGCAACGCGACGCCGTGTTCCTGTGCGTGGCGCGAGGCATGGACGGCGGAGGCCCGCCCATGTTCCCGGACAGCATGTCGGACCAGGCGATCCTCGCGTACGGGCGGGCGCTGTGCCGGGCGAAGGACCGCGACGAGCAGGTGGCGATCCTGACGCGCGCCGGGAGCGCGCGGCCGTCCTGGGGGGTCGACCCGTGGGACCTCGTCTACGTCTGCCCCGAGATCATCGGCGCGACCCATCCCGAACTGCTGCGCTCGGCCGAGGAGACGCAGGCGGCGAACGACGCCTACATCGCCGAGGAGAACGCGAAGTGCCGCGACCCGTGGCCCCGCGCGAAGGGCGTCGTCCAGGCCACGGCCAAATACTTCCTGTTCGTGGACGGCGATCCCGGCTACCTGGTCCACGACCCTGGAGACGAAGCGGCCGAGGAGGAGGCGGACAAGCTGTACAGCGGCGACGGCCTCGTCACCGTCGGCCGCAACTCCGCGCTCGTCGGGCACATCGAGGACGTCTCCGACCTGTGCCTCACCGTGAAGGCGTTCCGCACCGCGCCGCCCCGGCGGACGGCCGGGTGGCAGCAGGTCGAGGAGGTGCCGATCGTCAGCCGCACCGGCCGGCTCACCGTCCCGGAGTTGGACGGGGGCGAGGTGGGCGCGGGCGCCCCGATGCCGAACCTGGCGATCAAGGGCAAGGGCCGCTACCGGCTCCGCGTCTACGTACGGACCGACGCCGGAGGGGAGGAACAGCACCTGGTCGTGGTGTTTCCGGGCACGTCGAGGAAGAAGCTCACCCTGAAGCCGTGAACGCCGGAGAACGGACCCCATGAGGCCGGGCGAATCAGCCTCATGGGGCCCTCGTTCACCCACGACCAGATCCTTGACGCGGCACGGGACGCGGCCTTCGAGCACTGGCGCGCGGCCACCATCGGCCACGTCACCGCGCTGCTCGGAGCCCCTTCGGGCTCGATCTACCACGAACGCCGCTACGGCCGCATCACCCCGCACGGACTGGAGGTGATCGCCCTGGCGTGCCGCGACTCCCCCTACGGCGTCGTCCGGCCGATCATCGGCGAGCCCATCCCGGCCTGGATCGACGACGCCGTACGCGTGACCAGCACCGCCCTGGCCCACCTGAATGACTGAGTAGCCAACTACGCTCGCGCCCATGCGAAGAATCACCGTGGCACTGACAGCACTGCTGGCCCTGACCGGATGTGGGCAGAACTCCGGCGAAGGCGGCCTGAAGGAAGCGATGGCCGCCGTCTCCGGAGAGGGACCCGCCGCCGCGTACTTCGAGTACGGCGAACCGGCTTGGTGGCGTGACCTGGGCGTCAAGGCGGGCGCCGCCGAGGCCCGCCGCTGGTTACCCGCATCCGTCTCCGGCCTGGGCAGCTTCGCCTCAGCCGCGGCGGCCCTGCCCGAGGCCACGGGCATGACCCCCACGGCCGGTACGCGGGCGATCTCGATCGGTGTGCCTCCGCAGCAGGCGTTCCGGTTCGATGGCGAGGTCGATGCGGACGCCGTACGCAAGAAACTGACCGCCCACGGCGCCAAGCCCCGTGAGATGGGCGGCCACGAAGGGCTCTCGTTCTCCCCCGGCGACGAGATCGACCTGGCCCGCACGATCGTTCCCGGCGTGACCAACCAGCTCAACCAGGTCGTGGTCACCGACTCCCTAGTGGCTACCGCCTCGTCCCCCGACCCCCTCACCGCCGTCCTGGGCGGGGACACCACGCTGGCCGACAAGCCGGCGTACGCTGCCATGGCCTCCTGCCTCGGCGACGTCGCCGCCGCCACGATCATGACTTCGCCCAGTGAAACCGTCACCCTGTACGGGGTGGGGCTGCGCCGCCCGGCCGACCTGAAAGACCGGCCCGTCAACGTCATCTGCGTACTGCCGTCGGCATCCGCCACCGCCGACGTCGAACGCGCCCTGACGACCCGCCTCGTCCCGACGGGGACCATGGGTGACGGCGGGACGTACGGAAAGCATGCCGCGCAGATCGCGCACGACCGGGTCAGCTCGGACGATCACACCGTGCTGCGGGCCGTTCTGACGCTGAACGACACCACGAACGTAATGTTCGCCAACCAGATGCTGGTCCGGGGCGACCTCCAAACCCTGACCAAGCCATGAGGCGGTAAATGCCGGCGCAAGCACGTGGGGGCGCGCACGCTGCACTGGCCCGCCGCGACAGGTGACGTCAGGTGGCGAGCGCGTCCGCGTGGCGCTGGAGCACCTCCCGCCATCGTTCGCCGGCCCGTTCCTCCGCCTCCAACGCCAGCTCCACGGGCGAGCCCGAGGCGCAAACCCCGTATATCGAGCTGGCGATGTCCGGCGTCAACAGCTCGCTGAAGTGGAACGACCCCTCGAACCCCAGCCAAGCCACCACACCCACCTCGCAGGCCCGTCCCAGGCAGACCTCCAAGTAGCCGGGCAGCCGCTCGGGAACCCCATCGAAGATCAGGTCGTACTCAGTCACCCGCCGCCCCGGCAGGAGGTCATCCTCGTCCTCGAGCTCGTAGACCTTCACCTGCCGGGGCGCCATCTGGTCCGTACGGAAATCCAGTGCGGGTGCCGTCTCCCGAGCGTGAACCACGAAGACGCTGATCACGCAGCGCACGCCGTCCCACATCAGTGCCCCGGCGAGGTTGTCACCCGCCAACCACAGCCCCCACTTCTGTCCGTCAGAGGAATCACAGAGCTCGAAGCCATTGATCGAGGACCGCGAAGTCTTCGTCGGCGAGTCCCCGGAACGCCTCCACGTGGTGAAGAAGTGCACGGCCGCTGTGGTGCGTGGAGACCCAGTCGCGATCGGCGTCGGTGATCTCGTCGTCCACCCAGGCGAACGGGCGTCCGGCCGCCCAGCTCACCAGGGTCCGGGTCTTCCAGCAGAGCCTGAACCACTGGTCCTCGCGTTCATGCTCGTCGGATGACTCCGGCCAGGTCACGACTGGCAGACGTGGCAGCCCGATTCGGGGTGCTATCTCGACGTTCGCCTCCTCTTCCCAGGTGGTGGCCCAGACGAGTTCGCAGGGCAGCGCCGCCAGTCGACGCCCCACCTCGATGGTGAGCCGCGCCACGTGCGATCGGGGCGTGGTGGCCAACGGCTCACGATGCGGGTCCTCACCGAACGGGAGCAGCGGCCCGTCGACATCGAGGAAGAGCAGCGGGCGTTCCGCATGGCTGGTCATGCTGCGGCGTACTCGTCACACTTGACGAGTACGCCTCGTTCGAAGCGGGACTCGATGAGCTTGAACGTCATCGCCAGGAGCGCCGCGCGGTGACCGGCACCGCGGGTGACCTTGCTCCGCAGTCGGACAGTGGAGAAAGTCGACTCAATCGGGCTCGTGGTGCGCAAGGCGGGTCCAGCGTTCGGCCGATTGATTGGAGAACGCCCGCAGTACATCCGCACGGGACAGGGCAGGTGGTTACTCATGGCGATCCCGAAGAAGGGTTCGCGGCTCATCACTATGGATGGCACCGTATACCGCTGGCGCGTCCGTCGTAAGCCCACATATTGCCAGGGCAACAGCTGGGGTCCCATGACCTTCGCGGTGGAACTGGCCGACGCGTCGGGTCGCGTCCTTCTGGTGTCGCTCCCTTGCTCACGGCCAGACGCATGGTGGGGAGAACGGACGATGGCCCTACGGCCGGTGCTGGTCGCGGCGATCATACGGACCGCGCTCAGGCACGGCTGGACACCACGGCAAGCAGGCAACGCCTTCGAGCTTGCCCTGACCGATGAGGACCTGACCGAGCTGATGAACGGCCAGCCTCCTGCCTATGACGTCCCTTTCATGCGGCGATAGCCCCTGCTATGTGATCAGGTACGACCGTCGCTTCAGGATGTCTTCGCACGCGGACGGTGCGGGCTCGGAGGTGATTGCACATCGTTTCGGGTTCCGGACGAAGTCTGTTGATGGAGCGGCGGGTTAGGCTTCGTCGCCGACCTTGGCGATGGTGCGGTCTGCAGGGAGTAGGCGGGTTTCTCCGTCTGGGTCAGTGATGACCAGGATGGGCACGCCTTCGGCTACGCCGAGTTGCTTGCGTTCGGGCTCGGTAGGCATGCGGGCTGCGACCTGGGTTCCGGGGGATATCTGGACGGTAACGGCTTCGCCTGCGTCTCGGACGCGTGAGCCGCGCAGCTCGGTGATGATGAGCCCCTCTCCCCTGAGTACGGCCATGGCCCGACGGACCGAGTCTCGGGAGATGCCGAACTCGGCCACGTAGTCGCTTTCAGCGGGGAGTCTCTGGCCGGGGCGCAGGTCTCCCCCTTCGATGCGTGCCCGGATCAGGTCGGCGAGCTGCTTGTAGACCGGGCGGTCGGCGCTGGGGTCAATGGCCATGGCATCGAAGCTACGTAGTACTGTACGCACTTCCGATTGCGCCTACGTACGTATGTAGCTACATTAGGAGGAACGTTGACCCCACCTGATCGGCTGGCCCAATGACACTTCAGGAACTGGCAGCCCGGTACCCGAACTGGGTGATCTGGCGCGGCGCGACCGACACCGGCCCCGGAAGCTGGTACGCCACACGGCGAGCGATGCCCCTGAGCAATGAACAGATCGATGCCGGGATGGCCCAGACAGTGAGCGGTGACGACCCCGCCGCGCTCGTCCGGGAGCTGGAATGGCAACACGAACTCGCCTTTACCCTTTCGCGCAACGCGAGGGCGAGCCTGTGACGGACCTGGGTGATTTCGGGAAGCCGTACCACGGGATTCATCCGGCCGCGCCCCAAGCCGGCTACGAGCGGCTCACCTGGCAGGAGCCCGATCCTCGTAATGATCGGTTCCGGGTGCGCGATCACACCTGCGAGTGCCAGCGCATTGTGTACGAACTGTGCCAGGCAGGCGGCCTGCACTTCATACGGCGGCTCTACCGTTCTGACGGCGTGACCGAGCACGAATCCGATCGGATGCGTGCCCCCCAGGCCGCACGGCTCTGGCTGCGTATCCTGCTCGGGCAGGCGCGATGAAGGAACAACAGGGTCGTACCTGGCGCGAGGAGCCTACTCGTTGAGTAAGCCGGCCGCTCCCAGGCTCGTTATGGACACGTCGATGGCCCGACAGCCGGCCAGCCTGCCGCAGGGTTTGACTGGGGGTTTGGGGGGCCGTGCCCCCCAATGAAACTGCCCGAGCCCAGGCGCGAAGCGCCCCCGCGAGGACCGCGCCTTCGGGCTGGGGGTTCGGGGGGCTGTGCCCCCCGATGAGAACGCCTGAGCTTTCGCGCGAAGCGCCCCCTGCGAAGACCTTGCCCTTCGGCAACGCCTACTTGAGGAGCTGGCGGGCCATGACCATGCGCTGGATCTGGTTGGTGCCCTCGTAGATCTGGGTGTTCTCCGGTGCTTGATTCCGCACGCTGAGAAAGCACGTCGATCATGGGCCTGAGCAGGCAGTAAGCTTCTGGACGTCTCTCGTCGCTTCTCGCCGGTTTGGACGCTCCTACGGAACAGGGACGGAACAAGCGCAGCCTAACGAGTGCGCCGTAGCCACCAGGTCCAGGAGTCGTGCTCGCCGTCCTTGTAGACGTGCCTGCCACTGATCTTCATGGTCTTCGCATTGCAGATGTATGAACCGCCGTACAGATCCCGCCGGATCCCGGCTCTGGCACCCTTCGCAAGCTGTGCCTGCGGGATGGCTCCTGTTACGTGAGTTGTAAAGACGGCATTGCCAGAGGCGGACGATGGATCAGCCTTGATAGTGCCGCGCTTCGTCCCTGTGATGCGAACCTCCATCTTGAGCTTCTTGCGGTAGGTGGTCATGATCGGAGGTACCTCGTCGTCCCAGTCACCGATCATTTCACTTGTCGACCTGTCGAAGTTCCAGACAATTGCAGTCCCGGAAACCGTGAGCTTGGTTCGCTTACGACCAGTGATTGGAGTCGGGGGTGCTCCACTGACCTCTCCCGCATACCGGGTGACTTCCCAGACACCAATGGCACAGCTAACGGCGGAGTGCGGTGATGCAGCGATGGGTGCCATAGCTCCGCCTGTGGCGACAACGAGCATTGTCCCCGTAAATAAGACCTTCACAGGTGCCTCCATGGTTCTAAGTAATGGCGCAAACTATCGAAGTCTGGATGCTCTGGCCCAGACGCACCACCCTGTTGCAGCGGCTTCGGGGCTGTCCACCGGTATCCACCGCCAGCACGGACACCCGATCAGAGCCCCCTCCAGCGCTCCCACCAAGAAGCTCCAGAGTTGCCCGGGGCGGTTGCTAGCATCGGCGGCAGCAAGATCACTAGCCTCGGTGGCCCACCGTCGGAGCACGCCTCACAGCAAGGTTTCTGGCTGAAGTACCTCGCTGTGCAGGATGCGACGGATCTCGCCTGACCTGATACTCCATAGTGAGGTCGTCATACTTGTCGTAGCCGAGTCCTGCGCATAGGAAGTCGGTGATGAGCAGTCGCGTGTCCCCTTAATTGGCATCACGCGCTATAAGATCGGTCAGCGGCTTGGAGTGGCGCCGTATCGCCGCTCGAACGCAGTCCCGCGCATCCGTCTCCCACTTCGGCACCGCCCGCGCCCCCGCCGGCTTCTTCGTTGGAGGGCTTACGACTTCCCAGGAGACCTCAGCCTGCTCGTTGCCGACGATTGCCTGTACGGCCTGCTCGCTCATGGCATCCACCTGCACATCTAGTAGGGATAAGGCAGGTTAGGCCATTTGGAAGATCAATACATTCTGCCCATTGGGATCGATGCGGAAACGACTCCCGCTATGCGCTCTGATCACAGAGGAAAACCATACGTATGACAGGAAACTCACAGGTGTCCACTCCGACGACTAGCAGGACATGGGTTTCGGACTGAGACCTAAACAGGGAATAGCGACTGTCCGCTTTGGGGTGAGCCAACGCCTGGGCAGCTGGGCACCTTGCAGAGGGCTGCAAGCAATGCCATCGCCCGATGGCGTGATGGTGCTCGACGTCTCCGTCATGACTGTCGTCGGCACCTGTCGCCGCCGAAATCACCCTGCGTGTCTCGCTGCCACCGCTGGGTGAAATACACCAGCTTGGTCGCCGTGCTCCATGCGTGTAGCTTGGTCACTCTCCAAGGCCTAAGGCTCACTTGCGACTGGTAGCGACGAAGCACGGGTTGGGAACAACCTGCTTACCGGGGCAGGTTCGGATGTAGGGGGTTCAGTGAGCGTTCTGCTTGTCCGGCATATCGAAGAAGAGTTGAGGCGCTCCTTCGAGGGGTTGATTGATCTCAGCGATGTAGCCGAGAATGCCCCAAAGGAACAACGGGATGCGCAGTTTCTCAGTCGTGCGTTGGCGGCCTACGTGGCCCAGCATCTGAGCAAGTGCTCTCCTGAGGAAGCTGCCGGGTTCGTGATCGACGGTCGCGATGACAACGGTATCGACGCCATCGCAATCGATGACGATAAACCCCATGTGTGGCTGATACAGGCCAAGTGGGTCAAGGCCGGGGATGGGGCGATTGATAAGGAGACGACGCTCAAGCTGAAGGACGGCCTCGATCTACTACTGACTGTAGAATATGAAGCTTTCAACGGACGCTTCGCGAAACTGGCTGACCGCGTTGATAAAGCGCTAGGAAACCCTGAAGTGAGGATCTCCTTGGTACTCGCGGTGCTGGGTAACGCGAAGATGGACCCTGTCGTCGAGCGGCCGCTGTTGGCCGCGAAAGAGTACGTCAATGCTGGGGCGAAGCCTGAGGACGAGATTCTCGACATCAAACGCTTCGGGTTGCAGGATATTCACAAGACTATTCGAGCCAAGTCAGCTCCCGAGAAAATTAACCTTTCAGTGACCCTAGACGGTTCAGGGCGCCTGCAGGAGCCATATCTCGCTTACTATGGGACGGTCTCGGTAGGCCAGGTGGCTCGCTGGTACGACCAGTTCGAAGGCAACCTATTCGAGCAGAATATTCGCAAGTCGCTTGGCCTGACTGGTGTCAACAGGTCACTGGTTGAGACGCTGGTGAGCCGTCCGCGAGATTTCTGGTACTTCAACAATGGGATTACAGTTCTGTGTGACAAGGTCCGGCCGACTGTGCAGTACGTGATCTCCGATAACGGGCCGCGTGAGTACAAATTGGAGGGAGCGAGTGTCGTCAACGGCGCCCAGACAGTCGCGGCGATCAGCGAAGGACTGCGGCGAGCGCCCGATGTGGCTGGAGCAGCACGGGTCTGGATTCGGTTGATCTCGTTGGAGGACTGTCCAGAGGGCTTTGGCGACCAGATCACTCGTGCGACCAATACCCAGAACCAGGTTGCACGCCGTGACCTGGCAGCACTCGACGAGGTGCAGGTTCGGCTGCGAGAAGAGTTTTCCTGGGCTCTGTCCCGCACCTATGTGATCAAAGGAGGAGACGGGCCACCCGACCCAGATCACGGGTGTACCAACGTCGAAGCCGCGGAGGCGCTCGCCTGTACCCACGCTCGACCTGAACTCACCGTTCAGGCGAAGACCAGCGGCGACACGCTCTGGGAGCGAGAGGGCGGGAACATCTATGACCAGGTATTCCCGAAGAAGATCAGCGTTCACAGAGTCTGGCGAGCCGTGCTGTTCAACCGGATGGTCGGCGCAACGTTGGACGAGGAGATCGATCGGCTTGAGGGGATCACCGCCAGAGTGGCGGAGCACGGCAGGGCCCTGATCACGCACATCGTCTTCCACACCTTTGATCAAACCGGAATAAACGAACCGCAATCCTCCTGGGAGGACAGGGTCCTCCCAGGAGTCAAGGAACGGACCATCGAGGTCCTGGCCTGGCTCGCTCACCATGCCGAGGCAATGGGCGGTTACGCCGGAAACACCTTCAAGAACCCGGAGAAATGCAGGTCTCTCGCAAGTTCGGTGGCCGCGTCGCTCAAGGGGCGGACCGCCACGCCGGAGCTCCAAGTGAAAACGCGTAGTGCGCGCGCGGTCGGGGTACTCGTCGATGCCGGCGTCATCATGGAGGGAAGCGTGCTTGAGCTCAAGATAAGCGGCGAAGAACAGGCTGGAATCGAGGCATGGGTGGCCGAAGATCAACGGCGTGGGCGGGCCGCTTGGGTGAACAGTAGATCGAAGCCGCTGATCTGGGAAGCGGACGGCATCGCGTACTCTCCGACTGCGCTCGTCGCCAAAGTCCGACTTACTGCCCTGGGTAAGAAGAGCGCGGTACAGGGAACGAAGTACTGGTATCTGAATGGGCGGTCACTGGTTGAGCTTGCCGAGCATATCCGCAATGCGGAGTAGTCCGCTATTTTACTCTACATAATCTCCCCCATCCACATACGCCGACCAAGGTCATCGAGTTCCATCCGAAGCTCCTTGTACTCGGGCAGTGCCTGCCTCACCAGTCGCCAGAAGCGAGCATCATGCCCGGGGATCCGAACGTGGGCGAGTTCGTGAGCGATGACATAGTCGATTAGGTGCATCGGGAGCTGGAAGAGGGGCCAACCCAGGCTCATTCGGCCTGGTCCTAGTCCCTCTTCCTCCGGGCGATACAGCCCCCAGCGGCCACCCAGGTCACGTACATCCACCAGTGGCTCCGGCACGGACATCCGGGCCGCCCATGGTTGGAGGCGGCCTGTCACCCAGGCATGGCCGGTCCGGCTATACCAATCGACTAGCGCCATACGGCCGCGTACCACGTCTTCGGCCAGCTTACGGTTCATAACCAGGCATCCGGCCGCCAACCGGACTCTGTCGTTCCTCTGCTCGTCTCCCACCAGGGTGAGTCGATATGTTCGCCCAAGGTAACGAAAGAGTTCCCCATCTACGAGGCGTTTAGAAGGGTTCAACGGTCGAGTCCGCTCTCGCAGCGCACGTCTGCTCATCAGCCAGGTCCGGTGTGCGCGCACGAAATCCTCAGCGTCTGACGCCGAGCGTCCCTCCGGGACGTGCAGCGTGAGAGCCGCATCCGCCTCCACCGTCAATGCAAAGCGCCTGCGTCGGGCACTGACGTGTAGTCGAAGTACCAGCCCATCGACGGCGAGGAGGCTGTCGTCCCTCAACGTCTGTGGGGTGCGGTCACCGGCCGGTACAGTCACCCGTCCTATTCTTCCCGAGCCATTCGCAGGAACTGCAGACGGTTGTCGTTGGCGTACGCTGCCAGACTCTCCGCGACAGCTCTCAAGGGGGCCCAGTCCGCCCCCGCGGGCCGGAGGTCGCCGCGGAGCAGCTGACCGTGAATGGCGTTCGCTAGATCGCCGACGTCCTGGCTCTGGCCCTGGTACGCGACACTGCCCATGACGCGTACGGCCGTGACATACACCATGTCGAGCAACTCTCGTAGGTCTGTCTTCCCGCGGATGACCCCCGGGTTCCCCTCCACCTCCTCCTCCATGAGCCGGTACAACCGCTGTTCCGGCACGCTAAGGCCAGCTAGGGAGGGGTTCTCCTCGTCCTCCTCCCTGCGTGCCTGTTCAATGAGCGGGCCCAGCTGCTCGACCTGCTCTTCGAAGCGCCCGGGGAATCTTTGCAGGATCTCCTCCAGTCGCTGTGAGAGCCGGATGTACTTCTCCGGGTCCTCTCGTCTGACCCGCTCCTCCAGGTGGAAACGGAGCGCGTGGCCCATTTCGGCCGCGGCCTCACGCGCCGGGATGTCCCTCACCATGTCGTCGAAGGCGTCCGAGGTGAGCGAGACCGGGGGGATGACCTGTTCGAGCTGCGGGCCTTCCAGATGAGCAGCGATCATGGACCGGACCTTGCGCCCGTAGCGGCGCAGAGTGAAGGTGCCCCCCTCCGCGTCCCGGTAGAGCCGCCGGATGCGCTTCTGCAGCATTCCCCAGCGCCGAGCGTCGGACACATACTCCAGGGCGTGTTCATGGGGCAGCACCCGTTCCAACGTGTTGAGGAAATTGTGCAGCACTTCGTCGAAGGCGAAACGGTCCTGCTCGTCCTCGAAAGCCAGGGCGGCTCTCCGCAGTCCGGCAAAGCCGGTGAGGTCCTCGTCGGTGACTTTCTGTAGGCGCAGGAGGCCTCGGACCGCTTCGGCTGCGGGGCGGAGATTCCCGATCTCCTCGGACAGGCTCCGCATGGTGTCGTCGACATCGGTCCGCCGGTAGGCGCCGAGCGCGTCTGCAAGGTGCTCCAGGACGCCGTAGTAGTCCACGACATAGCCCACCTTCTTGCCCGGCATCGGCCTGTTGACCCGCGCAACGGCCTGGAGCAGCTCCGCGTCTCGAATCGGTCGATCCAGGTAGAGCACCTGCTCGCGGGGGGCGTCAAAGCCGGTGAGTAGCATCGACTTCACGATGAGGAAGGCAATGGGGCTCTCGGGGTGGACAGGGTCGGGGCCGGCCGCACATTCCGGCTGCCCGTTCACCTGACTATGGGACCAGGGGTTGCTAGCCTCACCGCCATCAAGCGTCTCGCGCCGTGGCGGGTTGAAAGGAACACTGGCCGTCCACTCCGGATCCGGCGGCAACTGGGGAAACGGCTGGTGGAAACGGTCGATGTATGCCTTCTGCCGTTCCGCGTCGGTCCAGTGCAGCCACCGACGGTGCTTGCGCTCCGCGCCTGCGGATATCACCGGCACGAAGTCGACACGGCGAAGCAGCGCGCGGTACTTGTAGGCCATGTGGAGATAGCGCGTCCTGCCGTCCATCTCCTCCACCGGGCCGGTCACCGATCCCGGATCAAACCCGGTGAGCTCCTCCAGGAGAGCATCTCGAGCCTGGCGCAGGGCATCGCGATATGCAACGGCCGCCTTCCGGCTGACCGCCGCGACCTGAGCTTTAAACCCCTCCGGTAGCACCCAGCTCACCCAGTGCTCCAGCATGTCCTCGGCCTTGGCCCGGATCATCGGCTCCGACTCGGCCACGTCGCGTTCAGTGGGCCAGCGCTTCAGCAGGGCTCTACGCTCATCGTCCGTACGGTTGCGGACTAGGTCGTCGAAGTTCCGGTCGAGGCCATTCTTGTCGAAGACCCTGCCCTCTCCGGTACGGCCCTCGTAACGGATGCGCACGACAACGCCGTCGCGCTCGGCCTCGCTCATCCGGTACTCGTCGAGGAAGTCCCCGCCGGGGCCACCGCTAAAGATCCGCCGGGTGTCCTCTATCCGCCCCGTCATGATCGGCGTGCCGGTGAAACCGATCTTCGCCGCGTTGGGGATGGCCTTGCGCAGGGCGGCGTGCAGCACACTGGTGTGCGAACGGTGCGCCTCGTCGACCAGGACCAGAATCGCGGGAGAGGTATTGCACTCCGGGAAGTCCGGCTCCGATGGGATTCTCTCGGGCTTCCCCTCCCGCCTGGCCTGCTCCGCGGCCTCGTACTCCTCCGTCAGGTCGCGGTCGTCCCCGTCCTCGGCCGCCTCCGCGGCAAAGGTGAGCCCGCTTCCGTACTTCTGGATCATCGCGAAGACGACCCGCCTGCCGCCGTCCCGGAGCAGCCCCTCCAGTTGGGCCCTGCTCTTCGCGGTCTGGACGTCGGACTCACTCAGCCTCAGGGTCCGGGAGAGCTGGTCCTGGAGCTGAGTACGGTCGGTGACGACCACGACCATGAACTCGCTGAGCTCGTGGTGCAGATGGATGCGACGCACCAGGAAGGTCATAGTGAGGCTCTTGCCGGAGCCCTGTGTGTGCCAGATGATCCCGCCGCGCTCGTCGGCGTCCCGGGGCCCGTTGCGGACCCGTCCGGTCCGCAGCCGCCGTATGGCCTTTTCCGCGGCCCTGTACTGCTGATGCCGAGCAACGATCTTGACGGTCCGGGTCCCGCCGGATTCGTGCTCGACGGGGAACGGGATGACGTAGTGCCGCACGATGTTGAGCAGCGCGGCGGGGCGCAGCACGACCCCGACCAGTTTGTGCCTCTCGTTCAGCGGGCCAGCCCTGTCGGGCGTCTCCGTTTCGAGTGTCTCCCGGCGTTCCGGCTTCACGCTCCGCCACGGGTGGAAGTGGTCGGGCGCGGAGGTGACCGTGCCGAGGTGTGCGGTCTCCGCAGTGGCCGCGACCATTAGCTGCACGGTGCGGAAGAGCTCCGGGACGCCGGCGAGCTCCCGACCGCTCGCGGCGTCCTCCTCAACGGGGAGCGCATTGCCCGCGTAGTGCCGTAGGTCACGCACGGCCTGGTAGACGGGATCGGCGAGGTCGGGGCTTTTGCACTCTACGGCGACGAGAGGGATGCCGTTGACGAAGAGGACGATGTCAAGGACCGACAGTTCCCCGGAGCGGTTGCGCACCCGGAGCTGGTCGACCACGGTGAAGTCGTTCAGCGTAACGCGGTCTTCGTGCCACTCGATGTACTGCACGGTCGCGGAGGGACCACCGTGCGCTGCGGACGGACCCACCAGGACGAACCCGCTGAGAAGCAGGTCCGTGGCGTCGAAGTTGGCCTGAACGACACCGCGGCCAAGGGAGACGGAGGACAGTCGCTCAACGGACCTGGACACGTCGGCGTCGTCCATCCACGATCCACGACCGGTGGCCTTGAGGTTGATCCGACGCAGGGCGCCCTTCAGCTTCTCGATGAGGAACGGAGCGCCGGCGTCGAGCGTCCCCACCTCCATGCCCGAGACGTGCATCCAGCCCATTGCCTTGAGCTGGGCGACGATGGGCCGCTCAACCTCGTCCCGCTCGACCTGCACCACCAACGTCGCCACACCCTCCGGCCCTCGCCTGCCGCTTTGCTGATCCATTCTGCGCGTCCCAGGGGCAGAATGGTGAGGGTTCCGGTGAAATGGGACACCCGATGCGGCCGAACCTTAGGCTGAGGGGAGGCGCCACCGATCCGGGCGACTCAGACGCCGCTACGACCGCTCAGCAGATCGTCTACAATCCCCTGCTTGAGCTTGCCGAGCTTGGCTAGCTCTACCTTTTTATCACGTATTTGTGCCGAGAAGGAGTTCAGGACTCCCAGTAGACGGTCCTGTTCTTCGGGCGCGGGCAACGGAACAGGAATCTCCCGGACTGTCGCCGCCGATATCTTCACCATGCTCTCAGAAGTCCCTTGAGCGAGTGCTCGCACGTGCCGACGAACGCGAGTCGACATAAGCACGGCGGCCAGGAACTCTGCAGAGCAGCGATTTGATGGCCTGATCCTCATCATCAGATCAGGGTAGATGCAGGGTGTTCCCACGTCCCGATAAACTCCGGCCAAACCAACCAGTTCTCGCGTGTTGGCGCGACTCATGAGCAGATCTCCATCTCGCAAGATGGCCGCATGACTCGCGGTGATGGACGCCGGCGCGTTTTTAAGCTGAGCAGGGTTGAAGCCTGCTGGGGTGAGACATCCCAACCCTAGCATTTGCAATCCGGTCCATGCTTCACTTTCCACTGGAGAGTATCCGTTTCGGATCGGCCCGTCTGCCACTTCAGACAATACGCAATCCCAAGCCATGTCTCTCAAAAGGTCGTCTGTGACTCCAGTTCGCACTGCAGACAGTTTCGCGACGGACGCCGCGATAGTCTGCTCCTGACTGGACACCACACCGACTACCTCCCGGATGTACCGCTGCTCGGCGAGTGGCAGGAGCGGGAATTTCAATGCTGCAAATCTCTCGCTACCAAGATGGGCAATGCTTGTCGTCTGCTTGGCAATGGCAGCGAAGACCCCGGTGTCCAGCCAGCGCTCGAACACCACCTGCGCATACTCGGGGAGTACCTGACTATTCGGCCGAAAACGCACGAGGGTGTTCTGGAAGCAGTATTCGCCTTTATTGCCGTCATAAATTGCACTTCGGCCGACGAGATCTAGACTCTGCCCCTCGTTCAGCAAGATATCGCCCGGCTTCAACCCATATACTTCGCGTTCCCCGCGACTGAAGCCCATCGTCTTCACATCCGAATAGTCGATACGCCCTCGGAGAACATTAGCTACTCGCAGGTATGGATACTGCCTCACCGATTCCTGACTGGCAGGAGAAAGCTGCTTCCCCATGCGGACGTCCCCGAGCTCCCGGACGGGAACCCATCGGATCTCAGCGTTACTCCGCATAGCCCAGCTCCTTCAGGAAACCGTCCAGCACCGCCGCCGACCGTTCCCGTTCCGCCTCGATTTCCCGGAGCGGCACCGCGTACTTGTCCTCCCACCTCCGGTACGTCTCCACCAGCTCCCGGCGGCGCTGTACGACGTGCCCATGCAACTTGGCCGCCAGGTCGTCCCTGAGCAGATCGATCACCACCCTGCGCTCGTCCTGCGGGCCCAACCCCCGCCGTGCCCGGAACAGGCGGGGCGGTTCCTCGTCGAGCTTGGGCGGATCGCTGGGCCAGGGGAACCAAAAGTCGGCCTCCAGACGCTTGATTGCAGCGGCGGCCTTCGTCCGTGCCTTCTTGACCCGGTCGAGCTCCGCCCGCTGCTCCGGGCTAAGGATCTTCTGCTCACGCGGCAGGACCTCGTCGTCGGGCTCCACCTCGCCATCCTCGGACGGCTCGGCATTCAGCTCTTTCCACCGTGCGTCCAGCTCCGCCTTGAGCGCCTCCGCCTCGGCCAGCTCCTCCAGGAAGTCCGGGGCGATGGCGGCGACCACCTTGTGGTCGTACGCCTGGCGCCGCTCGGCGGCCGTCCGGTTGCGCAGTTTCCTCGTCCTAGGGTCCTGCTCGGGAGTGAGCATCGTCTCGACGTTCTCCACCCAGCCATCGAGGACTCCCGCGAAGCCGTTCTCCGAGAGGGTGAGCAGGTCGTACTTCGCCTCGTACCACCAGCCAGCCACCGCACCCGCGAGCGCGTACCGGTCCAGCGGGCCTTCCTGGCCCAGCTGTCCCACGAACGACTCGATGAGCGAGCCGCGGACCGCCATCAGCGCCGCCTTGCGCTGCGCGGAGGTCAAGGCGGAGAGACGCTCCGGGGTCGCGGCAACGGACTCCAACCGCCGGCTCTCCGCCTCCCACCATTTCGAGAACGCCTCCCTCAGCTTTTCCTCGCGCGGGCGTGCCAGATCGACGAGTCGAGCGGCGTCCGGGCGCCTTCCCTCCGGCGGGAAATCTACGTAGCCCGGATCCACCGGGTATCGCTCGGCGAAGAGGTCTCCCAGCTCGATCCCGTACGCGTCGAGCAATTCCTTCCTGCCCTCGATCTCCGCGCGCGGCACCCCGCCAACTAGATGAGCCCGCACATCCTGTGGCTCAGGCGGCGGCGTGTTGTCCACGTAACGGCGAATGTTGAGGTTGTCGCCGTTCTCGCCCAGCGTCTCGCGCGCGACGATCCGGGAGAAGCCAGGGACCTCGGCGTAGGCGTGGTAGGTCGAGGCAATCTTCTCTGCGTGTTCAGGGAGGAGGATGTTCTGTGCCCGATCCGCGTGGTACTCACGGTCGGCGTTGATGAACAGGACCTTGCCCGCACGCTCCGGGGCTTTCTTGCCTGGCGGGCGCAGCACCAGGATGCAGGCTGGGATGCCGGTGCCGTAAAACAGGTTCGGGGCCAAGCCGATAACCGCCTCGATCACGTCCTCGTCCAGGAGTTTCGTGCGTATCTCCTGCTCCCCGCCCCCACGGAATAGCACGCCGTGCGGCATGACGGTGACGACCATGCCGCCGGAGCCCTCGCGCTTGGTCATCCAGAGCATGTGTTGGAGGAACATCAGGTCGGCCTTGCCACGCTCACTCGTCCTGCCATACTCCGCTCGCTGGCCGGCAAAAGCGAGATCTGTGAGGACGTAGTCCATGGAGAACGGCGGATTGCTGAGAACCACGTCGTACCGGTCGGCGTCGGACTTGGGCACGTGTGCAGGCGCTGGTTCGGAGAGGGTGTCACCGGTCTTCAGATCGAAGCGGCGCACGCCGTGCAGCACCATGTTCATCGTCGCCATGATCCACGAGCCGCTGTTGGCGTCCTGGCCGGCGAAGAACATATCTGCGGTGTCCCCGCCGTGCTCCTCCACGTACTCCTTGGCGTGGATCAGCATGCCCCCTGAGCCAACGCATGGGTCGTAGACGCGCATGCCCTGCCGAGGGCGAACCAGCTCAACCATCATGCGAACCACGTCACGCGGGGTGTAGAACTCGCCACCCTTACGGCCCGCCGAGTCCGCGAACTCTTTAATCAGATATTCGTACGCGGCGCCGATCAGGTCAGGGAACTCGAAGTCGTCGGTCCGCAGGCGGACGCGCCCGAAGTGCGAGATGAGCAGCTTGAGGCGCTGGTCAGCAAGCTTGGCCGTGGACGCGGCCGTTCCGGAGCCGCCGATGCGGTTGAAGTCGAGGTGATCGAAGAGGCCCCTGAGCTTGCTGTTCTGCCTCTCAATCGCCTGGAGGGCTGGGCGCAGCCGTTCCTCGTTTATGTTGTGGGTAGCCGCGGAGATCCACTGCCAGCGGGCGTTCTGTGGGACGAACAGCACGTCGCGTTGGCCGTAGGGCGCGGACTGCTCCAGAAAGCCATCGAGGAGCTCACCGGTGAGACCGAGTTCCCTGACGGCATGCTCCCGGATACGTTCGCGGGCGGCCTCGAACTCATCGTTGGCCCGTTTCAGGAAGAGCAGGCCGAAGATGTAGTCCTTGTACTCAGAGGCGTCCATCGTGCCGCGGAGGATGTCCGCGGCGGCGAACAGATGCCGCTCCAACTGGGCGAGCGTGAGCTTAGCCACCGTACGACCTCCTACAACCTTGATGTGACGGGGAAACCCTACGGTGACGCGGCGCAGGAGGAGAAACGATCGCCTGGAAGGGGCCGACCGTCAGTAGGAGGTGAGCCCGAGGCCCTGCTCCACGAAATGGAAGACGTCGGTGTATGGGTCGCGACTCGGCAGAGGTATGTGGTCACCGTGCTGAGCGTTCACCCGGAGGGCGCGCCGCTTCGCTTCGGCATAGCGGCCCAAAATCTGGTCCGCATGCACCTTCTTGATCTTCTCCACTTCGTTCCTGAAAGGGAGCCGATCCGTCACGAGATCGCACACCTGGTTAAAGGTCCCGGTCACGTCCTTGTGGTGCAGGAGCCGCCACACTTCGAAGCATGGGTGAGAGAAGGCGATGCGGACCTCCCCTTGGACGGCCTGTTTGAAGGCCCGGTCGAGATCCTGGTGTTCGTCCCGGTCGAACAGACACCAGACCTGAGGCCGCACCTCCTCTCTCAGCCGGTTGCGCTCCGCCTCCCGGGTCAGTTTCCGCATAAGCGGCACCGCCGCTTCGACTAGGTTGATCGGCTTGCGCTGGGAACCCGGTGCACCGGCGTTCGCGATGTGCACCTCGACGGGGAGCTCCCGTTCGTCGAGGAGTCTCCTCATGATGTCGATGTAGGAAGGCTCGGTGAGCTTGCCTTCGGTGAAGACGTGCACGACCCGGTTGCGCTTGCCCCGCTGATGCCCGGACGGCCCCAGCACATTCTTCCCGCGTGTGCGCGTCATCGGGGCCGCTCCATGTGCCCGGCGGACAACCGCCGCGCGAACTGTCCCTCCACGACGGAGGGAACTCCGCCGAAGGCCCCGGCAAGGTAGGACTCCATTAGGTTCTCCTCCTCGCCTGGTTCAGCGGCGGTCAGGGGGTACAGGCCCGTGGCGCCATCTTTGTCCTTCTCCGTCAGCCACACCTGGCCAGGTTCCAGCAACCGCTCGCCACTCGGCGTGATAAGCAACGAGGGATCGTGCGAGGTGAAGACGAGTTGCGCACCCCCGGGGTTGGCGAGCGGATCATGGAAGAGCCTGATGACCTCAGCTGCGAACCGCGGATGCAGGCTCGCGTCCAACTCGTCGACAAGCAGCACAGCTCCCTCGTCGAGCGCCAGCAGCAGTGGGCCGAGCAGCGCGAACCAGGATCGGGTACCGAAGGACTCGCTCCGCCAGTCGAAGGCGACATCCCCCGTCGCCGACCGGTGGGTCAACTGCACTGTAGGCCGGTCTTTGCCCTCGTGGACGATCTCCGCGCCGGTAATGCCCAGGTCCGCAACCCTCAGCAGTTCGTTGATCCGCTGTGCGCGGCTACCGGAAAGCTCCCGCACCGTGAACTGCTCCCGCTGCTCTCGCTCCTCCTCCGGGTTGATGATCCACAGATTGCGGCGGAACCAGTGAAAAAGTGCCGAGAGTTGAGGATGATTGTCCGTACCAGCCGTGGACAGCACAAGCGCATCGGAGCGTGTGCGCCTGGCCAGTTGGGTCCGGTCCTTGACCCGATTACCCGGCCACTCGTACACCCCCGCCCGTGACGCATCACGGTCGAGCCATACCTGGCGGTGACCGCGAGGATAGCTGTGGATCCACTCGGCCTCGACGCGCCTTGTGCTCAGCTCGAATCCGTAGGTCCACCGCACCTCGTCCATCACGAGGTCGACCTCGAAGAAACTCGGCTCTCTCTCACTCTTGGGATCAAGCCCGAAGGGTTTGCGTGGGATTCCTTCGAATGATGCCCAGCGGGCATAGGAATTGAGGACCGCCGCCCGCATGTCGGTCAGTGCGACCAGAATGTTCGACTTCCCTGAGGCGTTAGCACCGAAAATACCGACCAGCGGGAAGACGTCAGTGTGACGTCCTCCGCCGAGTTCCGTCCTCCGTGCTGTCGCGCTCGGCTCGTCTTCGGATGGGACGAAGGACAATTCCTGCTCGTCACGTAGCGACCGCACGTTGGCAACACGGAATCGGAGCAGCACGCCGTCCCCCTTCCACTCTACGGTTAGAGTAACTGTCCGATCTTCCAACGGCATGTCCGGCGGCGATCACAGTTCGATCGGGCCCGCTACGCCCCCCAGCATCACGCCTCTCTCGGCCGGCATGCTGGTGCGAGGTGTTCGGCGTCCCCAACTCCTGCATATCCTGCTGATGTGCGTTCATGACGTACATAGCACATACCACCGTTCTCACATCGACGGCACTCACGCAGATGAAGCAGCTTGATATCCGCGGCGAGTACCCGGGTCACCCGGTGGCAACCCGACCCGGAGCGCAAGGCCGCTAGGCCTGAGCACCGGAAGCGGGGCGGCAGCCCTTACGGACCCTGCGCCCGCCCCCAGAAGTTTCTCTCTGTCGCAGGCTCTGCCCGGTGAACGACAGCGCGTGGGCGGCGCCGGCCGCGACCGGCCGAAGAGCCGCAGCGCGGCCAGCGTCCGCCCGACGCGAGGCAGGCCGCCGCAGGCGGGCTGCCCTTGATGACGTGGAGAGAAGTTGCTTTTTGGTCCGGCCGTAGCTGTGTCTGCTGAGGTTTGAGCTACTGGTTGTGGGGCTGGGCGGTGGCCCAGACGCGGTTGAAGCTGATGAGGTAGGTGCTTGCCGGCCCCTGGTCATTGGTGTGGGTGAGGTGCATGACGGGGGCGTTGGCTGCTGGGGTGCCGTAAGCGTGGGTGTTGATCAAGAACTGGTCGTCTGCGCGGTAGAGGGAGTTGTAGAGGACCGTGCGGTGGAGCCGGATCTCGACTCCATGCGCGTCGAGTAGTAGCCGGTACAGCGCGAGGGCATTCTTGACTCGGGCTGCCATGACCTCGGCTCCGATGCCTTCATCGACGCCCCTCGCGGCGACTTCTGGGCCTTCGGGGTCGCCGAGAAGGATGCGGACCTGGGCGCCGGCCGCCGCCTTCTCGGTGAGGATGCGCTGAATCGCATGGTCTTCGGCGAGAAAGAGGGCGCTATAGGCGAGGATGTCGATTTGTTCGGTCGCGCTGCTGAAGTGGGCGCGCCAGGTCGTTTGAGGGATGGCCCAGCGGTGGGGGTAGACGGCGTGGATGCCGTCGGCGAGTGCCTGGTGTCTGGGGGTGGCTTCTGGCCATAGGTCGGCTTCATTGACGTTGAGGAGGTCGGCGACGGCCCAGCGGTGGCGGGGGTAGGGTATGCGGCCGTTGAGCCATCTGCTGACGGTTTTGGGGTCGACGGCCAGGGCGGCGGCGACGTCGGTGGTGTTGAGGCGAGCTGCGGCCAGTGCGTAGCGGAGGTTGTTGTTCATGACCGGACTGCTCCTCTCGCAGAACGACCCTGTGCTGCGACGTTAGCATCAGACGTCCCTAGACGTCCCCTAGTTGTGGTGTTCCCGCCCCTGGCCTTGGGGCGAAGCTCGACGCACGGAACCGCACGGGACGTCAGGGAGGGCGAGGGTGCGTAAGAGCCAGAGCATCAAGGAGCAGCAGCGGGCGTACGCGGAGCGGCTGCTGGTCGCGCTGGGCAAGCAGCTCGGCGAGCGGGGCGTGACGCAGGTGTTGGTCGTCACTCAGGACGGGCGGCCGGCGCTGGATGTGACCGACAGCCGGTGCCGGGTGCGGCGGGTGTTCGTGCACCTGCCGTTCTGCTGGTTCTACTGGGGAGATCAGCAGGACGAGCGGGTGTCGTTCCTGCAGATGGCCGGCGCGGTGGACCGGATCGGGGAGGCCGCGCGGGCAGGGTGGGCGGACGGTGAGCAGGGCGACCTTCGGGTTGATCTGGACAAGCTGCTTGATGCCTACCGCGGCTGAGCCGGTGGCTGCGGGGGGATGGCTGACCGGGGGGCGGGTCTACACCCAGATCGCTGATCGGCTGCGGGAGCGGATCCGGTCGGGTGAGTTCGCCCCTGGTCAGGTGCTGCCCTCTGAGGCGGAGCTGTGCCGGGGGTTCGGGGTGGCGCGGAACACGGTGCGGCGCGGGCTCGCGATCCTGGAGGAGGAGGGGTTGCTGGTCACGGTTCCGGCCAAGGGGCGCATGGTCCTCGGGGAGGGTACGGCGGTCTCGTACCGCTATCAGGTGATCGCCGCGTGGTTGCGTGAGCGGATCGAGCGGGGTGAGCTCGTGCCGGGTGACCTGCTGCCGAGTGAGGCCGCTTTGCGGCGGCGGTTTCAGGCGTCGCGGAACACGGTGCGGCAGGCCCTGGCCTTGCTGGCGCAGGAGGGGTTGGTGGTGGCGGAGCATGGCCGGGGGCGTTTCGTCCGGCTTTGGGACCGGAGGACGTCCCAGGACGTCTAGTCTTTCCCCGGCCTTTTAGGTCGCATTTCATGCCTATCGTGAGCCACGTGGGACATAGCGAATGGGCATACGGCCTGGCCAAGGACCTGCTGGAGACGACGTTGCCTCGACGGTGGGCGCATACCCAGGGGGTCGCCGAGCAGGCCGAAACCCTGACCGCGGTTCTCGGCGCGGACACCGACACCCTGATCGCCGCGTGCCTGCTGCATGACATCGGCTACGCCCCGGACCTGGTCGACACCGGCATGCACCAGCTCGACGGTGCACGCTACCTGCGCGACGTGGCCGGGGCGGATGAGCGGCTGTGCCGCCTGGTGGCCTACCACTCGTGTGCGGACAACGAGGCCCGGCAACGGGACCTGCTCGACGTCCTGGCCAAGGAATTCGACCAGGAGCGGCCGGACCTGGCGCGGGCGCTGACCTACTGCGACATGACCACCGGGCCGGATGGCCGGCACCTGGACGTGCTCGACCGGCTGGCCGAGATCCACTCACGGTACGGTCCCGAGCACGTAGTGAGCCGGTCGATCACGGACGCCACGCCGTGCATCGTCTCGTCGGTTCGTGCGGTGCAGGCCGCGCTGGCCGCGCAAGCGGGGTCTGGGCAAGCCCGTACGACGCCGACATGATGAACCCATGCGCTTGCCGCTGCCGCCCGATGTCAGGGAAATGCTCGTGGTACGCCGTTACGTCGCCACAGGCCGGGCGTCGGTACGTCGGTACCTGAGGTTGCTGGGCGGCGGGTTCATAGTGCTGCTGTCGGATCGGCAGGTGGTGCGCTTCGGCAGGTCCTTGGCGAGGGATGCGCGGCGGATCAGCGATGATGATCTCAAGCTGCTGCTGGACAATGAGTGGCGTTCACGATTGACCGCGGCGTGGTTGATCGGCATGGATCGGCGCACCCGCTTCCGGGACCAACTCGGCGGAATGCTCATGGAAAGCCAGGGCTCCTACGCGGCGGGCGGCTACTGCTTCGCACTGGCCCGATTCGGTGAGGATGACGACGCGTCGATCCTGTCTGCATACTTGGACCACTACCTCGTGCAGCCGGACTGCGACTTTCTACAAACTAAGGCAATCGGCTCGCTTCTTCACATCGATGACCAGCGCGGCACCAACCACGCTGCTCGTTTCCTTGCTCCTGATGGCCCTTGGGCTCGATCGGCCATGAGCGACAGAGACCTCGCCGAGCAGAAGCAGTACATAGACGAGCTTTGCGCCTTTGCCGACGCCTGCATGTCGGGTCGGCCCGAGCAGTGGCTACCGCGACGACAGCGCTTTGTTGATCGTGTCCGCGATCAGCCGATGTACGGCAGACCGACGCCGGATAGGTAGTGCTCGATCCGCATCCGCATCGATCGGTCCATCGGCAGCGACAGAACCTCGTCCCGGGGTACCCAGCGAACTTGTCGGGACTCCTCGCTCGGGGTCGGCTCCCCCTCGACGGCACGGCCGGTCAGAACGATGGAGAACTCTTGGCGGGCCTCGCCGTTGGAGGTGTAGAGGATGACGTGGCGGGGGTCACTGTAGGTGCCGACCAGACCGGTGATCTCACACCTGATGCCGGTCTCCTCGACCGTCTCCCGGACGGCCGCGGCCGGAATGGACTCCCCCAAATCGATCGCGCCACCGGGCACGGCCCAGTTGTCGTTGTCGCTGCGCCGGATCATCAGCAGGTCGCCGGCGGTGTTGGTGACGATGACGTTCACGGACGGGACCAGGCTGTTGGGCTCGGGTGCGTCGGGGTCGTCGTAGAAGTCGATGCGCTTGGCCACGATCAAGGCTCCACGGGGACGGCCCCGGCCCAGACCTTTTCGAAGCTGTCGGCGTAGGTGGTGACCATCTCCCCGCCGGCCACCCTGCGCAGATGCAGGACGGGAGCATTGCCAGCACGGGTGCCGTACACGTGCATGTTGACCAGGTAGTCGTCATCAGCACGGTAGATCGAGTTGTACAGGATCGTGTCGTGGAGCCGGAGCTCGAAGTTGGCCAGCCCGAACAACGGCCGGTAGAGCACCAGAGCGGTACGGATCTGCGCCGCCATGCCGTCCCCAACACCCTCGTCCGCTCCCCGCTGGGCGACCTCGGCGCAATCGGGGTCGCCGAGCAGGATGCGCACCCGTACGCCAGCCCGCGCCTTGTCGCCGAGCTGGCGCACCATCGCGGCGTCGTCGGCGAGGAACAACCCGCTGTAGACCAGCACGCCAATCTCCTGGGACGCGCCGCTGAACAGACGTCCCCACGCGTCCCTGGGCACGGCCCAGCGGTGCGGATAGATCGCCAGGACCTCGCTCTCGGACGCGGCCACCACCTGCTCGCGCGACAGGGCTTGCGGCCACAGGTACGTCTCGTCCACACCCAGGTAGGAAGCCGTGGCAAAGCGGTGCTTACGGTACGGCTCGCGCCCCTTGGTGATCCACCGCTCGACGGTCTTGGGATCGACCTCGATCGCCTCGGCCAGGTCCGCGACGCTCACGCCCTTCTGCAACAGGGCCGCGCGTAGCCGTTCGTTCACCGAATCACCTGCTCCAAGGGGACGTCCCGGGACCTGGCCATCGTAGGCCGGACGTCTTGAACATGTCCCGTCGTGTAGTGATCTCGTCCTGACGCTGCGCCGCATCCTCGGTTGCACAACGCCACACCGGCACCGACCGAAGGAGGAGACGCACCTATGAACATCGAGATCACCATCCCGGGCGAGACGCCCGCCTGCGCGTGCGGCAACGCCCTGACCGAGGGACAGACCCGCTGCTCCAAGTGCCTGGCGCGAGACCGCTGGGCGCGCAAGGAGCGGGCCAGGAACCGCCGCAACCAGCGACGGACCGAGAGCAAGCGGCCCCCGCGCGGTCCCCGCAGCGCGATCGCGATGGGGGTGAGCTGGACGTGAGCTGGCTCCCGCTGATCATCGCCGCCCTGCTCAGCATCACCGTGCTGGTCGGCTACGTCATGGTCATGGTCGGCATCCGCCGTCAGGACAAGGCTCTGAGCCTGCGGCGGCACCCTGGCGGCGCTTCGGCCTCGCTGGCTCGGAAGGTTACCGGCTGCTACGTCCGGGACGGCGTTTCGTGGACGTAGCCAACTGCTCCTCGACCTTCGCGAGGCGTACCGACAGGTCCTGTACGGCGGCGCGCAGCTCGGCCACTTCGCTTGTCGGGTCACCGGGGGCCGGCGGCGGCTCCTCGGCGTCGCGGACGAACACGCCCTTGCCCTGCTGGCCGATCACCAATCCCTCGGTGCGCAGCACGCCCACGGCGAGCTTCACCACTGACAGGGACGCGTCGTACTGCTCGGCGAGCTTGGTCGTGGACGGCAGTGGAGCGCCGGGCGCGAGGGACCCGCCGCGGATCTGCGCGCGCAGGTCGTCGGCGATCTGGAGGTAGGCGGGCTGCCCGGTGTGTCTGACCATCGCCCTTCTATCTCACCACGAATGTTCGACCTGGCCAACCGAGGGAACATTGACAACCGAGCCAACTAGGTTAACTATGTTGCTCACGACGAAAGAGGAGGTCACAGCCCATGCGTTCCATCCCGATCCCTGTCGATGTCAGCAAGCTCGCCATCACCTGCGTCAAGGCCCCGCGCCCGCGCGTGCTCAACAAGGACACCGGCGAGATCAAGACCGACAAGAACGGCAACACCGTCTACGAGGTCACCGTCTCGGTCGAGGACGAGTTCGGCCGCATCGAACTCGTCAAGATCGGCATCACCGGCGAACCACCCATCAGCGTCGGCGACCAGGTCAACGCCATCGGCCTGCTCGGCTACGTCTGGGAGATCGCCGGCCGCTGGGGCGTCGCCTACCGCGCCAACGCCCTGCTCCCCGTCGGGGAGGCCGCCGATGCGTGACGCGCTGAACGTGCTCGCAGTCCTGGCCGCCGTCGCGGCCGGGCTGTGGGCCTGGCGCCGCTACCACCGCCCGTCCTTCTGGCTCGTCCTCGGCTTCCCGCTGGTCGCCCTGTCGGTACGAGCCTCGTGGCGGCGAGTCGCCCTCGGCTGCGGGCTGACCAAGAAGCGGCAGCGCTTCTGGTTCACCACCGTCCCCGGCCTGGTCGCCTCCACCGGCATCGTCCGCGTCCGGCGCAAGTGGCAGCGCATCGCCGTGGACACCAAACCGTTCATGTGGCTGCCCCTGCCGACCCGCCACGGCTGGCGCGTCACCCTGCACACCCTGGAAGGCCAGACACCCGGCGACTACGCCGACGCCGCCGAACGCCTCGCCCACTCGTGGGGCGTCCACGCCATCCGCGTCTCCTCACCCGGCCCCGGCCGCGTCGTCCTCATGGCGACCATGCGCGACCCACTGGTCAAGGTCGATGACCTCCCGCCCTCACCCGACCTGCTCAAGGTCACCGTGGGGCGGCTGGAGACCGGCAAGCCCTGGACGATCGACTTTCGCACCGTGCCGCACTGGCTGAACGCGGGCGCGACGCAGTCCGGCAAGTCCAACCTCGCCAACGCCTTGATCGTCGGCCTGGCTCCGCAGCCCGTGGCCCTGGTCGGCTTCGACCTCAAAGGCGGGGTCGAGTTCACGCCCTACAGTCCGCGTCTGTCGGCGCTGGCCACCTCACGCGCTGAGTCCGGCGCGCTGCTGGACGACCTGGTCGCCCTGATGGTCGACCGCATGGGACTGTGCCGTCAGGCCGGCGCCCGCAACATTTGGCAACTCCCGCCCGCCATCCGCCCCGTCCCGATCGTGGCCCTGATCGACGAACTGGCCGAGCTGTACCTGATGGCCGACAAGAGCGAGAAGGACGAGATCGCCAAAACCTCGACCGCGCTGCTGCGGGTCGCTCAACTCGGCCGGGCGTTCGGCATCTACCTGTTCTGCTGCGGACAGCGCATCGGCTCCGACCTCGGCCCCGGCGTCACCGCCCTCCGGGCGCAGTGCTCGGGCCGGATCTGCCACCGCGTCAACGATCCCGAGACCGCCACCATGACCCTCGGCGACCTCGACCCGGCCGCCCTCGCCTCGGCGCGCGCCATCCCCGCCGAGACACCCGGCGTCGCCATCGTCGCCGGCCAGGACGGCCAGTGGTACCGCGCCCGCTCCTTCTACGTCACCGAAGCCACCGCCGAACACGCCGCCCGCACCCATGCCCACCTCACCCCGCCGTGGGGTGAGATCACCGCCCACCTACCTGAGCCCATCAACGCCTGAACCATGAAGGGAGGAACGATGCGACGCTACGCCTGCCGACTGCTCGACACCGGCCCGGTAATCGTCCTGGCCGCCATCGCGGGTGCCGGATCGTTCACCCACATCCGCGACACCGCCAGCCAGCACGGCCAGACCGGCTGGATGTCCTGGGCCGTCGCCGTCTGCATCGACCTGACCTGCGTCATGGCCGCCCGCGAACGCCAACGCGACAAGAAGCACGACCGGCCCCGGCGCGGCCTCGTCTCCTGGCCCGTGCTCGTCCTGACCGGCGGCATCGTCCTGTCCCTGGCTGCCAACCTCGCCCAAGCCGACCCGACCGTCTGGGGCTGGATCACCGCCGCCACCCCGGCCGCCGCCTTCCTCATCGCCATCTCGATGCTGGAACGCCGCGCCACCGGCCCCGAGCCGTCCACCGTCCCGGCGGCCTCGTCCTCGACCGTCCTGACCTCGTCCCCGGCCCCGGAACTCGTGCCGCACCACACCCAACCCGAGGACGAGCCGGCCAACGCCCTCGCACCCGCGCTCCTCGACTACGCCCGTCGTGTCGCCGACGACCACCACGCCAAACACGGCAAGCCCATCACCAGTGACGCCCTACGCGCCCACCTGGGCGTGTCCAACCAGCTCGCCGCCGACCTGATGCGCACCCTGCGCACCGTCTGAAGGGAGAACCGACCATGCGCATCCGCATCGACGGCACGCGCGCCGAGATCGTCGACGCCCTGTTCCGCCTGCGCCTGCACTTCACCGTCATCGGCGTCTCACGCGCCTACCCCGACCGCGCCCGCCCCCACCACTGGCGCATCTACCTCACCACCGCCCGCGACAGGAAGCCGCCCAGATGAACGAGGTGATCCACTACCGCTGCTGCACCTGCAACGGCACCGGAATCGACTCCGACGACGCCCGCTGCATCGACTGCGACGGCACCGGCATCGACAACCACGGCGCATAACGCGCAGCGCCCCCGGCCTGGCCGCACATCCGCCAAGACGACTGCCAGGTCGAGGGCCATCCCTTCACCCGAACGAGCGAAAGGAGGACACCATCTTGCCCACAACCCACGCCACCGCGCATGCCAAAGCGGGCATGATCGCCCGACTCAACCACCCCGACTACGACCGCTGGGCAAGCCAGATCCGCGCCACCGGCGGCTGCCGTCAGCCCATCCACCTACGCGGCAAGATCGACCACTACGACAAGGCGACCGGCCAACTCCTGCACCGCTACACCACCCGCACCGAGCCCGACGGCGTCCTGCGCGTCCCGTGCAAGACCCGACGCGCCTCCCGCTGCCCCACCTGCGCCGAGACCTACCGCGCCGACACCTACCACCTCATCCGCGCCGGCCTCGTCGGCGGCAAGGGCGTCCCGGACACGGTCACGAGCCACCCGACCCTGTTCGTCACTCTCACAGCACCCAGCTTTGGAGCGGTCCACGCCCGGTGCGAGAAGAACGGCAAGAACCAGCCCTGTCACGCCCGCCGGAACGCGCCCACCTGCCCGCACGGCCGGGTCATGTCCTGCACCGTTCGCCACAGCAAAGACGACCCTCGCCTCGGCGAACCACTCTGCTCCGACTGCTACGACTACACCGGCAGCGTCCTGTTCAACGCCCTGGCGCCGCTGCTGTGGAAGCGCTTCGCTGACTCCGTACGCCGCCACCTCGCCAAACAGGGCGGCCTCCTCCTCAAAGAGTTCCGCCACCACCTCACCCTCTCCTTCGCCAAGGTCGCCGAGTACCAGCGACGCGGCGTCGTCCACTTCCACGCCGTCATCCGCCTCGACGGCCCCGGCGGTCCCGACGCGCTACCACCGGCCTGGGCCACCACTGAGGCCCTGACCCGAGCAATCCAGCACGCCGCCAAGGCCGTCTCCGCCAAAGTTCCGGCCTACGCCGACCAGCCCGCGCGGGTCCTGCGCTGGGGCGACCAGCTCGACACTCGCCCCATCACCCTCGACAGCGACCTCACCGACCAGGCTGTGGCCGGCTACATCGCCAAGTACGCCACCAAAGCCGCCGAATGCGTCGGCACCCTCGACCGCCGCATCAACCCCCTCGACGACCTGACCCTGTACAACCTGCGTGACCACGCCCGCCGCCTCATCGCCACCTGCATGCACCTCGGCAGCGAACCCGACCTGGCCGAACTCCGCCTTGCCGACTGGGCCCACATGTTGGGCTTCCGCGGCCACTTCTCCACCCGCTCCCGCCGCTACTCCACCACCCTCGGCGAACTCCGAGCAGCCAGAGAACACCACGCCCGCGACACCGACATCACCACGGGGCGCCTGCCGCTCTTCGACGAAGACACCGTCCTCGTCATCAGCGAATGGGAGTACGCCGGCAAGGGCCACTCCCTCGGCGACCAACTCCTCGCCGCCGCCATCACCGGAGGGTGCATATGAGCACCCTCACCAAGCTCTGGACTGTTGAGGACGTAGCCACCTTCCTCGGCGTCCCGGTCGCCACGCTCTACCAATGGCGACACCACCACACCGGCCCCAAAGGCCGCTAGATCGGCCGGCACCTGCGCTACGTGCCCGAGGACGTCATGTCCTGGGTCCAGGACCAGGAGTAGCCCATGGCCTTCGTGAAAGACCTGTGGACCAGGACAGTCCGAGACCAGGACGGCAAGCCGCGAAAGGTCAAGACCGCACGCCATGGCACGGGCAAGCGCTGGCTCGCCGTCTGGGTGGACCCCGACGGTAAGGAGCGCTCGACCGCCTACGACCGAAAGGCCGACGCCGAGCGCAAGATCGCCGCCATGGGCGCCGACATCGCCCGCGGCGACTACATCGACCCGAACGCCGGCAAGGTACTCTTCGGCGATTTCGCCGAACGCTGGCTTGCATCCCGCCTCGTAGACCCATCGACCAAGATCCGATACGAGTACGTTCACCGCCTCCACGTCGCCCCGACCTTCGCCAAGCGCCAGGTGAAGAGCATCAAGCCGTCGCAGATCCAGGCGTGGATCAGCGGCCTGAGCAGCCGTTTCGAGACCTCGACGGTACAGACGGCCTTCCTGGTTCTTCAGGGCATCCTCGACCTGGCGGTGGCCGACGAGGCGATCAAGCGCAGCCCCGCCAAGTCACCGATCGTCCAGGTGCCGAAGCGGACCGCCGAAGAGATCACAGCGTGGTCGGACGAACGAGTCCACGCCCTGATCGATGCTCACCCCGCACTCTTCCGTCTTCTGCCCATGCTCGGGGCCGCGTGTGGGCTTCGTCAGGGCGAGTTGTTCGGCCTGGCCCTCGAAGACATCGACTTCGAGGAGCGCGTCCTCCGCGTACGGCGGCAGATCAAGAAGCTCGGGCCCGATCATGTCTTCGCTCTACCGAAGAACGACCGCGAGCGGATCGTGCCGTTGCCTGACTGGGCGGCCGGGGCCGTCAAGCGGCATGTCTCGCCCTATCCCCCGCTGGTCTGCTCCCTGCCGTGGGAGAAGGTGGACGGCAAGCTCCGTACACACAACTTGCTGTTCCGCTGGACGGACGACCGGTTCATCAAGGCCAGGAGCTACAGCGAAACCGTCTGGAAGCCCGCTCTGGTGGCAGCGGGCGTGATCCCGGCACCGGACAAGGACACACGCCGGCGAAGCCGCTACGCCACCTCACGCAAGGAGGGACTGCACCAACTCCGGCACTACTACGCGAGCGTCATGCTGGCCGGCGGCGTTTCGGTCAAGGAACTCGCCGAGTATCTAGGCCACGCCGACCCGGGCTTCACCCTCCGCGTCTACGCCCACCTGATGCCGGGCTCCCACGATCGCGCTCGCAGCGCGATCGACGAGCGTTTCTTCCGCCCGTATGCGGCTGCCACGTCAGCGCAGAGGGGTCATCTCTGATCCCGATAGCGGGCTATCCGGGGAAGCCTGCGAGCCATTTCCCGTTCATCGCCGAAGTCCCACTGCTCTCCATGGGGAACGCTGCCCAGCGCCGGGATCAAGGGAAAGTCGCCTGAGACGCCCCGAGCAGCCACGGCTTCGCCGAGAGCGGCCGAGTCCTTCCCGGTCACCCGTTCATAAGCCTCGTACGTCACGTAGGCCAACGACTCGAACTGGGGATGCTCCTCCCACGTCTCCTCCGGATACCGCGGCCCACGCTTGATGAAGTTGACGTACAGAGCCACCGGGTCCAGCAGGCGAAGCACTTGAGGCTGCTCGATCAGCCGATCTGGGCACTCGGCGACGGCCTCGAACGTCTCGCGCCCCAGACTGATGAGCCAGCTCACGAAGTACTCGAAGCCATCCAATGAGCCCGAACCGAACACGCACCAGTACGCCGCGTAGAGATCGATGGTGCAGCCGCGGTTGGCAGTCGTCGTCCACCAGACGTCATAGTCGATGATCTCTTCGGCCGGTCGGCGAGAAAGCTCGTCCACCAACCACGCGACACGCGTGCTCCTCGTGTCGGTCTCGCGTCCGGAACGCTCGATCAGGTCCCAGAACTCATCGACATCCATGCCGCGTGATGCTCGCACCCCTGAGCCACCGTGTAAAGATCACGGAACAGGGACGGAACAGACCAAGGCCGACGATCGGCCAGCGCCTCGGCGGACCCGGCCCACCCCGCAGGAAGCGCCGGGTTTCCGCACGTCAACGCCTACTTGAGGAGCTGCCTGGCCATGACCATGCGCTGGATCTGGTTGGTGCCCTCGTAGATCTGGGTGATCTTGGCGTCGCGCATCATGCGCTCCACCGGAAAGTCCTTCGTGTACCCGTACCCGCCCAGCAGCTGCACCGCATCCGTCGTGATCTCCATCGCCGCGTCCGAGGCCGCGCATTTGGCCGCGCTCGACAGGAACGTGAGGTCCTTCTGGGGTTCGCCGTTCATGGCGCGCTCCGACTTCGCCGCCGCGTGGTACGTGAGCTGCCGCGCCGCCTCCAGCTTCATCGCCATGTCGGCGAGCATGAACTGCACGCCCTGGAAGTCGGCCACCGGCCGGCCGAACTGCTTGCGTTCCTTGACGTACCCCACCGCGTAGTCGAGGGCGCCCTGGGCGATGCCGAGGGCCTGGGCGGCGATGGTGATGCGGGTGTGGTCCAGGGTGGCGAGGGCGGTCTTGAAGCCGGTGCCGGGGGCGCCGATCATGCGGTCGGCCGGGATGCGCACGTTGTCCATGATGACCTGGCGGGTCGGTGAGCCCTTGATGCCGAGCTTGCGTTCCTTCGGGCCGAAGGAGACGCCTTCGTCGGACTTCTCAACGACAAAGGCGGAGATGCCGCGCGCGCCGGCGGAGGGGTCGGTCACGGCCATGACCGTGTAGTACTCGGAGACGCCCGCGTTGGTGATCCACATCTTGGTGCCGTTGAGCACGTACGAGTCGCCGTCCGCGACCGCCCGCGTCTTCATGGCCGCCGCGTCCGAGCCGGCCTCCGGCTCCGACAGCGCGTACGAGAACATCCCCTCCCCCCGCGCCACCGGCTTCAGGTAACGGGCCTTGAGCTCCTCCGACGCCGACAGCAGCAGCGGTACGGTGCCGAGCTTGTTGACGGCGGGGATCAGCGAGGTCGACGCGCAGGCCCGCGCCACCTCCTCGATGACGATCACCGTGGCCAGGGCGTCGGCCCCGGCGCCCCCGTACTGTTCGGGCACGTGCACGGCGTGCAGGTCCGCCGCGACCAGTGCCTTGTAGACGTCCCAGGAGAACTCCTCGTTCTCGTCGGCCGCCGCGGCGTACGGGGCGATCTTCTCGTCGGCCAGGGCGCGGACCGTCTCGCGGAGCATGTCGTGCTCTTCGGCAGGCGCGTACAGAGGAAAGCTCATGCTCAGATACTAGGACGTCCGAGCTTCTTGTTACCAGTCGGTACGGTTTGCGCCGAGAAGCAGGTGGCACGTACGGAGCAGCGGGGGGCCGATAGCATGCGTGCGCGATCGAAAGGAGCACCCTCGTGCCATATCGCCTCACGGTGATCGGGACCGGATACCTGGGGATCACGCATGCGGCCTGCATGGCGGACCTCGGTTTCGAGGTCCTCGGCCTCGACATCGACGCCGACAAGGTCCAGCGGCTCAACAGCGGCGAGCTCCCCATCCACGAGCCGGGCCTCGAACCCGTGCTCCGCCGCGGCCTCGAATCCGGGCGTCTCCGCTTCACCACCTCCTACGAGGACATCGCCGCCTTCGGCGACGTGCACTTCATCTGCGTCGGCACGCCACAGAAGCGCGGCGAGTACGCCGCCGACGTGTCCTACATGGACGCCGCCGTCGAGTCCCTCGCCCCGCTCCTCGATCGCGAGTGCCTGGTCGTCGGCAAGTCCACCGTCCCCGTCGGCACCGCCGAGCGCCTGGCCGACAAGCTCGCCCGGCTCGCCCCGGCCGGGGTCCTGACCGAGCTGGCGTGGAACCCCGAGTTCCTGCGCGAGGGCCACGCCGTCCAGGACACCATGCACCCCGACCGGCTCGTGTTCGGCGTACGCAGCGAGCGGGCCGAGAAGGTGCTGCGCGAGGTGTACGAGCCGCTCGGCGACGTCCCGATCGTGGTGTCCGACTTCGCCACGGCCGAGCTGGTCAAGACCGCCGCGAACGCGTTCCTGGCCACGAAGATCTCCTTCATCAACGCCATGGCCGAGGTCTGCGAGGCGGCCCACGCCGACGTGCAGAAGCTGTCGGAGGCCCTGTCGTACGACGACCGCATCGGCGGGCGCTACCTCAACGCCGGGCTCGGCTTCGGCGGCGGCTGCCTGCCCAAGGACATCCGGGCGTTCATGGCCCGCGCCGGGGAGCTGGGGGCCGACCAGGCGCTGACGTTCCTGCGCGAGGTGGACGCCATCAACATGCGGCGCCGGGCCCGGATGGTCGACCTGGCCAGGGAGCTGGCGGGCGGCTCCTTCCACGGGTGCGTGGTGGGCGTGCTGGGGGCGGCGTTCAAACCGGACTCCGACGACATCCGGGACTCGCCGGCGCTGGACGTGGCCGTGACGATCGGCCAGCAGGGCGGCCGGGTCACCGTGTACGACCCGATCGCGCTCGACAACGCCCGCAAGGCGCATCCCGAGCTCAAGTACGGCGAGTCGGTCGTCGAGGCGGTGCGCGGCGCCCACGTGGTGCTGCTGCTCACCGAGTGGCAGGAGTTCGTGGCGCTCGATCCCGAGCAGCTCGGCGGGGTCGTGGCGGCGCGCCGCATCGTGGACGGGCGCAACGCGCTGGACGCCGAGACGTGGCGCTCGGCGGGCTGGCACTACCGGGCGCTCGGCCGCCCCTGAAAACGGGTCACACCCCCAGGTGGCGCACCCATTGGGTGTAGAGCGGACGATAGCCGCGACGCGCCCAGAAGGGGGTCGACAGCGGGTTCGGCAGGGCGTGGTGGAGCAGCATGGTCCGTACGCCCTGCGCCGCCGCGTACCCGTGGGCCACGTCCGCGAGCAGCGCCCCGACGCCCCGCCCGCGCGCGTCCGGATCGACGTACAGAACGCTCAGGTACGCCACCGGCGAGGCGTCCACGCTGCCCGCGATCCAGCCGCAGTGCGCGGGCGGCTGGACGATGACGCAGCCGAGCGGCGTGCCGTCGGCCCCCTCGGCCAGCCAGCACCACTCCCTCGGCATGACCTCCGAGGCCAGGAACGCCCTGATCCGCGAGGCGGTCGAGGCGCGCACCGCCACCCAGCCGAAGTGGGCGTCGTAGGCCACCAGGCGCTCGTACAGGCGGGCCAGCGTCTCCAGGTCGTCGGGCGTGGCCTGGCGGACGCCCGCGCCCTGCGCCGTTCCCGCGATCCCGGCGCGCACCGCCTGCGCCACGACGGGGGCGAAGTTGCGGGCGGCCAGCGCGCGTACCGGTGCGACGTCCCGGCTCGGCCAGGTCACGGTGAGCGCCTGCCCCTGCTCGTCGAGCGGGATCCCGGCCAGCCAGGCATCGAGCAGCGCGCCGAGCGCCGCCTCCGGGGACGGGCCCGCGACGCGCGCCTGGAGGCGGTGCACCACCAGCGGGGACCAGGAGGCGCGCATGCTGCCGGGATCGACGCGTTCGACGGTGGCCCGCCCGACGGCGCCACGTGCCTCGATGTGCCCTTTGCCCCGTAACTCGTCCTGGCCCGCGACCAGCGGGTCCGCGGCCCGGACGCGGGCGGCGTGCGCCCGGATCACGGCGTCCATCCCGGCACGATAACCGCTGACGGCCGCCCCGGCTACAGCTCGGCGGCCGTCCCAACTGAAGCTCGGCTACAGCTCCTTGGCCTCGGCGCGCAGGCGCTCGCCCTTCGCGTACGCCTGCTCCTTCAACCGCTCCTGGAACTCCTCCATCCGGGCCCGCAGGGCGGGGTCGGCGGCGGCGAGGATGCGGATGGCGAGCAGCCCGGCGTTGCGGGCGCCGCCCACCGCGACCGTCGCCACCGGCACCCCGGCCGGCATCTGCACGATGGACAGCAGGGAGTCCATGCCGTCGAGGTGCTTCAACGGCACCGGCACCCCGATGACCGGCAGCGGCGTGACGGAGGCCAGCATGCCGGGCAGGTGCGCGGCCCCGCCGGCGCCGGCGATGATCACCTGGAGGCCGCGGGAGGCGGCCTGCCGGCCGTAGTCGATCATCTCGGTGGGCATGCGGTGCGCGGAGACGACATCGGCCTCGAACGGCACCCCGAACTCGGCGACCGCCTCGGCCGCCGCCTTCATCACCGGCCAGTCCGAATCCGACCCCATCACAATGCCGATCGTCACGCCGCCTCCTTCGTCGGCAACGTGACGATCACGATGCTGCGTCTGATGGTTCGTTCGCTGCGCTCACTCACGTGTATTCCCCTGTCATGAGGTGGACGGCGGCGTGGCGGGCGCGGGCGCGGACCTCGTCGAGGTTGGAGCCGACCGCCGTGACGTGGCCGATCTTGCGGCCGGGCCGCACCTGCTTGCCGTAGAAGTGCAGCTTGATGCCGGGGTCGTGGGCGAGCACGTGCTCGTACCGCTTGAACAGGTCGGGGTCGTCGCCGCCGAGCAGGTTGGCCATGACGACGACCTGCGAGGTCATCGTGGGCGAGCCGAGCGGCAGGTCGAGCACGGCCCGCAGGTGCTGCTCGAACTGCGACGTACGGGCGCCCTCGATCGTCCAGTGGCCGCTGTTGTGCGGGCGCATGGCCAGCTCGTTGACCACGAGCCCGGTGGAGGTCTGGAACAGCTCGACCGCCAGCAGCCCGGTGACGCCCAGCTCGTGGGCGATGGTGAGCCCGATGCGCTGGGCCTGCGCGGCCTGCTCGGGGTCGAGGCCGGGCGCGGGGGCGAGCACCTCGACGCAGATGCCGTCCTGCTGGACGGTCTCGACGACGGGGTAGCTGACGCCCTGGCCGTGCGGCGAGCGGGCCACCACGACGGACAGCTCCCGCTCGAACGGCACGAACGCCTCGGCCATGAGCGGCACTCCCGCCGCCAGGGCCTCCTCGACCTCGGCCGCGTCGCGGCACACCCACACGCCGCGGCCGTCGTAGCCGCCGCGCACCGCCTTGAGCACGACCGGCCAGCCGTGCTGCTCGGCGAAGGCCGTCACGTCGGCCGCGGACGACACCCGGGCCCAGGCCGGGCAGGGCACGCCGATGGCGCTGAGCCGCTCGCGCATGACCGCCTTGTCCTGCGCGTGGACGAGCGCCGCCGCCCCGGGATGCACGGCGTGACCCTCGGCGATGAGCGCCTCGATGTGCTCGGTGGGCACGTGCTCGTGGTCGAACGTGATGACGTCGCAGCCCTGGGCGAACTCACGCAGCACGTCGAGGTCGCGGTAGTCGCCGATGCGCGTGTCGACGATGACGCGGGCGGCGCTCTCGTCGGGGGCGTTGGCCAGCACCCGCAGCTCGACGCCGAGCGCGATGGCGGGCGGCTGGGACATTCTGGCCAGCTGACCTGCGCCGACGATGCCGACGACCGGACCGATGGGGCGGTAAGCACTCACGCCAGGTGAGCTTACCGGGGCGTACGGACCACCCGAATGCGGGCCCGCGCGCCCGAGGGGGCGCTGGGCGGCCGTTCCGGGTGCCCTCGCGGGCGCGGCCGCCCAGCGGCCCGCCTCGCAGGGTAGTCCTCGGCCCAGGAATACGCCCGACATTGCTGGATATTTCATGAGTACGGCGTGACGGGGTAAGTTCATCCGTCTGACACCGGCCCTACGACCAGGCCGGTACGCTGGACAGATCGAGCCCGGCTGACGAGCCGCGACAGCGCCGGGCAGCGAAGAAGGGACCGAAGCAGACCCGTGGAAGTCGTCAAGCGCCTCTACGAGCGGTTCTCGTCCCTGGTTCACGAGCTGGCCAAGTTCGGCAGCATCGGCGCGGTCGCCTTCGTGATCGACACCGGCCTGCTCAACTTCTGCCACGTCGTGATCGGCCTCGGCCCGCTGACCTCGAAGCTCGCGGCGACGGTCGTGTCCACCACGTTCGCCTACCTCGGCAACCGCTACTGGACCTTCCGCCACCGCGAACAGACCGGGCTCGGGCGCGAATACTTCCTGTTCTTCCTGCTCAACGGCATCGCGCTGCTCTTCGGCATCCTGACCATCGGCTTCACCACCTACACGCTCGGCCTCACCGACACGCTGTCGGTCAACATCTCGAACATCGTCGGCGTGGGGCTCGGCACCCTCTTCCGTTACTGGTCGTACAAGAAGTGGGTGTTCCTGGAGGCCACCGAGCCCATTCCGGTCGAGCTGCCCGGCCAGGGCGTCAGGCAGGACCGCTGACCACCCGGTTGCCCCGGCCGTCGTCCTCGGCCGGCCGCAGGAAGACGGCGAACGTCGCCGGCCGCCGCCGCACCAGCTCCAGCCGCCCGCCGTCCGCGGCGGCCAGCGCCCGCGCCAGCGTGAGGCCGAGACCGGTGCCCCCGCCGCCGCTGACGTTCCGCTCGAAGATCTTGGGAGCGATCTCATCGGCGATGCCGGGGCCCTCGTCCGCCACCTCGACCACCACGTAGTTGTCGCCGCTGGTGCTGGTGACGGTGACCCTGCCGCCCCCGTGCCGCAGCGAGTTCTCCAGCAGCGAGGCCACCACCTGGCCGAAGCCGCCGGTGGTGGCGAGGGCCTTCAGCCCGCGCGCCCCCTCCAGCCGCAGCTCGCGGTGGGCATCCTTGAACACCGGCTCCCACTCCCTCACCTGCTGGATCAGCACCTCGTCGATGCACACCGGCTCGGCCTGGGCGTGCCGCTGCCGGCGCGCCGCGGCCAGCAGCTCGTCGATGACCGCGGTCAGCCGCTCGGCCTGGACGATCGCCGCCTCGCCCTCCTCGCGGACGACCTCCGGCTCGCCGGCCGAGGCCACGATCTCCTCCAGCCGCATGGTGAGGCCGGTGAGCGGCGTGCGGAGCTGATGGGAGGCGTCGGTGGCGAACTCGCGCTCCCGCGTCAGCAGGTCGGAGATGCGGGCCGCGCTGCGGTCGAGCACCTGCGCCACGCGGTCGAGCTCGGGTATGCCGTAGCGGTGCTTGCTCGGCCGCGCGTCGCCCGACCCCAGCCGCTCAGCGATCTTCGCGAGGTCCCGCAGGGGCAGCGTCAGCCGGCGGGACTGCACGACGGCCAGGCTCACGGCCACCGCCAGGGCGGCCACGGCCAAGGCGACGATGAGCAGCAGACGGGCCCGTACGTCGCGCTCGACCTGGTCGCGGTCGCGGCTGATGCGTACGTAGACGCCGGTGTTGGTCTGGGCGTCCTCCGTCATGAGGTGACCGGACGCCGGTGCGGTGCCGACGACGGTCACCCGGAGGGGGGTTCCGCGTTCCCAGATCTGGATGTACCTGCCCGGGTATTTCTGCTCCAGTTGCTGAGGATCGAGCGGCGTCTCCTGGACGCGGGCGTACTCGACCTCCCCCACGAGACGTTTGGCCTCCGCCCCGAGCTCCTGAGCCGCCTCGTCGACGATCAGGCGGCTCACCACGACGCCCAGGGGGACCCCCAGCAGCAGGACCGCGATGACCGCGACGACCAGGGTGGAGGTGAGCAGTCGACGGCGCATCCGCCTACTCGCGTTCGAACCGGAAGCCGACTCCCCGGACGGTCGTGATGTAGCGCGGTTTGGCGGCGTCGTCGCCGAGCTTGCGCCGTAGCCAGGAGATGTGCATGTCGAGCGTCTTGGTGGAGCCCCACCAGTTGGTGTCCCACACCTCGCGCATGATCTGCTCGCGGGTGACCACCTTGCCCGCGTCGCGGACCAGCACCCGCAGCAGGTCGAACTCCTTGGTCGTGAGGTGCAGCTCCTTGTCGCCCATCCAGGCGCGGCGGGAGTCGGCGTCGATGCGCACCCCCTGCACGACCGGGGTCTCGGAGGTGCCGCGCCGCAGCAGGGCGCGTACCCGGGCCAGCAGCTCGGCCAGCCGGAACGGCTTGGTCACGTAGTCGTCGGCCCCGGCGTCGAGCCCGACGACGGTGTCCACCTCGTCGACGCGCGCCGTGAGGATCAGGACCGGGGTCCCGTGGCCCTCGGCGCGGATGCGGCGGGCCACCTCCAGGCCGTCCATCTCCGGCAGCCCGAGGTCCAGAACTATGAGATCGATGCCGCCCGACAGGGCCCGCTCCAGGGCTTGCGGGCCGTCGGGGGAAACCTCGACCTGATAGCCCTCGCGACGCAGGGCGCGCGCGAGCGGCTCGGAGATCGAGGTGTCATCCTCGGCGAGAAGTACGCAGGTCATAAAGCGATCGTAGGACCTTAAGCGATCGTTTCCCGGCTACAGCGCGCGGTTTGACTCGTCGTTGACCTATCCATTGACCTGGGCAAACACGACTAAAATACGGTTGGTCGTGATTAAATTACCGCGCTTTCCCGCGCACGGGGATCGACTCATCATGCCCACCGCGATAATGCTCAACCCCGCCGTTCGAGATTGTCCCGAAATAGCCGGTGTCCGGAATATCGCGATCGCTGGCGAGAGCGGGGAAACCCTCCCGCCACGACGGGTACGCGGGCGTCCAGCCGAGGTCCCGCCGCGCGTGCCGGTTGTCCGCGCCGCGCGCGGCCGGGTTCGCCGGCGCGCCGGACACCGGCGGCGCGGGCGCGCCGACCGCGCGGCAGAACGCGGGCGCCCAGTCGAGCCCGGCGGCCGGCTCGTCGTCGCAGACGTTGACGTGGCCCGTAGGCCAGTCCAGGGCCGCCAGGGCGGCTGCCGCGGCGTCGTCCACGTGCACGAAGCTCGTCACGTCGGCGCCCGCCACCAGCCTTCCTTCCCGCGCCTCGGCCGCGCGCAGGCCGCGCGGCTCGAACCAGGTGCCCGGCCCGTACAGCAGGCCGTAGCGCAGCACCACCCACTCGGGCAGCTCGGCCACGGCCGACTCCAGGGCCGCCACCCCCGCCACGGTGCTGCGGCGCGGCTCGGGCGCGCCGAGGTCCAGGGGCTCGCCCTCGCGGGCGGGGCCCGCGCCCGGCACGTACGTCCAGCAGATGCTCTGCGCCACGATCCGGCGCACCCCGGCGGCGCGAGCGGCGTCGACCAGGTTGCGGGTGCCGTCGCGGCGCAGCGCGGCGTTGGCGGCCAGGTCTCCCCCGGCCAGGTCGGTGAGCTGGTGCATGACCACGTCCGCCCCCGACTCGCGGACCGCCTCGGTCAGGGCGGCGGCGTCGAGGACGTCCACCAGCGCGGGCGTGGCGCCGAGGTCGCGCAGCGGGCCCGTACGCGCCGCGTGCCGGGTGGTGGCGACCACGGTGTGTCCCGCCGCGACCAGCAGCGGGATGACGCGCCGGCCGAGCACCCCCGCGCCGCCGGCCAGGAAGATCCGCAGACCGGAAACGTTCTTGCTCGTCATGCCGACCACCCTAGGAACGAAACGGCCCCCAGAAGCGGGCCACTTCGCACAGGTTCGGACGAACCACTCAGCGGGTCAGTAGTCCTTGTCCTTGTGCTCGGTCTTGGCGTAACGGGCCAGGTAGAGCTGGATGCCGAGGGTGTTGATCAGGCCGAGCTCGGTCTCCAGGTAGTCGATGTGCTCCTCCTCGTCGCGGAGGATGTCCTCGAAGATGTTGGCCGAGGTGATGTCGCCCTTCTCGCGCATGAGCGCGATCGCCGGGCGCAGGCGCTGGACGACCGCCAGCTCGACCTCAAGGTCGGCGTGGAGCTGCTCCTCGACGGTCTGCCCGATGTGCAGGGTGCCGAGCCGCTGGTAGTTGGGCAGCCCTTCGAGGAAGAGGATGCGGTCGGTGAGCCGCTCCGCGTGCCGCATCTCCTCGAAGGACTCGTCGCGGGTGTGCTCGGCCAGCTTCGTGTAGCCCCAGTTCTCCTGCATCTTGGAGTGCAGGAAGTACTGGTTGATGGCGGTGAGCTCGGCGGTCAGCTGCTCGTTGAGCAACTCGATGATCTGTTTGTCGCCCTGCATGACGGGGCCCCCTGCTGTCCGGCTATGCGGTCGTCAACTCTTCAGACCGCTTCAGGATCGCACAGATCTTCCGCACACAACGGGCACAGTCCCCGCCCGCACCAGTGGTGTCGCGAATCTCCTTCGCACTTTTCGCCCCGGCGGCGATGCAGTCGTGCACCTCATTTTCCGTCACAGCACGACAAATACACGCATACATTTCCGGGGATGGCCTCTCAGCGGGGACTGGCGCCTAAGGTTAGGCACACCTAAGAGTAGCCCACTGTGGTTAGGCTTGCCTATGTAAGCTGCCTCACAGTGAGCTACCTCTTGGTGATCTTCAGTGACCGCGCGCGATCCACTCCTCCAGGTGCGGGGCCTCGGCGCCGATCGAGGTCGAGTCGCCGTGACCGGTGTGCACGACCGTCTCCGGCGGCAGCGTCAGCAGCCGCTTCCTGATCGAGTCGATGATCGTCTCGAACGACGAGTAGGACCGCCCGGTCGCCCCCGGCCCGCCCTTGAACAGGGTGTCCCCGCTGAACAGCACGCCCAGCTCGGGCCCGTGGAAGCACACCGCGCCCGGCGCGTGCCCCGGGGTGTGCAGGATCTCCAGCACGCAGCCGCCCACCTCGACGCGCTCGCCGTCGGCCAGCGGCTCGTAGCCCAGCTTGTCGCCGTATTCCTGCTCCCACAGCACCTGGTCGGCCGGGTGCAGCCGGATCGGCGCGCCCGTGCGCTCGGCCAGCTCGCGGGCGGCGTTGATGTGGTCGTTGTGGGCGTGGGTGCACAGGATCGCCTTGACCTCGCGCCCGTTGACCCGCGCGGCGATCGCCTCGGCGTCGTGGGCGGCGTCGATGACGACGACCTCGCGGTGGTTGCCCACCAGCCAGACGTTGTTGTCGACCTCCCAGGTGCCGCCGTCCAGCGAGAACGTCCCCGAGGTGATGACCCGGTCGATCACTGGAACGTCACCACCGAACGCAGCACGTCGCCGCGGTGCATCTTGGCGAACGCCTCCTCGACCTGGTCGAGCGCGATGGTCTCGGTGACGAACTTGTCCAGCGGCAGCCGGTTCTGCAGGAACAGGTCGATGAGCATCGGGAAGTCGCGGCTCGGCAGGCAGTCGCCGTACCAGGAGGACTTCAGCGCGCCGCCGCGGCCGAACACGTCGAGCAACGGCAGGTCGATGCGCATCTCCGGGGTCGGCACACCGACCAGGACGACGGTCCCCGCCAGGTCGCGGGCGTAGAACGCCTGCTCGTAGGTCTCCGGCCGGCCGACCGCCTCGATGACGACGTCCGCGCCGAACCCGCCGGTCAGCTCGCGGATCGCCTCGACCGGGTCGTTGTCGCGCGAGTTGACCGTGTGGGTGGCGCCGAAGCCGCGCGCCCACTCCAGCTTGCGCTCGTCCACGTCCACCGCGATGACCTTCGACGCGCCGGCCAGCGAGGCGCCGAGCACGGCCGCGTCGCCGACGCCGCCGCAGCCGATCACCGCCACGCTGTCGCCGCGGGTGACGCCGCCGGTGTTGATCGCCGCGCCGATCCCGGCCATCACGCCGCACCCGAGCAGCCCCGCGACCTGCGCCGGAGCGTCGGCCGAGACCTTCGTGCACTGGCCGGCGGCCACCAGCGTCTTCTCCAGGAACGCGCCGATGCCGAGCGCCGGCGACAGCTCGGTGCCGTCCTTCAGCGTCATCTTCTGGCGGGCGTTGTGGGTGTTGAAGCAGTACCAGGGACGGCCGCGCAGGCAGGCCCGGCACTGGCCGCACACCGCCCGCCAGTTGAGGATCACGAAGTCGCCCGGCGCGACCTCGGTCACGCCGTCGCCGACCGCCTCCACGACGCCCGCCGCCTCATGACCGAGCAGGAACGGGTAGTCGTCGCTGATCCCGCCCTCCCGGTAGTGCAGGTCGGTGTGACAGACCCCGCAGGCCTGTACGTTCACGACGGCCTCGCCCGGCCCCGGGTCCGGGACGACGACGGTTTCGAGTGAGACTTCCTGGCCCTTACCACGGGCGACGACGCCCTGCACTTCGTACGGCATGCCAGCCATCTTGTGTCAGAGGGTTGATCTCCGCAAGACAAAGGGCTGCACCACGCCGAGCCCCCTGGCCGGGCGTTTCCTGATCCTGTGCAGGGCGAAGCCGTGCGGCTCGGCGTCCAGCTCGGCGGCCAGCGCGGCGTCCACGAGCACGGAGCCGGGACGGGCGATCGCGGTGAGCCGGGCGGCCAGGTTGACCGTGGTGCCGAACACGTCGCCCATCATCGGCACGACCGGCCCGTACGCCAGCCCGATCCGCAGCTCGTCGGCCTCGACCAGGTCGAGCGCGATGGCGGCGGCCTGGGCCGCGCCCGGCGCGGTGAACAGCACCTCGTCGCCCAGCGTCTTGACCAGCCGCGCGCCGTGCGAGGCCACCACGTCGGAGGCCCGCGACTCGAACCCCTCGACCAGCGCGGCCAGCTCCCGCTCGGTCAGCTCGCGGGAGCGGCTGGTGAAGGAGACGAGGTCGGCGAAGCCCACCGCCATCGGCACCCGCGTGAGCAGCGGCTCGTCGCTGAGGTCGGCGAGGGCCAGCAGCCGGGTGCCGGCCGCGGCGAGCTGGGCCCGCCAGACGTGCACGAGCACCCGCTCGAAGTCGGGCAGCAGGCCGCCTGTGGCGTCGAGCATCCTGGCCAGGTCGTCGTCGCCCGGCTCGGGCGGCAGCATCGCGCTCGTCATGATCTCGGCCTGCCACTGCGCGAGCCTCGCCGTGGTCTGGCCGAGCGCGCGGGCCATGCGGACGACCGTCTCCTCGTCCAGCAGCCCGGTGTCGAGCAGGTGGCGGACCCGGCGCAGCGCCTCGACGTCGGCGTCGGTGAACGCAACGGCGTCGTCGGCGCGCTGGGCGAAGCCGAGGGCGCGCCAGATGCGCGCGGCCAGCTCCTGCGGCACGCCGCTCAGCTCCGCGACCCCGGCCCGCGTGTGCCGCGGCGGCCGGCCGAGCAGCAGGCGCTCGACCTCCTCGGCCGTCGGCCGCCCCTGGCTGCTCAACGGCCGTCGATCTCGCCGTCCGAGGCGTCCTCGACGAGCCGGAACAGATCGTGGCGGACGTCCTGGATGTGGGGGATGTCGCGCAGCACGATCTCGCCGCGGTCGCTCGCGGACTCGACGGTCAGGGTGCCGCAGCCGAGCATGCGCTCCACCAGGGTCTGGTCGGAGCTGACCGTGTTGACCTTGGTGATCGGGATCTCGTCCGTGGACTTGTTGAGCACCCCCCGGCTGATCGTGAAGCGGTGGGTGGTGAGCACGTACCCGGTGTTCTTCCAGCGCAGATAGGGCGTGAACGACCAGATCGTCAGCAGGATGAGCGCGAGGACGGCGACGGCGGCCCTGGCGTAGAGGGCGAACTGCCAGTCCGGCGGGATGAACCACAGCGCCGCGCCGGAGGCGGCGGCGATGAGCACGAGAGCGACGGCCGGTCCGATGAGGCGCTTCCAATGGGGGTGGAAGGCCCGGATCCGCCGCTCACCCTGCGTCAGATGGTGGTCGGGAAGGGTCATGGGCCAAATCGTGCCACCAACGCCGTCCGGGGGCCACGCCGATGCCTCATTCCGCGGGCCGCACGTGGACGACGTCGCCGGCGCTCAGCGTGTGGAGCCGGTCCGGCCCCTCGACCTCCAGGCAGCCGGAGTGGTCGATGCCGCTCGCCCGCCCGATCAGCGCCGGGCGGCCGGGCAGCTCGACCCTGACCTGGCGGCCGACGGTGGCGCTGGCGGCGAGGTAGGCCGCGCGCAGCCCGCACGCCTCGGCGTCGCCGCCCGCCGCCGCCCACTCGCGGTAGTGGACCTCGACCTCGCGCAGGACGGCCCGCAGCAGCGGATCGCGGTCGAGGCAGGCCGCCTCCTCGATGGCGAGCGACGTGGCGGTGCCGACCGGCAGCTCGTCGGCGCGCAGCGAGACGTTCAGCCCCATGCCGACGACCACGGCGTCGTCGGCCCGCTCGGCCAGCACCCCGGCCAGTTTGCGCTCGCCGATCAGCAGGTCGTTGGGCCACTTCAGGCGTACATCCACCTCGGCCAGGCGGCGTACGGCGGAGGCGGCGGCCACGCCGTACAGCAGCGGCAGCCAGCCCTGCGCCGCCACCGGCGCCTGCGGCCGGAGCAGGATCGAGAACGTCAGCCCCGAGCGCGGCGGCGCGTTCCAGACCCGGCCGAGCCGGCCGCGCCCGGCCTCCTGCGCCTCGGCCACCAGCACCGCGCCTTCCGCGGCGCCCTCCTGGGCGGCACGGGCGAGGTCGGCGTTCGTGGAGCCGGTGCGCTCCACGACGGTGACGCCCGTCCACAGGCCGCCCGGACGGACGAGGGCGCGGTTGAGCGCGGCCTCCGAGAGCGGCGGACGGTCGAGGTCGGAATAACGCGAGTCGGGCATCCACCTATCTTTGCAGGGAGAGAGGATGGCGATTTGACATCCTCCCCCTCGTGAACGAGGGGGAGTCCGACCGTCGCCGGTCGGTCTTCCTGCTTCACCGCCGATCGCCCGCCCGAGAGGAGGACTCCCGCTTGAGGTCTTACACCAGCTCCACAGGCGTTTCAGCTCTCCGCCAGCCCGGCGGCGAGCACGTTCTGGGCCGCGTTCACCTCCCGGTCATGGACCGCGCCACACGCACAGACCCACGCCCGGACGCTCAACGGCATCTCTTCCTGCACCGTCCCGCAGATCGAGCACAGCTTGGAGGAGGGAAAGAAGCGGTGTGCCACCGCCAGCGTGCGGCGGTACCAGGCTGTCTTGTACGCCAGCATGCGCCGCAGCTCCCGCCACCCGGCGTCCGAGATGGCGCGGGCCAGGGCGTGGTTCTTGAGCAGGTTGCGTACGGCCAGGTCTTCCACGGCGATCGTTTGATTCTCGCGAACCAGCCGTGTGGTGACCTTGTGCAGGTAGTCGCGCCTGCGGTCGGCGATCCGAGCATGTACCCGTGCCACCTTCAGCCGGGCCTTGGCCCGGTTCTTCGAACCCTTCTCCTTACGGGCCAGCGCCCGCTGTGCCTTGGCCAGCCTGCGCCGCTCGCGACGCTCGTGACGCGGGTTGGCGAGCTTCTCGCCGCATGCCAGTGTGAGCAGCGCGGTGAGGCCCGCGTCCAGGCCCGTCGACCGCTCGACCGGCGGCAAGGGCACGATCTCCTCCTCCACCAGCAGGGACACGAACCACCGCCCGGCCGGGTCCCTGCTCACGGTGACCGTGGACGGCTCGGCCCCCTCGGGCAGCGGACGCGACCACACGATGTCCAGCGGCGCCCCCATCTTGGCCAAGGTGAGCCGACCGTCACGCCAGCGGAACCCAGAGCGGGTGTATTCCGCCGACGCCCGCGACCTCTTCTTGCTCTTGAAGGTGGGGTACTTGGCGCGGCGGGCGAAGAAGTTCGCGAACGCCGCCTGCAGATGCCGCAGCGTCTGCTGCAGCGGCACCGACGACACCTCGTTAAGAAACGCCAGCTCGGGTGTCTTCTTCCACGCGGTCAGCGTCGAGGACGACTCGGTGTAGGAGACTCCGCGGCCTTCCAGCTTGTAGGCGCGGGTCCGCTCTTCGAGTGCTTTGTTGTAGACCAGGCGCACGCAGCCGAACGTCCGGACCAGCTCTTCGGCCTGTTCGGGGGTCGGATAGAAGCGGTACTTGTAGGCCCGCTTCACCAGCTGCGCCACCCCTCGATCCTAGGTGCGAGATCACCCGCGCCTCGGCCGATTCCGAAAGATGACGGCGGTCCGCCTGATGGTGTATCGCCTGCTCCTGCCCCGCTCCGCAGGAGTCCTATTCCTCCTCCGCCTGAAGGCGGGGGTCTCCTCGGAGGTATCTGATGAGCAAGCGTCTGGACCCGCGCAACTGGGCCTCGTGGCGGCCGTTCGGCCTGGGGCTGCGCAAGCCGAACAACTACCTGGAGCTGTGGAAGGCGTTCAAGTCGGTCAAGGGCAACAGACGCTACGCCTGGCGCATACTCAACCAGGGCACCTGCGACGGGTGCGCGCTCGGCACGCAGGGCATGCGCGACTGGACGATGGACGAGATCCATCTGTGCAACATCCGGCTGCGGCTGCTGCCGCTCAACACCATGCCCGCCCTGGACGTCTCGCTGCTGGGCGACGTCTCCGCGCTCGCCGGGCGGCGCAGCGCGGAGCTGCGGGAGCTGGGGCGGCTGCCGTACCCGATGCTGCGGCGGGCCGGCGAGCCCGGGTTCACCCGCGTGTCGTGGGACGAGGCGCTGCGCGTGGCGGCGGAGGGGCTGCGCGGCAAGCGGTCGGGCACCTACCTGACCAGCCGCGGCGTGCCCAACGAGAACTACTACGCGGCGCAGAAGGCGGTGCGCGCGCTCGGCAGCAACAACGTGGACAACGCCGCCCGCATCTGCCACTCGCCCTCGACGGTCGCGCTCAAGGAGACCATCGGCGCGGCGGCCACGACCTGCTCCTACACCGACTGGATCGGCTCGGACCTCATCGTCTTCGTCGGCTCGAACCCGTCCAACAACCAGCCGGTCGCGATGAAGTACCTCTATCACGCGAAGAAGGCCGGCACCCGGATCGCCATGGTCAACACCTACCGCGAGCCCGGGATGGAACGTTACTGGGTGCCGTCCAACGCCGAGTCCGCGCTGTTCGGCACGAAGATCACCGACGAGTTCTTCGGCGTGAACGTCGGCGGCGACATCGGCTTCCTCAACGGCGTGCTCAAGCACCTGGTGGAGAACGGCTGGGTGGACAAGGAGTTCGTGGACCGGCGGACGACCGGCTTCGAGGACGCCTGCCGGGCCGTCGCCGCCCAGTCGTGGGAGGAGCTGGAGGCGCTGTCCGGGGCCTCCAGGGACGACATGCTCCGCCTCGCGCGGCTGCTCGGCGAGGCCCGCTCGGCGGTGCTCGTGTGGTCGATGGGCATCACGCAGCACGCCTACGGCGAGGACAACGTGCGCGCGATCGTCAACCTGGCGCTCGCCCGCGGGTTCCTCGGCCGGGACAACTGCGGACTCATGCCGATTCGCGGGCACAGCGGGGTGCAGGGCGGGGCCGAGATGGGCGCGTACGCGACCGGCCTCCCCGGCGGCCTGCCCGTCACCCCGGAGAACGCGGCCCGGTTCACCGAGCTGTGGGGCTTCGAGGTGCCTGACTCCCCCGGACTGACCGCCACCGACATGATCGACGCCGCCCACCGGGGCGAGCTGGACGCGCTGATCTCCTCCGGCGGCAACTTCCTGGAGGTGCTGCCCGACCCGGCCTATTGCAGGGAGGCGCTGGAACGGCTGCCGCTCCGCGTCCACGTGGACATCGTGCTGTCGTCGCAGATGCTGGTGCCGGGCGCGGGCGACGTGCTGCTGCTGCCCGCCCAGACGCGCTACGAGATGGTCGGCGGCGTGACCGAGACCTCCACCGAGCGGCGGATCATCTTCTCGCCCGAGGTGGAGGGGCCGCGCGTCGGCGAGGCGTGGCCGGAGTGGAAGATCTTCACCGAGCTGGCCTCCCGGGTGCGGCCCGAGATCGCCGACCGGGTCAGGTTCACCGGCACGCCGCAGATCCGGGACGAGATCGAGCGGGCGGTGCCGTTCTACGCGGGCATCGCCGGCCTCGCCCGCTTCGGCGACAACGTGCAGTACGGCGGGCGGCACCTGTTCGCCGACGGCCGCTTCCAGACGCCCGACGGGCGCGGCCGGTTCTCCGCCGTGACGCTGCCCGCGCTGGAGCGGCCGGACGGCACGTTCATGGTGGCGACGCGGCGCGGCAAGCAGTTCAACAGCATGGTCCACGAGCGGCGCGACGGCTTCAACGGGGCGACGCGCGAGGCGGTGCTGATGAGCGCGTACGACGCCGACCGCCTCGGCCTGCCCGACGGCGCCCGGGTCGAGCTGCGCTCGGGCGAGCGGACGTACGAGGGGAGGGTGCTGCGGGCTCCGCTGCAGCCCGGCAACCTCCAGGTCCACTGGCCGGAGGGCAACGTGCTGCTGGACGAGAGCCGGCGCTCGCCGCAGGCGCGCATCCCCGACTACAACGCCCTCGTCACCGTGCGGGCGCTGTGAAGACCCGGCCCGGCCCCACGACCCGCGCCCGGATCCGCGAGCTCAACGGCTCGGCGGTCCGGGAGCGCCGCGACGACCTGGCCACCGAGGAGCCGCTGGAGATCCGGGTCACCGGGGCCGGCGGCGAGCAGCGGACCGTGGCGATCACCATGCGCACGCCCGGTCACGACTTCGAGCTGGCCGCCGGGTTCCTGCACGGCGAGGGGCTGGCCGGGCCGGGGGACATCGCGTCGATCGCGTACTGCACCGACGAGGAGCTGCCGCCGGAGGCCCGCTACAACACCGTCACCGTGCGCCTGCGTGGCGCCGTCCCCGACCTGCCGGCGCTGGAGCGGCACTTCCTCACCTCCAGCGCGTGCGGCGTGTGCGGCTCGGCCGGCCTGGACGCCCTGCGCGACCGCTGCCGGCCGCTGCCGGAGGGCACGCTGCGGCTCGCTCCCGGCGTCCTGTACGGCCTGCCGGACGCGCTGCGGCGCGGGCAGGGCGTGTTCGGCAAGACCGGCGGGCTGCACGCGGCCGGCCTGTTCACGGCGGCGGGCGAGCCGGTGGTGGTGCGCGAGGACGTGGGCCGCCACAACGCCGTGGACAAGCTGACCGGGTGGGCCGCGCTGAACGGGCGGCTGCCGCTGGCCGGGCACGTGCTCGTGGTGAGCGGCCGGACCAGCTACGAGATCATGCAGAAGGCGCTGGCCGCGGGCGTGCCGGTGGTGTGCGCGGTCTCGGCGCCGTCGTCGCTGGCGGTGGAGCTGGCCAGGGAGTTCGGGATGACGCTGGTCGGGTTCCTGCGGGGTGAGCGGTGCAACGTGTACGCGGGCGAGGAGCGCATTTTGGTGGAATGAATCATTCCGTTCTGCTACTCTTGGAACAGAACGAACCGTTCCGAGAGGATCTCGTCATGACGACCATCACCCCCTTCCGCGTCGCCGTCCCGCAGGCCGACCTCGACGACCTCCAGGCCCGCCTCGCCCTCACCCGCTTCACCGACGAGATCCCCGGCGCCGACCAGGGCGTGGCCGTCGAGCGGGTGCGGCGCCTGGTCACCCGCTGGCGCGACGGGTTCGACTGGCGCGCGGTGGAGGACCGGCTGAACGCGTACCCGCAGTTCACGACCGAGATCGACGGGCAGGACATCCACTTCGTGCACGTACGCGCCGCCGACCCCGACGCCCTGCCGCTCCTGCTCACCCACGGCTGGCCCGGCTCGATCATGGAGTACCTCGACGCGATCGAGCCCCTGTCGCGCCACTTCCACCTGGTCATCCCGTCCCTGCCCGGCTACGGCTTCTCCGGCCCGACCAAGGAGCTCGGCTGGGACAACCAGCGCATCGCCCGCGCCTGGACCGAGCTGATGTCCCGGCTCGGCTACGACCGCTACGGCGCGGCCGGCAACGACGCCGGCTCGATGATCTCCCCCGAGGTCGGCAGGCTCGCCCCCGAGCACGTGGTGGGCGTGCACGTGACCCAGGTGTACTCCTTCCCCTCCGGCGACCCGGCCGAGTTCGCCGGGCTGAGCGAGGAGGAGCAGGCAGGGCTCGCCGTGCTCGACTGGTTCTGGAAGGAGAAGGGCGCCTTCAACATCCTGCACTCCCAGCAGCCGCAGACCCTCGCCCACGCCCTCGCCGACTCCCCCGCCGGGCTGGTCGGCTGGCTGGCCCAGCTCTTCGACGAGGACCTGGACGACGACTTCGTGCTCGCCAACGCCGCCATCCACTGGCTCACCGGCACCGCCGGCTCCGCCCTGCGGCTGTACTGGGAGAACGCCCGCATGGAGCAGCCGAAGGAGCCGACGACGGTGCCGCTCGCGCTGGCGATGGGCGAGGGCGACTTCAAGTCGATCCGCCGCTTCGCCGACCGCGACCACAGCCGCATCGTCTCCTGGCGTACGCTCCCCGCCCCCGCACGCGGCCACTACACCGCCCACACCGCCACGGAAGCGCTCACCTCCGACATCATCGCCTTCTTCACCGGCTGAGTAACCGAACCGTCACCGACCGGGCACAGAAAGCTCCCTTCCCGCCCGGTCGGGCCGCCCTATCGTTGCCTCACGACCTGGCAAGGGGAGGGGAACCCATGGACGTTTCGCCAGGATTCATGTTCACGCGCGCCGACACCGGTCAGGCGCTGTTCCTCGACGCGGCCGCCGTGGCCGCGGTGCGCCAAGCGGCTCAGGAGATCCTCACCGCGCCGACGTCCGCCGGGGAGCCGCCCGATCCGGCCGGGCTCCAGGAGCTGATGGGCCTGCTCGACGATCCGGAGGACGGCCTCGCCGTTCCTCCCGGGATCGGATCCTGGATCGGGATCATCCGCGAGCGGGAGGGGATCAGGCGGAGCCTGCGCGAGCAGGGACGCCTGCGGGTCCGCTACCGCTGCCGGGTCTGCGACCTCACGCTGCTCGTCGACCCGGAGCGCGAGGCCAGGAAGGCCGCGGCGACGGACGCCGCCACGCTGTCACGGCAGGGTGCCGGCCTCGCCATGACCGCCGCCGCCTTCGACGACGACGACCCCGGCCAGGCCGCATTCCTCGCCGTCGTGCAGGCCGTCAAGGAAGGGCTCAAGGAGCGGGAGGCCAAGCAGCACGGCATGACCCGCGTCTGCACGGCGTGCGACAGCACCGACTTCGAGACGGTCGGCCTCACGGCCTTCTGCCCGGACTGCCGGGCGCCGCGCGCCGAGAGCCTCCTGCTGACCTGCCCGGACTGCGGCTACGACTTCCGCTCCCTGGCGGCCCAGGACGGCTGGCAGAGCCTCGCCGAGGCCCGGCGGGCCCGCGACGTCGCGAGGCTTGGGGCGGCGGCGGCCGAGTTCGAGAAGGGCCTCCGGGACACCCAGCGCGACGCGCTCGCCGCCACCCTCACCGGCGACGAGGAGCTCGTCGCGATGTGCCGGTGCGCCCGGCCCGGCGAGTTCGGCCGTTATGTCGCGCTGCTGTTCACCTCGGCCCACCTCGCGTGGGTCCGCGAGAACTGGGTGTCGGAGACGACCTCGGGCCGGGTCCGCTGGGCCGACGTCACCGCCGTCGAGAACCCGGGGGCGGAGCTGAAGGCCGAGTTCGAGAGCGGGCTGAAGCTGATTGTCGCGAACGGCGACCCGGAGGTCTTCAACGACTTCCGCGGCAAGGGCGTGCGCTTCACCGACCTGGACGTCACCTTCGACGGCGAGGGCGTGCGGCGGCTCGCCCGCCTGTTACGGGGCGAGCCGCCTGAGGAGAGCTGAACCGCCGCGCGTCAGCCGGTGTTCTGGAGGCCGGCGGCGACGCCGTTGACCGACAGGAGCAGGAGGGTGGACAGGCGTTCGCGTTCGCGCTCCGACGGGTTCTCGGTGCGGAGCGCGCGCAGGGCGCGCAGTTGCAGGTGGGACAGCGCGTCCACGTACGGGTCGCGGAGCTGCACGGCGCGCGAGAGCACCTTGCGGTTCTCCAGCAGCCGGGCGTGGCCGGTCACGCGGAGCACCAGGTCGCGGGTGCGGTCGTACTCCTCCAGGACCTGCCGGGCGAAGTCCTCGCGCCCGCCGAGCGCCAGATAGCGCTTGGCGATCGAGCGGTCGGTCTTGGCCAGCGACATCTCGGCGTTGTCCAGCAGCGCGTTGAACAGCGGCCATTCGGCGTACGCCGCCCGCAGCTCGTCGAGCGAGTCCGCGGCGGCGAGGCCGGAGCCGAGGCCGTACCATCCGGGCAGGTTGACCCGGGTCTGCGCCCAGGCGAACACCCACGGGATGGCCCGCAGGTCGTCGAGGGAACGCGGCGCGCCGAGGCCGCGGCGGGCCGGGCGCGAGCCGAGCCGCAGCGTGCCGATCTCCTCCAGCGGGCTCACCAGGCCGAACCACTCGGGGAAGCCGGGCGCCTCGGTCAGCGCGCGGTACGCCTGCTCCGAGGCCACCGCCACCCGCTCGGCGAGGCCGCGGAAGCGCTCGGCGGCGGCCGCCGTCGTGGCGCTCACCGTGGGCGAGGAGGCCAGCAGGACCGCGTTGGTGACCTGCTCCAGGTGGCGGCGGGCGATCGCGATGTGGCCGTAGCGGGCGAAGATGACCTCGCCCTGCTCGGTGACCTTGAACCGGCCCGCGACCGAGCCCGGCGCCTGGGCCAGCACCGCCCGGTTGGCCGGGCCGCCGCCACGGCCGAGCGCGCCGCCCCTGCCGTGGAACATGCGCAGCTTGACGTCGTGCTCGGCGGCCCAGGCGGTCAGCGCCTCCTGCGCCTCGTACAGGCGCAGGGTGGCCGCGGCCGGGCCGAGCTCCTTGGCCGAGTCGGAGTAGCCGAGCATGATCTCCATGCGCCGGCCGTTGTCGTCCAGCCTGCGCCGCATCTCGGGGATCTCCAGCATGCCGCTGAGCACGCGGGGCGAGTTGGCGAGGTCCTCGCCGGACTCGAACAGCGGCACCACGTCGAGCACCGGCGCGCCGTCGCCGGCCGCGTGCCTGGCCAGCTCGTAGACGGCGGCGATGTCGTCGGCCGAGCGGGTGAAGGACACGACGTAGCGGGAGCAGGCCGTGACGCCGAACCGCTCCTGGATCCAGGAGATCACCCGGATGGTGGCGAGGACCTCCTCGGTGCGCTCGGACAGCTCGCCGCCGGCCCGCAGCTCCTCAAGGGCGCTCGCGTGCACCTGCGAGTGCTGGCGCACCTCCAGCTCGGCCAGGTGGAAGCCGAACGTCTCCACCTGCCAGATGAGGTGCTGCAGCTCCCCGTACGCCTGCCGTGGCGTGGAGGCCGCCAGCGAGTCCTGCACCAGCCGCAGGTCCGCGAGCAGGTCGGCGGGCGAGCGGTAGGCCAGGTCGAGGTGGCGGCGCTGGGTGGCGGAGATGCGCGCGGCCACGTACAGCAGCCACTGCCGGTGCGGCTCGCGCGGCGAGCGGGTGGCCAGCTCGGAGACGATCTCCGGGTGCGCGGCCACGGCCGCCGCGAGCGCCCGCTTCAGCTCCGGCGAGCACGGCGTGAACTGGGCGGAGGCGGTCAGCGTGCGGCCGATGCGGGCGCAGGCGGTCTCCAGCGCGGCCAGCACGTGGTCGGACTGGATCTGGATGGTCTCGCGGGTGACCTTGGCCGTCACGTACGGGTTGCCGTCGCGGTCGCCGCCGATCCAGCTTCCGTACCGGATGAACGGCCTGGCCTGCGGCGGGCGGGTGCCGGTGTCCGGGTCGAGCGCGGCGTCGAGCGCGCGGTAGACCTGGGGCACCATGCGGAAGAGGGTCTCGTCGAAGGCGGCCATGGCGGTGCGCACCTCGTCGAGCGGGTCGAGCTTGCTGGAGCGGAGCTGGGCGGTGCGCCACAGCAGGTCGATCTCCTCCAGCAGGCGGCGCCGGCTCTCGGCGCGCTCGGTGGCCCCGCGACCCGGGGTGTTGTACTCGGTGAGCTGGTGGCTGACGCGCTGGATGGCGGTGACGACGGCCCGCCTGCGCGCCTCGGTCGGGTGCGCGGTGAGCACCGGGTGCAGCTCCAGGCCGGCCAGCAGCTCGGTCACCCGTTCGTGGCCCAGCTCCTGGACGGCCTGCGCCAGCGACTCGCGCTGGACCCTGCCCTCGGTGTCCCGCTCGCGCAGCGTGCGGATCCTGTAGTGCTCCTCGGCCAGGTTGGCCAGGTGGAAGTAGCAGGTGAAGGCGCGGGCCACCTCGACCGCCCGCTCGATCTCCCAACCGGCGACGATGGCGGTGATCTCGTCGGCCGAGACCTCGCCCCTGCGCGCCGCGATGACGGCCTTGCGCAACCGTTCGACGTCGGCCAGCAGGTCTTCGCCACCTTGCTCCGCGAGCACCTGACCGAGCAGTTTGCCGAGCAGCCGCACGTCGTGGCGCAGCTCGTCCGGCATCTCCGTCACGGCCGCGCTGCGACGTTCGAACCCCTGGTCAATCATGCTTCGAAGGGTAGCGAGTCGGTTTTCGCGACCGCAGACCGGTCTCACTTATTGGACTAGACCACTGGTCAGGACGCCTTGCCGACGGCCGCCATCAGCTCCGGCAGGCGGGCGAAGCCGATCCGCGCGGCGAGGCGGCGGCCGAGGACCTCGACGAGGAGCCCGTAGAAGGGGGCGGCCACGCTCACCCACAGCAGCCCGAACCCCAGCGGCACCAGGAACGGCAGCGACAGCAGCGCGATGCCGGCCATCGCCCCCATCGAGGACGCGAACGCCTGCCCGCCCTGCCCGGGTGCGGCGCCGCTGAAGGCGTTCATCCGCTCGGGCACCCCGTACGGCAGCACCACGCTGGTCACCGACCCGACGCCGAGCCCGATGCCGAGCGCGCCCCATCCGGCCAGCATCGCGGGCAGGATCGAGCCGGGCTGCCCGGTGAACAGCCCGGTGGCGACCGCGATCACGGCGAGCAGCGGCGTCGCGATGAGCACGTTGGCGAGGTGGCGGCCGGCGAGGTCGGTGCCGAGCCCGCGTTCGGAGCCGAACGTCACGGCGTTCATCCAGAGCGAGCGGCCGTCGAAGCCGAACGTGTTGCCCGACTGCAGGGCGATCATCAGCGCGCCGAACGCGGTGATGACGATGGGCAGCGCCGGTCCGCCCGGCCCGCCCTCGCCCGCGGTGCGGCCGAGCGAGAACGACAGGATGAGCGTGACGACGACGGCGCTGAACCAGCCCACGCGGAAGCGCGGCTCGCGCCTGATGTACTTCAGCTCCTTGCCCACGACGGCGGCGAGCGGCCCGTCGGGCAGCACCCGGTCGATCCAGCCGCTGTCCTTGCGGCGCACCGACGCCGCCTGCGTGGAGACGTCCGGCGTCACCAGCGCCCGGCTCAGCGCCTTGATCCACAGCCAGCCGATGGCCAGCGTGAGCAGCGCCAGGATCACCAGCTCGCCCAGGCCGGTCAGTCCGCCGTCGGCGATCGCGTGCGCCGCCATGCCGGGCGGGGTCCAGCGCAGGACGCCGGCCAGCCCGTCAAGCAGCGCCCCGGGGTCGCCGAAGCCGCGGTTGAGCAGCAGGTTGGGCAGCTGCGCGAGCAGGACGACGAACAGGGCGGCCACGGCCAGCACGTCCCGGCCGCGCCGGGTGCGGAGCGCGCTGGACAGCGCCGTGGTGATCAGGCGCGAGGTCACCACGCAGAGCGCGAACTGCAGCAGCACGGCGGGCACGCCGAGCAGCACGCCGCCGATCCCTGCGGGCAGCGCGATGAGCGCCCCGGAGGTGACGGCGAGCATTGTGAGCGGCCACACGCCGGTCACGGACGCGGTGAACATGCCGATCGCGAGGCGGCGCGGCGGCAGCGGGAACAGCGCGAGCTTGGCGGGGTCGAGCGTGTCGTCCAGGCCGAAGGCCAGCAGCGGCACGATCATCCAGCCGAGCAGGAACAGGGCGAAGGCGACGATCACCAGGTTGACGGCGAGGTCGTGGGGCGCGAGCCGCAGCAGGCTCATCAGGAGGAAGCCGACCACGGCCGTGCCGAGCGCGACGACCGTGGTGAGCAGGAAGCCGAGCTTGCGCTGGAGGTCGCCGCGCAGGTTGCCGGCGAGCAGGCGCAGCTTCAGCCGCGCGAAGAGCGCCACCGTGTTCACGGCGCGTCCTTCCCGGGCTCATCGATGGGGGCGGGGGCAGGCGCGGGCGCGGGGGCAGGCGTGGGGGCAGGCGCGGGGGCGCCGGCGGGTTCGCGGGCGCCGGCGCCGAGCCAGGACAGGCCGCCGCCGCGGGCGTGCCCGGTGCCGCCGACCAGCTCCAGGAACGCCTCGTTGAGCCGCCGCCCGCCACGGACCTGCTCCAGCGGCCCCTGCGCCACGATGTGCCCCTGGTTCATCACCGACACCCAGTCGCACAGCCGCTCGACGAGGTCCATCACGTGGCTGGAGAAGATGACGGTGGAGCCGGAGGCCGTGAAGCCGCGCAGCACCTCGGTGAGCGTGTTGGCGCTGACCGGGTCGACGCCCTCGAACGGCTCGTCCAGGAACAGCACCGACGGGTTGTGCAGCAGCGCCGAGGCCAGCCCGATCTTCTTGCGCATGCCGGTGGAGTAGTCGACGACGAGCTTGTCGGCGGCCCCGGTGAGGTCCATCACGGTGAGCAGCTCCTCCGCCCGCCGCTCGACCTCGGCCTTGGGGAGCCCGCGCAGCCGGCCGGAGTAGGTCAGCAGCTCCCGGCCGGACAGCCGCTCGAACAGCCGCAGCCCCTCGGGCAGCACGCCGATGCGGGCCTTGACCTCGACGGGGTCGCGCCAGACGTGGAAGCCGTCGATCTCGGCCGTGCCGCCGTCGGGGCGGAGCAGCCCGGTGATCATGCTGAGCGTGGTGGTCTTGCCCGCTCCGTTGGGGCCGACCAGGCCCGCGAAACTGCCGGCAGGGACCACGAGGTCGACCCCTGCCACCGCGATCTGCTGCCCGTACCTCTTGAACAGGCCGTGGGTCCGTACGGCATCCGTCATGGAGCCACTCTAGGAGGAGGTACTAGCCTTGCGCGCATGAGCGCTGCCGCCGAGCCGACACCGGAGAAGCCCGACATCCACACCACCGCCGGGAAGATCGCCGACCTGGAGCGGCGGCTGGACGAGGCGGTCCACGCCGGGTCGGCGGCCGCCGTCGACAAGCAGCACGCCAAGGGCAAGATGACCGCCAGGGAGCGGGTGCTGGCGCTGCTGGACGAGGGGTCGTTCGTGGAGTTCGACGCGTTCGCCCGGCACCGCTCGACGATGTTCGGCCTGGAGCAGCGGCGTCCGTACGGCGACGGCGTGATCGCCGGGCACGGCACGGTCGACGGCCGGCAGGTCTGCGTGTTCTCCCAGGACGTGACGGTCTTCGGCGGCTCGCTCGGCGAGGTGTACGGCGAGAAGATCGTCAAGGTCCTGGACCTGGCGCTCAAGACCGGCTGCCCGATCATCGGCATCAACGAGGGCGGCGGCGCGCGCATCCAGGAGGGCGTGGTGGCGCTCGGCCTGTACGCCGAGATCTTCAAGCGCAACGTGCACGCCTCCGGCGTGATCCCGCAGATCTCGCTCATCATGGGCGCGGCGGCCGGCGGGCACGTCTACTCCCCCGCGCTGACCGACTTCGTGGTGATGGTGGACCAGACCTCGCACATGTTCATCACCGGGCCCGACGTCATCAAGACGGTGACGGGCGAGGAGGTGACGTTCGAGGAGCTCGGCGGGGCGCACGCGCACAACACGAAGTCGGGCGTGGCCCACTACCAGGCGGCCGACGAGGACGACGCGCTCGACTACGTGCGGGCGCTGCTGTCGTACCTGCCGTCCAACAACCTGGACGACCCCCCGGCCTACCCGGCCGCCGCGGACCTCGATCCCGATCCCGAGCTGGACGAGCTGATCCCCGACTCGCCCAACCAGCCGTACGACATGCACCGGGTGATCGGGCGGGTGCTGGACGACGGGGAGTTCCTGGAGGTCCACGCGCGGTTCGCGCCGAACATCGTGGTCGGCTACGGGCGGGTGGACGGCCGGCCGGTGGGCGTGGTGGCCAACCAGCCCATGCATTTCGCAGGTTGTCTGGATATCAACGCATCCGAGAAAGCGGCACGCTTTATTCGAACATGTGATGCGTTCAATATTCCTATCCTGACTTTTGTGGATGTCCCGGGTTTCCTCCCAGGCACCGATCAGGAATGGAACGGAATCATCCGCCGCGGCGCCAAGCTCCTCTACGCCTACGCCGAGGCCACCGTCCCGCTGGTCACGGTGATCACCCGCAAGGCGTACGGCGGCGCGTACGACGTCATGGGCTCCAAGCACCTCGGCGCGGACGTCAACCTCGCCTGGCCCACCGCGCAGATCGCGGTCATGGGCGCGCAGGGCGCGGTCAACATCCTCTACCGGCGCGAGCTCGCCGCCGCCGAGAACCCCGACGACCAGCGCGCCAGGCTCGTCACCGAGTACGAGGACACGCTGGCCAACCCGTACATCGCGGCCGAACGCGGCTACGTGGACGCGGTGATCCGGCCGTCCGAAACCCGCCCCCAGGTCGTCCGGGCGCTGCGCGCGCTCCGCAACAAGCGCGCCACGCTCCCGCCCAAGAAGCATGGGAACATCCCGCTGTGACCCCGCCACCGGCACCCGGACTGCGCGTCGTGCGCGGCGACGCCACGCCCGAGGAGCTCGCCGCCCTGGTGATCGCGCTGGCCACCCGGCAGGCCCCGCGGGAGCCCGCTCCGCAGGCCCCGCCGCAAAGATGGCGAAACCCAGCTAGAGGTATGCGTAAGCCTGTCCTCCCAGGGAAGTCGGCATGGCGGATGAGCGCCCTGCCCTAGATAGATCCTGGGAATCGGGTGTCAAGTTCCCCGGGAGTTGGGACTATCTAGAGAAAGTAGGCGTATATAGTCAGCCGATCAACTAACACCGCGGCCTGGAGGACGACATGGCCATCCCAGACCTCATGCCGCATCCTGTGGCAGCCAAGTACGCAGTCCTGGTGGATGTCGGTTATCTCTACGCGGCGGCCGGTGAAGTGCTGCTGGGCGCGAAGGAACGCAAGGAATATCGGGTGGCCGCGGATGAGCTCATCCAGAGTCTGCAGAAACATGCAGAGGAACGTATTTCTGGCGAACTCTTGCGGATCTATTGGTATGACGCCGCCCGTGACCGCGTGCCCACCGTCGATCAGCGGGTCATCGCCCAGCTTCCCTGGGTCAAGGTAAGGCTTGGCAACCTCAACGCCCGTGGCCAGCAGAAAGGCGTGGACGCCCAGATCAGGAGCGATCTGGAGGCGCTGGCCAGGCACCACGCGGTCACCGACACCATCCTGCTGGCCGGCGATGAGGACATGGTCCCGGCGGTGGAGGCGGCGCAGGCGTACGGCGTACGCATCCACCTGTGGGGCGTCGAGCCTCCTTACGGCACCAACCAGGCCGAACGCCTGGTGTGGGAGTCCGACACCGTGGAAGTGATCTCCGCTGATTTCCTGAGGCCCTTTTTCAGCCGTGCTCCGCAGCCCGTGGCGGTCGCCCCGCCGGTCACGCCGTCGCCCGCCCAGGTCTTCGCCGGCCGCGCGCCGGTCAAGCCGCACGCCAAGCCCGGTCAGGTGGCCAAGCTCGGCCCGAGCCGCCCGCGCGTCGAGGACGTCGGCGAGCACGTGGCGCAGAAGTGGATCCTCACCCGTGGCCGCGACAACATCCGCGACCTGCTGCCGGGGCCGATCCTGCCGACCGTCATCGACACCGAGCTGCTGATCGAGGCCGAGAAGGAGCTCGGGCACTCGCTGCGGCCGTTCCCCGAGGCGCGGGTGTGGCTGCGCGACGGGTTCTGGGCGCGCGTCTACCGGGAGTTCGACCTGGGGGTCGGCGTCTCCTCGAAGTAGCCGGACGTCGCGGACGATCAGGTCCGAAAACCGCCGGTCGCCGCCTTCTGGCAGCGCGTACCGTCGAAGTATGTCTCCACTGGAGCTCGACTTCGACTCCTGTTACCGGGCCGTCTCCGCCAGGGACGCCCGGTTCGACGGGCGCTTCTACACGGCGGTGACGACGACGCGCATCTACTGCCGTCCGATCTGCCCTGCGCGTACGCCCGCGTCCAGGAACGTACGTTTCTACCGGCACGCGGCCTCGGCGGAGGCGGCCGGGTTCCGGCCGTGCAAGCGCTGCCGTCCCGAGCTGTCGCCCGGCGACCCCGGCTGGGACCTGCGGGGCGACCTCGTGGGCCGGGCGCTGCGGCTCATCGACGACGGCGCGGCCGACGAGCGGGGCGTCGCCGGGCTGGCCAGGCGGCTGCACATCACCGAGCGGCACCTGCACCGGCTGTTCGTGGCCGAGCTGGGGGCCGGGCCGCTGGCGGTGGCGCGGACGAAGCGGCTGCTGCTGGCCAAGCAGCTGCTGACGGAGACCGTGCTGCCGATCACGGACGTGGCGTTCGCGGCCGGGTTCGGCAGCGTGCGGCAGTTCAACGCGACGATGCGGGAGACGTACGGGTTCACGCCCAGCGAGCTGCGCGCCACGGCGGGGGGACGTACGGTCGCCGTCGTGGCCGACTCCGGGGCCACTGGGCCTGCGCCGTTGCGGCTTCGGCTGCACCGGCGGGAGCCGTACGACGTGGAGGCGGTCTTCGCGTTCCTCGCCGCGCGGGCGATCCCGGGGCTGGAGAGCGCGGACCGGACCTCGTACGCGCGGGCCGTGCCCGGCGGGACGATCACGCTCACGCCCCGGCCCGACCACGTGGCACTCGACGTGGCGGTGGCCGACACGCGGCAGCTCGCCCGCGTCGTGGCCCGCTGCCGCCGGCTGCTCGACCTGGACGCCGACCCCGAGGCGATCTCCGAGGCGCTCGGCAGGACCTCGCTCGGGCCGCTGGTCGCGGCCCGGCCGGGGCTGCGGGTGCCGGGGACGTTCGACGGGTTCGAGCTGGCCGTGCGGGCGGTGGTGGGGCAGCAGGTCTCGGTGGCCGGGGCCCGTACGCTGCTCGGCCGCATCGTCGCCCGCGCCGCCGCGCCCGGCGGCCTCTTCCCCGCCCCCGGCCACCTGCTGGAGACCGACCTCACCGGGCTCGGCCTCACCGGCCGCCGCATCGCCACGCTCAAGGAGCTGGCCTCCCGGATCACCGCGGGCCATCTCGACCTCGACGGCGGCCAGGACCCCGCCGAGGCCGTGGAGGCGCTGCTGGAGGTGCCCGGCATCGGCCCGTGGACCGCCGGCTACGTCGCGCTGCGGGCGCTGCGCGACCCCGACGCCTGGCCCGCGGGCGACCTGGTGCTCAGGAAGCGGATGGCCGCCCTGGGCATCCACGACGACGAAACCGAGCGGTGGCGGCCCTGGCGGGCCTACGCCGCACTGCATCTCTGGAGCTCATCATGATCGCTGCACAGCTCGTCCCGACCCCGATCGGCCCGCTCGCCCTGCTGGCCCGCGACAAGGTGCTGGTGGCGGCCGGGTTCACGGCCGACCCCGAGCAGATGTTCGCCCGGCTCGCTCCCGAGCTGCGCGCGGAGGGGCTGGAGGTGGTGGACGACCTCGGGCCGGCCGTGGAGGCGGTGCGCGCGTACCTGGCGGGCGACTTCGCCGCGCTGGACGACGTACCCGTCGAGCAGCCCGGCTCCCCCACGCGCAAGCGGCTGCACGCGGCGCTGCGCGAGGTCCCGGCCGGCACCACGGTCTCGTACGCCGAGCTGGCCGAACGCGCCGGCCTGCCGCGTACGGCGGCCCGCGTGGCCGGCTCCGCCTGCGCCCAGAACCTCATCGCCCCGTTCGTGCCGTGCCACCGGGTCCTGCCGAGCTCGGGCGGCTACGGCGGCTACTACTACGGCGTCCCCGTCAAGGAGTGGCTGCTGGCGCACGAATCAGGACGAAACGCTAACTGAGTGTGATGAGTCGAACGCATTCGGTAATGTGTTCGGCATGTCCCCCACCCAGGAGCATGAGTTCCTGCTCGAACTAGTACGGAATCGCCCATCGCTGGTGGCCACGCTGCTCACCGAGATGGGCGTGCCGGTGCCCGCGTTCGACGAGGCCCGGCTCGAAAGCCCCGACTTCACCGACTGCGTCCCGACGGAATACCGCGCGGACTCGGTCGTGGTCCTGGCCGACGGCAAGCCGCTGTCCGGCATCGTGCTGGAGGTCCAGCGGGCGTATCGCGACGAGAAGACCTGGTCGTGGCCCGTCTACCTGGCCACGCTACGGGCTCGGCTCAAATGTCCGTGCACGCTGCTCGTCTTCTGCCCGGACACGCGGGTGGCGGCCAAGTGCGGCCGTCCCATCGACATGGGCCACCCGGGATGGTCCCTCCGGCCCATCGTCCTCGGGCCGGAGCAGGTTCCGATGATCACCGACCTCGAAAGGGCCGTCGCCGAGCCGGAGCTCACCGCTCTCTCCGCGATCGTGCACGGCCCGACCGAGGAGGGTTTCAAGGTCCTGCAGACATTCCACGATGCGCATGAGCACCTGCCCGAGGAGCTCAAAAGTTATTCTGACCTCGTGCTCTCGGTGCTGCCGGAGTTCGTCGTCGCCAAGTTCAAGGAGATCTCGATGGCCATGGACATCAACTACGAGCCCCGAAGCAAGCTGGTCCGCGAGTGGGTCGACCATGGCATCGCGCAGGGGGAGGCCAAGGCCGTTCTGCGCATCCTCGAAGGGCGGGGCCTCGCCGTTTCCGAGGAGGCGCGGGAACGCATCCACACCTGCGAGGACTCAGAACTCCTGCTCGCCTGGGTCGACAAGGCCCTCACCGTCACGAGCGTGGACGAGCTCTTCGAGGAGGCGGACTCTGATCACTGAGGAGCCCCGAAGCAAGCTGGTCCGCGAGTGGGTCGACCATGGCATCACCCAGGGGATTACCCAGGGGGAGGCCAAGGCCGTTCTGCGCATCCTCGAAAGGCGAGGGCTCGCCGTTTCCGAGGAGGCGCGGGAGCGCATCCACGCCTGCGAGGACTCAGAACTCCTGCTCGCCTGGGTCGATAAGGCGCTCACGGTCACGAGCGTGGACGAGCTCTTCGAGGAGGCGGACTCTGATCACTGAGGAGCCCCGAAGCAAGCTGGTCCGCGAGTGGGTCGACCATGGCATCACCCAGGGGATCACGCAAGGAGTCACGCAGGGGGAGGCCAAGGCCGTTCTGCGCATCCTCGAAAAGCGAGGGCTCGCCGTTTCCGAGGAGGCGCGGGAACGCATCCACACCTGCGAGGACCCGGAGCTCCTGCTCGCCTGGGTCGACAAGGCCCTCACCGTCACGAGCGTGGACGAGCTCTTCGAGGAGGCGGACGACGCGGAGTGAGTGGGGCGCGGCGCCCCACTCACCACCGTCTCGTCACTGAGGTCGGACGTTGCTCTGGATCTCGCCGACCGGGACGTCCCGGCTCGTGCCCACCTCGACGGGCGCGAACTGCACCGCCACGTCCCCCTGGACGGCGACCGGCCACACGGTGGTGACCGTGAGCGTGTACTTCTCCTGCGGCTGGTCCACCGACGAGCGCAGATAGCGCACGCCGCAGGAGAACGTGCCGCCCTTCACGTACGGCTTGCCCTGGGCGCCGCACCCGCTCACGGTGACCTCGGCCCGGTCGTCGCCGGTGCCGGGGTCGATCTTGATCTCCTGGAGGGTGGCGACCACGGTCGCGCTCATGACCCCGGGGATCGTCGCCGTCACCGACCTGCGCGGCGCGCCGATGCCCTCCACCCACACCCAGGTCGGGAGGTTGACGTAGCTCTTGGCGTCGGGGCTCAGCCTGACCGTCGGCTCGGGCACGGTCAGCGCCGCCCGCGCGATCTCGGCCAGCTCCCGCACGGTGATCCCGGCCGGCGGCGTCTGCCCCGGCGGCACGAACACGAACGGGTCGAGCGCGCTGAAGCACGCCAGGCCCTTGGGGTCGGAGGAGTCGTACGCGGGCCCCCACCAGCGACCGTCCTGCCCGATCCGCTCCTTGAACTGCTCCAGGAACTTCTCGAACTTCTCATCGGTCGCGTCCTTGGTGAACTTGAAGAAGAAGTCGCGCAGGCTCTCCTGCGTCTTCAGCATCTCCTCGGCCCCCTGGCCGGGCTCGTACCAGCAGGGCCGCTTGAGCACGTAGCCGTCGGACTTACCGCCCTTGGCGTCACCCGAGATGACGATCTTCGAGTGGGTGAGCACGACGCCCTTCGTCCGCCCCTCGTCGATCGTCCGGCCGGGATCCGGCCGCGGCGCCAGCCCTGCGGTGACGGCGAGCAGGCCCGCGACGGCCGCGGAAAGGAGGGGGTTCATGCGGGGCACCCTTTCAGGTCGGCGCGGACGTCCCTGATCCACCACACGTCGTCGTCGCCCCGATGCAGGGCCAGGGACTGGAGGTACGGAGTGTCGAGCCAGTCGGGGCGGGGCGAGATGGCTTTCCCGGTGCGTGCCGAGACGAACCGCATGCCCGTCTCGTCCACGCACATGTCGATCACCGCACCTTTGCCCGTCCTGGAGACGCGCAGGTCGTAGAGCCGGGCGACGCCGCGCACCGTCTGTTTCCTGTCGAGGAAGTACTTCACCCACTCGTACGCGGCCGGGGCGGCGGTGAGTTCAATGTCGATGTCCTGCAAGGGCCGATCGCTGCCGGCGACGATCGCCTTGCGCATGGCCACCATGTAAGCGGCGCCCACCTCTGCCAGGGGGTCCCGCTTCGCGGGCCAGTCGATCTCCATCCGGAACTTGCCGCCGCCCATGGTGACGGTCTCCTTGCCCCTCCCTGCGAGGGTCTCCTCCTCGGCGGGCTCCTCGCTGGTCCCCTCCTGGGGGGTTTCCGCAGGCTCCGCCGCGCGGGCGGTGCCGCTGCCGTCCGCCGAGGGCTCGGCCCCCGGCGAGTACGGCCGCTCCGGCTGGCCGCAGCCCGCCAGCACCAGTAAGACCAGCGCCATCGCTGCTCGTCTCATGCCGATGACTCCCTCACGACGTGGATGCGCCACGTGGGCAGCAGTTCTTCGATCAGCGCCTCGGTCTCCGGGGCGAGTGCGCCGCCGTACGGGTGCGAGGCGGCCCGCCGGGTCAGGCCCTCGACGACGGCCCGCAGCCGTACGCCGTCCTGGGTGGCGTGCGTGGCCCGCAGCAGGTCGCGCCAGAGCCCTTCGTCGTCGGCCGCGAGCAGCAGCGCCTGGCGGACCGCGGCGACCGCGGCGTCCGGCCGGTTCTGGGCGAGCCGGAGCTCGCAGAGCTGGTGGGCGGCGTCGGCCACCCCGGCGGCCACGTCGTACTCCAGGTCCTCGGCGGCCAGCCAGGCGTACCTGCCGGGCGGCCGGCCGGCCAGCAGCGGGCCCCTGACCAGGCCGAGCGCCTTCTCCAGGAGGACGGACCTGGCCATCGCGTCGCCGCGCGCCCGGCGGACCAGCTCGCGGAACAACATCCAATCCGTACGCACCTCCGGCCCCAGCCGCAGCCGCCCGGCCTCGTCCGTGAGCAGGTGGTCGGGCCCCAGCCACTCCGCGACCCGGGCGATCGTGGCGTCCCTGACCAGGTCCTGTACGCCGCGCGGCCACAACACGCCGCCGAGCACGACGGGGTGCACCCCGCCCGGATGCGTGGCCAGGTAGACCAGCATCTCGGCGGCCAGCGCCAGCCGGCCCTCCTCCAGCGGGCGCAGGCCCCGAACCTCGACCGGGCCGAGCAGGCGGATCTCGACGGCCGGCGCGTGCAGCCCGACCAGCGGCTCCGGCTCGGGGATCGGCTCGCCCTCCATGCGGCCCGCGGTGCGGAACAGCTCGACCAGCGCCCGGTAATGGCGGCGGGGCAGGAGCTGGGCCTCCACCTCGAAGCCCAGCTCGGCGATGCGGGCCTTGCCGTCCTCGGTGATCTCCAGGGTCCAGGTGGCGTGCGGGATGTCGCCCGCGACGACGTACCCGGCGGTGTCCCTGCGGGCCAGCAGCGCCAGCCGGCGCGCTTCCTCGTGCGTGGGCGCGACCGCCGACAGCAGGTAGTGGGCCTCGCGCGGGCTGCCGGTGACCCGGCCGGTCAGCACCTGCTCGCGCGGCGCGGCGGCGGCCTCCAGCTCGGGCAGCACCTCGGCCAGGCCGCCGACGGCCCTGATCCGGTCGGGCGCGATGGCGGTCAGCTCCTCACCGAACCCGACGAGCGTCACCCGCATGCGGTCGGACCAGCGGTTGGTGGCCAGCTCGACGGCGATCGCGGCGAGCGCGGCCGTGGTCTGCGGGCCGCGTACGTTGATGAGGCCCTGCGCCGCCTCCAGGTCCACGAGCACCCGGCCGCCCGCGTTGGCGCCGATGGACACGAGCCCCGGGTACGGCGCGCCGCCCGGCTGGTCCTCCAGCAGCCGGCCCTCGTGGGCGGGCAGCCGCCACACCTGGCCGCCGTCCTGGGCGGTCCAGGGCGCGGGCGGGTCGGGGTCGGGCGGGTGCACCCACAGGTCGAGCGTGCGCGCGGACAGGTGGGCGGCGTACACGGTGGGCGGGGTGCGGTGCCTGGCGGCCAGCTCGGCGCCGAGCAGCCGCAGGCCGATGTCGAGGATGCGGGCGCCCGGCGCGTCGGCGCCCAGCCGGAGCGCGACCTCGGCCTCGGCGGCGTCGCCGCGCGGGCGGGCGGTGCGGCGGCCGGGCAGCCGGTTCCACAGCTGCTCGCGGCGGCGGCGGGAGAGCACGAACAGCAGCCCGGCGGCGGCCAGCGAGGCGGGGGCGAGGTAGTCCATGAGCGCGCCGGACTGGGCCTCGCGCACCACCGGCTGCTCCCGCCGCTCCTGCTCGGGGAGGCGGCGGTCCTGCTCGGGCAGGCGGTGTTTGGCCCCGCCCCTGTTCTCGGCGCGGCGCTCGACGTCCTTCTTCTGCTCGGCTTTCTCCTCCGCCCGGTCGGCGCGTTGCTCGACGGAGCGGGGAACCTCCGCGCGGCCCGGATGGTCGCGCAGGGTCTGCTCGCGCGGCTGGCCGACGGGGACGGTGTGCGTGTGGCGGGCGTCGTCCGGCATGTCGAGCACCCAGCCGGGCCTGATCAGGTCGGCCATCCGCAGCCTGGAGCCGTCGGGCTGCTCCTTGGCCTGGTTGAGCCGGTAGATCTCGTGGTAGCGGCGGCCGTCACCGAGGCACTTCTCCGCGATCTCCCACAGGCTCTCGTGGTGGCGCCCGTGCGGCGGCTGCACCACGTACACCTTCTTGGTCTGCTGGGTGTCGAGCGTGGCCTTCTCGACGATCGGCGCCGAGTACGCCACCGCCGTCATCGGCGGCGGGGCGGGCGCGGGCGCGAGCTTCACGATCGGCGCGACCATGGCCCCGGTGGTGAACAGCAGCAGCACGGCCCCGACGAGCTTGTTGGCGAGGGCCTGGGTGCCCCCGGACATGGGCACGCGGGCGGGCATGCCGACCCTGCGGACGCCGGCGTACACCTCGACGAGCACGCACACGAACAGCTGGAACCAGGCCAGCCACACGAGCAGGACCAGCACCGCCGTGATCGTGCTCGGCCCGGCCTGGCTGAGCAGCGTCCGCACGTCGAACTGCTCGGGGTCGATCGGCGGCCCGACGTACTTGAGCAGCGCGTACGGCACCCCGCCCACGAGCGCGACCAGCAGGACCAGCGCGCCGAGCCCGGCGAGCACGTCGCCGAGACCGCGCCTTGCGGGGCGGCGGGCGGGGCCGTGCCGCCCGTGGGCACGCCCGGCGGGGCGCCCGTGGGGCCGCGCTGGCTCTCGCGTCGGCATCGCCTCTCCTTTCGCCCGCTCAGCGTCGTGCCTCACGCGTTCCGCGTGCCACTGAGTGAAGCCATTCGGTCTAGCTCGCTTTATCTGGCTTGGGGCGCGGCCGTGGCCTCGCCGGTCATGTCCGATCCCGCGAAGCCGATCGCACCGAGGAAGAACGCCTGCCAGCGCACCGACACGCTCACCGTCACCTGCTCCTGCTGGACCTCGCAGCGGCCGGCGCGTACGTCCTCGCCCTGGGCCGCGACGATCTCCTCGGCCCGCCCGCACACGCGGTCCTCGCCGAGCAGCCGGGTCTCGCCGCTGGTGCGCAGCACGTCCTCGTCGATCTGGTCGGCGCCGGCCCGCGCTGCCTGCTCGGCCACGTCGGCGGCGCGCAGCCGGGCGTTGATCGCCCCGCCGCCGTCCACCAGCAGCCCCGCCAGCAGGAACGCGACCACCGAGAACAGCACGGTGAACACCGACATGGACCCCCGCTCGCTCACTCGACCCTCCTGAACTGCTCCAGGGGCACGACGGCGGTGCCGGTGAGCCGCTTGGCGCCGAACCCGGCGAAGCCGAGGTCGAGCTCGCAGGTGACGACGGCCTCCACCTGCCCGCCCTGCTCCCACGCGGAGCCGTCCAGCGACACGGCCGGCGACCCGCAGGGGCCGGTGAGCGTCGCCCGGGTGATGGCGTCGGCGGCCCCCTGGGCGTCGTCGAACGTACGCTGCACGGAGGCGGCGCGGGCGGCGTCCCTGGCCGCGCCGTTGACCCGGCCCTGCGACTCCACCAGCACCCCGGCCCCGGCCAGGAACAGCAGGAACAGCAGGAAGACCGGGGCCAGCATGACCGTCTCGACGGCCATGGACCCGCGCTCGCGATCGGCGCTCATTCGCAGTCCTCGCCCCCGTTGTCGGGGCGGAAGCACTCGACGGGCCCGCCGGCGGTCGCGCTGATCGTGAACGTCAGCGACGGCAGCAGCGGGATGACCTGTACGGCGCTGCCGGTCACGGTGACGAACCGCTCGTCGGGCTCCCTCTCGGAGGTCGTGGCGGTCGCGCCGCCGAGCAGCCGCGGCCCGATCGCGCGGACGATCTCGGTGGCCTTGGCCGTGGCGGTGCCCTCCCAGCCGGCCGAGTCGATCGGCGCCGCCCTGGCCACGCGCGCCCCCTCCTGGGCGGCCGCCTCGGCGACCTGACGCGCGTGGAACCAGAGCGCCACCTGCACGATGAGCAGCGCCACCGCGAGAATGACCGGCATGAGCAGCGCCAGCTCGACCGCGCTGGCGCCACGCTCGCGGGCGCGGCGGCGCGGGCTACTGGTCGCCGCCACCGCCACCGCCGCCACCGCCGAAGCTCTGCTCGATCTGGCCCTGCTGCTGCTCCACGAGCGTCCTGATCAGCGTGGCCAGCCCGAGCGCGACGCCCGCGATGATGGCGGTGATGATCACCCACTCGACGGCGGAGGCGCCCCGGGTGGGGGCGGTCCTGGCCCGGTGGACGCGTACGGCGAGGCACGCACGGAGATAGACGATCCAGGGATGGTTCATGAGACCCCCAACATCTTCATCGCGGCGGGATAACTGAGAAAGATCACGAAACCGGCGCAGAGCAGGAGCTGGGCGACGAGCATCGACTGCGAGCGCTCGCCCGCGCGTCCCTCGATCTCGGCCAGCTCCCTGCGGCGCAGGGTGGCGGCCCTGGCCGTGAGGGACGAGCGGACCTTGGCGCCGTCGTCGGCCACCAGGCCGAGCGCCGCCGACAGGTCGCGCAGCTCGTCGACGTTGATCTCCTCGCCGAGCTGGCCGAGCGCCTGCCAGGGGGTGATGCCGACGATGCGCGCGCCGCTCAGCGCGTCGCGGATGCGGCCCATCGCCCAGTTGGGCTGCTCGCCGCTGACCGTTACCGCCATCATCAGCGCCTCGGGGACGCCGCGGCCGCCGGCCAGGTTCATGGAGACGAGGTCGAGGAACGCGCCGACCACGTGACGGAAGTCGCGCCTGCGCGCCGCGGCCTCCTTGCGGATCTGCAGGTCGGGCAGGAAGAAGAAGACGACCGCGGCCAGCACCGCCACCCAGAACGGGATCGCCGGCGAGCTGCCCCACCCCATGAGCACCAGCCAGCCGAGCAGCAGCGGGAACGCCAGCAGGCCGGCGGCGCCGAGGAGCGCCTTGGTCGCGAGGAACGCCTCGAAGGAACGGCCGAGCAGCGCCAGGTCCGACCGTACGGACCTGACCTCCCAGCCGCGGGCGGCGTAGAGCGCGGCCATGCGTACGCCGAGGTTGCGGCGGAACGCGCCGACCTCCTCCTCGGGCAGCAGGAGCTGGATGCGCGGCGCGCCGGCGTCCTCGCGCACGGCGTCCAGCGCGAGCAGCCGCGCCACCAGCCCGGGGCGGGCCGGGAAGATCGCGCGTACCAGTACGAACAGGCCGAGCCCCAGCGCGGCTCCGGCCAGCGCGCCCTCAACCATCGCCGCCCCTTCCCGTCAGCAGCCGCGTCGGCTTGTCGAACCCGGCGAGCCGGCGCATCCACGCGAACCCCGCGCCGAACAGCGCTGCGACGACCACCAGGACGGCCTGGCCGAGCGGGTCGTCGTACTCCTCGACGTAGTCGCCGTTGAACAGCACGAGGAGCGCGGCGAAGCCCAGCGCGGTGATCACCACGATCTGCACGCTGCGCCGGGTCGCGCGGCGCTCGGCCTCGACGCGGCGGCGCATGTCGAGCTCCTCGCGGGCCGAGACGGCGAGCGCGCCGAGCACGTCGCGCAGGCCGGGGCCGCGCAGCTTGGAGTTGAGTATGAGCGCGGCCACCACCAGGTCGGCCGAGGGGTCGTCGAGCTCGTCGGCGAACAGCGCGAGCGCCTCGGGCAGCGCCATCCTGGTGTGCAGCCGGTCGATCATGGCGCGCAGGTGCGGGCGGAGCGTCGGCGCGGCGGCCCTGATCGACGACGGGATCGCCTGCTCCAGCCCGGCCGCGCCGGCGATGGTGTCGCGCAGCGACTCGGTCCAGGCGGCGAGCCCTTCGAGGCGGCGCATGGCGGCCCGCTCCTCGGCCGCGCCGCCCGACAGCCCGCGCCAGGCGAACACCAGCAGCACGGTGCCCACCGCCGCGACCGGCCACCGGGTGATGAGCAGGACCAGCGAGGCGGCCACGGCGGCGACCGCGCCGCGCGTGGTCAGCATCCTGATCAGGTGGCGTTGCGGCTGGGGCGGGCGGGGGCGCATGCCGTACAGGGAGAGGACCAGCAGGAACAGGCCGCCGCCTGCCATGGCGCCGGCGAGCAGGGCGAACGGGTCCATGGTCAGGCCCATCGGTCACCATCCTCCCGGGGTGTAGCCGTGCGCCATGAGCTCGTCCAGGCACGAGACGGGCGCGTGCGGCACGGCGGAGCCGTCGGGTCCCGGCGCGAACACCTCGCTCGACAGGACACGGCCGTCGCAGCCGTTGACCTCGCGGACGCTGGAGACGTAGCGGCGCAGGGTGCCGCCGCGGTGGTAGTCGTTGCGCTTCTCGACGAAGACCACGAAGTCGATCGCGCCGGCGATGAGCATGTGGGTGGCGTCGATGGGCAGGCGTTCGCCGGCCTGGAGCGCGTACGTAGCGATGCGGTTGAAGACCTCCATGCTGGAGTTGGCGTGGATGGTCGACAGGGAGCCGTCGTTGCCCTGCGTCATCGCGTTGAGCATGGTGACGATCTCGTCGCCGAGCACCTCGCCGACGATGACGCGGCTGGGGTTCATCCGCAGTGAGCGGCGGACCAGCTCGGCCATCGAGATCTCGCCCTGGCCCTCGGAGTTGGGCAGGCGCTGCTCGAAGGCGACGACGTTGGGATGCAGCTCGGGGAACTGGTCGAGGCCCAGCTCAAGGGCGCGTTCGACGGTGATGAGGCGCTCGCCCGGCGGGATCTCGTTGGCCAGGGCCCGCAGCAGAGTGGTCTTGCCGGCGTTGGTGGACCCGGCGATCATGATGTTCTTGCGGGCGGCGACGGCCGCGCTGAGGAACCTGCCGAGGTCGGGGCCGACCGTGCCGTTGCCGACGAGGTCGCTGAGGAAGACCTTGCCGAGGCGGGCGCGGCGGATGGAGATCGCGGGCCGTACGGTGACGTCCATGACCGCGCTCAGCCGCGAGCCGTCGGGCAGGCGCAGGTCGAGCTGCGGGTTGGCGGTGTCGAACGGCCGGCTCGACAGCCCCGAGTACGCGGCCAGGATCTGGATCAGCTCGACGAGCTCCTCGTCGGACTCGGCGACCGGGTCGTGCATGGACTCCTGGCCGTCGGCGTAGCTGACGAAGACGCGGTCGCAGCCGTTGATGTCGATGTTCTCGACCTGGGCGTCGTCGAGCAGCGGCTGGAGGCGGCCCACGCCGAACAGCGCGGCGTGGATGCCGGCCGCCAGCGCCTCCTCCTCCTCGACCGTGGGCGGCGTGCGGCCGGAGCCGATCTCGTTGCGCGCGTGCTCCTCCAGGACCTGCGAGATCAGCGCCCTGGCGAACTGGCGCTCGTCCTCGCCGGTCATGGCGGGCAGGCCGTTGGCCTGGTCGAGCCGGCGCTGGTGGGCCAGGCGGTCGCCGACCTCCTGGCGGAAGCGCTTGACCAGCAGGTGATCGATCATCGGTGGCTCACCAGCCTCGCCGCGAGGTCGCGGGCCGTACGGATGAGGAGGGAACGGTCGAGCCGGCCGCCCCACTGGCCGCGCAGCAGCTCGGCGCCCTTGGGGTCGTGGGCCAGCCCGTAGACGAACTGGACGCTCGGGCCGACGATCCTGCGTACGTCGTCGATGGAGGCGCGGTAGGCGCGCGGGTCGGCGATGACGACGACGCCGTGGGCCTTGGTGATCTGGAGGCGTTCGCGCAGGTGGGCGACGTGGTCGAGGGTGGCGCGGGTGAGCAGCACGACCTGCTCGGCCTCGGCCAGCAGGTCGCCGAGCTGGGGGTGGGCGCCGAGCCGGCCGCAGTCGGCGATGACGTCGGCGTCGGGGATCGCGGCGAGCGCCCGGCCGAGCGGGCCCCACAGCCAGGTGAGGCCGGCGGCCTGCTCGGCGTGGGTGAGCCCGGCCAGCACGTCGAGCCCGCCGACGATCTTCTGCGTGTGCTGGTGGATCTGGGCGGGCTCCAGGCCGCGCCGGGCGGTGGCGCCCAGGGTGAGCAGGCCCCTGCCGGGGTTGAGCACCCCGCCGTCGGCGGCGGGCAGGCGGTAGGCGAGGTCGCCGCCGGCCGGGTCGCACTCGGCCAGCAGCACCGGCCGCGGCCATACGGCGGCCAGTGCCGTCGCGGCCGTGGTGACGCCCGGCGCGCCCTTGTCGGCGGCCAGCACGATCAGTCCCACGTCAGCGTGCCCCCGGTAGCTCGGCGACGGCGATCTCGCCACTGGAGGCGAAACCCACTATTTCCGGTGCGGCCGTTGAATCCACCACCACCGTGATCTGGCCGGAATTTCCGGACCTGGACTTGTCGCCGCCTGCGGAGAAGACGAGCGCATTGGGGGCGAGCACGCGGGTTTGCCCCTGGCTGGTGCGGCTGGGCACGTAAATGACCTGAACGCGGTCTCCCTGCTGAATGCCCGCCGGCATTTGGCCGGGTTTAAGCGCCAATCCGACGGTGGCCTTTCCCTCGCCGAGCTCGGTGCTGGCGCGGACGCCCATGCGGTTGGTCAGCAGGGTGCCCGGGAGGATCGTGACCGTCGCGAAGCTGCGCGTGACCAGCTCGCGCTGCGACCAGCTCACGTAGTCGACGCCCTCGCCGGCGACCTTGACCTCTTCGAGCGCCTCGGGCGGGAACTTCTGACCGGCGCCGACCTGCTGGACGACGCGGATGGCCGAGACGCGGCCGCCGCTGTTGAGCACGAGCAGGGTCGTGGCGAGCGCGCCGCCGAGTATGAGCAGGACGGCGAGCGCGGCCAGGGCCGGCTTGCGTTCTCTGGGGGGCACGGGGAGCTTGCGCGAGGCCGGGCCGGACAACCCCGCCGCCGCGTTGACGGCAGGCTTTTCACTGGTCCTCATGGGTGGGGGGCTCCCAAAGTGAATTAAGGAATCCCCGCCATTATGTGGGGCATGTCGGTGCGGCGTGGCCGGAATGCGAGGACCAATGCTCGTTTCGCAGGTGGCGAGATGTCAAGAGGCGGTAATCGATGCCTGTTGTTTCTATCCAGTTGACGGAAGGGTATTTTCCCCGTTATGTCAGTCACTTCCGTCACATAAGTCACTGGGCTCGCGGGTGTTTATCCACAGAACCGCGTTCTCATGCCGGTGACGTCAACCGGCGGGTCTAATCTCGCGGCGGGCGTTACCTTGGCGCCCGGCAGCCATGCCGTCCGGTGTGCATGCCGTCCGGCGTCCATGCCGTCCGGCGTCCATGCCGTCCGGTGTCGAGTGAGGGGACCCAGCGATGCGGATCATGCTCACCGTGCTCGGCGGGCAGGGCGAGCGCGACGTCGTGATCGACGGCGACGACGACGCCACCGTGGCCGCGATCGGCGCGGCGCTCGGCGACCCCGCGCCCCTGGCGCAGGTCGTCCGGCTGCCCAGGTCCCGCTCCCCCTACGGGCCGGCGTCCGGCGCCGACGTGGTGCGCGTGCCGCCGCCCCGCCGGGCCAACGCCCTGTCCGCCCCGCCCGTCGGGCACGAGCCGGTCGTGTGGCGCGACGGGCGGCCGCTCGACCCGCGCGCGCGTGCCGCGTCCGTGCTGCGCGACGGCGACAAGATCACGCTCGATCCCCGCCTGGCCAGGGCCACGGTGATCGAGGAGCCCGGCGGGGTGGCCGAGGTGCGCGTGGTGGGCGGTCCCGGCGCGGGGGCCGTCCACCGCCTGGGGCTCGGGGCGCACGTCATCGGCGCCGACCCGACGTGCGCGATCGCCGTCGCCGACCCCGCGCTCGCGCCCGAGGCGGTCACCGTACGCGTGACCCCTGACGCGATCACCGTCGAGCGCACCTGGCGGGCCCAGGACGAGGCGCCGAAGATCAAGCTCAAGGGGCGGTGGGCCGACGAGGTGGCCGAGCTGACGGCGCGGGTCGCCGAGCGCGAGGCGGCCGAGCACGCCGCCGGCTACACCGAGGTGCCCGAGCTCGACGGCCGGCCGCTCACCGAGCCCGTCTCCTGGCTCGACCAGGCGGTGCTCACCTGCGGCTCGTCGGTGTTCGTGCTGACCGCGGTCGAGCCCAAGGACGCCCACCTGGCGCCGCTCGGCGAGGGCGGCGTGGCCTACAACCGGCCGCCTCGGCTGCGCAGGCCCGAGCCCCAGCGCGCGTTCGTCCGGCCGAAGGAGCCGTCCAGGAGCGAGGGGATGCGGCTGCAGCTGCTGGCCGCGTTCCTGCCGGCCGTGCTGGGCGTGACCCTCGCCCTGGCGCTCCAGGTCTGGTACTACCTGCTCGTCGCCCTCATGACGCCGGTCATCATGATCGGCCAGTGGTGGAGCGACCGCCGCCACGGCAAGAAGCAGCACAAGAAGGCGCTCAAGGAGCATCGCGAGCGGCTCCAGGAATACGACGCCGCCGTCGAGCGCGCCCGCGTGGCCGACGAGGCCGCCCGGCGCGCCGACGCACCCGACCCCGCCCAGGTGCTGCTCACGGCCACCGGGCCGCGCAGGCGGCTGTGGGAGCGCCGCATCCACGACTCCGACGCGCTGCGGCTCCGGGTCGGCCTCGCCGACCTGCCCGCCGACCTGCAGCTGACGGAGGAGCAGGGTGGGCCACTCGACCCGCCGCTGTGCCGCTCGGTGCCGGTGGCGCTTCCGATGCGGCGGCTCGGCGTGGCCGGCGTCACCGGCCCGCGTGCCTTCGCCGCCGGCCTGGCGAGCTGGCTCGTCGCCCAGGCCGCCACCCTGCACAGCCCGCGCGACCTCGCCATCGTGCTCATCTCGGCGCACCCCGACGCCGAGCGCCGCTGGGGCTGGCTGCGCTGGCTCCCCCACTGCGGGCCGCGCGGCGGCGAGGAGTGCCTGGCGCTGATCGGCGTCGATCCCGAGTCGGCCGCCCGCCGCGTCGCCGAGCTGGCCGCCCTCATCGACGAGCGCCAGAACACCAAGATCCCCGAGCTGGGCAAGATCCCCACCGGCTGGGACGACCTCGGCGGCACCGGCGCCGACAAACCGGCCTTCTCCTCCTACGACGTACGCCCCTACGACATCCTGGTGATCCTCGACGGCGCCCAGGTGCTGCGCGGCCTGCCCCACATGCCGCAGGTGCTGCGCCAGGGGCCGCGCTCGGGCGTCTACACCCTCGCCATCGACGACGACCAGCGCCTGCTGCCCGAGGAGTGCCAGACGGTGGCCGCGTGCGGCCCCGACGGGCTGGTCCACCTGCGCGGCGGCGGCCTCGACGTCATCGGGCCCGTACTGGGCGACGCCGTCTCGCCCGCCTGGTGCGACCGCCTGGCACGGGCGCTCTCCCCCATCCGCGACGTCAGCCGCGACGCCCCGGGGGGCGACCTGCCCGACGCGGTCCGCCTGCTCGACCTCATGAACCTGCAGAGCCCGTCCGGGCCCGAGCTGGCCGCGCGGTGGCGGGCCCGCGGCTCCACACAGGCGCTCATCGGCGTCGGCCCCGACGGGCCGTTCTCCGTCGACCTCCGGCTCGACGGCCCCCACGGGTTGATCGCCGGCACCACCGGCGCCGGCAAGTCCGAGCTGCTGCAGACGCTGATCTGCGCGCTGGCCGTCGCCAACCGGCCCGACCAGCTCACGTTCGTGCTGATCGACTACAAGGGCGGGGCGGCGTTCAAGGAGTGCGTACGCCTGCCGCACACGGTCGGCATGGTCAGCGATCTCGACGGCCACCTGACGCAGCGGGCGCTCGACTCGCTGGCCGCGGAGATCCGCCGCCGCGAGCGCCTGCTGTTCCAGGCGGGCGCGAAGGACCTCGACGACTACGCCGGGCCCGTCTCCCTGCCGCGGCTGGTGCTGATCATCGACGAGTTCGCCGCGCTGGTCGCCGAACTGCCCGACTTCGTCACCGGGCTGGTCGACATCGCCCGCCGGGGCCGCTCGCTGGGCATCCACCTGATCCTCGCCACGCAGCGGCCCGCCGGGGTGGTGACCGCCGACATCCAGGCCAACACGTCGCTGCGCATCGCGCTGCGGGTCACCGAGCCCGCCGAGTCGTCCGACGTCATCGACCTGCCCGACGCCGCCCAGATCTCCAAGAACACCCCCGGCCGGTGCTACGTGCGCTCGGGGGTGGGGGCGGCGGTCGCCGTACAGACGGCCCGGGTCGGCGGACGCAGCCCCCTGCCCGCCGGGGACGGGGCGCCGGCCGCCGACGTGCGGGTGATCGACGTGGGCTGGCGCGCCCTGGGCCGGGCCCTTCCCCGGGCGCCGCGGTCGGAGGAGGAGTCGACGGTCACGGACCTGACGCTGGTGGCCGACGCCCTGATCGAGGCGGCCCGGCTGACCGGCGTCCCACCCCAGCCCAGCCCCTGGCTCGATCCCCTCCCCACCCTGTTCGTCCTCCCCCTGCCCGCCGCTTCCGGCGTGCCCGGTTCCGCCATCGGCGGCGCGCCTTCGTACGACGCCTCCGGGTCGCCTGCGGAGAACGCCGTGGGAGCGCCTGGGCGCGACGTCGCTGGAGCATCTGCACACGACAGTGTCGGAGCGCCTGGGCGTGACGGTGCTGGGGAGCCTGCGCGGGGTGGTGGCGGGGCATCCGCGTCGGGCGCGTCCGATGGGCCGCCGTTGCAGGCGTCGGGGGTGCCCTTCCGTGGTGATCCGCTTCAGGCGCGGGCCAGGGTGAAAGGCTCCGGGCAGCCGTCGTTCGACAGTTCCGGGCGGCCGGGGAAGGCGAACGTGCACCCGGCGTCCGTGACCGGAGCGCCGCCCGTGTCCCGGCCTGCTCCGACGCCGCCGTCCGGTTTCGGGGGCCCGCCTGCCGCGGACCCCGCCGCTCCCCCGACCACCGGCCCTGCCGACCCGCCGACCAACGATCCCGCCATCCCGTCGGCCACCAGCCCCGACGCCCTGGCAACCCCCGGCCCCGGCATCCCACCAGCCATCGGCCCCGGCATCCCGCCAGCCACCGGCGCCGGCATCCCGCCAGCCGCCGGGCCCGGCATCCCGCCTGCCGCCGGCCGTGGCGGCTCGTCCCGCATGGGTGCCCGCAGCGGGGAGGAGGACGTGTTCGTCGAAGTGGAGCCGGTGCCGTTCGGGATCACCGACCGTCCGTGGGCGCAGGACAGGAAGCCGTTGACGCTGGATCTGGCGCACGGTGGGCATCTGCTCATCGCGGGTGCCGCGCGGAGTGGCAGGTCCACGGCGTTGCGGACGATCGCCGGCTCCATCGCCGCCCACGTCTCTCCCGCCGATGTCCACCTGCACGCGATCGACTGTGGGTCGGGGGCACTGCTGCCGCTGGTGGCGATGCCGCATTGCGGCGCGGTGGTGACGCGGGACCAGCTCGATCGGGTCGAACGCCTGCTCAACCGGCTTCGCGCCGAGATCGGCCGCCGTCAGCAGCTCCTGGCCGAGGCGGGTCATGCCTCGCTGGCCGAATACCGGCAGGCCGGGCATCGGCTGCCCTGGCTGGTGTTCATGATGGACCGGTGGGAGGGCTTCGTCGCCGCCTTCGAGAGCTACGACTACGGGCGGTTGATCGAGGCGCTGCTGCAACTGCTGCGCGAGGGGCCGGCCGTCGGGCTGCGGGCCGTGATCACCAGTGATCGGTCAGGGCTGCTGGGTCAGGTGTCCACCGTGTTCGACGACCGGCTGCTGCTCCGTCTGTCCGACTCCGCCGACTACGGGCTCGCCGGGTTCCCGTTGAAGGGGCTGCCCTCTTCGGTGCCGCCGGGTCGGGCCCTGTCCCTCGGGGATCACGGCATCGTCGAGCATCACATCGCGCTGCTTTCCCCCGATCCGGCGGGGCCCGCGCAGGTGGCGGCGTTGCAGGCGCTCGCCCGCGCCGTCCCCGCTCCCGTCCCTCTTTCGTACGACTCCGCCGCCGGCGGCACAGGTACGGGGAGCGGGGCGGGGCACGCGGGCTCGTCGTCCGGAGGGCGGGGTGGGTGGCGTTGGCCGGGGCGGGCGCCGCTGCGGGTGGACGCGCTGCCGATGCGCATCACCGTGGCCGAGACGTTCGACCTGGATCCGTCGTTCAGGCCGCCGTCGCCGCTGTGGGCCCTTGTGGGGGCCGGGGGCGATGCTCTGGCGCCGCTGGGGCTCGATCTGCTCGCCCACGGTCCGGCCGCGGTGATCGCCGGGCCGGCTCGCTCGGGGCGGTCGTCGGCGCTGCTGACGGCGGCCCGGTCCCTGATCGAGCGGGGGACGCCGGTCATCGCCGTCACGCCGCGCCGCAGCCCGCTGCGGGGGCTGGACGGGCTGGTGGCGGTGCTGGACGGCAACGCGGGCAACCTGGCTGAGCTCGTCGCCGACCTGCACGACTACGTCGTCCTCGTGGACGATGCCGAGCTCGTCAACGCCGACTCCCCCTTGGGGATGGCTCTGGAGGAGGTGCTGCGGTCGGGGCGGGACGGTGATCACGCCTTGCTCGTCGCGGGCACGACCGGGGATCTGGCCGTCGCCTATCGCGGGTTCGTCGCCGAGGCCCGCAAGTCCCGTACGGGGGTGCTGCTCGCGGTGCAGGGGCAGACGGACGGGGATCTGTTCAACATCCGGTTGCCGCGGGGGACGGTGGGTGGGCCGCCCGGTCGTGGCTTTCTGGTGACGACCGGCACCATCACGCCCATCCAGGCTGCTCTCCCCGACGTCGGCTGACTCGTCCGCAGGAGAGACGGCGGCCGTTCCGGCGATCTTCGCGGGAGGGGCGGGTTGAGCAGGTCGTTGCCGTGCAAGGGGCGAGTCGTCCGGCTGCTTGCACAGGAGGGGGCAGCCGGTCCGGCCGTTTCCGAGGGAGGAGCGAGTTGAGTCGGCCGTTTCCCTAGGAGGGGCGAGTTGATCCCGCTGCGTCCGCAGGAGGGGACAGCCGATCTGGCCGTTTCCGTAGGAGGGCGAGTTGAGTCGGCCGTTTCCCTAGGAAGGCAGTCGATCCGGCTGCGTCCGCAGGAAGGGGCAGCCGGGCCGGCCGTTTCTGAAGGAGGGGCAAGTTGAGCCGGCTGCTTCCGTGAGGAGACAGCCGGGTCGGTTGTTGCCGTGGGAGGGGGTCAGCCGATTTGGCTGTTTACCACTGAGTCGGGGTTGGTGCCCCAGACGTCGTCGTCCTCGTGGAGCCAGGTTGTCGACTCCTGTTTCTCGGAGCTCTGCGCCCCGCCGCCCCCGCCACCGGCGCCCATCGGGAGGAAGGGCATGCCGGTGCCGGCGGTGGTGGCGCGGGTGGCGGCGGTCGTCACGGCCGGGTTCGCGCCTGCGAAGCCTCCGCCCGTGGCCGTGCCGGGGCTGCTCGCGGTGGTGGCCGGCGGGTACGACGTCGAGGGCATGCTGTACGCGGTGTTGCCCGTGGTGGTGGGGTGGGCGGTGCCGGTGGTCGGGGTCCAGCCGTTGGTGTTCGTGGGGGTGAAGTCCTGGAGGCTGGTGGTGCGGTTGGCGGACGGGTCCTGGTACGCCGCCGGGTTGAACGCCGGGTTCGAGCCGTTCGGCGAGGTGGAGCCGAGGGACGAGGTGTCCGGGTTCTGGAAGGTCGGCGAGCCGGGGTTGCCCGTTCCGGTGCCGTTGTTGCCGTTCGTACCGTTGGGGTCGCCGTTGCCGGACGGGTGGTTGCCGTTCGGATAGGTGCCGTTCGGGTTGGTGGCGTTCGGGTTCGTGGCGTTCGGGTCGAAGGCGTTCGGGTTCGTGGGGAAACGGTTGCTGGAGTCCGTTCCCGACGGGTCGTAGTTGGTCGGGAAGGCGCCCGGTCCGTACGGGTCGGGGTTGCCGTTCGGGTACGGGCCGCCCTTCGGGTACGTGACCGGCGGCGGGGTGATCTGCGGCCCCGTCGGGTAGTCGATGTCCCTGAGGACCTTCTCCACGGTGTCCGGGATCTTCGCGTGGACGTGCGCCAGGTCGTTGGCGAACGTCTGCAGGTGGAGGCCGGCCAGCTCGTCCTGCGAGCCGAAGTCGTTGTTCGCCTTGTCGCCGTTGTAGACGCCGCTGTAGGTGCTGAAGAGGCCGGCGACGCTGTCGTCCCAGGTGCCCCCGAGCAGCCCGCCCTGGTTCACCCAGGTCCCCAGGACGCCCTTGACGTCGTCGTCGATGAACTCCTGGTGCTTGCGCACCACGGTGGAGAGTGCCTCGACGGGCTCGTGCATCTTCTGGAGCTTGGCGGCCAGCTCGCCCAGCGTCACGTGCAGGACGCCGAGGGCCTTCTGCGCCTCGACGGAGGCCTTGCCGTTCCACACCTTCGCGAGCTGGCCGGCCTGCTCCTCCAGAGCCTTCTGGACGTCGCCGACGGCTTTGTGCGCGTCCTTGTACGCGGTCGCGGCCTGGGCGATGTGCTTGGCGTCGAAGCCCTTGATGAAGGTCACGACCTCCTCGACGCTGCGACCGCCCGTCTCCACGGACCAGTCGCCGCAGCTGGACTTCAGCCAGTGGGTCTTCTTCTTCTCGCCGCCCATGGGCTCAGCCCCCGCCCTCGTTGGCCGCGTTCGTGATCTTGTAGTTGCCCGCGCCCGCGTCCACCAGGGAGATGGCGACGGACATGTTCTTCAGGACTTCCTCGTAGACGTTCAGGAACTCCCGGTGGGCCTGCTCCAGCGTGGTGGCAAGGGACTCGCCGGCCTGCCATCGGCTGATGCTGCGCAGATGGTCGCTCTCGGCCTTGAGCGAGCCGTTGAAGCTGAGATCCTGGATGGAGCCCGGGTATTCGCCGTAGGTGCCTCCGCCGATGGGCTTCATGGCTTCGCGCAGCGCCTCGGCGATGCTGGCGATCTTCTTGGCGTCGTACGTGACGCCGTCACGCTCGGCTTCCAGGCCGGGCCAGTTCTTGGGCGGTTGTGTTTCTCCCACGAGACCTCCCCCTCGGCACTCGATCAAGCACCTTACTTGAATGTTCCTTTTCCGTACAGAAGACTCAGTGTCAACATGCGTAACATGATGCGCTATGCAGACGCAGAAAGATCTTTATCAGGCGCATCGCCTTATGACGCAGCGCCTGGGTCTCGCGTTGCTGCAGGGGGAGCCGGACGTCCCCGAGTCACCCATGCGCCGGCAGAACGTCGCCACCTTCGCGGGCATCCTGATCTCCGTGCTGGTCGTGGCCGCGTTCGGGATCTGGGGGCTGCTCAAGCCGGGCAACGCCACCAAGCTCACCGAGCCGGGGCAGCTCCTGATCGAGGAGGAGACCGGCGCCTCCTACGTCTACAACCAGCAGACGGGCAAGCTCCAGCCGGTCGCCAACTACGTCTCGGCGCGGCTCCTGCTCGACACCGACGACGTCAAGGTGCGGACGGTCTCCACCGACTCGCTGGCCGGGTTCGCACGCGGGCAGAAGGTGGGCATCCAGGGCGCGCCGGACTCGCTGCCGAAGCGTGAGCGGCTGGTCAAGGCCCCCTGGTCGGCGTGCGTGGTCGAGGGCGCGGACGCCTCGGGGGTGCGCAAGCCGTTCGTGACGCTCGTGGGCGGCATGGACGTCGGCGGCACGCCCGTCGGCGGCGAGGCGATGGTCGTCAACGACGGGCAGCAGAGCTGGGTGCTCTGGGCCAACCAGCGCATGCGCGTGACGAACGTGGACCGCCTCACCGACCAGACGCCCCGCCGCGTCCCGGCGTCGTGGATCAACGCGATCCCGGCCGGCGTCGACTTCGCCGCCCCGGCGATCCCGCAGCGGGGCAAGAAGGTGGCCGGGCCGGGCGGCAGGGCGTCCAGGGTCGGGCAGGTCTACAAGGTGGCGTCGGTGGCGGGCGCGAGCGAGCGCTGGTACGTGCTCCTGGCCGACGGACTGGCGCCGATCAAGCACACGCAGGCGATGATGCTGCTCCTGGACCCGGCCAGCAAGACCGCGTACGGCCGGCAGCCGGTGCGCGAGACGGCGATCGACGCGGCGAGCGCCAACGCGGCCAAGGCGTCGGCGCACCAGATGGTCAACAGCGGGCTGCCGGACACCATGCCGCGCTTCCGCTCGCCGGGCGTCTCCGCCCCGCTCTGCGCGGTCTACCGCGACACCCAGAAGGGCTCGGCGCGGGCCGTGCTGACCACGGGCGGCGCCATGCGCATCCCGACGCCGGGCGCGAGCGCCGGCGCGGAGAAGGTGGACCAGGTGCTGCTCCCGGCGGGCAGCGCGGTGCTGGCCGGGACCCTGCCGGGCGACGGGCAGCTCGCGGCGGTCCAGCAGTACTCCCTGATCACCGAGCAGGGCCGCAGGTATCCGCTGGTGTCGGCGGACCTGGTGACCAAGCTGGGGTACGACGCCACGGACGTCGCGCCGGTGCCCGCCCACCTGCTGCGGCTGATCCCCGACGGGCCCGCGCTGGACCCGGCGGCGGCCAGGACGCCGGTGCAGGAGGTGCAGGGCATCCAGCCGCAGACGCCCGCCCAGTGACGGCGGGCGGTCCCTGACCGGACGGGACGGTCAGGAGCCGTGGTTATGGCGAGGTTATGCGGGTGGCCGCATGATCCTGTGGCGTTGCCCGCCCGTGCTTCGCCGACCGAAGGATCACATGAAGAACCACCTCGTGCTCGCGGCCGTCTCGTCCCTGGTCATCAGCCTGGCCCCAGGAGCCGCCGCTGCCGCCGCCGCGCCGCGGACCATCGCCTGGGCGCCGTGCCCCGAGGACACGACCGCCGAGTGCGGCACGCTGAAGGTGCCCATCGACTGGGACAACCCCGGCGGCGCCGCCATCGACCTGGCGGTGGCCCGCCGCAAGGCCACGGGACCGGCCTCCCGGATCGGCTCGCTGGTCGTCAACCCCGGCGGGCCGGGCGCCTCCGGCGTCGACTTCGTGGTGCACGGCAGCGGCTACTTCAGCGCCGAGCTGCGCGGCCGCTTCGACCTCGTCGGGTTCGACCCACGCGGGGTGGGCCGCAGCCACCCGGTGAAGTGCTCGGCGGCGCTGGTGCGCGAACGTCCGCACCCGCTCATCGGGAGCCAGGCGGACATGGACGCCTGGGTGTCGTACAACCGGCGGCTGCGGGAGGACTGCCGGGCCCGCACCGGGCCGCTGTACGACCGCGTGAGCTCGCTCGACGTGGCGCGCGACGTGGAGGCGCTGCGGGCCGCGCTGGGCGACGACAAGCTCACCTACTACGGCGTCTCGCACGGCACGCTCATCGGCCAGGCGTACGCCGAGCGCTTCCCCGGCAGGGTCAGGGCGCTCGCGCTCGACTCGAACTTCGACCACAGCGTGGACACCGCGGCCTACCTGAGCACCGCGGCCGCCCAGACGGCGGGGGCGTTCGACCAGTTCGTGGCCTGGTGTGAGGCGACGCCGTCGTGCGCGCTGAACGGGAAGGACGTCCGGGGGTTCTGGAAGGGGCTGCTGGAGCGGGCCGACCGCGGTGAGCTGCACGAGCCGGGCGTGCCGGACGTGCCTCTGGGCGCGTACGAGCTGGTGAACACGGCCTTCGCCGGCCTCTACAACCCCAACTGGGCGGAGCTCGCCGAGCTGCTGGCGGCCATCGACGGCGGCGGCCCGCAGCCGTCGGCGCGCGCCGCGAGGGACGAGGAGGAGGTGCCGGTCAGCACGCCCGTGTTCTGCCAGGACTTCCACCTGCCGGTCGCCGACCACGCCGAGTACGCCTCGCTCCTGCGCCGGCAGGCCGGGCAGGCCGGGGACATGAGGTACAGCCCGCCCGCGCTGGGCCGGATCGCCGGATGCCTGGGCCAGCCCACGCCCGTGCCTAACCCGCAGCACCGGCTGCGCGTGGACACCGCCGCGCCGATCCTGCTGGCCTCCTCGCTGCACGACCCCGCCACCGGCTACCAGTGGACGCTCAGCACGGCCAGGCAGATCGGCGCCGCGGCCCGCGTGCTCACGTACGAGGGCTCGGGGCACACCGTGTACGGCCGGAGCGCGTGCACCACCGGCGCGATCGACCGCTACCTGATCGCGCGGTCGGTCCCGGCCGGCGGGGTGCGCTGCCCGGAGGTGCGGCCCTCCTGACCGGCGACGCCAGGAGGGAGGCCACCGCCCTACGCCTTCATGGACTTGTCCATCTTCGGCATCAGCGAGCCGGCGTCCTCGTTGTACTCCAGCCCGTCCTGGGTGAACGGCGACCCTCCGCCGTTCTGCATGGTGGACATCTCGGTCGGGATGGCCTTGAGGCTGGGGAAGACCTTGCCGGCCATCTCGCTCGCCTGGATTGCGGAGTACAGGGCCCAGGTGAGACCGCCCGCCACCAGGATCTGCTTGCCGAGGACCTTCTTGATCGCGGTCAGCGTGATCTTGCCGAACGCGGCGGCCACGCCCTCGGAGAAGGCGGCCGTGAGCGGGCTGGCCTTCGAGGCCACCTTGTAGATGGCGAGCCCGGCCATGGCGGCGGCGATGGCAGAGCAGACGTAGGTGCACACCTTGTAGAAGCCCGCCGTCGAGCTGACGCCGTCGCCCGTGGCGTTGCGGACCTCCTTGAGCTGTTTGAGCGAGTCCTTGTAGCTCGTGTGCACGGTCTCGAAGGACTTGAACGCCTCGCCCTCCCAGGTGCCGTCGTTCTGGAGGGTGGTCTTCAATTCGGTGAGCTGCTCGTCCAGGCTCTTGAGCTCTGTGACGAGGCCCTCGGCATGGTGGTCGCTCGTGCGCCAGTTGTTGGCCGCGGTCTCCATGCCCTCCGGGTCCGAGACCAGGGTGCCGATGGCGCTGGCGACGTAGAAGGCCCAGGGCTGGCCGATGAAGAACGCCGAGGCCGTGGCGGTGCCGGCGGCGGCCATGGAGACCTCTTTGTAGACGCTCACAGCAGATCGTCCTCCTGGCCGAGCACCGGTGGCGCGATGTCCTCGTCACCGCCCCAGACACCCTCGTCCTCGCCGAGGCCGACGGTCTTGTCGCGGTCGCGTTCCTGATTCGCGTTCCCCGCGCCGCTCATCGGCATCATCGGCATCATCGGCATGCCGGACGCGCCTGCCGCGGCGCCGCGCAGCCCGGCGGCGGCCGCGTTGCCGGGTACGCCGCCGAGGCCCCCGCCGACGCCGGTGCCGGGAACCGTGCTGGTGAGGGGCACTCCGAGGGTATTGGGGACGCCCGTCCGGGTGCCGGGCCCGTTGACGCTGGGGTCGAACCCGGGCACCTGCGGCGTGGGCGTGGCCGTGGGCTTGAACGACGACAGGTCGGTCTTGTTCGGGTTCAGCGCGGCGTCGAGGTCGGGGACACGGGTGTCGGCCGGGTCCATGCCTGGCAGGTTCGTCTTCGGCAGGTCCGTGCCGGGGAGGTTCGCGCCGGGCGTGTTGGTGCCGGGCAGGTTGGCGTTCGGCAGGTCCGTGCCGGGGACGTTCGTGTTCGGGAGGTTGCTGCCAGGGACGTCGGTGTTGGGGAGGTCCGTGTTCGGCAGGTTCGTGTTGGGGAGATTCGTGTTCGGAAGATCGGTGTTCGGGAGGTTCGTCTTCGGCAGGTCCGCGTTGGGCAGGTTGGTGCTGGGCAGCTTGGTGTTCGGGAGACCGCCGTTCGGCAGGCCCCCGCCCGGGAGGGTCGTCTTCGGCAGGTTGTTGGGATCGCCGCTGGAGTCGTCCGCCTTGGTGTAGTTCTTGTCGGCCGCGCGCAGGGCGGGATCCCAGCTCTCCAGCGCCTCCTTGGCCCTCGCCAGCGCCTCGCGCTGGCTCTGGATGGCCTTCTCGTGCACGTTCTGCACGCCCCAGCCGAGCACCCCGAAGTGCGGCCAGGGCACGGGCAGGTTGGCGGACCGCCCGTCCACCTGGCCGATCAGCTTGGCCTGGTCGGTGATCTTCCCGCCGGCCCTGGCCAGCTCGTCCTTCGTGAAGGAGATGTGCGACGACGGCTTGCCGTCGGGGGTGAGGCTCGACATGCCCGGGATGTAGGGGTTGCTCATCCGATCACGGGATCCGTGGTGTCATGCGCCGTCGTCCAGCAGTTCGGGTCCTCGGACAGGAACGTGCTCCGCTCCAGGTCGTTGCCCTCGCCTCCGCCGGCGCCGCCTCCCGTGAGCGGCATGAGCGGCATCCCGCCCGCCGCCCCGCCCGCGCCGCGCAGACCGGCCGCCGCCATGGGCGACTGCCCGGCGATGAGGCCCGGCGAGCCGATCACGGAGGGGACGCCGCCCGGCGTGATGCCTCCCGGCGTGTAGCCGATGCTCGGCGGCGGGGTGATCGTGGTGATGGCCCCGGGCGTGGTGCCGGTGAACGACGGGGTGAGGGTGGTCGGGTTCAGCGTGGGGGTGGCCTGCGGCTGGAAGCTGGCCATGTCGGTGCGGCGCGGGTCCGTCACCGAGCTGCCGTCGGTGCTCGTGCGGTCCTCGTTGCCGATGACCGGGGGGACGGTGCCGTCGCCGGGGTTCGTGCCCGGGTTGGTCCCGGGGTTCGTGCCGGGGTTCTGGGTCTGGCCCGGGTTCGAGCCGTTGGGGTCGCTGCCGTTCGGGTTCGAGCCGTTGGGATCAGAGCCGTTCGGATTCGAGCCGTTGGGGTTCGAGCCGTTCGGGTCCGAGCCGTTGGGGTTCGAGCCGTTCGGGTTGGACCCGTTCGGGTTGGAGCCGTTGGGGTTGGAGCCGTTCGGGTCGGTGCCGCCGGGGTTGGTGCTCGTGGAGCCGGAGCCGAAGGAGCCCGAGCCGGTGGAGCCGCCGTTGCCGGACCCGAGGGTGGGGCCGTTCGACCCCGATCCGGTCGGGTAGTTCACGGTCTGCGGATTGATCGGCGACTGGAGCGTCACGGTCGGCAGCTCGTACGAGACGTCGTGCGGCACCTGGATGTTGTAGAGGTTGACGATCTCCTGGTTGAGCTCGTGCAGCGCCTTCTGGGCCTGCAACGTCTCCGCCCGCTCCACCTCCAGGGCGGTCTTGGTGACCCGGTCCGTGAGCACCGGCTCGTTGACCTTGCTCTTGGTCTCCGTGAGGCGTTCGGCGTAGTTCTGCAGGGCTCCGCCCATGAGGCTGAGCTTGGTCGACAGCTCGCGGCCCGAGGCGTGCAGCATCTCCAGCGCGTGGCGGGCCTTGGCGGCGTCCGGCCCCTTCCAGACCGCGGCGATCTTGGCGGCGTGCTCCTCCAGGGAGCTGACCGCCGCGTCGACCTTGGTGGAGGCGTTCATGTACGTCTGGCCCGCGCCCGTGATCGTGCCCGGATCGGTGTTGCCGAGCAGCTGTTTGATCTGGTCGCCGGTCTGGCTGGGCTTCTCGCCCTGCGGCATCCTCTCGAAGGAGAGGATGACGACGACCTCCCGCTTACTCATCAGGCGTCACCCTCGTTCCCCCTGCGGGCGCGGTCCAGGTTCTCGGCGCTGAGCTCGACGGCCTCGACCACGCTCTGGTAGGCGTCGATGAACTTCTGGTAGACCTCGGCGAACTTCGCGCCCGCGTTGTTGGACCCGACGGTCGCCGCGAGGGCGAGGGCGTCGTTCCACTGCCCGATCTGCGCCGCGCCGAGCTCGTTGCCGGTGGACATCTGGTTGATGTTGCCGTTCGGCCGCCCGCCGTTGCCCAGCATGGCCTCGTAAGCGGTCCGCAGCTCCTGCGCGACCGCCCGGATCGCCTGCGGGGAGTTCTCCCGCGCCTCCCCATCGCCGTCGAAGAGACTCTTGTCGACGGCCAGAGGGTCGGGACCGCCCTCCATCGCGTCTTTCTGCGTCATGCCTCACCCTCAAACGACAGAGCTCTCGGCCACCGCACGGCAGGCCGGGCGATGGCCGAGGAGAAGAACGAGCCGGGCTAGTCCGTCCAGATGCTGATGTTGCGCTGCTCAGCGGCCTGGTAGTTGCCCTTGGCGACGTCGACGGCGTTGGCGGCCTTGAACAGCTGCTCGCCCATCGCCTTCTCGTGCGCGTTCCACTCCGCGCGCTTCGTGTCGAAGTAGTTCTGGGCCTCGCCCTCCCAGTTCGAGCCGAGGGTGTTCTTGATGTCGGCGTAGAGGTCGTCGGTGACCCGGTCGAGCTCCGTGACGACCTTCTTGAGCTCTTCGTAGGCCGACCCGAGGGAGCCGAAGTTGACGTAGGTGTAGTCGTCAGGCTGGACGGACATCAGGGTCAGCTCCCGTTGTTGGCGTTGATGAGAGAGTCGATGCGGCCGCCGGAACCGGCGGAGGCAAAGCCGCCGACGATGTCCATGTTCTGGTCGGCGGCGTTGCGGTAGACGCCGGCGCCGATGTTCAGCTTGTCGTAGATGCCTTCAAGGATCTTGATGACGCCCTTGAACTCGACGTCCCACTGGTCCATGGCCTCGCTGAACTTCTTGTAGGCGCCGCCCTGCCACTGGAGACCGGCCTTGATCTCCACCACTCTCTGGCGCATGCCCTCGATGTACTGCGCGGTGTCCTGGCAATAGCCCGCCGCCGTCGTCAGCTGAGTCGGGCTGGCCCCGTACAGTGACACTGGACCTCCAAAGGTCGTCCTGCTTCGTCAGTCGCGGCGAGCGGTCTCCCCCGTGAGGACGGCCTACCACCGCAGACAACATCAAGTGGCATGTTAGTCACCATCTGCCCCTCAAATCCCAGAAATATCGAATAACGGATTGATCGCACGAAGGCGGCCTTCTGGTGAATCCGCTGGTAGATGCCGTAATATGCCCTGACTTCCGGGAAAAGATCTCTGTCGGTGACGGGCGTCAAAGTTCCAGCCGCCGCCGGATGCGGTCGAGCTCGCCCATCACGTCGGTGAACGCCCGGTCGTAGATCTCCTCCGCCTGCTTGACGTCGTCCAGCATGGCCTCCGGGCTCTTCGCCAGGTCGACGTCCTGGCCGAGGATGTCGGTCATCATGGCGGCGAACGCGCGCTGGTAGTCGGCGGTGGCCTCGGCCAGCGTGGTCTTGATCAGCTCGGCCAGCTCGCCCGAGGACAGCCGCATGGCCTTCGGGTGCAGCTCCAGCAGCTGGACGCCGTTCTGGCCGTACTCGACCTTGACGAAGCCGTTCTCGTCCTCGGCGCGGCCCACGCACTCGCCCACGCTCTCCTGGAACTTCTCCAGGCGGCCGAGCTGGTCGTCGATGCCCTTCATCAGCTTGTCGACGTCGATCTTGGCGAAGTCCCCGAACTCCTGCATACCTGCCTCCTCAGCCGGACAGCCCGCGTACCCACGTGTAGACCTCAAGGACGCCCAGCGCGAGCGGGAAGAGCTGGACGATCAGCGCGATGTCCAGGATGTCGGCCGCGCGGCCCCAGAACGGCGACGGCTTGCCCGTCGCCAGCCACATCCCGATGCCGACGGTCATCAGCGCCAGCCACAGGATCCCGATGGCCACGGCCAGCGAGCCCACGATCCCGCCCTGGCCGAACAGCGAGACCGCCAGCACGGCGAACCCCGTCAGCCCGACCCCGATCAGCCACAGGCGCTGGCCGCGGCCGCGGAACACCCGGGCCCGCATGATCAGCGTGAGCGACAGCGAGACCGTCATGACGTCGGCCACCCAGCCGTCGGCCAGCACCAGCAGCACCAGCGTCACCAGCGCGCAGATGCCGATCATCGCGATCATGCCGGTGGCGTAGCCCTGCGCGACCCTGGTCCGCTCCTGGATCGCGCCGGCGTCCAGGCGCTGGTTGTCGTTGCGCAGCTCCTCGGCGGTGGTCGGCATCGCCGGCAGCGGCACCTTGGCCAGCCGGAACGACAGCGTCGGCACCAGCGGGCTGAGCGCCAGCAGCAGGGCGGTGGCCAGGGCGGCCACGCCCGCGGGCGGCGGCGACCACACCATGATCACGGCCGCGCAGACGCCGCCCACGGTGGCCGCGCCGGCCGTGCCCAGGAATCCGGGCACGCCGTCGGAGATGAGCGCGCCGGCGATCCCGGCCACCAGCGCGGTGGTGGCCAGCGCGGCGAGGAAGTGGGGCGCGCCGAAGCCGGCGGCGGTGCCGGGCGCGAACAGGCCCGCGACGAACCCGTACGGCAGCGCCGCGTGCCCGACCAGCGCGCCGGCCAGCGAGTCGCCGACCGCGCGGGACAGCAGCGTGCCGGTCACGACCAGCAGCAGCGCCAGCAGCCCCGCGACGATCGTGACGGTCAGCGCCGGCATGCCGGACACCGTCAGGCCGGCCGAGCCCAGCGCGAGCAGGGCGGCGGCGCCGCTCGCGCCCACGGCCCTGGTGTGCTTGGCGCTCCACGCGCCGCGGCCCTCGCGCACGCCGCTCGCGACCACGTCGGCGACGTCGTCGTAAAGGGCGGGCGGCAGGATCGCCTCACGTGGCCGCAGATAGAGGATCTCGCCGTCGAGCACGCCGAGCGAGCCGAGGCTCTGCCCGAGATCGAGCGGCTGGCCGCCGAGCCGCTGCAGGGTCCAGCCGGGCGCGGCCGCGGCCTCGCCGCCCACCTCGCCCAGCGCGCGCAGCAGGCCGGGCAGCACGTTCGGCAGCGGGATGTCGGCGGGCAGCGCCAGGTCGGCCTTGCGGCGCGGTCCGACGATCGTGATGTGGCACTGCGCGGGCAGCGGCACCGGCACCTGGGCCAGCGCGCCCTGCTGGAAGGGCCCCTGAGGCCCGGGAGGCCCCAAAGGTCCTGGAGGCCCGAAAGGCCCCGGAGGTCCCGGCGGACCGGGCGGCCCTGGCGGGCCTGGCGGGAATGCGGGCGGCCCGCCGCCGTAGCCGGGTGGCGGCCCCTGAACCGGGGGCGGTGGACCGGGCGGAGGCCCCTGAACGATCTGTCCCACTTGTTAACTCCGTCCCCACCATTGGTCACGGACAACAGAGAACATATCGGGTCTCTTCTGATAAGAACGTCTCGATGAGCATCGTCGTCGTACGTCGCCCTGAACGCCGCCCCGGCCCCAAACCCCCGCGCGGCGAAGTCCTGCTCGAATCTCCGCCGGAGATTCCCGAGGTCCAGCCGCAGGGTTTCACCGCCGTCCTCACCTACCTCCCCATGGTGGCGGGCGCGGCGGCGATGGCCCTCATGTTCACGGCCTACGGCAACGCCAACCCGATCATGTACGTCGCCAGCGGCCTGTTCGCGCTGTCCATGGTCGGCATGAGCATCGGCCAGATCGGCCGCCAGGCGGGCGAGCGCAAATACCGGCTGAACGGCGCCCGCCGCGACTACTTCCGCTATCTGAGCCAGGTGCGCAAGCGGACCAGGCGCGCGGCCAAGCAGCAGCGCGAGGCCCTGGAATGGAGCGGCCCCGAGCCGGACGCGCTGTGGTGGATCGCCATGAGCCCGCGCCTGTGGGAGCGGCGGCCACGGGACGACGACTTCGCCACCGTACGCCTCGGCACCGGCGTCCAGAAGCTCGCCATCCAGCTCATCCCGCCGGACTCCAAGCCCGTCGAGGACCTGGACGCGCTGGCGGCCGGCGCGCTGCGCCGCTTCATCAGGGCGCACTCCACGGTCGCCGGGCTGCCGGTCGCGGTGGCGCTGGGGTCGTTCGCCAGGATCAGGATGACCGGCGACCCCGAGACCGTACGCGACCTGGTGCGGGCCATGATCTCCCAGCTCACCGTGTTCCACTCGCCGGACGACATGCGGATCATGGTGTGCGCGGGCGCCGAGTGGATGCCGTACTGGGAATGGGTCAAGTGGCTGCCCCACGCGCTGCACCCGGAGGAGATGGACGCCGCCGGCCAGGTGCGGCTGATGACGGAGAACCTGAGCGAGCTGGACCGGCTGGTCGGCGACGAGCTCAGGGAACGCGCCCGGTTCCGGCCCGGCGCGGCGGCCGACGCGCTGCCGTACCACGTGCTCATCGTGGACAACGGGCACGTGCCGCAGGACTCCCAGCTCGGCAGCGACGCCATCCAGGGCGTGACCGTGATCGACCTGTCCGGCTCGACCGGCGAGGTGGAGGAGAGCAGCACGCTGCGGCTGGACGTGCACGCCGACGGCTTCCACATGGTCAAGATCGATCACGCGGGCAAGGAGCACCGCACCCGGCTCGGCGACCCCGACCGGCTCGACTTCCTGCGGGCCGAGGGCCTGGCCAGGCAGCTCGCGCCGCTCCGCACCTCGATCGGCTCCGGCGGCGGCGGCGAGGTCGAGGACGTGCTGGCGGCCAACACCACGCTGACCGACCTGCTGGGCGTCGGCGACCCGTCCCTCGTGGACCCGGCGATCGTCTGGCGTCCGCGCGCGGGCCGCAACCGGCTGCGCGTCCCCATCGGGCTCGGCGCCGACGGCCGGGTCGTGGAGCTGGACATCAAGGAGTCCGCGCAGGGCGGCATGGGCCCGCACGGGCTGGTGATCGGAGCCACCGGCTCCGGCAAGTCGGAGCTGCTGCGCACGCTCGTGCTGGGCCTCGCGGTCACGCACTCCTCGGAGATACTCAACTTCGTCCTGGTGGACTTCAAGGGCGGCGCGACCTTCCTCGGGCTGGAGTCGCTCTCCCACGTCTCGGCGGTCATCACCAACCTGGAGGACGAGCTCCCGCTGGTGGACCGCATGTACGACGCCCTGCACGGCGAGATGGTGCGCCGCCAGGAGCTGCTGCGCGCGGCCGGCAACTACGCCTCGCTCCGCGACTACGAGCGCGCCCGCGAACAGGGAGCCGAGCTCGCGCCGCTGCCCACCCTCTTCGTGGTGCTGGACGAGTTCAGCGAGCTGCTGTCGGCCAAGCCGGAGTTCATCGAGCTGTTCGTGATGATCGGCCGGCTCGGCCGCTCGCTGGGCGTGCACCTGCTGCTGGCCTCGCAGCGCCTGGAGGAGGGGCGGCTGCGCGGCCTGGACACGCACCTCTCCTACCGGATCGGCCTGCGGACCTTCTCGGCGATGGAGAGCCGGGTCGTGCTCGGCGTCGCCGACGCCTACGAGCTGCCCTCCGCGCCGGGCAACGGCTACCTCAAGTTCGACACCACGGGCATGACCCGGTTCAAGGCCGCCTACGTCTCCGGCTCCTACCAGTCGGACAGCCGCCGGCCCGGCTCCAGCGACGGCAACACGATCCTGCGCCAGGTCGTCGAGTACGGCTCCGGCTACGTGCCGCTCCCCGTCGTGCCACAGCCGGTCGAGGAGGCCCCGTCGACCGAGATGGACGAGCGCGGCCCGCAGGCCAGCCTGCTCGACATCGTGGTGCAGCGCCTGGCCGGGCACGGACCGGCGGCCCACCGCATCTGGCTGCCGCCGCTCGGCGAGCCGCCCACGCTGGCGCACCTGCTGCCGCCGCTGTCGGTCACGCCGGAGCTCGGCCTGTCCACGCCCGGCTGGCAGGGCCGGGGCAAGCTGCACGCCGTCGTCGGGATCATCGACAAGCCGTTCGAGCAGCGGCGGGATCCGTACTGGCTGGATCTGTCCGGCGCGGCCGGGCACGTCGGCGTGGCCGGCGGACCGCAGAGCGGCAAGAGCAACGTGCTGCGTACGCTCATCACCGGCATGGCGCTCACCCACACGCCGCGCGAGGTCCAGTTCTACTGCCTCGACTTCGGCGGCGGCGGCCTGGGCGCGCTGGCCGGACTGCCGCACGTGGGCGGCGTCGCCACCCGCCTCGACGCCGAGCGGGTGCGCCGCACCGTGGCCGAGATCGTGACCATCATGCGCCAGCGCGAGCGCGCCTTCGCCGACCGCGGCATCGACTCCATCGCCACCTACCGGCGGATGGTCGCCGACGGCAGCGCCGACAGCGACGGCTTCGGCGACGTGTTCCTCGTCGTGGACGGCTGGCTGACCATCCGGCAGGAGTTCGAGAACCTGGAGGCCGTCATCACCGACCTGGCCGCGCGCGGCCTCGGGTACGGCATCCACGTGGTGGCGGCCACCAACAAGTGGTCGGAGTTCCGGCCGAGCATCAGGGACCTGTTCGGCACCAGGATCGAGTTCAAGCTGGGTGACGCGTACGAGTCGGAGATCAGCAGGAAGGCGTCGCTCGCGGTGCCGGACGGCGTGCCGGGGCGCGGCCTGACCAAGGAAGGCATGCACTTCCTCGCCGCCCTGCCGCGCATCGACGGCCAGCGCGGCTCCGAGGACGCCTCCGACGCCATGCGCGCGCTCGTGGACGTCGTACGGCAGTCGTGGCAGGGCCCCGGGGCGCCGCCGGTGCGGCTGCTGCCCTCGCTGCTGCCCGTCGCCGACCTGCCGGGGCCCGAGCAGACGGGGCCGGGCCGGATCGCGATCGGCATCGACGAGGACAGCCTCGCGCCGGTCTCGCTCGACTTCGACAACGACCCGCACTTCGTCGTGTTCGGCGACAACGAGTGCGGCAAGTCGAACGTGCTGCGGCTCATCATGGAGGGCCTGGTCGCGCGGAAGACGCCGAGCGAGGCGATGATGATCGTGATCGACTACCGGCGCTCGCTGCTGGACACGGCCGTGACCGACCACCGCATCGGCTACGCCGCCTCCAGCACGGCCGCCGCCGAGCTGATCCAGGACGCCCGCTCGGCGCTGCTCAAGCGGCTGCCGCCGGCGGACCTGACGCCCGAGCAACTGCGTTCGCGCAGCTGGTGGCAGGGCTCGGACCTGTACATCGTGGTGGACGACTACGACCTCGTGGCCACCTCCAGCAACCCGCTCGCGCCGCTCGCCGACCTGCTGCCGCAGGCCCGCGACATCGGTCTGCACCTGGTGCTGGCCCGGCAGGCCGGCGGCGCCAGCAGGGCCATGTTCGACCAGGCCGTGCAGCGCATGAAGGAGATGGCCAGCCCCGCGCTGATCATGTCGGGCAACCGCGAGGAGGGCCCGCTCTTCGGCAACATCCGGCCGACGCCGCTGCCCACTGGGCGCGGCTACTACGTCGATCGCCGGCAGGGGGCGCGCCTGATCCAGACGGCGTACATGGGAGAGGCGTGACGTCCTGAGGAAACAGCGGGTTACGCGAATGTGAATGGCATTCGCATATTGTCTCCCAACAGGGCGAATGGCCATTTATGCGGCTTAATGCGGTGATACAAAGATCATCGTGTCGACCGATCCGTCCACCGCCGCCCCTTCGGCGACGCCGTCAGGGAGCCCGCAGCCCAGCCTCACACCGTCCCTGAGCCCTTCCGCGTCACCGACGCCGGCGGTCACCAGCCCGTGCCCGCACACTCCCACGTGCCCGCCCCCGGTCTGCCTGCCCCCGTCGCTGCGCCCCGTCGCGTCCCCGTCCGCCTCGCCCTCGGCGAAACCTCCGGGGAGGCAGGACCTCGCGCCCGACAATTCGAACCTTCCCGGCTACATGACCAGCACCGCCCCCATCGACGCCTTCGCCGGTGCCATGACCGATTCCGGGGACGCCGTGCACCTCATCAAGCAGCGCACGCCCCGCTTCGAGGGCTGGAACCTCGCCCCCCTCGCCGGCCTGCCCGTCGTCGGGCTGATGTTCACCAACCGGTTCAACACCATCGCCGACACCTGGAGCGACAGCGCCCGCATCCTGGGCGACCTGCTGCGGAAGGACGCCACCAAGGTCGCACTCTCCGCGCACAACTACCGGCTGGCGGAACAGGCCAACAGGAAGAATTGAGTGCCACCCTGATGACCACCCCGTCACACCAGCCGCCCAAGCTGATCGTGCCCGGCCAGGGCGCCACGCCCCAGGGCAACCAGCAGCTCTTCCTGGCGAACAGGAACGGCACCGTCACCGGCGCCGTCCAGGTGAAGCCCGTCGCGGCGGCCCGTACCGATCCCGGCTTCTTCAAGCGCCTGGTCACCGGGCTCAACCCGCTGCGCCAGAACAACCGGACCGCGATGGCGATGTCCGGCCTCGGCGGGGCCGCGCTGGCTCTGGACGTGGCGGCCACGCTCAACCTGGGCAACCCCTTTCTCTTCTACGACCGCCGGGAGACCTGGAAGGAGATGTCCGAAGCGCTGAAAGGCAACGGCCTGAACCTGTGGCGCGCCTACTTCGACAAGGTCCCGGCACATTGGAAGGGCACCGCCTCCGAGGCCATCGCCCAGTACATGCGGTTCAAGGTCAACGACCTGTTCGGGGAGCTCGGCAAGGTCGGCGACGAGATGAGCGGCGCGATGCACGGCCAGTACAAGGAGGTGCTGGAGTACGACCTGTCGGTCTTCGGCCTCTACGCCGCCACCGCGCCGGTCCTGCGCTCCCTGGCCACCATGAGCACCACGCATCCCGTCGCCAAGGTCGCCCTGATGACCCAGGTCGGCGTCTTCACCACCGCGCTCGGCAACCTGGTCAAGCAGTTCGCCGACGTCTACAACTCCTACGAGGGCGATCTGAACAAGCTGGAGCTGAAGCTCAACAGCCTGAGGGCCGCCTTCTACAACTCGGGCGATCCCGCGCAGGGCGCCCGCGACCTGCAACTCTCCCCCGCTCTCACCGACCCCCAGCGCGTGGGCGACATGTGGATGCCGAAGGGAGCCGACGTTTGAGCCAGATCGACGCCTTCGCCGAGGGCAGGGAGGGCGACGTCCCCGGCCTGCTGCGGGAGGTGAACGCCTGGTCGGCGCGGATCGCCGGCGCGCTGGGCGAGCTGTCCGGGGAGCGGATGGAGGGCACGGACGCGAGCGGCGCCGTCCGGGCCCGGGTGTCCGGGACCGGGCGGCTGCTGGGGCTGCACCTCGACGCGAAGAAGCTGCGGGAGCTGGACCACGTCCGGCTCGCCGAGGCCGTCAAGGAGGCGGTGGCCGCCGCCCAGGACAGCCTCGGCGAGCGCCTGGAGGAGCTGACGGCCGCCCTGTCCGGCCCGTACGGCGGCGGCCCGGACGATCCGCTGGCGGCGCACGTCGAGCGCGTCATGCGGGAGGGATGAGCGGTGGGCGAGATGGACGAGGCGATGGCCCGGCTGGAGGCGCTCATGGCCACCGCGCGGCGGGCCGAGGAGGCGGTGGCGGAGTGGAGCGCCCGCCGCTTCACCGGCCGCGCCGACGAGGGCCGGATCGAGGCCACGACGGACGCCCTCGGCGTCCTGCTCGACCTGCGGATCCATCCGCTGAGCCGGGCCCGGCTGGACGCGCGGCGACTGGCCGACGCGATCACGTCGGCGATCGTGCGGGCCGAGGAGGCCGCCGAGGCCGCCAGGAACGCCCTGGTGCCCGGCCTTCCCCGCGCCTGAGCGGGCCCCGTACGACGAGAAACCCCCTCCGGTGCCGTCCGGAGGGGGTTTCTGGCGCTGTCGCGGGTCAGCCGCAGTTGGCCCAGCCGGCGCTGGTCGACGCGGAGCCGACGCTGCCGGAGAAGCGGACGCACTTGCCCTTGCCGTTCAGCTTGACCGGCCCGGCGTAGTACTCGAAGTTGCCGCTCTGGTTCTTGGAGCCGCCGCCCTGGACCTCCAGGGTGACGCTCACCGGGGTGGACTTCCCGACCTCGGACGTCTTCATCGTCACCACGCAGTTCTCACCGGTGGAGGCGTTGTAGAGCTGGAAGGTCTCGCCGGTGCTGAACGCCTGCTTGCGCTGCACGTAGAAGCCCTCGCCGCAGACCTGCGCCGGCGTGTACGGGTTCCTGATCACCGGAGCCACGGTCGTCGGGGCCGCCGTCGGGCGGGCGGACGGGGTCCGCGTCTGCGTCGGCCGGACGGTCGGCTGCGTCGGCCGGACCGTCGGCCGGGCGGTCGGCGTCTGCGTGCGCGTGATGGTCGGCCTGTGGGTCGGGGTGGCCGACGGCGCGCGACGGGTCGGGGTGGCCGACGGGGTCGCGGACGGGACCGCCGTGGGAGTGGCGGTGGGGGCCGGGGTCTCCGTGACGGTCGGCGTCGGCGTGGCCGTGACGGTGACCGTCGGGCCGGCCGTCGGCGTCTCCGACGGTCCCATGGTGCTCACGTTCGAGTTCGACGGCGTCGGCGTCGGCGTCTCCCGGGCCGTCACGGTCACCGTGGGCTGGGGCGCGGCGGTCTGGGTCGGGGCCGGCTGCGTGGTGACCGGCGGCTGCGCGACCGGCTGGGTGTTGATCGGCAGCGGCGACGGCACCGTGCTGTACTCGGGCGGCGTCGGCGCCTGCGAGGTCCAGTCGCTGGGCAGCGTCATGGGGCCGACGTCATTCTGGTCGGCGCCCGGCGTGTTCGCCCAGGGAACGGTGACCTCGGGCTGATTCTGCCCGGTCTGGTCCTGGTTGTTCGGCTGGGGCAGGCCGTTCTGGTTGGTGTTCGCGTTGGTGTCGCCGGCCCCGGCGGGGCCCTGCGTCTTCTGGTCGCCCGCGGCGGCCACCGGCTCGAACTTCTGCGTGGCGGCGTACTGGTTCGCGCCCCACAGCCCGGCGCCGGACAGCAGCGCGAGCGCGCCCACGGCGGCGGCCAGGCCGAGCGGGAACTTGCGCGGCGGGCGCGAGGGGACCGTCTGCCCCTGCACCGGCGCCTGCCGCTGCTGCTCGCGCGGCGGCTCCCACATCGGCGGGGGCGGCGGCAGCGGCACGCCCTGCACCGGCTCGGGACCGGCCGGCGCGAGCCCGCCCTGCGGCGGCACGGGCGGCGGGCCCCAGGTCTGCTGCGGCGGGACGCCGTCCATCGGCAGGCCGGGTACGGGCGCGCCGGGACCCGGCACCCCCTGCGGCGGCACGCCGTCCATCGGCAGGCCGGGGACCGGCGCGCCGGGAGCGGTCAGGCCGGGGATCACCACGCCCTGCAGCGGGATGCCGTCGAGGACGACGTCCGGCCCCGGCTCCGGCTTCTGGGCGGCGACGCCGCCCCGCTTGTCGCCGAGGAGCTGCAGCAGCGCCATGTACGTGGTGGGCCGCTGCCCGGTGTCCTTCGACAGCGCCGCCTGCACGACCCGGCGCAGCGGCTCGGCGAGCGAGCCCAGCTCGGGCTCGCCGTTCAGCACCGCCTCCTCGTCCTGGCCGAAGGGCGCCTGCCCGGTCGCGGCGAAGGCGACGGTGGCGGCCCAGGCGAAGACGTCGGCGTACGGCCCGTAGGCCAGGCCCCTGAGCTGCTCCGGCGCGCGGTAGCCGATCTCTCCGGCGGGCTCGCCGAGGTCGACGTCCGTGACGCGGGGACCGTCGGGACCGAGGATCACGTTGTGCGGGGTGAGTCCCCGGTGGGTGATGCCCGCCAGGTGCACGGCGGTCAGCGCGGTGAGCACGCCCACCGCGACCCGCTCCAGGGTGTCGGCGTCGAGCGGGCCGTCGGCCGCCACGGCCTCGGCCAGGCTGCGGCCCTCGACGTGCTCGCGGACCACGAAGGGGCGGCCCTCGTGGAGGCCGGCCTCGAGCGTGCGGGCCACGTACGAGCTGGACACCCGTTGCACCCCGGTGAGCCGAGCGACATCGTCGCTGCCCGCCTCATGAGCCGAGGGCAACACCTTGATCACTCTTAACGGCGCGTCGTCGGACTCCTTGCCGAGAAAGGCCGCGCCGCGCGGCCCATCGGTGAGACGTCCTGCGATGTCGTACGCGCCCAGCTTCGCGGGATCACCCGGACGCAGGGGGTGCATCTCCATCCCTTCGGTGAAAGATAGATCTTGAAGGGACATTCAACCGCATCCGCCACATTTACATCAGCGGTTTCACTAGCGAATTGACAATTCACCCACAAGTAACGCTTTGGGACACCGTGGAGTAACAGTTAGGACGCCCGTCCGGGACGCCACCCGCGCTGCCGCCCGCGCGGGACCAGCAGCACGAGCGCGCCCGCGACCAGCATCGCCATGAGCGCCCCCGCCCCCACCGCCATCGCGACGCCGATCGCCGTCTCGTCGCGCGGCGGGGCCTTCGCCACGGCGTTCGCCGGCAGCGCGGCGGGCGGCGGCTCGGCCACCACGGGGCCGTTCGCGTCCTCGTACGGCAGCACGGCGGTGAGCGCCAGCAACGGGTTGACCATGCCCGTCCCGGTGCCGGCGCCGGAGGTGCCGTCGGCGGTGGCGATGATGCGCCGGCGCACCTGCTCCTGGTTGAGCCGGGGGAAACGGGCCCGGACCAGGGCGGCGGTGCCCGCCACGTACGGCGAGGCGAAGCTCGTGCCCTGCAGCCCGCGCATGAAGGAGCGGCCCGGCCAGGGGGCGGTGATGTCGGTGCCGGGGCCGAGCACGCCGACCGGGGTGGCGGCGTTGGAGGAGTCGGCGCGGCGGCCGTCCGGCGTGGCCGCGCCCACCGCCAGCACACCGTCATAGGCCGCCGGGTAGGCGGGTTCGGACTCTTCGTCCGGTTTGGTGATGTTGCCGGCGGCGGCCACCACGACGATGTCGTTGTCCAGCGCTCGCTGGATCGCGGCCCGCAGCGACGGGTTGTCGGAGGCGCGCACGGACACGTTGATGACGTCCGGTTTGGCGTCCACCGCGTCGTTGATGGCGTTGACCAGGTTGGTGAGCACGCCCTCGGGCTTGTTGCTCTGCTTGAACATGAGCAGCCGGGCTTCCGGCGCGACGCCGTGGAAGGAGACCCCGGCCACGTAACGGGCACCGATGATGCCGGAGACGGCGGTGCCGTGGCCGACGCAGTCACGGTAGCCGGTGTGCGTCTCGTCCACGATCTTGGAGATCTGGACCTGCGGGTGCTGATCAAAGCCGCTGTCGAGGACCGCCACCGTCACACCCGCGCCGCGGGTGAGCCGCCAGGCGGACTTGATGTCGAGCCGTTTCTGCGCCCACGGCTCGGTGACGGGGATCTTGACGGTCCCCTTCTTCGGCTTGCAGTCGTCGTCCGCGACGGTGGCCGCCGCGGCGGGGGCCGCGGCGAGGTTCAGCGCGAGCAGGCTCGCCAGGAGGGCGCGACCGATCATGTCGAAAGAGGGTATATCTCCCGGCCCGCCCGGGTTCAACGGAAGGAAGCCCCGGCCGGTCGCCAGGGCCTCGTTCCGTTGCTCACTTCGTGGCGGACTCGATGTTCTGCCGGTAGGTGCCGATGACCCGCGAGGCCTCCTGCAGCTCCTCGGTCATCCGCTGGAACGCGGTGCGGTAGTTCTGCCAGGCCTGCTGGAAACGCTGCGCGCCCGGGCCCGTCCACGCGGTGCCGACCTTGGCCGCCTCGCGGTCGAGCGCGGTCATCGTGGTGCGGACCGCTTCTGACTGCTGGGTGAACTGGCTGGCCATCTGCTGCATTTCCGCGGGGTCGCCGCCGAGCATACTCTGGCTCATGCATACCTCCTGGACCGGGTGAACTGGACCGTGTGAAAGCGCCATCACACTAAGCGGGCCCACTGGTCTTCGTCCGGGTTATGCCGAGCGGCTATGGTCTACGCGAGGAACATTCGGGATTTTCACGCGGAGGTTCGTCCGGTCATGCGCGAAGTTGTGGTGACGGGCGGCGGCACCGGCATCGGTTACGCGATCGCCGTGGCGTTCGCCTCACGGGGCGAGCACGTCACGATCACCGGCCGCCGCGAGCACGTGCTGAAGGAGGCCGCGGGCCGCATCGGCGCCGACCACGTGGTCTTCAACGCCGCCAGCCCGGTCGCCGTCCAGGAAGCGCTCGGCGCGCTGCCCCAGCGCGTGGACGTGCTGGTCAACAACGCCGGCGGCAACACCAACCTCGACCGCAAGCAGCCCGGCGACCTCATGGACGTCGCCGAGGCGTGGTGGGCCAACCTCAACGCCAACCTCATGTCCGCGGTGCTCGTCACGACCGCGCTGGCCCCGCGCCTGAGCGACAGCGGGCGGGTGATCTCCATCGGCTCGATCGCCGCCCGCGGCACCGGCTCGGGCTCGTACGGCGCCGCCAAGGCCGCCCTGGAGTCCTGGACCGCCGACCTGGCCGCCGAGCTGGGCCCGCGCGGCATCACGGCCAACGTGGTCTCCCCCGGCCTCGTCCTCGACACCGAGTTCTTCCGCGGCCGCCTCACCGAGGACGGCATCAGGGCCCGTGTGGACAACACCCGCAACGGCCGCCCCGGCACGCCGTCCGACGTGGCCGACACCGTTCTGTTCCTGGCGGGCGAGGGAGCCGGGCACGTCACCGGGCAGGTGCTCCACGTCAACGGCGGCGCCTACCTGGGCCGCTGAACCATCGATTTCTGGAAGGACGGTCGTCGGTGCGGAAGGTGCTGATCGCCAATCGCGGGGAGATCGCCGTACGGGTGGCCCGCGCGTGCAAGGACGCCGGGATCGGCAGCGTGGCGGTCTACGCCGACCAGGACCTCGACGCCCTGCACGTGAGGGTCGCGGACGAGGCGTACGCGCTGGGCGGGCAGTCGCCCGCCGAGACCTACCTCGACATCGCCAAGCTGCTCGACGTGGCCGCCCGCAGCGGCGCCGACGCCGTGCACCCCGGCTACGGCTTCCTGTCGGAGAACGCCGCCTTCGCGCGGGCGGTCATCGACGCCGGGCTGACCTGGATCGGCCCGCCGCCCGCCGCCATCGCCGCGCTCGGCGACAAGGTGCAGGCCAGGCACATCGCCCAGAAGGTCGGCGCGCCGCTGGTCGCCGGCACCAAGGACCCGGTCTCCGGCGCGGACGAGGTCGTCGCCTTCGCCGAGCAGCACGGCCTGCCGATCGCGATCAAGGCCGCGTACGGCGGCGGCGGACGCGGCCTGAAGGTCGCCCGCACCCTGGAGGAGATCCCCGAGCTGTACGAGTCCGCGGTCCGCGAGGCGGTGGCCGCCTTCGGGCGCGGCGAGTGCTTCGTCGAGCGCTACCTCGACCGGCCCCGCCACGTCGAGACCCAGTGCCTGGCCGACGCCCACGGCACCGTCGTCGTGGTCTCCACCCGCGACTGCTCCCTCCAGCGCCGCCACCAGAAACTGGTCGAGGAGGCCCCGGCCCCCTTCCTCACCGCCGAGCAGGAAAGGCTGCTGCGCGAGTCCTCCAAGGCCATCCTGCGCGAGGCCGGCTACGTCGGCGCCGGCACCTGCGAGTTCCTCGTCGGCCAGGACGGCACCGTCTCCTTCCTGGAGGTCAACACCCGCCTCCAGGTCGAGCACCCGGTCACCGAGGAGGTCGCCGGCGTCGACCTGGTCCGCGAGATGTTCCGCATCGCGGGCGGCGAGGCCCTCGGCTACGACGACCCGCCGCTGCGCGGCCACTCCATCGAGTTCCGCGTCAACGCCGAGGACGCCGGGCGGGGGTTCCTGCCCGCGCCGGGGACGCTCACCTCGATGCGCCCACCGGCCGGTCCCGGCGTGCGCCTGGACGCCGGCTACGAGGCGGGGATGACGGTGCCGGGGGCGTTCGACTCGCTCGTGGCCAAGCTCGTCGTCACCGGGCGCGACCGGCGCGAGGCGCTCGACCGGGCTCGCCGGGCGCTGGCCGAGTTCGAGATCGACGGGATGCCGACCGTGCTGCCCTTCCACCGGGCCGTCGTGACGGATCCGGCGTTCACCGGGGAGCCGTTCTCCGTGCACACCCGGTGGATCGAGACCGAGTGGGACAACACGGTCGAGCCGTACCAGGGGGCCGTGGCCACGGGCGAGGAGGCGGCGCGCGAGCGGGTGACCGTGGAAGTCGGCGGCAAGCGGCTCGAAGTCCTCCTGCCGGCCGGGCTCGGCGCGGCCGCCGCTACGCCCTCGGCGAACAGAGCGCCCCAGAAGCGCGCTCGCGCAGGGGCCCGCAAGCCGGCCGCCGGGGGTGACACCCTGGTCAGCCCGATGCAGGGCACGATCGTCAAGGTGGTGGCCGCCGACGGCGACACCGTGGCCGAGGGCGACACGATCGTGGTGCTGGAGGCCATGAAGATGGAGCAGCCGCTCACCGCGCACAAGTCCGGCACCGTCACCGGCCTGGCGGCGGCCATCGGGCAGACGGTGACCTCCGGCGCGGTGATCTGCGAGATCAAGGACGCCTGACGCCAGGAGGCCCGAGCGGCGCGGACAGATCCGGTAGCGTGAACGGTGAGGAACTTTGCCGACCGCCCGTTCGTCCTCATGGGCGAAGGAGGCTTGCTGCCAATGACCCATTCGCTGCGCCGAGCAGGGGCCGCGATCGCGGCTCTGATCGCCGGTCTATTCGTCGTTCTTGCGCTGTCCCCTGCCGCCAACGCGGCGGCTCCCCCTGATGCCCAGTCGGTTGTGTCGCATTGGAAGAAGGCCCCGCTCTACACGGAGTCCGGCTCCCCGTTGACGTCCGACCAGCAGAGCGAGATCAATGACGCGCTGAAGGGGGCCGACAGCAAGATCTATGCCGTGGCGCTGCCCGACGGCACGATCGACCAGAGCAACGTCGCGTCCTACACCGGCCAGCTCACCTCGGCTCTGAAGAGCGCGGGCCGGCCCAGCGCCACCGTCGTGGTGCTCGACGGCATGACGATGTTCGTGGCGTCCACCGCCATGCCGCAGAACCTCGCGGCCCAGTTGTCCAACCGCGCCACCAGCGCCAACTCCGACGTGGTCGACGGGTTCAAGGACTTCGCCCACCGCGTCGACCTCGCCATGGCCCGCGACAAGTCCGCGCTCAGCCCGAGCAGCCAGGCCAACCCCGGCGCCGGCGGCACCGCCGCGCTGGTCGGCCTCGGCACGCTGGCCCTGGTCGGCGGCGGCGGCTACTTCCTCTACTCCAGGAACAAGAAGAAGAAGCAGGCCATCCAGGACGCCAAGGACCTCGCCGCGGTCAAGCAGACCGTCGACGAGGACGTCACCAAGCTGGGCGAGGAGATCACCGCGCTCGACACCGACGTCAAGCTCGCCGGCGAGGGCGGTCAGCACATCCAGGAGTGGGAGACCGCGCTCGACTCCTACGAGAAGGCCAAGACCCAGCTCGCCACGGTGGAGCGCGCCGACCAGGTGCGCGACGTGACCCAGACCCTTGAGGACGGCCGCTACGCGCTGGCCGTGGTCAAGGCCAAGGTCAACAACCAGCCGGTGCCCGAGCGGCGCGCCCCCTGCTTCTTCAACCCGCAGCACGGCCCGTCCGTCCGCGACGTGCGCTGGGCCCCGCCCGGCGGCGCCGTCCGCGACGTGCCCGCCTGCCGGGCCGACGCCGAGGCCGTGGAGCGCGGCTTCGACCCGCAGATGCGTGAGGTCATGGTCGACGGCCAGCGCCGCCCCTACTACGACGCGGGCCCGGCCTACCAGCCCTACGCCTACGGCTACTACGGCGGCTTCGGCGACGTCATGACCGGCATGTTCATCGGCACCATGATGGGCAGCATGCTCGGCGGCTTCGGCCACGGCGGCTACGGCGCCGGTTACGCCGAGGGCTACGCCGACGGCGGCGGTGGCGGTGACTTCGGCGGCTGGGGCGACTTCGGTGGCGGAGGCGACTTCGGCGGCGGTGACTTCGGCGGCGGCGATTTCGGCGGCGGCGACTGGTAACCACTCACCCGAGCACCCGGCGACGCCCCTCGCGGACCATCCGCGAGGGGCGTTTCCCTGTGCGGAGCGGGCGGTATGCGTAGGATCGGGCGAATGAGCTACCTCGCGTACGGCGACCGGGTCGGCCTTCGTCACCTCGTCATGGACGACGCGGCCGAGATCGTGGCGCTGAACAAGGAGAGCCTCGACCTGCACGGCCCGTGGCTGCCCGGGGCGCCGATCATCACCCGCGAGGAGTTCGAGAGCTACCTGGGCCGGTTCGACGGCGGCGCGCACGAGGGCTTCGTGGTCTGCCGGCTCGACACCGGCGAGATCGCCGGCCGGATCAACGTCAACAACATCGTCCGCGGCACCCATCAGTCCGGCACCGTCGGCTACGCGGCCTACGCCCCGTCGGCGGGCCGCGGTTATATGACCGAGGGACTGCGGCTGCTGGTTTCGTACGCCTTCGAGGAGCTGGGGCTGCACCGGCTGGAGGCCAACATCCAGCCGGGCAACACCGCCTCGATCAACCTGGCCAAGCGGGCCGGCTTCCAGCGCGAGGGCTATTCGCCGAACTTCCAGTTCATCGACGGCGCCTGGCGCGACCACGAGCGCTGGGCCGTCACGGCGGAGATGGTGTGAGACCGGCGGGCGCCCGGGTCGCCAGGTCGAAGGCCGTGGCCAGCTCCCGCGCGTAGACCTCCAGGTCCAGCTCGGGCCGGGTCTGGAGCAGGAACGGCAGCCCGTCGATGCTCCGCTGGATCGCCGCGGCCATGACGAAGGTGTCGAAGGGGCGGAACTCGCCACGTTCCTGCCCGTCCCGCAGGATGGCCTCCAGGTGCCCGAGCGTGTCGCCGTCCTCCTCGGGGCCGTAGAACGCGCGCTCGCCCCGGGGATGCAGGAAGATCTCCATGACCGCCTTCATCCGCTCCCGGTGCTCCGCGACGAACCCGACCAGCCCGGTGATGTAGGCCCGCAGCCGCCCCCGGGCGTCGGGGGCCGCGCCCACCTGCTCGGTCATGTGCCGGCCCAGCTCCCCCAGCACCTCCGCCAGCACGGCCGCCATCAGCTCGTCCTTGCCCGCGAAGTGGTACGAGATCAGCCGCGTGCTGCTCAGCCCCGCCCGCGCGGCGATCCTGGCGAAGCTCGCCTGGTTGTAGCCGAGCTCGGCGATCGTGTCGATGGTGGCGGCCACGATCTGCGCGCGCCGGGCCGCCCCCGTGAAGGTGTGTCCGCCGGACGTTACTCGCATGAGTAATTCGTACCACTCGCGCGGAGGTCACTCGGCCGGCAGGAGGGTGCCGAGCGGGCCGAGGTCGAGATTGAGGTCGGCCGGGGTCAGCTCGAAGCGTTCGCACAGCTCCCCCATGGCCTCCTCCAGGCGCATCAGCGTGATCCCCAGGGCCTCCACCTGCTCGTCGGTCAGGTTGCCCGCGTCCATCCTGCGGACGCACTGGCGCTCGACGAGCTGGCGTACCAGCTCGACGATGGTGAGGACGAGGCGGGACAGGTCGCGCTGGACCGTGTCCGGGTCGGCGGCGATGCGCCAGCGGGCGCCCTCCTCGCTCATCCGTCCTCCAGGGTGTCGGCGGAGGCGAAGACCGTCCGCAGCGAGATGCACACCAGGTCGATGTCCGCGATGGACAGGACGATGTCGCCGCTCAGGACGACCCCGCCGGCGAGCAGCCGGTCCAGCAGGTCCACGAGCGAGACCCGCTCGGCCGGCAACCGGTCGCTCAGGATGATCTCGTCGGCGGACGCCCCCTTCAGCAGCGCCTCCGTCACCGGGTCTCCATCACCGTGAACGAGTACGGCGCCCACGGCCCCGTCACCGTCACCTCGACCCCTCCGCCGCCCAGCTGCCCGGCCATGGTCGCGAACTCCGCGACCCGGCCCTCGTCCACCAGGTAGGCCCCGTTGAGCAGCATCCAGTCCGCACGCCCCGACAGGCGCGGATCCTGCGGGCGGTGCCGCCGGCTGGCGACGGCGACCGTGGCGAGGGCGGCGTGGATGTGCTCGGCCCGCGCCAGCGCCTGCCGCCTGTTCTGCTCGCGTCCGCGCAGGTTCGCCCGCCGCCGCTGGAGGTAGGCGGTGCCCGGTTTGCCGGGCTTCTCGCAGGAGGGCCGCTCGTCCGGCCGCTCCTCCGACGTGGGGTCGGCGAACGCCTTGACGCCCCACTCCCTGCGCCCGGTGACCTGCTCCAGCACCTCGGCGAAGTCGTCGGCCCGGCGCTCCAGCAGGTCGCTCACCTGCTCGTCGCCGTCGTAGACGGTGACCAGGCGCACGGGCGCGGTCGGGGTGGCGGCCGCCACGGCGTCCACCACGCGGTGGTGGGCGCGGGCGGTGCCGGCCAGCCAGTCCATGTCCTCCAGGGAACGGCGCAGCGGCTCCTCGGCGAAGCGTTCCATGGGCACGCTGCTCACGTACGCGACCAGCCCGCCGCGCACGATCGTGCGCACGTCGGCGTCCGCGACGCCAGGCGGGCAGGCGGGCACCTCGTCGCGGGCGACCGCGTACAGGTAGGTCCCCGTGTCACTCATCGACGGCTCTCCGGTCCTCGATGGCGGCGAGGCGGCGGCGCAGCCGGCGGTTCTCGTCGACCAGCTCCCTGTCCCTGCCGGACAGGAACGGGTCGTGCTTCCACCAGTCGATGCCGAGCTCCCGCGCGGTGTCCACGGACGCGATGACCAGCCGCAGCTTGATCGTCAGCAGCTCGATGTCGAGCAGGTTGACCCGGATGTCGCCGGCGATGACGATGCCCCGGTCGAGCACCCGTTCCAGGATGTCGCCCAGGTTGGCCGCCTCGTGGCCGGTCGAGCTCGGCCCGTACGAGGGGCGTCCGACCGGCCCGCGGCTCGCTACCGTGTCCACGTCACGCCCGCGCTCATGCGTTCTCCCCGTTGTCGCTGCTGCCTCGCCGGTAGCGGCGCAGCCTCTTGTATGCCAGCAAGTTCCCCTCCTCGTCGATCTCCACCTGGTAGAGCGCGAGGATGTCGCCGGTGGAGGGGATCCGGCGGTCCTCGACGACCTCCACGCTGACGATCCAGCCGTCCTCGGCCGGGGTGACCGCGGTCACCCCCTCGGTCTCCTTGGTCGTGAGGTCGGCGATGAGACGCAGCGCCGCCTCGCCGGCCGTGCCGGCGCTCAGCGCGCCCGCGGCCCGCCGCTCATCCGTTTCGGGCATCGGTCACCTCCCTGTAGCTCTGCGGAGCACGAGGGTGACGGCCTCGTCGTGCTCCTCCTCCGAGATCCGTCCGGCCTCCAGGGCCGCGTCGATCTCCTCCAACTGCCGCCGGATCGCGACGGGGCTCTTCGTCTGCTGCTCCGCCTGGTCCTGGATGATCTCGCCCAGCTTGACCACGAACCGCACCGGCGCGATCGGCAGGAGGAGCAGCTCGACGAACAGGTTCACGCCTCACTCCTCGGCCGCCTGCGCGACGACGAAGTCGTACGGCGCGAGCGGCCCGAGCAGCCGGATGTTCACCCGGCCGGCCCAGCTCTCGGCGAAGTCGCCGAGCTGCCGCTCCAGGGTCTCCTGCTCGTCGGCGCGCATGAGCAGGGCGAGGTTGACCGCGTCCTGCTCGTGCGACGGCTCCCTGATGACCGCCTGGGCGTAGCAGCCGTCCAGGGCGTCGAGCATCGTACGCGTGTCCAGGTCGCGTTTGGCCTCGACGCTCGCCGCGATGATCTCGCCGAGCCTGATGCGCTCGTTCCTGGTGGCGTCCTCGGAGGTGCCGCGGATGGCCTCGCGCAGGCTCGCGGCCTCCGGGTTCTCGGCGAGGATCTCGCCCATGAGGGCCTCCTCGACGTAGCGGCCCTTGACGATGTACTCGGCGCAGCCCTCCAGCTCGTCGAGCGCGGCGAGGAAGTCGTCGTGGTGCGGCGCGAGCAGCTCCTCCGTGACGGCCTCCTCGTTCGTCAGCACCGAGCCGAAGCGGAACGGCAGCACCGCGGCCGTGCGGGAGACGGCGTCGAGCAGCCGCTCGTGGGCGAGGAAGTCGCCGGGCCTGCCGAGCGGCCGGTCGACGTCGACCTCGCTGACGAGGGCGCCGATGTCGCCGTGGCGGACGAGGCGCACCTCGCCGGCCGGGTCGCCGAGTCCCTGCTCGTCCGGCGGCACCTTCGTGCCCGCGGGCACAATGCCGTAGACGTAGACGCCGAGGGTGACCTCGGCGTCCTGCTCGGGCGCGCCCCGCGCCTTGGCCGGTCGTCCCATCTCCTACCTGTCCTCTCGCTCGACGCGGGTCTCCTGCTGCTTGGCCGCCTGTCCGGCGTGGTCGAGCAGCAGGTCGCGTACGGTCTCGTAGACCTCGTCGAAGGTCTCCTCGCAGGGCAGCGCCACACCCTTCAGCCCGAGGTCGGCCACGGCGGCCGCGAAGCCGTCGCGGGTGCGGGTGGCGAAGCCGGTGCCCCGGTCGTAGACCACCGAGGGCGCGCCGAGCAGCGCGATCTCCTGGTGGCCGCGCTCGGCCAGGTGCTCGGCGCAGCGCGCCCCGGCCGCGTGGAAGTCGAGGTCCACGCAGGTCAGCCCGGCCGGGCGGGCGGGGAAGCCGATGAGCACGCTCGGCTCGGCCAGCTCGCGCAGCAGCGGGACGCGGCGGTCGTCCAGCTCGACGTCCATGAGGACCAGCGCGTCCACCAGCGCGCTCGCCGCCACCCTGCGGATGCCGGCCGTGCCCTCGTCGGCGGTCAGCAGCAGCACGTCGTGGTCGAAGCGGCGGGCGGCGGTGACGACCGCGCTGGCGAAGCGCATCAGCACCGGCACGTGCATGCCGGCCCGCAGCGGCAGCACCAGGGCGATCACGTTGGACCGTTTGCTGGCCAGCGCGCGGGCGCCGGCGTTGGGGTGGTAGCCGAGCGCGCTGATGCTGTCGAGCACGCGCCGCCGGGTGTCGGCCGAGATCGTGCGCTTGCCGCTGAGCACGTACGACACCGTGCTCACCGCCACGCCCGCGTGCTTGGCGACCTCGGAGATGGTGACGGTGCGCCGGCTCAAGCCCCGGCTCCGAAGTCGAGCCGGACCAGCCGCACGCCGTCGTTCTCGAACACGACATAAAGATCGTGCACTCCGTCGGCGGGCGCAAGGGAGGAGGTGATGGCCTGGTGGTCGTACCGGTCTGTCCTCGGGACGGGGAAGGTCGCCAGCTCCTGACCGTGGAGCGGGTCGCCGCGGCGCAGGGTGATCATGCCGCCCTCCGCGCCGCCGGCCGTGGCCACGCAGCTCCGCACGCCGGTCAGGTCCACCTGGCGGAACAGGATCCAGGCGCCCTCGGCGTCGGCGCGTACGGCGTCGCCGGCCTGCCGGGTCTCGGCCGTGAAGGTGATGGCGTCGTACTCGTCGTGGGCGGCGGCGCGCAGCGGGCCCCGCTGGGGCGGGACGACCTCGCCTTCCACCTCGAAGCGGGCGCTCAGCCGCAGGTCGGTGGCGCTGCGGCCGACCATGAGCTGGTGCGGGGCGTGCTCCACGACGAACCGGTCGCGGGTCACGTCCCAGAAGGACAGCTCGGCGACCGGCAGGGCGAGCGTGACGACGCGGCTCTCGCCGGGCTCCAGGCGTACCTTCTCGAAGCCGCGCAGCCGGCGCAGCGGCTGCTTGACGCGGGAGCGCTGCTGGTGGGTGTAGAACTGCACGACCTCGACGCCGGGCCGGTCGCCGGTGTTGGTCACCGTGGCCCGCGCCGTGACCGTGCCGTCCTCGACCGACACCCGAAGGTCTGCGTAGTCGAAGGTGGTGTAGCTGAGGCCGTGGCCGAAGGGGTGCAGCGGGGTGCCGCGGAAGTACAGGTAGGTGGCGTCGGAGGCGATGATGTCGTAGTCGAGCAGGTCGGGCAGCTCCTGCTCGGAGCGGTACCAGGTCTGGGTGAGGCGGCCCTCGGGGTCGGCGTCGCCGAACAGCACCTCGGCCAGGGCGTGGCCGTACTCCTGGCCGCCGTGCGCCGACCACAGCACGGCCGGCACCTCGTCGTCGGTCCAGGTGAGCGGGTAGCCGCTGGTGATGACCATGACGGTGCGCGGGTTGGCCTTGCGCACGGCGGTGAGCACGGCGTTCTGGGCGGGGGCGAGGGCGAGGGTCAGGCGGTCCTCGGTCTCGCGGCCGTTCACCAGCGGATGGTCGCCGACCACGACGACCGCCACGTCGGCCGCGGCGGCGAGCGCCGCGGCCTGCTCGACGCCGCTGCGCACCACGTCCATGGCCAGCCAGACGGCCTGGTCTGCGTCGTCCACCAGGCGCAGCACGCCGTCGTGCGCGGCGCCGACGTAGCAGCCGGACGAGATGTGGCGCAGGGCGAGCGTGCCGCGCGGGCGCTCCTCCATGCGGAACGTCTCGCGCACCTCCCACCCGTTCGGGCCCGGCTGGTCGTTGACCAGGGTGCCGTCGTTCACCGAGACGTAGCGGCCGGTCGTGACCGAGCGCAGCGCGTACGCCCCGCCGCCCCAGTCGAACAGGTCGAACGCGCCCGCCTCGGCCGCTCCGGCGCTGAGCGGCCCTCCGGCGGGATCGGCGCTGACCGGGCCGGCCTCGGCCGTGAACGTCACCCGGTCCACGGCCTCGCAGAAGACCGTCTCGCCGCGCTCGGCCAGCCCGGCGCGGGCGGTGACGGAGTAGGGCAGGGTGCCGCTGTACCAGTCCTCCATGAGCGTGTCGCCGAGCTGGCCGATGACCGCGATCCGGGGGCGGCCGGAGAGCGGCAGCAGGCCGTCGTTGCGCAGCAGCACGATCGAGCGGCGGGCCGCCTCCCTGGCCAGCGCCTGGTGCTCGGGGCAGTTGACCACGCCGTCGGTGATCTCGTCGTACGGCCTCGCCGGGTCGAACTCGCCGAGCCTGAACCTGATCGACAGCACGTGCCGCACCGCCGTGTCCACGTCGGACTCGGCCAGCAGCCCCTGGTCGAGGGCGGCGCGCAGGTGGGCGAGGGTGGTCTCGGGGCGGTCGTCGTCCTGGGTGAAGCTGTCCAGCCCGGCCTTGACGGCGTGCGCGTACGCCTCGGCGGGCGTGTCGTGGTAGCCCTGGATGCCGGTGAGGTTGCCGGGGGCGTACGCGTCGCTGACGACCAGCAGCTCGTCCGGCGCCCAGGCGCGCAGGAGCTCGTTGATGAGCGGGCTGAGGTGCGCGGGCCGGCCGTTGACCAGGTTGTAGGAGGGCATGACGGCCACGGCCGCGCCCTGCTCGACGGCCGGGCGGAAGGCGGGCAGCTCGTACTCGTGCAGCACGCGCGGCGGCAGGCCGCTGGAGGTGGTGCAGCGGTCGGTCTCGTTGTTGTAGGCGAGGAAGTGCTTGAGGGTGGGGGCGGTCCTCAGCCTTTCGGGAGCGCTCCCACGAAGACCGTGCGCGTACGCCGCCCCCATGACGCCGGTCAGCCAGGGGTCCTCCGAGTAGCCTTCCTCGTTCCTGCCCCAGCGCGGGTCGCGCAGCGGGTTGACCACGGGGGCCCACACGTTGAGCCCGGCTCCGGCCGGGTCCTTGTGGTGGAAGGCCACGACCTCCTCGCCGGTGGCCTCGCCGACCCGGCGGACGAGGTCGAGGTCCCAGGTCGAGGCCAGGCCGACGGCCTGCGGGAACACCGTGGCCGGGCCCAGCCACGCCAGCCCGTGCAGCGCCTCGGTGCCGGTGCGGAACGGGCCGAGCCCCAGCCGCTCGACCGGTGCCTGGTACTGGTGGAGCAGGCCGACCTTCTCCGCGAGCGTGAGCCTGCGCACCAGGTCGTCGATCCGGTCGGTCAGGGGGGCCGACGGGTCTCGGAAGGGGGGTTCGTGCATGGTCATCCCTCGAAAGAGTGTCGAAGCGCTTCGACGACCGGCCTGGGGAAGTTACGCGGACATTTCGGTGGGTTGACTGAAGGGTGCACTTCCGCGTGACCAAGGTCAAGGGATTCGCGACAATCCTCCGGGCAATCTTCCCGAGTCGACGGAGTCGAGCACCCGTGCCGCGCCCCCCAGCGCGGCGGCGTCCTGGCCGAGCGTCGAGGCCACGACCCGGCAGCCGCCCGCGTCGGGGGCGAGCACCCGGTGGCCCAGCTCGGCGTGCACGGCGGGCAGCAGCCAGGGCGCGAGCGGGACGTAGTAGCCGCCGAGCACGACCACCTCGGGGTCGAGCAGGTTGGCCAGGATGGACACGCCCCGGCCGAGGCTCCGCCCGGCCGCCGACAGCGTGGCGAGCGTGCCGGCGTCGCCCGCGCGGGCCAGCCGGACGACCTCCTCGATCTCGATCTGGATCTCGGCGGGGTGGATCTCGGCGGGCGCGGGCGCCCCGCGCAGCACGGACCCGATGCCGGCCATCACCTCCAGGCAGCCGCGCCGCCCGCAGTGGCACGGCGGGCCGTCGGGGTCGAGCTGGACGTGGCCGATCTCGCCGCTGTAGCCGAGGCCGCCCCTGCGCAGCCGGCCGTCGAGGATGATGCCCGCGCCGACGCCGATCTCGCCGGTCAGGTAGACGAGGTCGGCCGCGCCGGCGTGCGCGCCGAAGCGCTGCTCGGCCAGGGCGGCGAGGTTGGCGTCGTTGTCCACCTGGATCGGGAAGCCGGGGTCGCGCAGCGCCTTGGCGAGGTCGCCGCCGAGGTCGGCGTCACGCCAGCCGAGGTTGGGCGCCAGGCGTACGGTGCCCTGCACGTCGACCAGCCCCGGCACCGCCACGGCGAGGCCGAGCACCTGGCGCTCCTCCCTGGCCATGCGGTTGATCACCCGCCGGACGATCGCGCCGACGCTCGCCACCCCCTGGCTGACCGAGTCGCCGGCCGAGAACGAGCGCCGCCAGGTGAGCAGCCGCTCCCCCGCGAGGTCGGTGGCCACGGCCGAGACGTGGTCGACGTTGATCTCCACCCCGATGGCGGCGTAGGGGGAGCCGTCGAGGACGAGCATGGTGGCGGGGCGGCCGACGCGGTTCTCGGTGAGGCCGGTCTCGCGGACCAGGCGGCGGTCGATGAGGTCGGCCACCAGGCTGGACACGGTCGCCTTGTTGAGCCCGGTGGTGGCCGCGATGTCGGCCCGCGAACAGGGCGCGTGCTCGCGGACGAACCGCAGCACGACCGCGAGGTTGGTGGCCCGTACGTCGGCGAAGTCGGCCGGCTGCGGGCCGGTCGTAGAAGTGATCAATATCAGCCCCGTTCCCGCCATGAGATGACCCAAGCATGCCGCATCGTGGGCCTCCTTCACCAACCTGTGACCGCTCCGGTCCCTTGTGGCCGCGCCATCAGTCTACTAATTTGTTTGGTCGGAATACCAACTAACTTTCAGGCTGATTTTCCTCGGGCCCCTCCCGCCCGTCGAAGGGACGAGCCATGCCATCAACCCCCACGACCCGCCGCGGCTTCCTCGGCCTCGTCGGCGCGAGCATCCTGGTCGCCGGCTGCGCCGAGAAGCAGTCGGCGTCCAAGGGCACCGCCGTCGCGGCCGACAAGCTGAAGAGCCTGGTGCCGACGCGGGTCCCCTTCGAGATCCCTGGGCTCAAGCCCGACCTGCCCGGCAGCGAGTTCGTCGCGCCCGGCTTCCTGACCCGCCCCGCCACCATGGCGCAGGCCGTCACCACCAAGCCGCTCACCAGCGGCAAGGAGGTGACCGCCATGACGCCGCTCTGGGGCACCGTGCCGCCCGGCCTCGGCGACAACTCCTACTACGACATCGTCAACGAGCGGCTCGGCGGCCCCGTCCGCTTCAACATCTCCGACGGCAACACCTACGGGCAGAAGCTCAGCACGCTGCTGGCCAGCGGCGACGTGCCCGAGATGGTGTGCGTGCCGCAGTGGGAGCTCGTCAAGATCGCGCACTTCACCGAGGCCGCCAACAAGCTCTTCGCCGACCTGTCGCCCTACCTCGCCGGGGACAAGGCCAAGGAGTTCCCGCTCCTCGCCAACTACGACACCGCCGCCTGGCAGTACAGCGTCTTCGGCGGCGTGCTCCAGGGCATCCCGTGGCAGAACGACCCGTTCCCGTTCGCCACCTTCGTCCGCCAGGACATCCTCAAGGAGCTGGGCCTGGAGCACCCGAAGAGCGGCGACGACCTGCTCGCCCTCGGCAAGGCCGTCACCGACCCGAAGAAGAAGCGCTGGGCCTTCGGCGGCGGCATGGAGCAGGAGATGCAGCGGGCCTTCGGCGCGCCCCGCGAGTGGCGCAAGAAGGCCGACGGCACCCTGGAGTACAAGTACGAGACCCCCGAATGGGCCGCCGCCATCGAGTTCATGACCAAGCTCTTCGCGGCCGGTCACGTGCACCCCGACATCGTGGCCAACAAGGACGCCGACAACAAGGGCATCTTCGGCAGCGGACAGATGGTGATCTACCGCGACGGCCTCGGCTCCTGGCACGAGAACCTGGGCCGGTTCCAGGCCGACAACCCCAAGTTCGACCAGCAGATCGTCGCCCCCTACCCGGCCCAGGCCGGCGGCCGGACCATCGTGTGGCGCAACGAGCCCGCCAGCATGTTCGCCTTCATCAAGAAGGGCCTCGGCGACGCCCGGACCCGCGAGCTCATCGCGCTCGCCAACTGGACCTCCGCGCCGTTCGGCACCCAGGAGTACGAGCTGGTCTTCAACGGCGTCGAGGGCAAGCACTACACGGTCGACAACGGCAAGATCAAGCAGACCGCGCTCGGCCGCAAGGAGGTCGCGCCCACGTACATGTTCCTGTCCGGCCGGCCGAGCGCCAACGAGAAGAGCCAGTACGAGGGCCTGGTCCAGGCGCTCTACGACTGGGAGACGCAGGCCGCCACGCTGCTGGAGAACGACCCCTTCGTGGGCATCCGGGTCGAGACGCCGTCCAAGATGGCGGGCCTCGTCACCCCCACCGAGGACAAGATGCAGGAGATCTTCCGCGGCAAGCGCCCGATCTCGGAGTGGCCGAAGATCGTCAAGGAGTGGCAGGACCAGGGCGGCAACGAGGCGCGCGAGTTCTACATGAAGGTCGCGCGCGAGAACGGGCGGCTGTGAGGGGCCCGGCGTGGGCGTGATGACCGAACGGCCGATCAGGCTGGACAGCCCCCCGGCGCGGGACGAGCACAAGCTCACCTGGCGGGCCAAGCTGCGGCGCGACCGGTCGCTGCTGCTCATGAACCTGCCGATGCTGCTGCTGGTGCTCGCCTTCTGGTGGGTGCCGGCGCTCGGCAACATCATCGCCTTCCAGGACTACAACCCGTACACGGGGGGCATCCTGGAGAGCCCCGTCATCGGCTTCACCAACTTCGCGCTGCTCTTCCAGGACCCCCAGTTCCTGCGCGCGATGCTCAACACGCTGTCGATCACCGCCTTCCAGCTCGTCTTCTACTTCCCCGTGCCGATCATGCTGGCGCTGCTGCTGCACAGCATCGTCTCGGCCCGGCTGCGGGCGTTCGTGCAGGGCGTGGTCTACATGCCGTACTTCTTCTCCTGGGTGCTGGTCGTGGCCATCTTCCAGCAGATGTTCGGCGGGGCCGGGCTGCTCGCCCAGCTCCTGCGCGAACGCGGCCACGAGGGCGTGGACTGGATGACGAACTCCGACACGTTCATCCTGCTCATCACCACCCAGACCATCTGGAAGGACGCCGGCTGGGGAGCGATCATCTTCCTGGCCGCGCTCAGCACCATCGACCCCAACCTGTACGAGGCCGCCGCCGTGGACGGGGCCCGCCGCTGGCGGCGCCTGTGGCACATCACGCTGCCAGGGCTGCGCCCCGTGATCGTGCTGCTGCTCATCCTGCGGCTCGGGGACGCGCTCAACGTCGGCTTCGAGCAGTTCATGCTGCAGCGCAGCGCGGTCGGCAGCGGGGCGTCGGAGGTGTTCGACACGTTCGTGTACTGGTCGGGGCTGCGTACCGGGGACCTGGGGTACGGGGCGGCGGCCGGCCTGTTCAAGGGGCTGGTCGGGCTGCTGCTGATCCTGGCGGCGAACCGGGTGGCGCACGCGCTCGGCGAACGAGGGGTGTACTCGCGATCATGACCACTCTGACGTCCCGGCCGCGGCGGCCCGCCCGGCTGGCTCCCTGGGAGGAGCGGCCCTCCCCCGCCGGGCAGCTCGGCAAGGGCGCGATCATCACGCTGATCGTGCTCGCCGTGCTCGGGCCGCTCTACACGATCGTCCTGACCAGCCTCAGCCCGGCCGCCACCGTCAACCGGGCGGGCGGGCTGGTGCTGGTGCCGGACGGCATCACCGTCGAGGCGTACCGGCAGATCTTCTCCGACACCGTGGTCAGCAGGGCCGTGCTGGTGAGCACGGGGGTGACCCTCGCAGGGACGCTGATCAGCACCGGGGTGAGCGTGCTGGGGGCGTACTCGCTGTCGCGCCCCGGCTCCTTCCTGCACCGGCCGCTGCTGTTCAGCATCCTGCTGATGTTCGTCTTCTTCCCCGGGATCATCCCCGTCTACCTGATGGTGAGCGGGCTCGGGCTGAAGGACAGCTACTGGTCGCTGATCCTGCCGACGGCCGTGTCGGCGTTCAACGTGGTGGTGCTGCGCTCGTTCTTCATGAACATCCCCGGCGAGGTGCTGGACAGCGCCCGCATCGACGGGGCCGGCGAGTGGCGCATCCTGTGGCGGATCGTGCTGCCGATGTCGAAGGCGGTGACGGCCGTCGTCGCCATGTTCTACGCCGTCGGCTACTGGAACGCCTGGTTCAACGCGATGCTCTACATCGACGACACCCGCAGGTGGCCGCTCGCGCTGATCCTGCGCCAGTACGTCGTCGACTCCAACCCGCTGCCGGCGGCGACGGCCGGGGTCACCGGGGACGCCCCGCCGACCCTGGCCATCAAGATGGCGATCGTGGTGATCGCGGTGCTGCCCGCCCTGATCATCTACCCGTTCGTCCAGCGGCACTTCACCAAGGGCGTCATCGTCGGGGCCGTGAAGGGATGACGCCCGTGGTGGTGCCTGGCGGCCGTCCCCGCCCGTCGAGCCTCCGCCCGCGCCGGGCGGAATCGGCGGCGCGGTCCACGACTGGTTAGTGCCACCAGTCGCTGGCCGGGGGGTCGATCATGGGCAGCGAGTCCTTGGGCAGGCCGGCGGGGGCGGTGACGGAGACGGTGACGGCGTCGGAGGCGATCCGCTCGACGTCCTCCACGAGCCACTCGTCCTTGACATGCGCGGGATCGACGGCGTAGCCGCCGCCGGTGCCGTCCGGGTTGTCCCACATCACCACGTACCCGACCTTCATCCCGGCGGCCTTCAGGTCGGCGCTGACCCGCGCGACCGGCTTGCCCCTGGGTCTGTACCCCTTGATCACGCCCGCGCCCGGAGCGACGTCGATCTGCACCGGGGTGGCATAGAGCTCGCCGGGGGCCGCCGGACGGCCGATCCCGACGACGAGCCGCCCCGTCACACCGACCGGGATGGACACCTTGCCGCACCAGACCGAGCGGCAGCCGTCCTCCCTGGTGCTGATCATGATGCCGCCGCCCTTGGGATACGTGCCCTCCACGAGCGCCGGGCCGATCAGCTTGCCGACGTCCTCCGGCGCGACCGGGGCCTTGCGCACGTCGACGTCCAGGCCGATCGCCCGGAACGCCTCGGCGAACTTGCCCACGTCGGCCGCGGGGTCGTTGATCTCCACCTCGATGATCTCGCCGCCGGTCCTGCCGTCGTCGCCGGCTCTGAGCGAGACGGCGGCGTTGGCGTACTCCGTGGCGGGGCCGCCGAACGGCGTCCAGACGACGAGCGCGGCGGCCAGCCCGGCCGCCACCAACCCGAGCCCGAGACCGCGCCGCACGGCCACGCGCCCGCGCCCGCGCCCGCGCCCGCTCCGGACGGGCTCACGCTCGGTCTCCATGATGGACTCCATCAGCGCCCGCGCCCCCGCGCCGGACGCCTGCCCCGCGGGCTCGCCATCCAGGTCCTCGTCCCGTACGCGGGCGAGATCGGCGATGTTCACAGCGTGCTCCCTCCGGGGGATGTTCACAGCCGGCTCCCTTCGAACGCGACGGCGCGCGAGTGCTGGACGCCTGCCTCGGCCAGTCTCCGGGCGAACCTCCTGCGCGCGCGATAAAGCCTGACTCGTACGACATTTGCTGATATCCCGAGCACCTTGGCGATCTCGGAAGGGCTCAGCCGCTCCCACGCGACCAGCGCCAGCAACTCCCTGTCGTCATCAGGCAGCGACCTGAACACCTGCCCGAGCTGGGAGAAATCCTCGCCCGGCAGCTCGGCGGCGAACGGCGAGGCGGCGAGCTGCGCCCGCAGCGCGGCGGTGCGTTGCTCGTGGCGGCGCTCGCCGCGCCGCTGGTTCGCCAGGACCTTCCTGGCCACGCCGAAGAGCCACAACCTGGCCTCGTCTTCTTGCGGAACCTCCTCGATACGACGCCAGGCGACCATGAACGTCTCGGCCACGACGTCCGCGGCGTCGTCCGGGTCGGGACAGCGGCGCAACGCGTACCCGAGCAGAGGGCGGTACGAGGAGGCGTAGAGCTCCTCCAAGCGCCTCTCGGGATCTGCTCCCACTTGGGCTCCTCACTTGGGGCGTTTGACACTCAACCCCATGTCCGGCAATTCCGGAGCATTACCGAACGGAAGGAGATTTCCCGATATGGGCGTTGATCGCGTCGTCCCGTCCCGAGGAACGGCGTCAGCGCCCGCCGTAGTGATCTCCGGTCGACAGGCGGTAGGCGGCGTACGCGGTGACGCCGTACGCCAGGTGCGGCACGACGTCCGAGATCCAGTCGGCGGCCGACCACGAGCGCGGATCGGTGGTGCCGAGCATCGTCAACGGGGCGTTGGAGCCCACCATGGCCAGCGCCGTGAGCGCCAGCACCCCGACCGGCCACGACGGCCGCCACCGCGCGGCCGCGAGCCCGTAACAGAGCGCCGCCCCGGCCCCGGTCGCGTAGCCGAGCAGCGAGCCCAACGCCTCCTTGCGATTGCCCGCCCGCTCCCCCTCCCCGAGGTCCACGTCGGCCAGGCCCGCCATCTTCTCCACGGCCTGCTGGGGCGTGCTGCTGGCCGGGCGGGCGCGAATCGCCATGTCGAGGTAGGTGACGACGTTGAGCGCGCTGGTCCCGGCGGCTCCGGCGATCAGACCTCTCACGAGCGTGTGCATGCCCGCCCGCTACCCGGGGGTCCCCGCGTTACGCCGTGCTATTGCTATGACAGGAGAAGCGGCTGACATGGGAGAACACACGTCCTCGGGCGCCGAGGGCGACTGTGAAGTTCTGAAGCTCAGTCGTGAAGACACCCGCATGAGGTCAGTCAAGCGGCTTACGCTGTCGACGTGGTCCGGTCTGTGGTGTTCGACATCGGCGAGACGCTGGTCAGCGACGATCGGTATTGGGGGTCATGGGCTGACTGGCTCGGGGTGTCCCGCCACACGATGTCGGCGCTCGTCGGCGCGGTGACGGCGCTCGGCTTGGACAACGCCGAAGCGCTCCGTATGATCCGCCCCGGCATCGACCTCCAGGCGGCGTACAGGGATCGCGAGAACGCCGGCCGAGGTGAGTATCTGGACGACACCGACTTGTACCCCGACGTGCGGGATGGGCTTCAGGCCCTGCAGGACATGGGCCTACGCGTCTGCATCGCCGGGAACCAGACAGCCAAGGTCGGCGAACTGCTGCGCGGCCTGCGCCTTCCCGCCGACGCCATCGCCACCTCGGCGGAATGGGGTGTCGCCAAGCCGGATATCTCCTTCTTCAACCGCGTCGTCAAGCTCGCCGGCGTGGCCCCCGGGGAAACGCTCTACGTCGGCGATCATCCTGTGAACGATGTCATTCCAGCCAAGGCGGCGGGCCTCGTCACCTGCCTCATCCGACGGGGACCGTGGGGGCTTCTCTGGGGCGACGACCCGGCCGTACCTGCCGATCTGCGCATCAGCGGGCTCGCAGACCTTCCCGCTCTCCTGCGGAACTGACCGGACGGAGCCCTCATGCCCTCGGCGAGGAAAACCAGCGCGGGCGCGGGAGATCGCATCGCGGCGATCCGCAGCACGCGCCGCATGACGCAGAGCGATCTCGCGCGGGCAGCGAACGTCTCCCTCAGCATGATCCGAAAGCTGGAACAGGGAAGCCGGAACCCGGGCGACACCGTTCTCGATGCCATCGCCGCGGCCCTTGGTGTCGATCCGTCGCGGCTTCTGCACGGCACCAACCGCACAGACAGTCGGGTCCACAGCGCGATCCCCCTCCTGCGCCGGGCGATCACCACCTGCGACTTCCCCGACGAGGGCCTAGTGCGCCCGCTGCCTGAGCTGCAAGTCGCCGCACGCGAAGCGGTCCAGTGGCGCCTGGAATCCCAGTACGTCCGACTGTCTTACGTGCTTCCTGAGCTGATCACGGAGCTCGTTCGAGGATTTCGGACGGCATCTGCTCTCGCACCTCTGTTGGTCACCTCGTACCGCGCGGCCGACGCAGTCGCCTACAAGTACGGCTATCTGGACCTGTCGGCCCGGCTGATCGACCTGATGCGCCAAACCTCCATGCTCGTGGATGACCCGCTGCTCGCGGCGTCAGTGGCTTACGTACGGACCGAAGTCTTCTTCGCCACGCACACCTACGGGGCGGGACTACGGGCCCTCGAATGCGAAATCGACCGCCTTCGCACGCGTACGGAAACGAGTCTCCAGTACATGGGCGTACTGGGGTCGCTGCACATGCGCGCTGCCGTCGTCGCAGCCCGCGCCGGTCAGGTGGAAGACGCCTTGAGCCATCAGGTCGAGGCTCAGCGGCTCGGCGGCATCGTCCCCGAGGGCATCTATTACGGGACGGCCTTCGGGCCGGACTCGGTGCGCATCCATGAGGTCTCGTTCGCCGTCAGTCTCGGCGATGGCCATCTGCGGCCTGCTCTCGACATCGGGGACACCTGGGCGCCACCGTCCAGCATGCCCGCCGAACGCCGGAGTGGCTTCTTCATCGAGTTGGCGCGTGCCCGACTTTGGGCCGGCATGAGAGACGCCGCCTTCGACGCGTTGAGAAGCGCACGCCGGATCGCGCCGCAACACACGCGTGAGCACCGCTGGGTACGCGAGGACGTCGGGACGCTCCTGCGCCTCCACCGCGCCAGCAGTGACGAACTGTGCGCCTTCGCCGATTGGCTTGGCTTGTCCTGACAGCTCGCGCGTAACACACGGTGTGTCATTTCACGTTTACTCCGCGCATCAGGATTGGGGTCGTCCAAGCCGGTGACGCAGGCAGGAGCCTCACAACCACTGCCTGCTGAAGCGGACCCGCCACCGATGCCTTACATCGCCGACGGGTCCCTGATCATGATGGTGGTCCTGACCCATGACACACGAGAGGGACGCAGCCGCCGATCGTCCGGTGTTCGCCGGATGGCGGATCATGCGCAGTGACGCAGGACGATTCTGGGCGACGCGTGAGCGGCCCTTCTCCCGGGCCGTCGAGGACGCGGGCGCGCACCGTACGGTCGACGCCGACGACCTGGTGAAGCTGTGCCAGGCCATCGCGGAGCAGGAGAGCATCGCTGAGCGGACTCGCCCATCCCTATGGATGGCCCGGTGACCGCGTCCGCCGGCGTTCTCGCTCGACCTGATGCCATCGCGGAGGAGGATTGTCCGGGCATTTCGCCGCATCCGGCCGCGCCACGCTCGGAGCGTACGGCGCTGCGATGGATCGGGCAGGGCCTCGCGCCCGGCCGGGTCGTCGCGTACACCTGCTCCTGCCGGATGACCTCCTACGAACTGGTCGCCTGCGGCGGCGTCTACCAGATCCGCCGCCGCACCCTTCCTCGCCGGGGCGTGCCGCCCGTGTCCTGGACGGCCGATCGGTGGCGCCGCGGGGAAGCGCTCGAATGGTGGCGCCGCCTGCTCGCCGGCCAGGCCCGATGAGCCGCCCCGCCAGCCAGGGTGTCGACCCCGGCCTCCGTCAAGGAGGCGCTGGACTGGCTGGCCGAGCGCTACCAGGCCGCCGCGCCGTACTTCCTGCGCGCCGAGGACGAGGCGCCACGAAGGGCATCTCGGCCCATAAGGCGGCAAGTTCCTGGTCCAGCGCATCTGATGGCCGGCATCCGGGCGAGAGGGCTTCCGAACGGAGCAGGGCCCTTCTGGGGTCACCCCTCAGGCGAGGGCGCAGGGGGCGTGGCTCGTGCGTCAGCCACCGCAGATCTCTATGACCACGATGTTGTTTTGCGTCAGTTCCTGCGCAGCCTGCCGCCAGTCCGAGTCTGCGCAATTGACGATCACAGATTTTCGCTCGTCCGCTATGACTGTCGCCACGAACTTGTGGTCGGATGGATCAAAGGCTCGTAAGCCGTCAGGCATCTCCTCGTAGGAGCCGTTGCCGTCAGGGGTTATGTGGACCTTCTGGACACGGCGCGGGTCTGCCTGCCGGCGGTGCAGATGAAGAAAGAAGTGGTCGCCGAGCCCGGGCTGACCCTTGAATGAGCAATATCTCTCGTACTCTTCGAAGATCTGCCCAGAGCCGTCGAGAACGACGATCGCGCTGCTCTCGGCGTGCTCCAGGAACTCGATCGCCGAGTTCGCGCAGCCGGGGCTCATGTGATCGGCCTTGCCATTGGCGACGATCAGCACGTTGGTGTCGATGACGACACGAGACGGGCGATTCAACCGGTTTTCTCGTCATTCGCTCGGTTACGGGCTGCGCGGTTCATGGCGGCGGCTTCCTCGAAAGGGTTGCCGAAGAAATCATCCGGCCAGTTCGTGATGTTACCGAAGGGATCGAGGTCGAGCCGGTCGATCGTGGATGCGGCGCCATCCGTCTGGCAGAAGTAGAGCAGGCAGTCCTCAGGCTCGAGTCTTATCCCTCTGCCGACGTCCCTTTCGGCGATCCGGCGTTGCAGGCGCGTGAGAAAGTGCTCGGAGTGACTTTCGACGACAACTTGGATATTGCGGACCTTCGCCGCCTCGATGATCACGTCGGCGAGCCTGCTCTGCACCGCTGGATGCAAATGAATTTCCGGCTGTTCGAGAAGGACCGTGGACCCTTCCGGCGCATAGGCCAGAAGAACCAATACCGGAAGTACCTGGCTGACGCCGAAGCCTACATCCGTGAGGAGAACAGGCGTGCTGCCGGCCGAGCGTGTGACCTGGACACGATAGATAGTCCCTCTGTCGTCAACCGATTCCACCGTGAATGAATGGATCAGCCCGAGCTCTTTGAGCCATGAGGCCACATGTTCTTCCACAGTGATCAGTCTCGTACGGCGTGGACCGTCTTCTTGCTCGATGTATCCACGCACGTTGGTCTTCCCGTCGGCCTGTGAGGCGATCAACGCCTCGACCGCGAGTTCACCTCTTCGGCCCACATCGCCGGGTCGGCCCCCCGACCAGATGTACTGGCGCGCGGGGTCCTGCCGCAAGGGGCCGAGGTAGTAGATCCGGCTACAGAGGTTCTCGAATTGAAGCTCCAGATCGGACAGGAAGGCGGCATTCTGATAATATGCCCGCACCTGGTCGGGAAAACTATAGAACTTTCCGGGAGAGGGCAGCAGCCACGGCCTTTCCGGGACGTGCTTGAACGGGTAATCATTGGATTCCAGCGCGTACTCGTCCTTGCCGCTTCCGCTGCGCGTCAGCGAGAAGCGCAGGTCACCGAGTCCGTACTCGACACGTTGGACGACCGGGAAGTTTCGTATCTCGCGAACCCAGGTGGACAGACTGAGGTCGTCACTTGCCGCGATGGCGCTTCGCTCCTCGGTCTCCGTGCTCCGGATCTGAAAAGGCTCGTCCTCACGCCACCCGATATCGATTCCGACAGCCCGCTCGGAGTCGTGGCGGAACGTGATGTCATTGAATGTTCCCAGGCTCACCAGCGATGCCGGGCCGCCCATGTCAAAGACGCGGCCCCGGTCCGCCGACTCTACCGTCTGCTTGAGCAGCAGCATGCTCTGCAGAAAGGTTGTCTTCCCGGAGGAATTACTTCCGAAGAAGGCAGTGATAGGGCCGAACTGAATCTTTCCGCTATCCGCCCAAGCCTTGAAGTTCTGCAGCCTGAGATATGTGATCATCGACCTTCGTCTCTCCAGCGGCCCACGCCGAGCGCCATAGCATTCCCAGCAGGCACTTTAGTGGTCATGAGCCGGGCAAGTCACCGATCTCGTCAACATGAGAGGTGTTCAAAGCCTCGTGTTCGAGACGCTGAGGGCCCACCCTGTGACCATAAGGCGGCGGATTTTTGGCCCAGCGCTCCGGCGGGCCGGGCATCCGGGAGAGCGGGAGAGGGCTGGAAGCCCTCTCGCCCGGGGATCGAGGCGGAGCCTCGATCCCCGAGGAGGGGCGCCCGAGCGGAGCGAGGACCTTTTCGGGGTCGCTCGTCAGGCAGGGGTGCAGGTGAGGGTGGGGGTGGTGGCCGTGCCGGAGCCGTTGAAGCCGAACGATGTCGAGGCGTTCGCCGCCAGGTTGCCGTTGTAGCCGACGTTCGTCACGGTCACGTTCGTGCCCGACTGGGTGACGGTGCCGTTCCACAGGGAGGTGATGGTCTGGCTGCCGGGCCAGGACCAGGTGACCTTCCAGCCGCTGATCGACGAGGAGCCGGTGTTCTGGACGGTGACTTCGGCGCCGAAGCCGCCCGGCCAGTTGTTGCCCGGCTTGTACGTGGCCGTGCAACCGGTGCCGGTCGTCGGGGTCACGGTCGGGGTGGCCGTCCCCGTCGGGGTGACGGTCGCGGTCGGGGTCACGGTCGCGGTCGGGGTGACGGTGACCGGGGGGCCGGTGCGGTCGCCGTAGATGATGCCGCGGCCGTTCGTGCCCAGGTAGACCCGGCCGTACACGCGCGGGTCGCCCGTCAGCGCCTCGCCCATGTTGCCCCACTGGTGCTTGTCGTCGTTGATGCGCAGCCAGCTCGACCCGCCGTTGTCGGAGCGGTAGAGGCCGGTGACGTTGTCGATCGTGGCGACCGTGTAGATCGCCTGGTACGTCGCCCCGGGCGCCGCCTTGCCGAAGCCGACGTTCACCGACTTGGTGATGCCGCTGACCTTGGTGAAGGACGTGCCGCTGTTGGTGGAGTGCCAGAGGCCGCCGTCGCCGGCGACCCACAGGTCGCCCTCGATGCCGGGCACGGCCTTGAACTTGCCCGTGGCAGGCAGGCCGGTCGCGGCGGTGGCGGTGAACGTGGCGCCGCCGTTCGTGCTGAGGTAGAGGCGGCCGCCGCTCAGGCCGTAGAACTTGCTCGCGTTGACCCGGTCGGACTCGACCACGGCGTCCGTCGGCAGGCCGGAGGCCGTCTGCCAGGAGTTGCCGTAGCCGACCGAGTAGACGGGCGTGACGCCCTTGGGCGCCCACACGAAGCGGGAGCCGTCGGCCGCGGCGGCCACCGTGCCGCCCTCGTTGACGCCGCCCGGCTCGGTGCCCTGGAACCAGTTCGCGCCGCCGTCCGTGGAGAAGGCGACGTGGCTGTCGTTGGGGCGGTCGGCGTCGGTGAAGTTGCCGGCCCTGACCATCACGGACGGGTTCTTCTCGGCGTAGTCGAGGCTGGTGGTCGAGGTGAACAGCGGCTGGGTGAACATCATCGGCGGTACGGCGTCCAGGTTGGTGTGGCGGAAGCCGGCGATGTCGCCGAGGCCGCTGATCAGGGGCGCGCCGCTGGGCGGGCTGATCAGGTCGAGCACGGCGGTCTCCTCAAGCCCCTTGGCCATGGGCCGGATGGTGAACTGGCCGCCCGCGTCCCACTGGGTGAGGTTCTCGGTGCCGTAGACGGTGGCGCCGGTGCCGTACATCATCCGGTTGGAGTCGAACGGGTCGATCTCCAGCGACTCGGTCATCCAGCCGAGCTTGGGCGTGACCTCGGGCGGCTGCGGGTTGGTGCCGAAGGTCAGCCAGGGGTTCTCGGTGATGTTCATGGTGTAGCGGAAGCTGCGGTTCGGGTACGACGTCCAGTCCCAGACCCGGGTCCAGGTGGCGCCGGAGTCGGTGGAGCGGAAGAAGATGACGTCCGGCCACCAGGAGATCTGGGTGGCGACCATCAGCGTGCCGGGCTTCTGCCGGTCGATGGTGAGGCCGCTGTAGCCGAAGTAGTCGTCGCTGGAGGAGGACGGGACGGGGCTGATCTGCGTCCACGTCCCGGTCGCGGTGGCGTAGCGCCACACGTCGCCCTTGGCCCCGTCGTACGGGCCGCCGGTGTCGCTGGTCGCGATGTAGAGGTAGCCGTTGACCGTGTCGAGCACGCCCTTGTGGGCGATGTACCCGGTGGGCTGGCCGGCGAGGCGCGACCAGGTGGCGCCGCCGTCCGTGGTGCGGTAGACGGTGTTCTCCTTGTCGGCGACGCCCACGTAGATGGTCTTGGTGGCGGTGCCGGCGCTGGAGGAGCGCTTGTCGTAGGTCACCCAGACGACGCCGGGGCGGTGGCTGAGGTAGCCGTTGGCGTCATTGGGGTCCTGGGCGTAGTTGCCGGCGTTGGGGAAGCTGGCGACCTTGGCCCAGGTGGCGCCGTAGTCGGTGCTGCGCCAGAGGCCGTTGCCGTTGGGCGTGCCGAAGTAGAGCACGCGGTTGTCGTTGGGATCGACGGACAGCGCCTCGCCCATGCCGCGTCCCGGCATGTTGCCGCCGAGCTTGAACGGCAGCGCCGTGACCTGCCAGGTGTCGCCCTTGTCGGTGGAGCGCAGGATGGCGCCGTTGTTGGGGTCCCAGCTGTTGGTGTACATGCCGACGGCGGCGTACACGCGGTTGGTCTGTATGGGGTCGGTGGCGAGGCTGATCACGCCGTTGTAGCCCCATTTGTCCCAGCCGACCCAGTCGAGCAGCGGGGTCCAGGACTTGGTGGACTGGTTCCAGCGGTACGCGCCGCCGATGTCCGTGCGGGCGTAGATGAGGTTGCGTTCCGTCGGGTTGAAGACGATCCCGGGGACGAACCCGCCGCCGTCGATGCGCACGTTCTTGTACGCGTACGGATCCGAGGCGACCGCCGAGACCGGCGTCATCCTGACGACGGCCACCACCAGCAGGACGGCGAACGTCGCCAGGCAGGCCAATAACCTTTTTCGCATGCGCGGCTCTTCCTTTCCGGGCACGCCGGAGGGCGGCCCCAAGGCATCGGATGACCGCCATGCACGAGCAGAGTGCGAGACCCTGACCGTCTCCGCGCCTTCCGCGCATGAGCTTCCCCAGAAGGCTCACACATCGCGGCGTCGGAGGTCAATAGTTTGGACGTACAACGAATTAAAGGAGCAACTGACGTGCTGGAGTTCGAGGACACCTTCGACGGCGACCGCCTGGACGAGACGAAGTGGGTCCCCTACTACCTGCCCCAATGGAGCGGCCGGGAGGCGGCGCGGGCCCGCCACCGGCTGGACGGCGGGCTGCTGCGGCTGCGTGTCGAGCAGGACCAGCCCGCGTGGCACCCGGAGGCCGAGGGCGAGCTGCGGGTGTCCTCGCTCCAGACGGGCGTGTTCTCCGGGCCGGTCGGCAGCGCCGTCGGCCAGCACGGGCGCGGCGGCCTGACGGTCCGCGAGGAGCAGGCCGCGCGGCGGCTCTACACGCCGCAGTACGCCCGGATCGAGATGCGTGCCAAGGCCCTCGACGACCCGGACTCGATGGTCGCGCTCTGGATGATCGGCTACGAGGACGCGCCGGAGCGCTCGGCCGAGATCTGCGTCGCCGAGATCTTCGGCAAGGACGTCGGCCCGGACCGCTCAAAGGTCGGCATGGGCGTGCACCCCTTCGGCGACCCGTCCATCACCGACGACTTCACCGTGGAGGCGCTGCCGATCGACGCCCGCGAGTTCCACGTCTACGCCGCCGAATGGACCCCTGAGCAGGTGTCGTTCGAGGTGGACGGGCGGCACGTGCGGACGGTGCGGCAGTCGCCCGCCTACCCGATGCAGCTCATGCTCGGCGTCTATGAGTTCCGTCCTGGCTCCGGCACGTACCCGAAGGAGTTCACCGTGGACTACGTGCGAGGCTACGCGCGCGGACCTCGATAGCCGCCCAGAGCGCGATCGCGATGTAGAGGACCTGCTCGGGGACGCGCTGCCACAGCGGGGTGGCGGGCTCGCCGCCGAGGGTGACGTCGTTCAGCGCGGCGTACACGTTCGCCGGCAGCATGGCGGCGAACAGCAGCGCCAGGCAGATCCCCGCGGCCCGCCGGGTGCGCTCCAGCACGAGCCCGGCCGCCCCGGCCAGCTCCAGCACGCCGGTCAGGTAGACCACGAAGGCGGGGAACGGCACGAACGGCGGCACCATCGCCACCATGTCGGCGTGGTTCGGCATGAACGTCACGCTCGCCGGGACGAAGTGCGCACTGGCCGTCATGACCAGCATGACGGCCAGCCCGTGGGCGGCGCTGACCCGCCAGGTGGCGAACCGGGTCACGCCCAGCGCGCCCAGCGACCGGAACGCCAGGGTGGCGACCAGCAGGACGATTACCGTCATCACGACTCCCTCATTGGATAGCAGCACTATCTATACACTAGATAACTCTACTATCCAAGAGGAGGGTTCCGTGGCGGCCACGACCATGCTCATGGCCGCCACGGAACGTCTCATCGGGCCGGGCTCATCGGACCGGGCTCATCGGGCCGCGCTCATCGGGCCAGGGCGAAGTCCTTCAGCCGCAGATCGCCCTTGAACACCAGGTACAGCGCGCCCGAGCCGGCCTTCACCGTCGCGCTCACCGACCCGTACTGGTAGATCCCGCCCGTGGCGGGCACCGGGACGGTGGCGAGCAGCGGGCCGGTCGGCGAGCCGGAGCGCATCTCGAACGAGCCGCCGCCCGCCGACGCCACCGCCGCCGTCAGCCGCGAGCCCCACGACGCCTTGGTGAACGACACCCAGTCGCCCGCCGAGCCCTCGACGACCTCGCCGGCGACCTTGCTCTCGTCGGCGAAGACGACGCCGGAGTAGTCGTCGAAGTCCATCGCCCGGGTGGTCCGCGTCAGGTCGCGGACCGGGACGCTCTCGCCCGACACGCGCAGCCTCGTGGTCTGCCTGATCCGGTCGGAGGCCGAGCCGACGAGCACGTCATGCGTGGCGGTCTCGACGACCCACTTGCCGCGCGTGTGGTCCCACACCGCGAGGTCGGACTTCTTCAGCGGGAAGGTGAGCGTGCGGCTCTCGCCGGGGTTGAGCGTGACCCGCTGGAAGCCGCGCAACTGCTTGACCGGCTGGACGAAACGGGACTCGCGCTGGTGCGTGTAGAGCTGCACGACCTCGTCGCCGCGGACCCGGCCGGTGTTGGTGACCTTGACGCTCACCTGCTCGCCCTGGACCCTGAGCGCCTGGTAGCCGAAGCTGGTGTAGCTCAGCCCGTGCCCGAAGGCGTAGAGCGGCTTGTCCTTCCCGTACAGGTAGGTCATGCCGGTCTTGGTCAGGTCGTAGTCGAACCTGCTCGGCAGGTCGTCGCTGGCCGGCCAGGTCTGGGTGAGCCGGCCCGCCGGGTTGACGTCGCCGAAGAGCACGTCGGCGACCGCGTGCCCGGTCTCCGCGCCCGCGTGCGTGGTCCACAGCAGCGTCGGGGCGTCCACGATGACCGGGTAGCTGGTCTCCAGCACCACGACGGTCCTCTTGTTGGCCTTGCGCACGGCCTCGATGAGCCGCCGCTGCCCCTCGCCGAGCTGCAGGTTCGGCCGGTCGTGGAACTCGCGGCCGGACACGAACGGGTGGCTGCCCACGACCACGACCGCGACCTCCGCCTTGGCGGCCTGCGCGGCGGCCTCGGCGATGCCGTCGGAGACGACCTCCTTGCCGAACTTCGCGGCCTCGGCCTTCGGGGCCAGGGCCAGGGCGCCGTCCGCGGTGACGGTCACGTACGGGTCGGACAGCCCGAACCAGCCCTCGACCGTCTCATAACCGGCGTACCGGATGAGGTAGCTGCCGTCGGACTGCCGCTCCAGGGCGAACTGCTGCTGCACGTACCAGCCGTCGGGCTCGGCGTCGTCGGTGTCGAGCGAGCGCCAGTCGCCGCCGAGCAGCTTGCCGTTGCCCGCGTTGCGCAGCGTGGAGACGCCGCCGGTCCAGTCGGTGAGGTCCCACTGGGAGGCGGCCGTGGGCGCGGTGTCGAGCAGCGCGGCGTTGTCGTCGGGGCCGGTGCCGGTGGCGGTGACGTACTTGCCGGAGGCCAGGTGCTTGAGCGCGACGCGCTCCAGCCCCTGCCCGGTGCTCACGTCGCTCACCCGCTCCTTGATCCCGGCGAGCGGCGTCACCTGGTACGGGAACTGCCCCGAGTACCAGTCCCGGTGCAGCCGGTCGGCCAGCGGCCCGACCACGGCCGCCGACTTCGGCTTCGCCAGCGGCAGCGTCCCGGAATTGCGCAGCAGCACGGCGGCCTTGGCCGCGGTCTCCCTGTTGAGCTTCTGGTTCGCCGGAGTGTTGATCACCGCCGGCGTGATCTTCTTGTACGGCCCGCCGTCCGGGTCGAAGTGCCCGAGCCTCGTCCTGATCGACAGCACGTGCCGCACCGCGTCGTTGACGTCGGACTCGGCGATCAGGCCCTGGTCCAGCGCCGACTTGAGATGCGTGATCATCGGGCCGCTGTTGCTGTCGTCGATGGTGTAGCTGTCGAGCCCCGACTTCAGCACGGCGGCGAACGCCTCGGGCTTGTTGTCGTAGTAGTGCTCCAGGTCGGTGAGCGCGTGCGGCCCCCAGGCGTCGCTGACGTTGTAGAGGGTCTTGCCGGTCCACGAGCGGACCACGGCGTCGAGGTCCGGGTTGACGTGGTTCGGGCGGCCGTTGACCAGGTTGTAGGAGGCCATGACGCCGGTCGCCGCGTCCGCCGAGATCGCCGTCTTGAACGCCTGCTCGTAGTACTCGTGCTTGAGCTTGGGCGTCAGGTTGGAGGAGGTGATCCCGCGGTCGGTCTCGTTGTTGTAGGCGAGGTAGTGCTTCAGCACCGGCGCGGTCTTCAGGTAGAAGGGGTCGTCGCCCTGGAGGCCCTTGCCGTACGCGGTCGAGATCGCCCCCGTCAGGTACGGATCCTCCGAGTAGCCCTCCTCGTTGCGCCCCGCCCGCGGATCGCGCAGCAGGTCCACCACGGGAGCCCACACCTGGGTGCCCCACACCACCGGGTCGGCGGCGTTGTAGCCGCGCGCCTCGTCGCCGACGGCCGAGCCGACCTTCTTGATGAGGGCCGGGTCCCAGGTGCTGGCCAGGCCCACGGCCTGCGGGAACACCGTGCCGCTCGCGAACTTCTGCCGCCAGCCGTCGTTCAGGTCGTTGGACCAGGCCACGCCGTGCAGGGCCTCGGTGCCGTTCTTGTGGTAGGCGATGCCGAGGCGCGGGATCGCGGCCTGCGACTGGTGCAGCAGGCCCAGCTTCTCGTCCAGCGTGAGCCGGCCGAGCAGGTCGTCCACCCGCTGCTCCAGGGGCAGGCGCGGGTTCTGGAACGGGAAGTCCGCCACTGTACCGCCCGCCTGGGCGGCCGGCGCCGCGAGCAGCGAGGCCGCCAGGGTCAGGGTGGCTAATAAGGGGACACGTGAACGCATGGGCACTCCGTCACTTGATGGCGCCGACCGTCACACCTCGGGTCAGCGTGCGCTGGAAGATCAGGAAGAAGGCGACCGCCGGCACGATGCCGAGCAGGGCGGAGGCGCTGGACATGGTGGCGTCCATGTACTTCTCCCCCTGCAGGACGGCGAGGGCGACGGGCACCGTCTGGGTGTCGTTGGAGATGAGGAAGACGAGCGGCAGGAAGAACTCGTTCCAGGTCCAGATGAAGAAGAAAATCAGCAGGACGTTGAGCGTGGGCCTGCTGATCGGCACCACGATCTGCCACAGGGCGCGCAGCCGCCCCGCGCCGTCGATGGCCGCGGCCTCCAGGATCTCCTTCGGGAACTGGCCCAGCACCGCGCTCAGCAGGTACGTGCCGAACGCCGCCTGGATCACGGTCATGACGATGATCACGGCGAGCTGGGTGTCGTACAGCCCCACGGCCTTGGCCAGGTAGTAGAGCGGATAGGCCAGCGCCTCCTGCGGCAGCGTGTTGGCCACCAGGAACAGCACCAGGATCGACAGCCGCCCCTTGACCCGGCCGATGCCCAGCGCGTACGCGTTGAGCACCGACAGCACCACGGCGAGCACCGCCACGGAGCCGCTGATCAGGAAGCTGTTCCAGAGCTTGCCGCCGAAGCCGACCCGGTTCCAGAAGTCGACCAGGCCCTGGAGATAGAGCCCGTCCGGCAGGGCGAGCGGCCCCTGCGTGCTGTAGTCCGCCGGCGACTTGACCGCGTTGAGCGCCACCAGCGCGAACGGGAACAGCATGACGACCGCGAGCACGGCCAGCGCGGTCAGCACCGCCCAGCGCCCCGGCCCCCTCACTGCTCACGCTCCTGGACCCGCAGGAACAGGAACGTCACCACGATGATGATCAGCGCCAGCACCGTGGCGATGGCCGAGCCGTACCCGACGTTGCTCTTCTGGAAGAAGTTCAGGTACGAGAAGTACGACGGCACCATGGTCGCGTTGCCCGGCCCTCCCCTGGTCAGCACGAAGATCGGCCCGAACACCTTGAGCGCGGCGATCGTGCACGTCAGCAGCACCACGAAGATCTCCGGCCGGATCTGCGGGATCGTGATGTGCCAGAACCTCCGGAACCAGGAGGCCCCGTCGATCTCGGCCGCCTCGTAGTAGGCCGGATCGACGCGCTGCAACCCGGCCATGAAGATGACGACCGGATAGCCGAGCTGGAACCACACCATGACGGCCATGACCGTGGCCAGCGCCAGGTCGGGGTCGCCGAGCCAGTCGAGGTCCAGGCCGAGCATCTCGTTGACGGCGCCGTACGACGGGTGCAGGAGCCAGCCCCACACCACGCCGGCCACCGCCACCGGCAGGACCTGCGGCAGGTAGTACGCCGCGCGCAGCGCCGAGGCCGTGCGCGGCCCGAACCGCTTGCCGATGTAGTCGAACAGCGCCGCCGCCAGCACGAGGCCGATCGCGGTCGGCACGACGGCCATCGCCACGATCAGCCCCGCGTTGTGCTGGAACGACTGCCAGAACCGCTCGTCCTCGATCAGCCGGGCGTAGTTGTCGAACCCGACCCAGCGCGGCGTGCCCACCCCGGACCAGCGGGTGAGGCTCGCGCCGACGTTCATCAGGAACGGCACCACGATCACGGCCGTGAACAGGACGAGGCTGGGGACCAGGTAGAGCCAGTATCCCCTTGTGCGCACTCTCATTCAGTTGCCTATGTCGGCGAGGTTGTCCTCGTACGGCCCCGCGATCTCGTCCAGCACCTGCTCGGGCGTCTTGCTGCCGTTGATGAGGTTCTGGACGCCGGCCACGAGGACGTCGTAGTAGCCGGGGGCCGGCCAGTCGGGGTAGAAGGCCAGGCCGTCGGTGCTGGTGAGCTTGTTGAAGGTCTCGATCAGCTCCTTGCTCCGGGCGTCGGTGATCGCGGCCGGGTCGGCGGCCACGGGCAGCCCGCCGGAGTTGCCGAGCAGGTTCTGGATGTCCTTGCTCATGGTGATGTCGATGAAGTCGTAGGCCAGGTCCTTGTTCTCCGACTTCTCGGGGACGATCCACAGGTTGCCGCTGGAGCCGGGCGAGAGCGTGGTGCCGGGGAACAGGAAGTGCCCCCACTCGAAGTCCTTGATCGTGGCGGCGACGCGGCCGAACCACCAGCTCCCGCTGATCATCATCGGGAACTTGCCGTTCATGAACGCCACGCCCATGTCCTCGGCCTTGAGGCCGGAGGAGTTCTTGGCGATGTAGCCCTTCTTCACCCAGTCGGCGAAGGTCTGCGCGCCGTAGGTGAACTCGGGACCGTGGAAGTCCACCTTGCCCTGGTAGGACTGGAACGCCGACAGCCACGGCTTCTGCGCCTTGGTGAGCGCGAGCTGGTAGAGGATCTGCTGCGCCGGGTATTCGGCGCCGGCGTTGGCGATGGGCGTCACGCCCGCCTTGACGAAGGTGTCCAGGGCCGCCGTGAACTCCTCGAACGTGGTCGGGACCTCGACCTTGTGCTTGGCGAACAGGTCCTTGTTGTAATAGACCATCACGAACTCGCCGTAGTTGGGGACGCCGTACCAGTTGCCGTTGCCCATGACGCCGCGGTCGTCGTACTTGGCGGTGGTCTGGAGGCCGCCGGGCAGGAGCTTGTCCCAGCCGCGCTTGGCGGCCTCCTCGGTGAGGTCCGTCAGCAGGCCCTGCTTGGACAGCAGCCCGGCGGTGGCGTTGCCCTTGTTGTACTCCATGATGTCGGGCGCCTCGTCGGAGTTCAGCACCATGCTGGCCGTCTTCTGGATCTGCTCGAAGCCCTTGGCCTCGAACTGGACCTTCACGTTGGGGTGCGACGCCTCGAACTTCTTGATCGCCTCGTCCCACGCCTTGCCCATGGCGCTGTCGGCGCTCTCGTAGTGCCAGAGCTTCAGCACGCGCGGCTGGGAGCTCGACGCGGGCGCGGGGGTCTCCGAGCCCGAGCCGCAGGCCGACAGGACCAGGACCGCGGCGGCCAGCACCGCGGCGCCTCTGAATCTCACCATGATCCCTCCAAGGGGGGTGTTACTGAAGGACGGCCCGTGCGGGAGCTCCGGCCACCGGGACGATCTCGATCCCGGTGACGCGCTTCGGGCCGGTGACGGCGACGCGCAGCTCGTCGCCGTGCCTGGTGGCGACGGCGAACGTCACGCCGTCCTCGTCGTGCACGCTGGTGGTGCCGTCGCCGCCCCCGAAGGCGACGAGCGTGATCTCCTCCGGCACGGTCACGGTGTCGCCCGCGTCGGTGACGGGGATGAGCGCGCCGTGCCGGACGTACAGGGGGATCTGGTCGAGCGGCTTTTCTACGGTGATGTACCGGCCGCCGCCGAGGGTGTCGCCGGTCCAGTAGTCGATCCACGTGCCGCGCGGCAGGTAGACCTGGCGGACGCCCTCCGGCGAGGTCATGGGGGCGACGAGCAGGTCGGGGCCGAGCAGGTACTCCAGGTCGGCCTGCCAGGCGACCGGGTCCTCAGGGAAGTCCACGCAGAGCGCCCGCATCATGGGCGCGCCGGTGGCAGCCGCCTCGACGGCCGCCGAGTAGAGGTAGGGCATGAGCCGGTAGCGCAGCTTGAGCGCGGCCACGGCCTGCTCCTCGACGGCGGGGAACTCCCACGGCTCGCGAGTGGTCGTGCCGTGCAGGCGGACCAGCGGGGACAGGGCGCCGAACTGCGTCCAGCGGACGTAGAGGTCGTCGCTGGGGCGGCCGGTGAAGCCGCCGGCGTCGTGGCTCCAGAACGGCACGCCGGACAGGCCGTGCGCGAGCCCGCCCCTGATCGTGCTGCCCATGGCGGCGTAGCTGGTGTAGGTGTCGCCGTTCCACTGGGCGCTGTGGCGCTGCCCGCCCAGGTACGACGAGCGCGCCCACACGAGGGAGTGCCCGTTGACCTCGCGGGTGACGTCGGCGACGGCGTCGTTGAACAGCAGGGTGTAGACGTTGTGCAGGTCGGTGCCGGTCATGCCGTTGGCGGCCACGGCGTCGGCCGGGACGCCCTCGGCGAAGTCGGTCTTGAAGGCGTCCACGCCCTGGCGCAGCAGGTCGCGCAGCAGCCCCTGGAACCAGGCGACGGCGGCCGGGTTCGTCAGGTCGACGATGCCGCAGGCGGGGAAGGAGCCGTGCCAGCAGTCGGCGACGTACGGCTCACCATGCTCATTTTTCAGGAAATATCCGGCGTCGGCGGCCGGCCCGAACGCCGGGCTCAGGTGCGACACGTACGGGTTCATCCACAGACAGACCTTGAACCCCATCCCGTGCAGCTCGTCCAGCATCCGCTCCGGCTCGGGGAAGTTCACCGGGTCCCACCGCAGGTCCGACCAGTGCCCGTCGCTCTGCCAGTACGTGTCCAGATGCAGCACGTCGCACGGGATCCCGCGCTCCCTGATCGTGCGCGCCCGGTTCAGCACCCGCTCCTGGCTGTCCACGCAGAACCCGGAGGAGATCCAGGTGCCGAACGCCCACTTCGGCGGCAGCGCGGGCCGGCAGGTCAGCCGGTCGTAGCGGTCCAGGATCTCCGGCGGCGTCGGCCCGGCGATCACGTAGTAGTCGAGGACGTCGTCCGGCACCACCAGCTGCACCACGCTGTGCGTGGACTGGCAGACGTCGAACTCGCTCGGCGCGCCGCTGTCGACCAGCACGCCGTAGCCGCGGCTGGACAGGTAGAGGGGGACGTTCTTGTAGGCGCGCTGCGACTCCGCGCCGAAGGCGTCGAAGTTCCACATGAGCGGCCGCTGCCCACGCTTGTCCAGCCGGGTGAAGGACTCCCCGAAGCCGGTGAACGCCTCGTCGGGCGCGGCGGCGAAGCTCTCGTGATAGGCGACGGCGCTCCCGCCCGCGCTGGAGCGGCCGAACGGCAGCGTACGCAGCCGGCCGCTGATGTCGATGTGACCGCGGTCCTGCTCGACCAGCGTGCGCCCGGCGGCGTCGGTGAAGCGCAGGTGCCACGGGGCGAGCCGGATCTCGGCCCGCAGCGGGCCCGCGTCCACGACGATCGGCTCGCCCGGCGCGACCCCGGCACGGGCCCCTGAGTACGTGCCGGGGGTCACCAGCTCGATGGCCGCCGCCGAGCGGGGGCGGGCCGCCGCGTCCTCCGACAGCCGCACCCGGATCACGCCCTCGCCGGCCACGCCCACCTGGACGACCAGCGTCTCCTCCGTCGTGGTGACCGCCTTGAGCATCACCTCGGCGCCGTCGGCCGCGACCAGCTCGGCCGAGGTCACCGCCGACAGGCCGCCCTCGCCTCGGGTACGGACCGGCAGCTCCGGCGGGTCCGCGACGAAGTACTCGTGCGCGACCAACGGGGGGCGATAGGGCATGGGAGCTCCTTTGAACGGCTGCGCCAACTCCGTGAGTTAGTTTGGTGCCCATACCAACAAACGTCAACGGTTGAGCGCGGCCGAGGAGCACAACAAAGCACCGCCGGGGGGTCGTTCCCCCGGCGGTGCGCCTGGAGTGAGGTCAGATGCCCGAGTCGGTCTGCGGCTGCATGAGGCGGCGGGCGGCCTCGGTGATCGAGCCCGACAGCGACGGGTAGACCGCGAAGGTGTGCGCGAGCTGGTCGACCGTCAGCCGCTGCTGCACGGCCACCGAGACGGCGAGGATCAGCTCGGAGGCGCGCGGCGCCACCACGACGCCGCCGAGCACGATGCCGGTGTGCGGGCGGCAGAACACCTTGACGAAGCCGTCGTTGAAGCCCTGCATCTTGGCCCGCGCGTTGGTGGCGAGCGGCAGCTTGACGACGTTGGCCTCGATCTCGCCGGCCTCGATGGCCCGCTGCGCCACGCCGACGGCCGCGATCTCGGGGTCGGTGAAGATGTTGGAGGCCACGGTGGCCAGCCGCAGCGGCTGCACGGCCTCGCCGAGCGCGTGCCACACCGCGATGCGGCCCTGCATGGCGGCGACCGAGGCCAGCATGAGCACGCCCGTGCAGTCGCCGGCGGCGTACACGCCGGGCGCGGAGGTGCGCGAGACCTTGTCGACCTTGATGAAGCCGCCCCGGTCGAGCTGGACGCCGGCCTCCTCCAGGCCCATGCCGGAGGTGTTGGGGACCATGCCGACCGTCATCAGCGCGTGGGTGCCCTCGGCCGTGCGGCCGTCCTCCAGGGTGACCACGACGCCGTCGGCGGTGCGCTTGACGGAGGAGGCACGGGAGCGGCCCATGACGTTCATGCCGCGCCGGCGGTAGACCTCTTCGAGCACCTCGGCGCCGTCGGCGTCCTCGTTGGGCATCATGCGGTCACGGCTGGAGACCAGCGTGACCTCCGAGCCGAGCGAGCGGTAGGCGCCGGCGAACTCGGCCCCGGTCACCCCGGAGCCGACCACGATCAGGTGCTCGGGCAGCTCCTCCAGGTCGTAGAGCTGCCGCCAGTTGAGAATGCGCTCGCCGTCGGGCTCGGCACCCGGCAGCACGCGCGGCGTCGCGCCGGTCGCCACGAGCACCACGTCGGCCCTGACGGTGCGGTCGCCGGCCCGCACGACCTGCGGATCGACCAGCCGGCCGCGGGCCTTGATGATCTCGACGCCCTCGGCCTCGACCCGGGCCGCGATGTCGGCGGACTGGGCCCGCGCGAGCTCCTTGACCCGCTTGTTGACCAGCGGCAGGTCGACGCCGACCGTGCCGGCGTCGCCGTCGAGACCGCCGTCGAAGGAGATGCCCAGGGAGGGCGCGTCGAGCAGCGCCTGCTTGCGGACGGAGGTCGCGATCAGCGTCTTGGACGGCACGCAGTCGGTCAGCACGCACGCGCCGCCGGGGCCGTCCTGCTCGACCATCGTGACCTGTCCGCCTAGTTGAGCGGCCACCAGCGCCGCCTCGTAGCCGCCTGGTCCGCCACCGATGATCACGATCCTCGTCACGTGTCCATTCTCGCCCATGCTCCGGCGTGACATCGAACGGGTCGGCCCTCCAAGCGCTAGTCTTGGCTGCTGTGCCTGTGTACGCCGCCTACGGCAGCAACCTCGATCCAGAGCAGATGGCCATGCGCGCCCCGCACTCCCCGATCCGGGGTGTCGGCTGGTTGCCGGGCTGGCGGCTGACCTTCGGCGGGCACGACCCGGCCTGGGGCGGAGCGCTCGCCACGATCGTCGAGGACCCCGACGAGCACGTGTTCGTCGTGCTCTACGACGTGCCCGAGTGGGAGGAGACCTCGCTCGACCAGTGGGAGGGCGCGGTCCGCGGCGCCTACCACAAGGTGCGGCTGCGGGTCCAGACGCTCGACGGCGACGTGCTCGCCTGGTTCTACGTGCTCGACGGCTACGAGGGCGGCCTGCCCTCGGCCCGCTATCTCGGCAGCCTGGCGGAGGCGGCCGAGCGGGCGGGCGCTCCCGACGACTACGTCAAGGAGCTGCGGGAGCGCCCCTGCACCTCGTTCTGAGGCCTCAGCTCAGCGGCTGGTCCTTGGTCTCGCGCAGCACGAAGACGTAGACCAGGGTGGAGATCAGCGCCAGCGCCGACATGTACCACGGGAAGAGGCCGGGGTTGCCGGCCTCCTGCAGCGCGGTGCCGATGAGCGGCGCGGTGCCGCCGAAGAGCGCCACGGTCAGCGAGTACGGGAACCCGGCCCCCGCCGCCCGCACCCGCGTCGGGAAGAGCTCGCTGTTGACCGCGGCCGAGATCGAGGTGAAGCAGCCGAGGAACACCATGCCGATGAGCTGCACGGCCAGCAGGCTGCCGTACGACGCTGTGAGCAGCCCGAGCAGCGGCACCGGCAGCACCAGGAACCCGAGCCCGAACGCGATCAGCATCGGCCGCCGCCCGATCCGGTCCGACAGCATGCCGAGGAGCGGCTGCAGGATCATGAAGAAGACCAGCGAGATGGTGCCGATCTGGAGCGAGTCCGCCTTGTCGAAGCCGACGGTGATCTGCGCGTAGGTCGGCAGGAAGCTGGTCCAGGTGTAGTACGCCACGGTGCCGGCGACCGTGATGCCGACGATGGTGGCCGCCGAGCGCGGGTGGTGCTTGAGGAAGTCGAACAGCTTGGGCCGCTCGGTCCCGCCCCGCCTGATGTCCTCGGCCACGGCCGAGGTCTCGTCGGCGCCCTTGCGGATCCACAGGCCCACGAGGCTGAGCACGGCGCCCACGACGAACGGGATGCGCCAGCCGTAGGAGCTCATGTCGCTCTCGGCGAGGGCCGTGGCCAGCAGCGCGGCCAGGCCGGAGGCGAGGAGCTGGCCGATGGTGGTGCTCACGTACTGGAAGCTGGAGAACAGGCCGCGCCGGCCGGGCGGGGCCGACTCCACCAGGAACGTGGTCGCGGCCGCGAACTCGCCGCCCACCGACAGGCCCTGCACCAGCCTGGCGAGGGTCAGGATGATCGGCGCGAGCACGCCGACGGCCTCGTACGTCGGGGTCAGGCCGACCAGCAGCGAGCCCGCGCCCATCAGCACGATGGTGAACGTCATGGCGGACTTGCGGCCGTAGCGGTCGGCGAACGCGCCGACCAGCAGGCCGCCGAGCGGGCGCATGAAGAACCCGACCGCGAAGACCGCGAACGAGCTGAGGAGCGGCACCAGGCTGTTGGCCGTGTCGCTGGGGAAGACCTGGGAGGAGAAGTAGATCGCCAGGAACGTGTAGGCGTACCAGTCGTACCACTCGACGACGTTGCCGATGCTCGCCGCCATGAGCTGACGGGCCCTGCTCTTGGGGATGCCGAGCGGTGATTGCGACAGAGGGGGTGTCGCCACGGAGGCTCCTTTGCTGAGGGGTGGATGATGGCTTACTGTGCAGGGGTAAGCGCTAATCCGTCAATTATCTCGCTATTCTTTTACTTTCCCGACATGGAGAGGGTTGCGGGTGGACGTTCTCGACCGGCGCCTGGTCGCCGCCCTTCAGGTGAGCCCGCGCGCCTCGTGGGGCGAGATCGCCCGCGTCGTCGGCGAGCACGAGCGCACGGTCGCGCGCCGCCTCCAGCGCCTCATCGCCGAGGGCGTGGTCCGGGTCACGGCCATCTACGACGACTTCCGCACCGGGCACGGGCGGCCCGCGCACCTGCACGTCCACGTACAGCCGGGCAGCGCGCCCAAGGTCGCCGAGGCGCTGGCCGACCGGCCCGACACGCGCTCGGTCTATGCCCTGACCGGCGCGGCCGACCTCGGCTGCGAGCTGGTCTCGCCGTCGCGTGAGGCCCTGCACCGCACCCTGTCCACCGAGATCAGCGCCGTCGGCGGAGTGCTGCAGACACAGACGCAGGTCGTCCTCCACACCTTCCGCACCGTCGCCGAGTGGCACGCGCCCTACCTGACCGAGGAGGAGGTCGCCGAGCTGAGCCCGCCGCCGCCCCCGGACGCACTGCCCGACGTCGAACGGCTGACACCTCTGGAGCAGGAGATCGCCGAGCTGCTGACCGCCGACGGCCGCATCGCCTTCACCGCCGTCGCCGAACGCCTCGACGTGTCCGTGCCGACCGCCCGCCGCCGGCTCTCCTCCCTGCTGGAGCGGCGGCTGCTGCTGCCCCGCGCCGAGGTCGAGCCCGCGCTGCTCGGGCTGGAGGTGGAGGCCATGCTGTGGCTCAAGGTCCGGCCGTACGCGCTGGACCTGGTCGGACAGCGGCTGGCCGCGCATCCCAACGTGCGCTACTGTGCCGCCACCTCGGGCACCCACTCCCTCATCGTCCAGGTGGTCACCGCCCACGAGGCCGACCTCTACCGTTTCATGACCGGCGTCGTCGGCTCGTACGACGAGATCGCCGACAGCGACCTGACCCTGATCACCCGCGCCTACAAGCGCGGTCACCTCCGCAAGTCCGGACTGCTCACCCTGGAGAAGACGACATGACATCAGCCGAGTCCCTGACGCCCGCCGAGAAGGAGGTCGCCGACCTCTGCGTGGAGCTGATCCGCGTGGACAGCAGCAACTACGGGGACGGCAGCGGCCCCGGCGAGCGGGCCGCTGCCGAGGTCGTCATGGCGCGGCTGGCCGAGGTGGGCATCGAGGCCACCTACGTGGAGAGCGAGCCGGGCCGCGGCAACGTCGTCACCCGTGTGGAGGGCACCGACCCGTCGCTGCCCGCGCTGCTCGTGCACGGCCACCTGGACGTGGTGCCGGCCAACGCCGCCGACTGGTCGGTGGACCCGTTCGCCGGTGAGGTGCGCGACGGCTACATCTGGGGCCGCGGCGCGGTGGACATGAAGGACATGGACGCGATGATGCTGGCCGTGCTGCGCCAGCTCAAGCGCGAGGGCCGGCGGCCCCGCCGCGACCTCGTCTTCGCCTGGGTGGCCGACGAGGAGGCCGGCGGCGTCTACGGCGCCAAACACCTCACGGCCCACCACCCCGAGCTGTTCGAGGGCGTCACCGAGGCGATCAGCGAGGTCGGCGGCTACTCGCTGGAGGTGGACCCGTCGCTGCGGCTCTACCTCATCGAGACCGCCCAGAAGGGCCTGGCCTGGATGAAGCTGATCGCCGACGGCACCGCCGGGCACGGCTCGATGCTCAACGGCGACAACGCGGTCACCGAGGTCGCCCGCGCGGTGGCCCGGATCGGTGAGCACGACTGGCCGCTCACGTACACACCGACCGTGCGCACCTTCCTCACCGAGGTGGCGGACGCCTTCGGGATCCCGTTCGACGAGGACGACCCCCAGCCGGTGCTGGACAAGATCGGGCCGCTGGTGCGCTTCGTGGGCGCCACGCTCCGCAACACCACGAACCCCACCCAGCTCACCGCCGGCTACAAGTCCAACGTCATCCCCGGACAGGCCAGCGCGGTAATCGACGGGCGCTTCCTGCCCGGCTTCGAGGAGGACTTCTTCAAGACGATCGACAACCTCCTCGGGCCGAAGGTGCGGCGCGAGTTCATCCACCACGACATCGCGCTGGAGACCTCGTTCGACGGGGCGCTGGTGGAGTCGATGATCGCGGCGCTGAAGGCCGAGGACCCGACGGCGCGGGCGATCCCCTACTGCATGTCGGGCGGCACGGACAACAAGACGTTCTTCGCCGACCTGGAGGTGCGCGGGTTCGGGTTCGTGCCGCTGCGCCTGCCCGCCGGGATGGACTTCGCGGCGATGTTCCACGGCGTGGACGAGCGGGTGCCGGTCGAGGCGCTGCAGTTCGGCGTTCGGGTGCTGGACAGGCTGCTCCTAAACTACTGAGATGTGAGCAAAGACGCATACACCCTGGCCAGTGAGGCCGCCGCGGCGCTGCACGCCGCGACCGGCCTCGACACCTTCGACGTGGCGCTCGTCATGGGGTCGGGGTGGGTGCCCGCCGCCGACGCGATCGGTGAGACGGTGAGCGAGGTCCCGTTCACGGACCTGCCCGGGTTCCGGGCTCCGGCGGTGGCCGGGCACGGCGGCAAGATCCGCGTCGTGCGCACCGCCGCCGGGCGGCACGCCCTGGTCTTCCTCGGGCGCACGCACCTCTACGAGGGCCTCGGCGTGGACGCCGTCGTGCACGGCGTACGCACCGCCGCGGCGGCCGGCGTCCGCACGCTCGTGCTCACCAACGCCGCGGGCGGCCTGCGTCCCGAGACGCAGAACGTCGGCGACCCCGTCCTGATCAGCGACCACATCAACCTCACCGGCGCCAACCCGATCACCGGCACGACCTTCATCGACCTCACCGAGGTCTACTCCGCCCGCCTGCGCGCCCTGGTCCGCGAGGTGGACCCGACCCTCGCCGACGGCGTCTACGTCGCCTTCCGCGGGCCGACGTACGAAACGCCCGCCGAGATCCGCATGCTGCGCGCCCTCGGCGGGGACATGGTCGGCATGTCCACCGTGCTTGAGGCCATCGCCGCCCGCGAGGCCAACCTGGAAGTGCTCGGCGTCTCCCTCGTCACCAACCCGGGCGCGGGCCTGGCGGGCGAGCCGCTGAACCACGAGGAGGTCCTGGAGGTCGGCCGGGCCACCGCCGCCCGCATGGGCGTGCTGCTGGCCAAGGTGGTGGACAAGCTGTGAACCTGATCGAGCGGGCGCTCGCCTGGCTGGCGCAGGACCCCGACCCCGACACGCGGGCCGAGCTGGGCACGCTGATCGAGCGCGAATACCTCGACGAGCTGCAGGACCGCTTCGGCGCCAAGCTGGAGTTCGGCACCGCGGGGCTGCGCGGCGAGCTGGGCGCCGGGCCCAACCGGATGAACCGCGTCACCGTCATGCGCGCCGCCGCCGGGCTCGCCGCGGTGCTCGGGCCCGGCAAGCACGTCGTCATCGGCTACGACGCCCGGCACAAGTCCGACGTGTTCGCCCGCGACACCGCCGCCGTGCTGACCGGCGCGGGGCTGCACGCCACCCTGCTGCCCTGCCCGCTGCCGACGCCCGTCCTCGCCTTCGCCGTCCGCCACCTGGGGGCCGACGCCGGGGTGACGGTGACGGCCAGCCACAACCCGCCGCGCGACAACGGCTACAAGGTCTACTGGGGCGACGGCTCGCAGATCGTGCCGCCGATCGACAGCCGCATCTCGGCGGCCATCGACGCGGTCGGCCCGGTGGACCAGCTCCCGCTCGGCGCCCCCGGCACGCTGACCGAGCTGGGCGAGGGCATCGTGGACGACTACCTCGACGCCATCACGGCGCTGCCGCTGGGCGACGCCCGCGACCTGCGGGTGGCGTACACGCCGCTGCACGGGGTGGGCGCGGCCACGCTCACGGGGGCGTTCCTGGCCGCCGGCTTCCCCTCGCCGATGTCGGTCGAGGAGCAGCGCGACCCCGACCCCGACTTCCCGACCGTCGCCTTCCCCAACCCGGAGGAGCCGGGCGCGATGGACCTCGCCGTCGCCCTGGCCGCCGCGACGGGCGCCGACCTGGTGCTGGCCAACGACCCCGACGCCGACCGGTGCGCGGTCGGCGTGCCGCTGCCCGGCGGCGGCTGCCGCATGCTGACCGGCGACGAGGTCGGCGGGCTGCTGGCCGAGCACGTCATCACGCACACCACCGGCGACCGCATGGTGGCCACCACGATCGTCTCCTCGACCCTGCTCGGCAAGATCGCGGCCGCGCACGGCGTCCGGTACGGCGAGACGCTGACCGGCTTCAAGTGGATCATCAAGGCCGGTCCCGGCCTGGTGTTCGGCTACGAGGAGGCCATCGGCTACAGCGTGGGCTCCGACGCCGGGCTGCCGGTCCACGACAAGGACGGCATCGGGGCGGCCCTGACCGTGGCGGCCATCGCCGCCGCCGCCAAGCGCGACGGCCGCACCCTGCTCGACCTGCTGGACGACCAGGCCCGCCGCTACGGCCTGCACGCCACGACGCAGCTCTCCTTCCGCGTCGCCGAGCTCTCCCAGATCGCCGGCGCGATGGCCCGGCTGCGCGACCACCCTCCGGCGGAGCTGGGCGGGCGCAAGGTCCTCGCCGCGGACGACCTGGCGGAGGGCGCGGGCGGCCTGCCGCCCACGGACGGCCTGCGCTACCGGCTGGAGGGTGACGCCCGCGTGGTGGTCCGGCCGTCGGGCACCGAGCCCAAGCTGAAGTGCTACCTGGAGGTCGTCGTCCCGGTGACCACCACCCCCGAGGACGCCCGCACCACCGCTACCCACTCACTGACCACTCTGAAAACCGACCTCACCACCGCCCTGGGCCTGTAGTCCGGAAGCCGTTGGCCAAGGTGGCCGCGCTGACGGGACCAGTAACATCTGATCTCCTGGAACAACCATCACTGGTTGTTCCAGGAGTGGTACAACCAGAAATGGTCGTACCAAGATGGGAGAGCCAGTGGACGGGTTCATCGGGCGCGACCGCGAGCTGGCCGCGCTCGGTCGTTACTTCGGCAGGGTGGGAGCAGGCGACCGGCCCGGCCGCGCGATCCTCATGCGCGGCCGGAGGCGCGTCGGGAAATCGCGGCTCGCGGAGGAGTTCATCCGCCGCAGCGGCGTGCCCAGTCTCTTCTTCACCGCGGCCAAAGAACCGATCGGCGACCAGCTCGAGCGTTTCGTCGCTGACGCCGCGGCCTCGGACCTGCCTGACGCCGCGTTGTTCGCCGAGGTGACCCCCACCTCATGGGACAGTGCCCTCCGGCTCCTGGCTCAGGCCGTGCCGCAGGACGCGCCGAGCATCGTGGTCCTCGACGAGCTGCCTTACATGATCGAAGGGGATCCCCATCTGGAGGGCAGACTCCAGCGCCTCTTCGATCGCGAGTTCTCGCGCCGCCCCATGCTGCTCATTCTGATCGGTTCCGACCTGTCCGTCATGGAGGCCGTCAACCAGTACGACCGCCCGTTCTACATGCGAGCCTCGGAGATGGTGGTCGATCCGCTCACGCCCGCGGACGTGGCCGAGAAGCTGCGGCTGCCGCCCGCCGAAGCCATCGACGCCTACCTCGTCACCGGCGGACTGCCGATGATCCTCGACGAATGGCCGGCCGGTGCCACGGTCCGGGACTTCCTCGGCTCCGTCGTGTCCGACCCCACCTCGGCCCTGATCGTCAGCGGCGAGCGCGCGATGGCGGCGGAGTTCCCGTCGGAGGCACAGGCGAGAGCGCTGATGAAGGCCATCGGCTCAGGCCAGCGCACCTACTCGTCGATGCTCAAGGCCTCAGGAGGCATGGCCGGGACGTCGGTGACCCGTGGCCTGCACATCCTCATGGACAAGCGCATGATCTCGGCGGAGGTGCCGCTGTCCGTCCGCCCTTCCAAGGAGCGTCGCTACCACGTCGCGGACCCGCATCTGCGGTTCTGGCTGTCCTTCGTCGAGCCAGGCATGGCGGAGATCTCCCGCGGCCGGGGCGATCTCGTGATGCGGCGGATCGAGCGCTCGTGGACGGCCTGGCGCGGCATGGCCGTGGAGCCGTTCATCCGGGAGTCGCTGCGGCGCATGGACGGGCTGCCCGAGCGGACCGCGGCGATCGGCGGGTACTGGACCAGGACCAACGACCCCGAGATCGACCTCGTGGGGGCCGACCGGGAGCCGGTGGCCAAGGTGGTCACGATGGTGGGGTCGGTGAAGTGGCTGGAGAACCGGCCGTTCGACCAGCACGACTTCAGCGAGCTGGTGGTCCACCGGTCCAAGATGCCGGGGGCCGACGCCTCCACGCCGCTGTACGCCGTCTCGCGCGCCGGGTGCGAGGTGGCCGGGGTGCGCCACGTGGCACCCGAGGAGCTGGTGGACGCCTGGCGGTAGCACCCCGGCCATGCCGCGGGGTCAGATGAGGCGCGCGTCGGCAGCAGACGGGCGCCCACGCGGCGGGGGCGGGCCGGTTGACGGCCTGTCCCCGGCGAGGTGCGGGGGCAGCGTGGCGCGGGCCCGTTGCAGGGCGCTGTTGACGGAGGCGGCGGCCGGAGCCAGGTCCATGGTCCGAGCCCGGCGCTGGGGGCCGCGCAGCGTGTCCAGGCAGACGTTGGTGGCCAGGTGGAACAGCCAGGCGCGCAGCGGCCCCCCGGCCGGGGTCGTACGTGCGCCACGCTCACCGCGCGGGCCACCCCTTCAGCGGGCCAGGGCCTGGTCAACGGCGGTCAGGGGACGACGATCGCGGCGATCACCAGAGCCAGGGCGGCGGCCGCCGCCGCGATGGCGTCGTAGGCCCACGTGGTGCGGACCTCGACCGGCTGCTCGCCGGTGCGGCGCCGGGCCGCCTCGGCGCGCTCGCGGATCTGGTCGCCCACCCAGTCGGCGTGCGTCCGGCCGGCCAGCGCCTCCTGCGCCGCCTGCTCGGCCCGGCTCACCGTCGGCTCGGTCGCGAACCGGCCCCGCCGCCCCTGGCTCGGCATGCCGCGCCGCTGGGCCTTGGCCCGCTCCCTGGCGCTGCTCATCGGCGTCCACAGGCGCAGCACGCCACCGTCACCGTCACCGTGGTGCACGCTGATGGCGTGGGACACGGTGACGTCGTCGATCGCCGCCCAGGGCACCCGGATCGTACGCAGCGGGTTGCGGCCCACCAGCTCGTGCTCGGTGAGCACGGTCGCGGGCCGCAGCGCGACGACGTAGACGACGACCGTCAGCACGGCCAGCACGGCGAGCGCCACCATCGACGCCTTGCCGGTGTACTTGTTGATCAGGTCGTAGACGTTGAAGGCGACGAACGCCAGCCAGAGCCACGCCATCACGAACGCGGACCTGGACCGGTAGGTCTGCTTCACGGCTGCCACTTGAGCTGGGCGAACCCGGGCTTGATGCGCCCGTTGATGAGCGCCAGCCGCTCGTCGAACGGCAGGAACGCCGACTTCATGGCGTTGACCGTGAACCACTGCAGGTCGTCCCAGCCGTAGCCGAACGCCTCCACCAGCTTGGCGAACTCCAGCGACAGGCTGGTGCGGCTCATCAGCCGGTTGTCGGTGTTGACCGTGACCCGGAAGTGCAGCCGCCGCAGCAGCCCGATCGGGTGCTCGGCGATGGACGCGGCGGCCCCGGTCTGCAGGTTGGACGTGGGGCACATCTCCAGCGGGATGCGCTTGTCGCGGACGTAGGCCGCCAGCCGCCCGAGCTTGGCGCCGCCGTCGTCGCCGACCGCGATGTCGTCGATGATGCGCACGCCGTGGCCGAGCCGGTCGGCGCCGCACCACTGGATGGCCTGCCAGATCGACGGCAGCCCGAACGCCTCGCCGGCGTGGATGGTGAAGTGGGCGTTCTCCCGCTGGAGGTATTCGAAGGCGTCGAGGTGCCGGGTGGGCGGGTAGCCGGCCTCGGCCCCGGCGATGTCGAAGCCCACCACGCCCACGTCGCGGTAGCGCACGGCCAGCTCGGCGATCTCCATGGACCTGGCCTGGTGGCGCATGGCGGTCAGCAGCGTGCCGACCCGGATGCCCCGGCCGGCCGAGCCCCGCGCGAAGCCCTCCAGCACCGCCTCCACCACCTGGTCGAGGCTCAGCCCCATGCTGGTGTGCTGCTCGGGCGCGAAGCGCACCTCGGCGTAGACGACGCCGTCGGCGGCGAGGTCCTCGGCGCACTCGGCGGCGACCCGCTCCAGCGACTCGCGCGTCTGCATGACGGCCACCGTGTGGTCGAACGTCTCCAGGTAGCGTTCGAGCGAGCCCGAGTCCGCGGCCTCCTCGAACCACTGCCGGAGCTGGTCGGAATCGGTCGTGGGCAGCCGGTCGTAGCCGCACTCCCTGGCCAGCTCGACGATCGTCTCGGCGCGGAGCCCGCCGTCGAGGTGATCGTGCAGCAGCACCTTGGGAGCCCGCCGGATGTCGTCAAGCTGAGGACTCATCAGGCCATGATATGACCAGCGGCGTCAGTCGCGGCCAGCGCTGTCGGGCGAGAACGCGGGCAGGCACACGGCGACGTATTCCGCCCCTTCGGGGCCGGCGCTGTAGCGGACCCGCTCGCCCGGCTCGGTGACCACCGACTGCCCGGCCGCGACCTCCGTACGGCCGCCGTCGTGCTCGACGATCACCGACCCGCGCAGGACGAGGGTGTACTCGGTGAACGACGGCGTCTGCGGCGGCTCCTCCCAGCCGGGCGGGGCGGTCATGTGGGCGATGGAGACCGCCTCGTCGCCGCTGTTGACGCGGCCGATGTGCTCGTTGATGAGCTTTCCGCCAGGAACGGGGATGCGGGCCGGGCCCTCGATCTTTCTCACCACGGGGTCAGTGTGCCACGTCGAGCACCAGCCGGTTCGGCCCGCCCTGCTCCTCGATCTGGAAGGCCGCCTGTCTGGCCAGCACCAGGCCGACGCCGACGCGGCCCTCGAAGTCGCCGGTGCGTACGACGTCCGTGAGGTTGCCGAGGTCGGCCGGGTAGACCGGGCCGCCCTTCCACGTGGGCACGCCGTTCTCGTCGTGCGCGTGCGCGGGGAAGAGCGTGATCTGCAGGTAGGCGCCGCCGCGCACGTCGATCCGGCGGCCGGAGCCGTCCTGCACGAACTCGTCCACCCACTTGACGTTGTAGCCGGGCACGTCGCCGTCGAGGTCGATGACGACCCGGTCGTAGGTGTCGTGGGCGGCGTAGCGGACGGAGGTCACGATGGCCGGGTCCATGTCGTCGCGCTCGACGTCCACCTCGCTGGTGCTGGTCGAGGTGCTGCCGCCGGAGTCCGTGGAACCGCCCGACGGGCCCCGGTCCGCGTCCTCGGACGGGTCCTCCGGCGAGTCCTCCCGCGGGTCTTCCGACGAGGACCGGGAGGCGGGCGGGCCGCCGGAGAGGGCGGTCTGGGTCGCCGGGCCGCACGCGGTGAGCACGGCGAGCGCGGCGATGCCGGCGAGCTGGACGGCGACGCGGAAGGGCGACGGCCGGACGCCGGACGGGGAAGACGGTCGCATGCCCGGTAAATGCCCACCGCGCGCCACCGCAAGCAGCGTTTCCCCTGATGGAAGGGCGTTTTTCCGGCCCCGTCCGACCGCCAAAATCAGCAGATATGCGGCCTTGCCCGGACGCCGACGCACAGAATGATCACTTGTGCGTGCATCTATTGCACACGCATTAGATGCCATTGCATGAGGTTTGGCCGAATGGTACTCTCCGCGACATGGACGACGAAGAAGTCGTGGTCGGCACCTGGCGTTACGTCCTGGCGACACACGCCAAGGCCATGTGCGCGCTGGAACGCGAGCTGGGCGATCGGCACGGCCTGGGGCCGAGCGAGTTCGAGGTGCTCGACCGGATCGTCCACCATGACCGCAAGCTCCGGCTGCAGGAGCTCTGCGACGAGGTGCACCTGAGCCAGAGCGCGCTCTCGCGGGTGGTCGCGCGGCTGGAGAAGGCCGCGCTGGTCTCGCGCGACGCCTGCAGCTCCGACCGGCGCGGCGTCTTCGTGTGCATCACGCAGGAAGGACGCACGCGCCACGCCGAGGCGCTGCCGACGCAGCGCGCCGTCCTCCGGGAGATCTTCGCCGAGGTGCCCGTCCTCCCCGGCCTGGCCCGCTGACCGGGAGGCCGGGGACGGGCTACGCGGCGGTGACCCGGTCGATGACCAGGGGCAGGTGGTCCGCGGCGGCGGCGCTCACCGCGTAGCCGCCGTCCAGCGCCTCAAGGGCGCGCTCGAAGCGGGACGCCTCGTCGGCGTGCAGGGTCAGCAGCGGCTGACCGGCCCGCACCGGGTCGCCGGGCTTGGCGTGCAGGGTGACGCCCGCGCCGAACGACACCGGGTCCTCCTTGCGGGCCCGTCCGGCGCCGAGCCGCCAGGCGGCCAGGCCCACCGCGTACGCGTCCAGCCGGCTCAGCACCCCGGAGCCGGGCGCCTCCACGGTCAGGGTCTCGGCGGCGCGCGGCAGCGCGGCGTCCGGGTCGCCGCCCTGGGCGGTGATCATCCGCCGCCAGGCGTCCATGGCCGAGCCGTCCTGGAGCGCCTTCGCCGGGTCCTTGGCCCCGGACACCCCGGCGGCCTCCAGCATCTCCCGCGCCAGCCGCACGGTCAGCTCCACCACGTCCTCGGGCCCGCCGCCGGCCAGGACCTCGACGGACTCCTCGACCTCCAGCGCGTTGCCCACGGCCCGCCCGAGCGGCCGGTCCATGGCGGTCAGCAGGGCGACCGTGCGGACCCCCGCGTCGGTGCCGAGCGCGACCATGGTCTCGGCCAGCTCGCGGGCGGTCGTGACGTCCTTCATGAACGCCCCGGAGCCCACCTTGACGTCGAGGACCAGCGAGCCCGTGCCCTCGGCGATCTTCTTCGACATGATCGACGAGGCGATGAGCGGGATGGACTCGACGGTGCCGGTGACGTCGCGGAGCGCGTACAGCTTCTTGTCGGCGGGGGCCAGGCCCGAGCCGGCCGCGCACACGACGGCGCCCGCCGTGCGCAGCACGTCCAGCATCTCGTCATTCGAGAGCGAGGCCCGCCAGCCGGGGATGGCCTCCAGCTTGTCGAGCGTGCCGCCGGTGTGACCGAGGCCGCGCCCGGACAGCTGCGGCACGTACGCCCCGCAGGCCGCCACGAGCGGCGCCAGCGGCAGCGTGATCTTGTCACCGACGCCGCCGGTCGAGTGCTTGTCGGCGGTCGGCCGGTCCAGCGCCGACCAGTCCATCCGCTCGCCCGAGCGGATCATGGCCTGCGTCCAGTCGGCGATCTCGCGCCGGTTCATGCCGTTGAGCAGGACGGCCATGGCCAGCGCGGACATCTGCTCGTCGGCCACGTCACCGCGCGTGTAGGCGGCGATCACCCAGTCGATCTGGGCCGTGGTCAGCTCGCCGCGGTCGCGCTTGGCGCGGATGACCTCGATGGCGTCCATCAGGAGCTCCGGCTGAGGTCCTGCGGCCCGAACGCGTACGGCAGGATCTCCGTCATCGTCTTGGGACCGTCGACGGTCTCGACCAGCAGGTCGTCGCCGCCGAACTCGTAGAGGAGCTGACGGCAGCGCCCGCACGGCATCAGCAGCTCGCCGTGGCCGTCCACGCAGGTGAAGGCCACGAGCCGGCCGCCGCCGGTGCGCTGCAGCTCCGACACGAGCCCGCACTCGGCGCACAGGCCGACGCCGTAGGAGGCGTTCTCGACGTTGCACCCGGTGACGACCCGTCCGTCGTCGACGAGGGCGGCCGCCCCCACCGGGAACTTCGAGTAGGGCGCGTACGCGTACCGCATGGCCTCGGCCGCGGCCTCACGCAGCGGCTCCCATTGGATGTGCTCGCTCAATGCTGTTCCCCCCGGCGGTAACGCACGCCGTCGGCCTTGGGCATCCGCAGCCGTTGCGAAGCCACCAGCAGCACGAGCAGCGTGAGCACGTGTGGTGTGATGTAGACGAACTCGTTCGGAAGCCGCTCGACGGTCAGCCAGAGCCAGAACAGCACGATCATACCGAGGGCGGCGAACGCCATCCGTACATACTGCCGGGAGGCGCCGGCGGCCAGGTCGGCGGGCCGGTCCGGCGCGGTCAGGCGGCGGATCTGGATCACCAGGTAGGCGAGCAGCAGCACCGCCCCGAACAGGAAGAAGGAGACCACGGCCTCCTTGCTGCGCAGCTGCAGGCCGTCGGCGTAGCCGAACAGCGCCGCGCCGGCCGCGAGGCCGCCGGGACGCCAGTTGCCGAAGATCATGGTGGCCAGGCCGATGAAGCCGCGCCCCTGCGTCTGGCCCTCGACGTACTTGTTGGCGAAGAAGACCAGGAACACGCCGCCGAGTCCGGCGAACGCGCCGGAGATGACGACCGCGACGTACTTGATCCGGTAGACGTTGACGCCCAGCGACTCGGCCGCCCACGGGTTCTCCCCCGCCGAGCGCAGCCGCAGGCCGAAGGCGGTGTGCCAGAGCACGAAGTACGTCAGCGGCAGCAGCAGCACCGCCAGCACGACCAGCAGGTTGACCTCGTGCGTCAGACCGCGCAGCAGGCCGGCGAGGTCGGACAGCAGGAACCAGTGCGTGCTCTCCAGCTTGCCGAGCAGGTCGGGCCCGTCCGACAGCAGCGGCAGGCTCGGCGTGGGCGGCGGCGAGCTCATCGGCGGCGAGGTGGTGATGCCCGCGCCGGCGACCGAGGCCGGAGTGCCCTCCTTGTAGAGCACTTCGGACAGGAAGCGGGTGACGCCGGGGCCGAGCAGGTTGATGGCGACGCCGCTGATGATGTGGTCGACGCCGAAGGAGATGGTGGCGACGGCGTGGATGAGCCCGCCGATCGCGCCGGCCAGCAGACCGGCCACGAGCGCGGCCCACGGGCCCCACTGATAGCCCGCCCAGCCGGCGAACCAGGTGCCCAGCACCATCATGCCTTCGAGACCGATGTTCACCACGCCGGCCCGTTCGGCCCAGAGGCCGCCGAGCCCGGCGAGGCCGATGGGCACGGCCAGCAGCAGGGCCGCGGAGAACATGCCGGACGAGGTGATGTCCTCGTAACCGGTGATGACCCGCACCAGCGACACCACCACCAGGAGCGCGGCGACGCCGATGAGCGTCAGGTGGTATTTGCGTACCCTGGTCATGCGGTCACCTCAACCGGATCCTTGTCCCTGCCGAGCTGCTGCGCCGCCCGGCGCTCCTCCATGCGCAGCGCCAGCCGCTTCGTGACCTCGTTGGCGATCACGACCAGCAGCACGGTCACCGCCTGGATGATGGTGACCACCGACGCCGGCACCCCGGCGAACTGCAGCGAGCCCTGCGCCCGGTCGAGGAAGGCGAACAGCAGCGCGGCGAACGCGATGCCGACCGGCTTGTTGCGGCCGAGCAGCGCCACGGCGATGCCGAGGAAGCCGAGGCCCGCGGTGAAGTTGGAGTTGAACGCGCCCTTGTCCCCGAGGATCTCGGGCAGGCCGATGAGCCCGGCGATGCCGCCGGACATGACCATCGCCGCGATGATCATCTTCTTGGGGTTGACGCCGGAGGCGAGCGCCGCCGGGCCGTTGAGCCCGCTGGCCTTGACGTCGAAGCCGAAGCGGGTGCGCTCCAGCACGATCCAGACGATCACGCCGAGCACGATCGCCACCAGCAGGAAGCCCTGGAGACCGCCGCCACGGGTGGGCGCGACCAGCCCGAACCAGTCGAAGAGGACGTTGAGGTTCGGGAACATGGCCGACTCCGGCAGCTCCGGAGTGGTCGTGGTGAGCTGCCCCGCCGCGCGCTCGCCCGCGAACGGCCCGCGCACCAGGTACGACGTCAGGTTGATGGCGATGTAGTTGAGCATGATCGTGGCGATGACCTCGTTCACGCCCCTGGTCACCTTCATGACCGCCGGGATGAGCGCGTAGAGGCCGCCGGTGGCCGCCGCCACGATGATGATCACCGCGATCTGGATCGGCGCGGGCGCGGTGAACGTGGAGCCCACGTAGGCCGCGACGATCGCGGCGAGCCGGTACTGGCCCTCCACGCCGATGTTGAAGAGGTTCATGCGGAAGCCGACGGCCACGGCCAGCCCGGCGATGAACAGCGGCACCGCCCGGTTGATGAAGGTCGCGATGCCGTTCGACTGGGCCCGCCCGACGTCGCCGAAGTCGAAGAAGGCGGCGAAGGCGTCCAGCGGGCTGGCGCCCGCCGCGAGGATCGCCACGCTGGAGATCGCGATGGCCAGCACGATCGCGATGACGACGCCGGTCACGGTGAGCAGCGCCCGGTTGAGCCCCGCGGGCATCACGTCTCCTCAGTGCCGGCGATGGCGCCGGTCATGTAGCCGCCCAGCCGCTCGGGCGTGATGTCGGACGGGTCGAGCGTGGCCACGAGGCGCCCGCGGTAGATGACCCGGATGGTGTCGGACAGGCCGATCAGCTCGTCGAGGTCGGCGGAGATCAGCAGCACGGCGAGGCCGGCGGCGCGGGCGTTGCGGAGGTGGTCCCAGATGGCGGCCTGCGCGCCGACGTCCACACCGCGCGTGGGGTGCGCGGCGATGAGGAACTTGGGCTCGCCGCTCATCTCGCGGCCGACGATGAGCTTCTGCTGGTTGCCGCCGGACAGCGCGAGCGCCAGGGTCTCGACGCCCGGGGTGCGGACGTCGTAGTCCTTGACGATGCGCTCGGTGTCGTTCCTGGCGGCGCGCCGGTCGATCCAGATGCCCTTCCTTGCGGGCTTCCTGGTCTGGTGGCCGAGCACCCGGTTCTCCCAGAGCGAGGCCTCCAGGAGCAGTCCCTGGCGATGGCGGTCCTCGGGGATGTAGCCGATGCCGGCCTCGCGGCGGCGCAGCGTCGGCCAGGAGCTGACGTCGTGCTCGCCGAGCGTGATCGTGCCGTGCGCGGCGCGGATGCCCATGATGGCTTCGATCAGCTCGGACTGGCCGTTGCCCTCGACGCCGGCGATGCCGAGGATCTCGCCCTCGTGGATGTCGAACGACACGTCGTCCAGCAGCAGCCGCGTGCCGTCGGCGCGCAGCGTGGCGACGTACTCCTTCGCCGGGACGCTCTTGGGCGCGGGGTGGTGGCCGTCGGCCTCCACCGTGAGGTGCGCGACCCGGAACGCCGTCCGGTCGGTCACGGTGGACTCGCGGGTCTCGGGGGTGGGCAGCTCGCTGCCGACCATCAGCTCGGCGAGCTGGCGGGCGCTGGTCACCTCGGCGCGGGGCATGGCGGCGACGGTGGTGCCGCGCCTGATCACGGTGATCGCGTCGGCGATGCCGAGCACCTCGTCGAGCTTGTGGGAGATGAAGATGACGGTCAGGCCCTCGGCCTTGAGCTCGCGCAGGTTCTGGAAGAGCTCCTCGACCTCCTGGGGCACCAGGACGGCCGTCGGCTCGTCGAGGATGAGGATGCGGGCGCCCCGGTAGAGCACCTTGAGGATCTCGACCCGCTGGCGGTCGCCGACGCCGAGGTCCTCCACGAGCCGGTCGGGGTCGACGCGCAGGCCGTGCGTCTCGGCCAGCTCCGCGATGCGGGCGCGGGCCCTGCCCGTGTCGAGCAGCCCGGCCCGGGTGGGTTCGGCGCCGAGAACGATGTTCTCCAGCACGGTGAGGTTGTCGGCCAGCATGAAGTGCTGGTGCACCATGCCGATGCCGACGGCGATGGCGTCGCTCGGCGAGCGGAAGCTCACTTCCTCGCCGTTCACCTTGATGGTGCCCTCGTCCGGCTTCTGCATGCCGTAGAGGATCTTCATCAGGGTGGACTTGCCCGCGCCGTTCTCGCCCACGATGGCGTGCACCGTCCCGGGTGCGACGGTGATGCGGATGTCATGGTTGGCGACGACACCGGGGAAACGCTTGGTGATGCCCTCCAGCTCTACGGCGGGTCGCGCCGTGGCCAGGGTGTCAGCACTCATTTCGCCTCTCCTAGGAGCAGGGCGGAGGTAGACGAGAGGGCCCGAAGCTGACTCCGGGCCCTCGATGTCGGTCCTGCCCAGGGTTACGGCTTGGCCGGAACCGTGATCTTGCCGTCGACGATGTCCTTCTTGGCAGCGTCGAGCTTGTCCTTGATGTCGTCGATCTCGCCACCGGTGGTGGAGAGGCCCACGCCGTCGACCTTCAGGTCGTAGACGGTGTCGGTGCCGCCCTTGGCGCCGCCCTGGATGGCCTTGATGAACTCGAAGACGCCGACGTCGACGCGCTTCAGCATCGAGGTCATGATGACGCTCTGGAGGTCGGTCTCCTTGACCGTCTGGCGCTGGTCGGAGTCGACGCCGATGGCCTTCTTCTTGGCCGCGGCCGCCGCCTGGAACACGCCGAGGCCGGAGTCGCCGGAGGCGTGGTAGACGATGTCCGCGCCGTCCTGGTACATCTTCTCGGCCGCGATCTTGCCCTTGTCGGGGGCCTTGAAGCCGGAGAAGTCGCCGTCGGGGCTGATGTACGTGACATCGATCTTGGCGTCCGCCTTGACCGACTTCACACCCGCCTCGAAGCCTGCCTGGAACTTCTTGATCAGGTCGTTCTCGACGCCGCCGACGAAGCCGACGTGGCCTTCCTTCGACTTGAGCGCGGCCGCGACGCCCGCCAGGTAGGAGCCCTGCTCCTCGGCGAACAGCAGGCCGGTCACGTTGGGCCCGTTGGAGGCGGAGTCGACGACCGCGAACTGGATGTCCGGGTATTCCTCGGCCGTCTTCTTGATGTCATCGCCGTAGGCGAAGCCCACGCCGATGATCGGGTTGTAGCCCGCGTCGGCGAGCTGACGCAGCAGGTCGCCGCGGTTGGAGCCGTCGGCCGCGGGGCTCAGCTCCTTGATCTCGGCGCCGAGCTCCGTCTTGGCCTTCTCCAGGCCCGCGTACGCCGCGTCGTTGAAGGACTTGTCACCGCGCCCGCCAATGTCGAAGGCCAGGCCGACCTTGAGCGCGCCCTTCGCCGCCTCGCTGGAGGCGCCGGCGCTGCTCGGCGCCTCGCTGGCCGTGGTTCCCCCGCTGTCGCCGCCGCAGGCGGCCGCTGCCATGAGCATGACGCCGGCCACGGAGCCGAGCGCCATCCTGTTGAATCGCTTGCCGAGCAAGGCGACTCCCTTCCATTTCCCCGCCGTCGGGTTCATCGCAGGCGCGAATAAACGTACGGCACCTGCACGGAAGATAGTTGCTTGACCAGGGCAGACCAAACCGGCGCACAGGGTCGCAACCGCTCCGTTATCGACATCAAGCGCGACCGTGACCTGAGGTCCGCGCCAGCGAACACGCTAGCGGGGCTGTGATGTTTTGCCCAACTTTGGGGTGGGAATCACCTCTTGCTTGACGGCCGATCTTGGCGGAGATTCCAAGCATGCCCTCCCGTAAGGCACTGGCCGTGCCGCTCGCCGCGCTCCTCGTCGCGGCTCTGACCGGCACCACCCCCGCCGCAGCAGCAGACACCCCCACGATCAAGGTCGAGAACAACGCGACCCAGCCGGTCTTCTCCCGGGCCGACGCCGTCAAGCAGACCGTGTACGTCGAGGTCGCCGGCACCGACAGCGACAACGACGGCGCCCCCGACCGGGTCGCCGTGGACATCCTGCGTCCCAAGGAGACCGACGCCGGGCTCAAGGTCCCGGTCATCATGGAGGCCAGCCCGTACTACGCGGGCGGCAACGACGTCGCCAACCACACCGTGGACGTGGACGAGAACGGCAACCCGCTCCCCACGCTCAGGTCGCTGTCGAGCAAGCTCGCCGCCGAGCCCTTCGCCGGCTACTACGACAACTACTTCCTGCCCCGCGGCTACGCCATCGCCCTGGTGGAGAACCTCGGCAGCGGCCGGGCCACCGGCTGCCCGACCTCCGGCGACCGCAACGAGACCGCAGGGCCGAAGGCCGCGATCGACTGGCTCAACGGACGCGCCCGCGGCTTCGACGCCGACGGCAACCCGGTCGCGGCCACCTGGTCCACCGGCAAGGTCGGCATGATCGGCGTCTCCTACAACGGCACCCTGCCCAACGCCGTCGCCGCGACCGGCGTCGAGGGGCTGAAGACGATCGTCCCGATCGCCGCGATCTCCAGCTGGTACGACTACTACCGCGCCAACGGCGGCGTCGTGGCCCCCGGCGGCTTCCAGGGCGAGGACCTGGACGTGCTCGCCAAATACGTCCTGACCAGGCAGAACGGCCAGGAGGCGTGCGGCGCGCTGATCGACTCCATCACCACGGGCCAGGACCGGATCACCGGCGACTACAGCCCGCTCTGGGACGCCCGCAACTACCTCGACGACGTGAACAAGGTCAAGGCCAGCGTCTTCGTCGTGCACGGGCTGAACGACTGGAACGTCAAGACCAAGCAGTTCGCCCAGTGGTGGTACGCCCTGGCCAAGCGGCACGTGCCGCGCAAGATCTGGCTGCACCAGGGCACGCACATGAACCCGTTCTCGCTGCGCACCGCCGAGTGGCTGCGCCAGCTCCACGGCTGGTTCGACTACTGGCTGCACGGCATCGACTCGGGCATCATGCGCGAGCCTCAGGCCGACGTCGAGATCGGCCCCGGCCAGTGGGGGCGGCACGCCTCGTGGCCGCTGCCCGGCGCCGCGGCCGTCCCGCTCCACCTGGGCTCCGGCGGGCACCTGGGCCTGCTGCCGCGGCCGCTGTCGCCGCGCGAGACGTTCACCGACCAGAAGACGAGGACGGCCGAGCAGCTCGTCGAGGCCACCGGCGCGGATCCGAACCGGCTCGCGTACACGACCGGTGAGCTGCCGGCCGACGTGCGGATCTCCGGGACGCCGACGGTGTCGGTGCGGGCCTCGGTGAAGGACGGCTCATCGCCGTACCTGACGGCGCTGCTCGTCGATTACGGCTCCGACGTCCGGGCCAACGGCACGCTGGTGCCGACGGGCGAGACGCTCTGTTACGGGCAGGGCGTGCCGGGCGACACCGGCTGCACCGCGCTGCGGACGCTCGGCACGGCCACGACCCCGTACAAGATCGTCACCCGGGGCTGGCTGGACGTGCGCAACCGCGTCCGCGCGGACCGCACGCAACCGCTGCGTGCGGGCAAGGAGTACGACTTCACCTGGGACTTCCAGCCCACGGATCATGTGTTCAAGAAGGGCCACCGGCTGGGCCTGGTGATCATCTCCACCGACTACGACTACACCCTGCGCTACCCGCCGGGCACGACGTTCACGGTCGCGCCCGGCCGGTCGGCGCTGAAACTGCCGGTGGTCACGCCAGCGCGCTGGTGACCGTCGAGTCGAGCGGCCCGACCTCCCACAGGGCGGTGAACGCGGTGGCGGCCATGACGCGCACGCCCATGGCGATCGCCTGCTCGTCCACGTCGAACGTGCCCTGGTGGATGTCGTAGGTGACGCCGTCGGGCGAGCGGGTGCCGAGGCGGGCGAACGCGCCGGGGACCGACTCGAGATACCAGGCGAAGTCCTCGCCGCCGAGCGACTGCTGGGTCGGGACGACCGCGCCCGCGCCCAGCACGCGCTCGGCGGCCTCGCCCAGCATCTCGACGCTGACCTCGTCGTTGACGACCGGCGGCACGCCGCGGGTGTAGTCCATGGTGGCCTCGATGCCGTAGGCGCTCGCGACCGACTCCAGCAGCGACTTGATCAGGTCGGGGGCGGCGTGCCAGGCCTCCTCGTCGAGGCAGCGCACGGTGCCCTCGGCCACGCCGTCGTCGGGGATCGCGTTGGCGGCCGAGCCGGCCTCGACGCGGCCCCAGACGAGGCTGAGCGAGGAGCGCGGGTCGACCCGGCGCGACAGCGCGGCGGGCAGCTCGGTGAGGATCTTGGCCAGCGCGAAGACGAGGTCGGCGGTCAGGTGGGGGCGGGCGGTGTGCCCGCCGGGGCCGGAGACCCGGACGGTCAGGCGGTCACAGGCGGAGGTGATCGGGCCCACGCGCAGGCCGAGCTGGCCGACGTCCACCCGCGGGTCGCAGTGCAGGCCGAAGATGCGGTCCACGCCGCTGATGCCGCCGTGCGCCATGACCTCAAGGGCGCCGCCGGGGGCCTCCTCGGCCGGCTGGAAGATCAGCCGGACCCGGCCGGGCAGGAGGCCCGCCGCGGCCTGCTGGGCGAGGAAGAGCGAGGTGCCGAGCAGCACGGTCGTGTGCACGTCGTGGCCGCAGGCGTGGCAGACCCCCGGCACGGTGGAGCGGTAGGGCACGTCCTTCTCGTCCTGCAGCGGCAGCGCGTCGATGTCGGCGCGCAGGGCGATCGTGGGGCCGTCGCCGCTGCCGACGTCGCAGATCAGGCCGGTGCCCTTGGGCAGCACCCGCGGGCTCAGCCCGGCGGCGGTGAGCCGCTCGACGATGCGCTGTGTCGTGCGATATTCGGCGAAGGCCAGCTCGGGGTGCATGTGGAGGTCGCGGCGGAACGCCACGAGATCCTGCTCACTCTCGGCCAGGAACGCGTCGAGTTCGCCTCGCAGCTCACGTCCCCGCATATGTCACCACTCCGTCCCAATGCCGCGCGCCCTGGAATCAACTGAAGCCGGCGCGGCTAGTGCGCTGTCGTACTCGTCATCCCGCCGTGGGGCCGCCCCCCGGTCGAGCGGCCGACTCGGCGAATCAAAAAACACCCGCTGGTTCGGGTGCGTGAGATCGTCGGCATGGGCTTGCGTGCGTCGGTCGCGCTGCCGCTGTGCAGCCAGGGAGCACAGCGGTCGGCCGTGAGCCCGGTGGCGATGGTCTCGACTCTATCGCTCGTCCGCGGCTCCGCGCCGACAGATACACCAAAAGTTAGCCGACTGCAGGTCCGTAACCCCTGCTTGTCACCTTACGTGATGTTCCGCCTGGTCCGGAAATAGTCACAAGGGATCAGTAGATGGTGACCCGTCGTCGCTACTTCCAAACGTGGTGCGTGATTCCGAATCCTGTCACCTTCTGTCATGGTCATCACACTTCGCGGCTGGCTGTTTTTGGGGTGAATCGGTGTTTCACTCGCAATATGATCACTACTATCCCGTTCGGGGAGAAGTATGCTGGGTTGAGCATCTTCGAGCCGAGTGAGGGGACCCTGGTGGTCGTACCCTCGCTCTCCCTTCCCCAGGACGAGCTCCGCCGCATCAAGGCGGCCAGGTCCTACGAGGAGCGTTTGCTCTTCCTCCTGCTGACGCTCCGGGAACCCGGGGTAAAGGTGGTCTACCTCTCCTCCGCGCCCATCGATCCCGGCATCATCGACTACTACTTCTCGTTCCTGCCCGATCCTGACGACGCCGCCAAGCGCCTCACGCTGATCACGCTCGACGACCCCTGGTCCCAGCCGCTGACCAGGACCCTGCTCGGCCGTCCCGACGTGCTGGAGCAGCTGCGGGCGGAGATCGACGGCGACGCCTGGCTGGTGCCGTTCGTGCTGAGCGAGCTGGAGGAGGAGCTCGCCTCGTCACTCAACGTCCCCATCTACGGACCGGCCACCTCGTACGCCTACTACGGCTCCAAGAGCGGCGCCCGCGAGATCGGCCACGAGGCCGGCGTGCCCATGGCGCGCGGCTTCGGCGACCTGCGGACGCCGCTGGAGATCGAGGAGGCCGTCGAGGCCCTGCCGGGCGAGCGGGTGATCATCAAGCTCAACGACGCCTACTCGGGGCTGGGCAACGCCATCGTCACCAAGTCCGACCGGTCGCGGATCGACTTCTCGGCCGGCGACGAGACCTGGGAGGCGTTCTCCGCCAAGATCAGGGACCGGGGCGCGGTGGTGGAGGAGTACATCGAGCACCGGCCGCTCTACTACCCGAGCGCCCTCGCGGCCATCTCGCCGGGCGGCCACGCCCGCGTGCTGGCCACGCACGACCAGGTGCTCGGCGGCGACAGCGGCCAGGTCTACCAGGGCTGCACGTTCCCCGCCGCCCCCGAGTACCGCGCCGAGGTGGACGCGTCCGCCGGGCGCATCGCGCGGGTCCTCGCCGAGCGCGGCGTGGTGGGCGTGTTCGGCATGGACTTCTTCGCGCTCAAGGCCGACGCCGGCTACGCGGCGCTGCTGTGCGAGATCAACCTGCGCATCGGCGGCACCACGCACCCGTACGGCGCCGTCACGCTGACCACCGGCGCCGTCTACGACCCCGGCACCGGCCTGCTCATGGCCGGCGGCCAGCCGAAGTTCTACACCGCGACCGACAACTACGCCGCCGGCTGCCTGCGCGGCCGCACGCCCCGCGAGGTCATGCGGACGGCCGAGCGCCTCGGTCTCGGCTTCGACCACGAACGCCGCACCGGCAACGTCTTCCACCTGCTCGGCGCGATCCCCGAGCACGGCAAGCTGGGCTTCACCTCGATCGGCGACTCCAGACAGGAGGCGGACGAGCTGCACGCGCTCACCCGGCGCCTCCTCAGCGCACTCTGAGCGCGCGGACCCCGAGGAACATCAGGACCAGGCCGAGCACGATGTTGACCGCGATCAGGATGCCGTGGACCACGTAGAAGGCGGTGGGGTGACCGTCGGCCAGGTTGAAGCCGAGGTTGATCCATTCAAAGATCATGAACGCGCCCAGAGCGACGAGGAACGCGGCGATCTTTCGTGACATGACCATCTCTCTAGTATCGAAGGTGGATCTTCGGGGGATGTGTCGCCACATGGGCATTCATCCAGGGCTACGCTGAGACCCGCCATGTGGACCAAAACCGTACTGATCACGGCGTTCGTCACGTCGGCCTCGCTCACCGGCGGGACCGCGTACGCCGCCCCGGCCACCCCGGTGGGCGGTCCGGCGCTGGGCAGCCGTGGCCTGGTCGCCCCCGAGGGCGTCAAGAAGCCGCCCAAGACCAAGGCTACGTCGTACGTCATCGCGGACGTGGACACGGGCCAGGTGCTCGCCGCCAAGGACGCCCACGGGCGCTACCTGCCGGCCAGCACCCTGAAGACGCTGACCGCGCTCACCCTGATCCCGAAGCTGAACAAGAACCTCAGGATCCGGCCCAGCCAGAACGCCTGCAACCAGGAGGGCAGCGCGGTCGGGCTCACGCCGAAGGCCACCTACCGGGTCGAGGACCTGTTCAGGGGCCTGATGATGACCTCGGGCAACGACGCGGCCATGGCGCTCGCCGAGGTCAACGGCGGCCTGGCCAAGACCATGCGGGAGATGAACGAGGAGGCCAGGCGGCTGCAGGCGAACGACACCGTCGCCAAGACGCCGAGCGGCCTCGACAAGCCCGGCCAGAGCAGCTCGGCCTACGACCTGGCGCTCATCGCCCGCGCCGGCCTGGCCAATCCCGACTTCCTCCGCTACATCAGCACCAAGACGGCGAACTTCCCGGCCCCGAAGGGCAAGACGTACCAGATCAGCAACCACAACAAGCTGCTCTGGCGCTACCAGGGCATGATCGGCGTCAAGAACGGCTGGACCTCCAAGGCCCTCGGCAGCTTCGTCGGCGCGGCCACCCGCGGCGGCCACACGATCGTGGTGAGCGTCATGCGCCACGAGGGCTACTTCTGGGAGGAGGTCGGCGAGCTCATGGACTGGGGCTTCTCGGTGCGGGGCAAGGTGACCCCGGTCGGGCAGCTCGTGGACCCGCTGCCGGCCCAGCAGCCGGCCGCGCCGCCGGCGCGGGCCTCCGGCGGCCCGGTCACCCAGGTGACCCCTGCCCAGCAGCCGCCGCTGCTGGACGCCGCCGCCCAGAAGCAGACCGACCGCACCAAGGCGATCGGGGCGGCCGTGATCGGCGGCGGGCTGCTGTTCGGGACCGTCTGGCTGGTGTACGGGATCCGCCGCCGGCGCCGCGCCGGCTCACGTCTCTGAGCCCTCCTCCGACGGCCGCACGATCGGCGAGGGCACCGGCGTGGGCGCGGGCGGCGGGCAGTAGCCGGCCGTGGCCGTCCAGGCGGCCACGTGCAGGACGAGCCGGGCCGAGAAGTTGATCCAGACGAGCAGGCCCACGATCACCGCGAACGTGCCGTAGACGGGGTTGCCGAGCGTCGTGGCGAGCAGCAGGGTGGCGAGCTGCTTGAGCACGCCGAACCCGATCGCGCCGATCACCGCCCCCTTGGCGATCACCTTGAACGGCTGGACCGGCTTGGCCACCCAGCCGAGCAGGATGACGAACAGCACCCAGTCGGCGGCGAGCCCGGCCACCACGCCCGCCAGCCGCAGCCCGAAGGTCGCCAGGGGCGACTCGCTGCCGAAGACGAGGTGCAGGACCTTGTCGGTCGCGCTGGTGGCGAACCCGCCGACCAGCACGGACGTGATCATGGCGATCCCGATCATCAGGAGCGAGGACAGGTCGCGCAGCTTGCCGACGAAGAAGTTGAGCGGCGGCTGGGTGGTCATGTAGATCTCGCGGAGCGCCCCGCGCAGAGCGTCCAGCGCGCCGAGCCCGGCGTAGAGCAGGCCGAGCAGGCCGATGACGCCGGCGGTCGCCTTGGCCTCGGCGATGGCCTTGAGGTTGAGCTGGTCGGCGATGCCGGGCAGCCGCTCGGTGATCGCGGCTTCGAGTGCCTGCCTGGTGGTCTCGCTGGTGGCCACCATGTAGCCGAGCACCGCGTACGCGAGCGCCACCAGCGGGAAGAACGACAGGAACGCGAAGTAGGTGACCGCGCCCGCCAGCCGGTCGCCGTTCTGGCCCTGGTAGCGCTGCACGCCGCGGATGAGGTGGTCGAGCGAGAGCCTGCGCACCCGCCAGTGGTCGACCGTCCGGCGCCCCCAGGCCCGGACCGCCTCGACGCGCCGCCACAGACTCGCCATTCCACGCCTCCAGGCCTCACCGGATCACGGTGGAGCATCTGCCCAGCCCGGCGCGCCGCACGCCCGCCGACCGGCGAGCCTACCGGCACGGCCCCTTGGTCAGAAGCCGTGGCGGGCGGCCCAGGCGGCGATCGCGGCGGCGATCTCGACCGGCCGGTCCTCGGTGGCGTGGTGCCCGGCCGGGCCGACGTGCAGGGTCTCCAGCGCCGCCACGTTGTCCGCGCACCACTGCGCCACCGCCGGGGTGATCAGCAGCGTCGGCGAGGAGTCGAAGGTGAGCAGCAGCTTCGGCACCTCGCCGGAGGCCCCCAGCCACTTGCCGAAGAAGGTCACCCGCTCGGCCACGTCGGCGGGCTCCCCGTCGAGCGGGAGCGAGCGCGCCCACTCCAGCAGCGGCCGGCGGCTCTCGCGCGTCGGGTAGGGCTCCAGGTAGGGCCGCAGGTCCTCCTCGCTCAGGGGCGTCAGCACGCCGCCGGTGTAGGCGGAGCGGATGAGGAAGTCGCCGTCGAGCACCAGCTTCTCGCCCTCGGGGCCGCGGATGGTCTCGGCGCGGCGGCGCGGGCCCTCGCCCAGCTCGTCCAGGCTCGTCCCGCGGACGACCGCCTCCATGAGCGCCACGCCCCGCACCCGTTCCGGATGCCTGGCCGCCCAGTCGCAGGCGAGCGCGCCGCCCCAGTCGTGGCCGATGAGCACCACGTCCTCCAGGCCGAGCGCGTCGAACCAGGCGTCCAGGTAGCGGGCGTGGTCGCCGAAGCGGTAGGGCAGGTCGGGCTTGCCCGAGCGGCCCATGCCGATGAGGTCGGGGGCGAGCAGGCGGCGTCCCGGCGCGGCCACGCCGGGCAGCACGTCCCGCCACGCGCGGGAGGAGGAGGGGTTGCCGTGCAGGAAGACGAAGGGGACGCCCTCGCCGGAGTCCTCGTAGTGGAGGGAGGAGCCGAGCACGTCGATCATCATGGCGTCGATCCGTTCGTTCGACTAACGTTTGTGGCCCTAACGATAAGTCGTTAGGGCGACTAACGCAATAGGCTCTGCGCATGACGGACGAGGACCCCATGGCGGGGCAGCCGACCCCGGCGGCCCTGCGCGCCCTGCCCAGCCGCACGTTGTCGCTGGTCGCGATGCAGGCCGACCGGATGGTCAGCGAGGGCCTGGCCCGCCTGGACGCCCGCAAGTGGCACTACGCCGCGCTCGTGGCGCTGCGCGAGGGCGGGCCCGTCAGCCAGGCCGAGCTGAGCCGGCGCACCGGCATCTACCGCAGCGACCTGGTCGCGGTCATCAACGAGCTGGCCGAGCGCGGTCACGTCGAGCGCTCCCCCGACCCCGCCGACCGCCGCCGCAACGTCATCCGGCTCACCGCACGGGGCCGGGAGCACCTCGACCGGCTCCAGGAGGTCGTCGCCGCCCTCCAGGACGAGTTGCTGGCCCCGCTCACGCCCGCCGAACGCGAGCAGTTTTCGGACCTGCTGACCCGCGTCCACGAGCATCATGCGCGCCGCTGAACACGAACCCCTTTCACCTTTCTGACCTGCGAAGACACCGAACGCCCTTCACCTTTTTCGGCTGTGCCGAAACCACTCACAGGCGGAGTCCTGGAGCCCTAGCCTGTGGGCAGTTGCGACAGAGCCAGGAGGCGCCACGTCCCATGACCGAGATCACGACCGGTCAGATGGTCCGGCTTCAGCGCGAGCGAAGGGGCATGAGCACCACCGCGCTGGCCACCCAGTCCGGATGCACCCCCAGACACATCGAACTCATCGAGCACGGCAAACGCACCCCCTCGCTCCCCCTCCTGCGCGAGATCGCCAAAGTGCTCGGCGTACGGACCGCGGTGCTGCTCGGCGAGACGCCCCGCGACTCGCACGAGCCCAGCAGGCCGCAGATCAGCGACATCGAGCGGGCCATGTTCACCTGCCGGCCCCTCGCGCCCGACCTCGAACCGCCGGACGCCGAGCAGCTCTCCGAACGGGTCGCGGCGGCGCGCGGCGCCTGGTTCAGCTCGGCCAGGCGCTACTCGATCCTCATGGCGGCGCTGCCGTCCCTGGTCACCGACGCCGAGAACCTGGCCGCCCTGCGCACGCCGCGTGCCCGCAGCGTCGCCACGGACGCGTACATGCTGGCCAGGGGCGTGCTCAAGCACCTGCAGCGGGTGGACCTCGCGCACCTCGCGGCCGACCGGGCCATGCGCCTCGCCGAGGAGTCCGAGGACCCGCTGACGATCGCGTGGGCGTACTGGAACCTCGGGCAGTCGATGTTGTCCGACGACATGCACCAGATCGCCTACGACGTCGCCAGGCAGGGCATCGAGCTGCTCGAACCGCACGTGCCCGACGGCGACGAGCGGCATCTCAAGGCGCTCGGCGCGCTGCACCTGCTGGCCGCCATCGGCGAGTCGCGCTCGGGTGACGACGACCGGGCGCGCGAGCGCCTGCGCGGCACCGCGAGCCGGCTCGCCGAGCGCGTACGCGACCACTCCGACGTCTACGACCTCGCCTTCTTCGGCCCCACGAACGTCGCCATCCACCTCGCCAGCGTCGAGAACGACGCCGGCCGCCCCGAGGACGTGCTGCGCATCGCCGACGACATCGACCTCACCGCGACCCCGTCCATCGAGCGGCGCACCACCCATCTCGGCGAGGTCGCCCGCGCCTGCGAGGACCTCGGCGACGACGCCGCCAGCCTGCTGCACCTGCTGCGGATCGAGCGCGAGTCCCCCGAGGAGCTGGACCACAAGCTGCTGCTCAGGGAGATGGTCCGGGCGCTGGCGCGGCGGGCCAGGCCGTCGTGGGCGCCCGAGGTCCGCCGGCTCGCCGAGCGCCACGGCATCCAGAACTGATCGAAACCGAACTCGTAGTTCGGTCCTGGCGAACCCGGAGTTCTTTCGCCCGAGTTCGTCACGGACCGGCGTCTCGGTGCCACGCTGCGTTCATGACCACAGCGCCGAGTGCCGACCTCGTCATGGAACGACTGCTTGAGGAAGCCGCACGGGAGTTCCCCGGCTGGGCGTTCGAACGACACCACGCCGGCTGGACCGCCGCCCGCGGCGACCTCCGGCTCACCAGGCCGAGCCTGGCCGCCCTCCGCGCGCTCCTGCGCGTGCACCGGGAGGCCAGGGAAGGCTGACGTCAGGACGCCCGCCCCGGGCCCGCCGCGATCCGTCCGGCCACCGCGTCGAGCACCAGGCCGAGGCCGAGGGCGAAGCGGTCCAGGGCCCGCTGCAACGTGTACGGCAGCGCGGTGTCCGACACCCCGAACGCCCCGGCCTCCTCCAGCGCGGCGAGCAGCGGGAAGCGCCCGTTCATGCGCTCCTCCAGGAACGGCGCCCGCCGCTCCCACCACTCGTCGTCGCTGCTGCCGGTCTGCGCGGGCGCCTGCTCGGCCTCGACCACGGCCGCCGCGGCGCCCCGCGTGTACGAGTCCACCGCCGCCACACAGCCCACCACGTCCGCCGCGGCCAGCCCGCGCCCGTGCAGCAGCGCCAGCGTGGCCTCGTACCGGGCGAGGACGTGGGGGCCGAAGACGGTGCGCGAGGTGGACACCTGCAGCAGCCACGGGTGGGCCCGGTAGGCGGCCAGGTCGGCCTCGGCGACGCCGCGCAGCCCGGCCCGCCAGCCCGAGGTGGCGTCGGGCAGCGGCTGCCCGCCCACCACCCGGTCGACCATCAGCTCCAGCAGCTCGGCCTTGCCCGGCACGTACGTGTAGAGCGACGCCGTGCCGATCCCGAGCTCCTGTGCCAGCGCCCGCATGGACAGCGCGGCCGGCCCGGCCCGGTCGGCCGCGGCAACGGCGGCGTCCACGACGGCGGCCAGCTCCAGCCGCTGCCTGGGCCCGCGCCGGGGGGCAGGGAGCCCGTCCCAGAGCAGGGCCATGGTCCGTGCGGGGTCGCCCCGGCCCGCGTACTCCATGACAGGGGCCTCCTTAAACTCCGAACAGCGTACGATGTTTTCATGAGCGAGACCGTCATCCCCCTCCTGCCCTGCCGGCAGCTCGACGACGTCCTGCCCTTCTACCGCGCGCTCGGCTTCGACGTCACCTACCGCCAGGAGCGGCCCAACCCGTACGCCGCCGTCCGCCGGGGCGGCGTCGAGCTGCACTTCTTCGGCGTGCCCGGGTTCGATCCCGAGCAGTCCATGGGCAGCGTGGTCGTGGTGGTGCAGGACACGGGGGCGCTGCACGCGGCGTTCGCGGCGGGGCTGCGGGCGGCGTTCGGCAAGGTGCCGGTGTCCGGGATCCCGAGGATGACCCGGCCGCGGCGCGTGCAGGGCACGTCGGGCGGGTTCGTCGTGGTGGACCCCGGCGGCAACTGGGTGCGGATCAGCCGCCGCAAGGAGGACGACGACGCCGGCGAGCCGGACCCGGCGGAGGGGCGGCTCGCGCGGGTGATCGCGGCCGCCGCCCGTCAGGCCGACGCGCGCGGCGACGTGGCGGCGGGCGTCAAGCTGCTGGAGACGGGCCTCGCCAGGCACGCGGCGGCGCCGCCCGCGCAGCGGCTGCCCGCCCTGGTCTATCTGGCCGAGCTGCGGCTGCGCGCCGGCGACCGGGACGCGGCGGCGGCGCTGCTCGCCGAGACCGCCGCGCTGGAGCTGACGGAGACGGAACGCGAGGCCCTGGCCGACGACCTCGCGGCCGCCACCGACCTCGCGAGCCGCCTCGGCCCCTGAGCCGGGGTCCGGCCCCTGAGTCAGGTGTCGGAGCTTGGGCACCGCCTCGGCCCCTGAGCCGGGGTCCGGGCCCTGAGCCGGGGGTCAGAGCTTGGGCAGGAAGCCGACCCGGTCGCGGACCTGCTCCATGGTCTGCCGGGCGACCGCCCCCGCGCGCTCGGCGCCGACCGCGAGCATGCGGTCGAGCTCGGCCTCGTTGGACAGCAGCTTCTCGACGCGCTCGCGGATCGGCGTGAACGTCTCGACGACGGCCTCGGCGACCTCCTTCTTGAACGTGCCGTAGCCCTGCCCGGCGTAGCGGGCGACCAGGTCGGGGATCGGCGTGCCGGTCAGCGCCGACTGGATGCGCAGCAGGTTGGAGATGCCCGGCTTGTTCTCCTCGTCGAACAGGACCTCGGTGCCGGTGTCGGTGACCGCCCGCATGACCTTCTTGCGCAGCGGCCCCGGCTGCTCCAGGACGTCGAGGATGCCCGCCGGGCTGGAGGACGACTTCGACATCTTCGCCGTCGGGTCCTGGAGGTCGGTGATCTTCTCGACCTCCTTGAGGATGTAGGGCTCGGGCAGCGTGAAGGTGTCGCCGAAGCGGTGGTTGAAGCGCTGGCCGAGGTCGCGGGTCAGCTCCAGGTGCTGCTTCTGGTCGGCGCCCACCGGCACCTTGTCGGCCTGGTAGATGAGGATGTCGGCGGCCTGGAGGATGGGGTAGGTGAACAGCCCCACGCTGGCCGCGCTCTCGCCGAACTTGGCGGACTTGTCCTTGAACTGCGTCATCCTGCCCGCCTCGCCCATGCCGGTGAGGCAGATCAGGATCCAGGCGAGCTCGGTGTGCTCACGCACGTGCGACTGCACGAAGACGGTGGCCTGCTCGGGGTCGAGACCCGCGGCGAAGAGCTGCGCGGCGGCCACGCGGCTGCGCCGGCGCAGCGCTGCGGGCTCGGTCGGCACGGTGATCGCGTGCAGGTCGACCACACAGTAGAAGGCGTCGTGGGTCTCCTGCATGGTGACCCACTGACGGACCGCACCCAGGTAGTTGCCCAGGTGGAAGGAGTCCGCGGTGGGCTGGATGCCGGAGAGAACACGAGGTCTGGCCATAGCAGGCAATTGTGTCAGGAATCCTGGTCGGGCGGCGACTCAACGGCCGGTCGGCGTTTCACCCGCACCCGGGCGATCCGCCGCCCGTCCAGCTCGATGACCTCCAGGTCGAAGCCCGCCACCTCGACCCGCTCGCCGAGCGCCGCCACGTGGCCCAGCATGGCCATGACGAAGCCGCCCAGCGTCTCGTACGGGCCGTCGGGCAGCCTGATGCCGGTCTCGCCGGCGAAGTCGTTGAGGTTGGTCAGGCCGTCGATCTCGATCTCGCCGGCGGGCAGGACGACCACGTCCTCCTCGATGTCGTACTCGTCCCTGATGTCGCCGATCAGCTCCTCGACCAGGTCCTCCAGGGTGATGATGCCGGCGGTGCCGCCGTACTCGTCGACCACGATGGCGAGGTGCTGGCCCTCGTCGCGCATCTCGTTGAGGGTGCTGAGCAGGCGCTTGGAGGCGGGCACGAACTTCGCGGGGCGGATCGGCACGAGCGCGCTGACCGGCTCGTCGCGCCCGGACAGCTCGGGGTCGAGCAGGTCGCGTACGTGCACGAAGCCGATGATCTCGTCGTAGGAGGTGCGGTAGACGGGGAAGCGGGAGTGCGGCAGCCGGGCGGCGACCGCGGCGGCCTCGGCGAGCGGCGTGTCGGCCTCCATGAACTCGACCTCGGTGCGCGGCAGCATCACCTCCCTGAGCTGCCGCTTGCCGGCGGCGAAGACCTCGCCGATGAGCTTGCGCTCGTCGGGGGTCAGGTCGTGGTGACCGACCACCATGTCGCGCAGCTCCTCGGTGGTGACCTCCTCGCGGTCGGCCTCCGGGTTGCCGCCGAGCAGGCGCACCACGCCGTCGGTGGACTTGGAGAGCATCCAGATGATCGGCCGCGACAGGCGGGCGACCCAGTCGAGGAACGGGGCCACGAACAGCGAGAGCCCTTCGGCCCGCTGGAGCGCCAGACGTTTGGGCGCCAGCTCACCGAGCACGAGGGAGACGTACGAGATGGCCAGCGTGACCAGCACCAGCCCGAGCACCGGGGCGACGCCCTCGGGCACGCCCCAGCCCTGCAGCACGGGGGTGAGCTGCGCGCCCAGCCGGTCGGCGCCGAACGCGGCCGAGAGCATGGTGGCCACGGTGACGCCGATCTGGACGGCGGAGAGGAACCGGTTGGGGTCGCGGGCGAGCTTGGCCACGCGCTCGCCCCTGCGGCCGCGCTCGGACAGCTTGCGGATCTGGCTTTCGCGCAGCGAGACCATCGCGATCTCGGCGGCGGCGAAGAAGCCCCCGATCAGGACGAAGAGCAGGACCAGGGCGACGTTGGCCGCGACGGTGTCAAACATGGTGGTTGGCAGCGTATACGGGTGCTTTCCCGCGTATGCTGAACGGCAAGCCTTACAAAATCAAACATATTTGAACAGGAGTCCACATGAGATTGCTGGTCACCGGCGGGGCGGGGTACGTCGGCAGCGTCGTCGCGGCCCAGCTCGTCGAGGCGGGGCACGAGGTGACCGTGCTCGACGACCTGTCGACCGGGCATGAGGACGCGGTGCCGGAGGGCGCCAGGTTCGTGCGGGCCGACATCGCCGAGCCCGGTGACGCGCTGGACGGTGTGGACGCGGTGCTCCACTTCGCGGCCAAGTCGCTGGTCGGCGAGTCGGTGGAGAAGCCCGGCCTCTACTGGGCGAACAACCTGGGCGGCACCCTCGCGCTGCTGGAGGCCATGCGGGACAAGGGGGTCGGCCGGATCGTGTTCTCCTCGACGGCGGCGACGTACGGCGAGCCGGAGCGCGCGCCCATCGAGGAGAGCGACCCGACGCGCCCGACCAACCCCTACGGCGCCTCCAAGCTCGCCGTGGACACGGCGCTGAGCGCCTTCGCCGGCATCCGCGGCCTGGCCGCCGTGAGCCTGCGCTACTTCAACGTGGCCGGCGCCTACGGCCGCTTCCGCGAGCGGCACGTGGTCGAGACCCACCTCATCCCGAACGTGCTGAAGGTCGCCACCGGCGAGCGCGACTCGGTCAGCGTGTTCGGCACCGACTACCCGACCGCGGACGGCACCTGCGTGCGCGACTACGTGCACGTCGCCGACCTGGCGCGGGCGCATTTGCTGGCGCTGGAGGCGCTCACGCCCGGCGAGCACAAGATCTACAACCTGGGCAGCGGCTCCGGGTTCAGCGTGCGTGAGGTGATCTCGGTCTGCCGCGAGGTCACCGGGCACGAGATCCCGGCGGCCTTCGGCGAGCGGCGGCCCGGCGACCCCGCCGTGCTGGTCGCCTCGTCCGCGAAGATCCAGCGCGAGCTGGGGTGGAAGGCCGCCCGGCCGTCGCTGCACGACATCGTCTCGGACGCCTGGGAGGCGCTTTCCGGCAAATGAGCCATATGGCGGCGAGATATGTGCTGTAGTACCGAAACGTGAAGAGCATTTCACCAAGGGTCACGAAACCGATCTTTGGCGCTCTCATCGTGGCAGGCAGCCTGCTCGCCGCCGCGGGGGTGGTGTTCGCCACCCCGGAGGCGACCCATCCCGGCCCGCAGGCGACCTGTCCCGCGCAGAGCGACGGCACGGACGGCCCGTGAGCCGGGCAACACGGGACGGCGAGCGAGCCGGGCGATGCGGACGGCCGGCGCGCCGGGCAACGCGGACGCCCCCCGCCGATCGTCGGCGAGGGGCGTCCGGCACGGGCGGCGCGGCTCAGATGAGGCCGAGCTCCTTGACCGCGGTGCGCTCCTCCTCCAGCTCGCGCACGCTGGCGTCGATCCGCTCGCGGGAGAAGGCGTCGATCTCCAGGCCCTGGATGATCTCGAAACGCCCGCCGACGGCGCGGACGGGGAACGACGAGATGAGGCCCTCGGGCACGCCGTACGAGCCGTCGGAGACGACCGCGGCGGAGGTCCACTCGGTGCCGTTGACCCAGTCGTAGACGTGGTCGATGGCGGCGTTGGCGGCCGAGGCGGCCGAGGAGGCGCCGCGGGCCTCGATGATGGCCGCGCCGCGCTTGGCGACGGTCGGGATGAAGGTGTCCTTCAGCCACTCGTGGTCGACCTGCTCGGCCGCGACCTTGCCGCCGACCTCGGCGTGGAACAGGTCGGGGTACTGGGTGGCGGAGTGGTTGCCCCAGATCGTCATCTTCTTGATCTCGGTGACCGACACCTGGAGCTTGGCCGCGAGCTGCGAGAGCGCGCGGTTGTGGTCGAGCCGGGTCATCGCGGTGAAACGCTCGGCCGGCACGTCGGGGGCGTGCTGCTGCGCGATCAGCGCGTTGGTGTTGGCCGGGTTGCCCACGACCAGGACGCGGATGTCGTCGGCGGCGTGGTCGTTGATGGCCTTGCCCTGCGGGCCGAAGATGCCGCCGTTCGCGCCGAGCAGGTCGCCGCGCTCCATGCCGGCCTTGCGCGGCATGGCTCCGACGAGCAGCGCGACGTTGGCGCCGTCGAACGCGACGTCGGGGCTGTCGGTGATCTCGATGCCGGACAGCAACGGGAACGCGCAGTCGTCCAGCTCCATCGCGGTGCCCTCGGCGGCCTTCACGGCGGCCGGGATCTCCAGCAGGCTGAGCTTGACCGGCACGTCGGCGCCGAGAAGCTGACCCGAAGCGATGCGGAACAGCAGTGCGTAGCCGATCTGGCCGGCGGCTCCGGTGACGGTCACCTTGACGGGCGCAGTGGCTGACGACGCCATGGCCTTTCCCCTAACTCGCAGCAGAATGTCGGACGTTGGGGATGTTACCCGCTCGTCATCCGCAGGTTTCCATCGCGGGTTGCCGTAGCTCGGGTTTGAAGTCGACCTTGCCGAAATACTGGTCGATGAGTCCCTTCATGGCGCCGCTGCGGTAGAGGTCGGCGATGATGCCGTTGACCGCCTTGCAGGTGGCCGCGTCGCCAGGGCGGATGCCGACGCCGTAGCGCTCGTTGCTGAGCTTGGCGCCCAGGATCTTGTAGCGCAGCGGCTCGCGGTTGGCGAAGCCGGCCAGGATCACGTCCTCGCCGGGGACGGCGTCGACCTTGCCGGTGCGCAGGAAGTCCATGCACTCGGCGTAGTTGCTCGCGAGCACCGGCTTGACCTTCACGCGGTCCTGGACCTCGCCGACGGACGGGCTGCTGGGGGCGCAGACCCGCTTGCCCGCCAGGTCGTCGAGCTCGTCGACGCCGCCGCCCGCGCGGACGAGCACGTCGCGGTGCGCCAGGTAGTAGGGGCCGGCGAACGGGCTGCGGCCGTCGATCACGTACGTCGCCACGACCAGGTCGAGCTTGCCCTGCGCCAGCCCGGCGGGCCGGTCGTCCCTGCTGACCCGGACGAACTCCGTCTCCCTGGCCCCGAGTCCTGTCGCGATGCGCCGGGCGAGGTCGATGTCGAAGCCCTCGAACGCCTCGCCGTTCTGCAGCCCGACGCCCGGCAGGTCGCCCTTGACGCCGATGACGATCTTGCCGGTGGTGGCCACCTTGTCCACCACGGAGGCGTACGACGGCTCCCCGGCCTTCGTCGGCTCGGCGCCCTGTTCGCGGAAGGCCAGGGGCCAGCCGTTCATCGCGGCGACCATCGCGGCGCCGGCTACCAGCACGAGCACGCCGGCGAAGGCCGCCCACAGCCGCCACCGGGAGCGCCGGCGCGCGGGCGCCGACGACGGCTGGGTGGGCGCGGGGTAGGCCGGTTGCTCGGCCTCGCCCGGCCCGCCGGCGACGTCGCCGGTGCGCGGCACGGGTGGAGTGGTCAACGCCGCCGCCTGGCTCTCGTGCGTCCGCCCGCCGGCGACGCCGGCGTGCCCCTGACCGGTGGTCCCGGCATGCCCCTGACCAGCGGCACCGGCATGGCCGTGACCGGTGGCACCGTGCTGCCCCTGACCGGTGGTGCCGGGCTGGCCGTGGCCGGTGGTGCCGTGCGGTTCCTGGGCGGGCGGGCCGTGCTCGGTCTGCACCAGGGAGCCCGTGCCCCTGCGGGCCGGCAGATCGGTGACGGACCTGGCGTTGACCCGGCTGAACGGCGTGGTGTCGTCGCCCGCGACCTGCACCCCGCGCGTGAGCACGGCCGTGGAGGCCCCCACACCGGTGGACTGCCCGAGCAGCCGCAGCAGGATCTGGTCGGCGGAGGGCCGCTCAGCGGGCGCCTTGGCCAGCGCCCCCGCCACCACGCCGCGCAGCGGCTCCGGCAGCATGGTGACGTCGACCTCGTGGTTGAGGATCCGGTTGAGCACGGTCGCGATGGACTTGCCCTCGAAGGCCGCCTGACCGGTCGCGGCGTAGGCGATCGTCGCCCCCCACGAGAAGACGTCGGTGTAGGGGCCGACGTCGTCGCCGGCGATCTGCTCGGGGGCCATGTAGGCGGGCGTGCCGATGGCCCGGCTGGTGATCGTGCCGGTGGAGTCGATGATGCGGGCGATGCCGAAGTCGACCACGCGCGGCCCGTCGGCGGCGATCAGCACGTTGTCGGGCTTGAAGTCGCGGTGGACGATCTGGGCGTGGTGGATGGCGGTGAGCGCGGTGGCGGTGCCGATCGCGAGCCGGTCGAGCGGGGTGCCGCTCAGCGGCCCGTCGGTCTCGATCAGCTCCCTGAGCGAGCGGCCCTCGATGTACTCGCTCGCGATGTACGGCGTGTCGCCGTCGAGGTCGGCCTCGATCACCCGCGCCGTGCAGAACGACGCCACCCGCTGCGCCGCCTTGAGCTCCCGGGCGAAGCGGGAGCGCACGATGGTGTCGCCGGAGAATTTCACGTGCAGCAACTTGATGGCCGCGCGCTCGCCCTCGTCATTGACACCGAGGTAAACGATGCCTTGACCGCCTTCGCCGATGCGTCCGGACAGCCGGAATGATCCCAGGTGAGGGGGATCACCGGCCACCAGTGGCGCGATCTGCGGCATTCGTCTGTCCCCACGTTTACTCGATCCCAACGAGGCAAACTTTACGACGCCCAGCTACTTCACAGGGATCCGTTAACCGTTCGTGACGTCACGGTTCGCCACACTTTGTCACGAAAACCAGCAATTTGCCGAGTAACGCAGGCCCTTGCGCGGGCGCGACTCGGCGGAGAGGCTTGAGGATCATGGACCGTCCCTACGACATCGTGCTCTTCGGCGCGAGCGGCTTCACCGGCGCGCTGACCGCCGCCTACCTCGCCGCCGCCGCTCCGCCCGGCACGCGCTGGGCGCTGGCCGGCCGCGATCCCGCCAAGCTCGAACGGCTCGGGCTCGACGTGCCGATCCTGCGCGCCGACGCGACCGACCGGGCCGCGCTCGCCGACCTGGCCGCCCGGACCAGGGTCCTCGCCACCACCGTCGGCCCGTACATCGTCCACGGCGAGCCGCTGGTGGCCGCCTGCGCCGAGGCCGGCACCCACTACCTCGACCTGACCGGCGAGCCCGAGTTCGTCGACCGGACCTACCTGCGCCACCACGACCTGGCCGCGCGCACCGGCGCGAAGCTCGTGCACGCCTGCGGCTTCGACTCGATCCCGTGGGACCTCGGCGTGCTCCACACCGTCGGCCTGCTGCCCGAGAACGTCCCGCTCACCGTCAGCGGCTTCCTGCGGGTGAACGGCCGGCCGTCAGGCGGCACGCTGTCGACCGTGCTCACGGTCGCGGGCCGGGCCCGCCAGGCGGCCGAGGCCGCCGCACAGCGCCGCGCGGCCGAGCCCCGCCCGAAGGGCCGCAGGATCAGCTCCAGGGCGGGAGGCGTGCGTTACGTGGGCGGCTGGGCGCTGCCGATGCCCACGCTCGACCCGATGATCGTGGGCCGCTCGGCCCGCCTGCTCGACCGCTACGGCCCCGACTTCACCTACCGCCAGCACTTCGCGGTCCGTACGCTCCCCCGCGCCCTCGCGGTGGCGGCGGGCGCGGGGGCGCTGGCGGTGGCCGCGGCGCTCCCGCCGGCCCGCGACCTGCTCCGCGCCCGCCTGCGGCCCGGCCAGGGCCCGTCGCCCGAGCAGCGGGCGAAGAGCTGGTTCCGGGTCACGTTCCTGGGCGAGGGCGGCGGCGAGCGGGTGATCACCGAGGTCGCGGGCGGCGACCCCGGTTACGACGAGACGGCCAAGATGCTCGGCGAGTCGGCCCTGTGCCTGGCCTTCGACGACCTGCCGGAGCGGGCGGGCCAGCTCACCACCGCCTCGGCGATGGGCCAGGCGCTGATCGACCGGCTGGTGCGCGCGGGCATCTCGTTCACCACCCGGGGATGAGCGTCAGTACGGCCCCGTCAATACGGCCCCGTCAGTACGGCAGGGCCCAGGTCGCGAACGTCTTGCGCAGGTACGGGTTCTTGAACTTCGGATACGCGACCGTCCGCGGATCGCCGTCCGAGACGTACCGCATGTCCTGGTTCTTGTTGAGCCAGTCCAGCCACGCCTCCGAGCAGAACTGGGAGCAGTCGCCCTTCTTCTCCATGACCTTGATCCGCGGGATGCCGGCCGGCTCGAACGCCTTGCTGAACGGCGCCGCCGAGGGCGTGTACCCGGCCAGGAACGCGCCGTCGTGGTGGTAGCCCGGGCCGTGCAGCGCCCAGTTCTTGTTCTTCGGCTGGTTGCCGTACGGCAGCGCGATCGTCGTGGGCTTGACGCCCGACAGCGAGGTGATCTGCTTGCCGATCGTGCCGATCTGCTCCTCGACCTCCTTCTGCGACCGGCCGCGCAGGTTGATGTGGTCGCGGGTGTGGTTGCCGAGGTCGAAGCCGTTGTCCTTGAGCCACTGCAGCGTCTGGGCCTGCTCCTCGCGCACGGTCTTGCCGAACATGTCGCGGGTGATGTACATGGTGGCGACCGGGCGGAAGCCCGGGTGCTTGGCCGCCACCTCCTTGAGTATCGCCACGGCCGTGTCCTTCTGCGGGACGCCCACCTCGTTGAGCGTGAGCTGCGAGGGCGAGGAGTCGTCGAAGGTCAGGACCACCGGGTGCTTGCCGGCCGGGATGTCGATCTTGCCGGCCACCATCTCGGCGGCCGTGATCGGCACGTACCCCTCCCTGACCAGCCGTTCCAGGTCCGCGCGGAACTGCGCGGGCGAGCGGTCGTCGGTCGTGGCCGGCTTCTCCACGATGCGGTGGAACATCAGGACCGGGATCTGGCCCAGCTCGTTGGCCTTGACCGCGGCGGCGCGCTGGATCTTGGCGGCCTTGCTCGCCTTGGCCTTGGCGGCCGCGTCGGCCTTGCTGTCCGCCATCTTGACGGTGTCGGCGGGTGGCGAGTCGCACCCCGTCGTCAGGATCGTCGCGGCGGCGAGCACCCCCAATCCGCCCAGAAAACGCAGTCGCATTCGAACCCCCCGAGACGCGCACGACTGTTACGAGGGGGCTCTTACCCAGGTGATCAACTGTGCCACGCCGGGTGACCGTCAAGACTGGGCAAGGCCGGACGGCGGGGGGCGCCCGTACCGGCTCACATCATGCGAAACGGCCTCCGCCCGGCGGCACGCCGCGGGGTGGAGGCCGTTCCGTCTCGGGGTGGCCGTCAGGCCATCTTCTTCTTCAGGTTCTCGTCCAGCGCGCCCAGGAAGTCCTGGGTGGTCAGCCACTCGGCGTCGCCGCCGACCAGCAGCGCCAGGTCCTTGGTCATCTGGCCGCCCTCGACCGTCTCGACGCAGACCTGCTCCAGCGTGTTCGCGAACTCGGTGACGGCGGGGGTGTTGTCCAGCTTGCCGCGGTGGGCCAGGCCACGCGTCCACGCGAAGATCGAGGCGATCGGGTTGGTGGAGGTCGGCTTGCCCTGCTGGTGCTGGCGGTAGTGGCGGGTCACCGTGCCGTGCGCGGCCTCGGCCTCGACCGTGCGGCCGTCCGGGGTCATCAGCACCGAGGTCATCAGGCCGAGCGAGCCGAAGCCCTGCGCGACCGTGTCGGACTGCACGTCGCCGTCGTAGTTCTTGGCCGCCCAGACGTAGCCGCCCTCCCACTTGAGCGCCGCGGCGACCATGTCGTCGATGAGGCGGTGCTCGTAGGTCAGGCCGGCCTTCTCGAAGTCGGTCTTGAACTCGGTCTCGTAGACCTCGGCGAAGATGTCCTTGAAGCGGCCGTCGTAGGCCTTCAGGATGGTGTTCTTCGTCGAGAGGTAGACCGGGTAGTTGCGCGCCAGGCCGTAACGCATCGAGGCGCGCGCGAAGTCGCGGATCGACTCGTCCAGGTTGTACATCGCCATCGCGACGCCGGCGCCGGGGAAGTCGTACACGTCGAGCTCGATCGGCTCGGAGCCGTCCTTCGGCGTGTACGTCAGCGTCAGCGTGCCCTCGCCCGGGATCTTCAGGTCCGTCGCGCGGTACTGGTCGCCGAAGGCGTGACGGCCGACCACGATCGGCTTGGTCCAGCCCGGCACCAGCCGCGGCACGTTCGACATGATGATCGGCTCGCGGAAGATCACGCCGCCGAGGATGTTGCGGATGGTCCCGTTGGGGGACTTCCACATCTTCTTGAGACCGAACTCCTCGACCCGCGCCTCGTCCGGGGTGATGGTGGCGCACTTCACGCCGACGCCGTGCTTCTTGATGGCGTTGGCGGCGTCGATGGTGACCTGGTCGTCCGTCGCGTCTCGGTGTTCGATGCCGAGGTCGTAGTACTTCAGGTCGACGTCGAGGTAGGGAAGGATCAGCTGGTCCTTGATGAACTGCCAGATGATCCGGGTCATCTCGTCGCCGTCAAGCTCGACGACCGGACCCTCCACCTTGATCTTGGGCATGCGAATGGTTCCCCTTCGATGAAATGATGCGTTGAGGCTATCGGACGGCCAGCTCATCGGGCGAAAAGGGACAGGATCATCGCCTTCAGCTGATCGTCGTCCAGCAGCAACGAGGTCAGGACCAGCACGAAGCCGAAGACGGCCAGCGTGGTGACGTCGGTCCTCTTGCTCCTGATCGCGAGTTGACCGGCGTAGCCGGCGAACCGCAGCGCGGCGGCGACCATGATGACGGCCCCGAGCGCGAACCCGCCCCAGCGCGGGTCCACCAGGAAGGTCACGGACACCCCGACGGCCGCACCCGCCAGAATCAGCGGGTACGGCCCCCAGCTCTCACGTTCGTTGGCGCTCAACGTTCGTCTATCGGCTTCCACTTCTGGTCGGTCTCACCGATGTACTCGCTGTCCGGGCGGATGAGGCGGTTGTCGGCGTGCTGCTCGATGACGTGTGCCGTCCAGCCGGACATGCGGCTGATCGAGAAGACCGGGGTGAACAGGTCGGTCGGGATGCCAAGGTAGTGGTAGACCGAGGCGGCGTAGAAGTCGACATTCGGATAGAGACCCTTGGCCTCGAAGACGACCTCCTCCATCTCCTTGGACATCCGGTAGTACGTGTCGTCGCCGGCGGCCTCGGCCAGCTCGGCGGACATCCTGCGCAGGTGCGTGGCGCGCGGGTCCTCGGTCTTGTAGACGCGGTGCCCGAAGCCCATGATCTTCTCGCCGACGGCGAGCTTGTCACGTACGGCCTGCGCCACGCCGTCGGCGGGGATCGACTCCAGCGTCTTCATGACCTGCTCGTTCGCGCCGCCGTGCAGCGGGCCCTTGAGGGTGCCGATGGCGGCGACGATGGCGGAGTGCATGTCCGAGAGCGTCGCGGCGCACACCCGGGCGGCGAACGTGGAGGCGTTCATGGTGTGGTCGGCGTGCAGCACCAGGCACTCGTCGAAGATCTCGGCCTGGCGCGGCTCGGGGCGGCGGCCGGTGACCTGGAGCAGGAAGTTGCCCGCGATGCTCAGCTCGGGGTCGGCGTCGGGGACGCTGCCCCCGGTGCGGGCGGCGTGGTAGCGCGCGACCAGCACGGGCTGCTGGGCGGTCAGGCGGGCGGCCTTGCGCAGGTTGGCCTCGTGCGCGGTCGAGTCCTTGTCCGGGTCGTCGGCGGCCGCCAGCGAGACCAGCGAGCGCAGCGCCTCCATGGGCGTCTGCTTCCCGGCGATCTCGGCGATGTTGGCCGCGGCCAGCGGGCCGGGCTCGCGCCCCGCCGCCAGGGACTCGGAGTAGGCGGCGAGCTCGGCGCGGCCGGGCAGGTTTCCGCGCTGGAGCAGGTGCGCGACCTCCTCGAACGTGGCACGGCCGGCCAGGTCGTGGATGTCGTATCCGCGATAGAAGAGGCGACCGGCCTTTCCGTCAATGTCGCTCAGCGCTGTGGACGCGGCTACGACATCGGCGAGACCTTTCGTGGACTTGTCCGCCATGACTGCTTCCTCCGCTTATCTCCCTGCGAAGTCTACCCGTGAGCAGGCAAAACCGGCCGCGAAGGTCAAGACCAATTTCGCGTACGATTCTCCTTTCGGCAAAGGCGATTCCCCATCCCCTCGTTTGGGTAAGCCGGAGCTGTAGTAATAGTTACGGCGGGCTACCTGGGGAGGAACTGCCGTGGAGGGGCCGTTCATACGCATCGAGGACACCGGTGAGGTGATCCCGTTGCGCCCCGAGATCACGACGGTCGGAAGAGGCCGGGGTGTCGACATCCGGCTCACCGATCCCAGCGTGTCTCGACTCCATGCCGAGTTCGTCAGACGAGGACCCTACCTGTACGTCGTCGACCTGGGACTGTCCAGGAACGGCACGCGGGTGAACGGCAGGCCGATCGCCCGGAGGGTCCTTGACGACGGCGACGTCGTCTCGTTCGGCGCGGCGCGGGGTCGCATCGGTGGAGTCCCCCGTGAGGACTTCACCCCCGAGGTCGAGCTGCGCAGGGCCGCGGCGCCCGAGCTCACCAGGCGCGAGGTCGACGTGCTGACCTCGCTCTGCCGGCCGGCGCTGTCGGACGAGGCGTTCGTCGCCCCCGCCACCGCGCGAGAGATCGCCGACGACCTGGTCGTGACGGAGGCCGCGGTGAAGCAGCACCTGCTGCGGCTCTACCAGAAGTTCAGGATCCCGGAGGGCACCAACCGGCGCACCCGCCTCGCCAACGAGGTCGTCGCGCTCGGCCTGGTACGCCCGACCCCTGTGGTCCCCCCGCAGCGGTCATCGGGAGCCCCGGCCGAGCAGCAGCCGTCACCGGCGGGCCGCAGGGCTTCGTAGGCGAGATCGTCGCGACCGGGGCTACGGCGAGGGGTTCCGGCAGCGTTCGGAGCCACGGCGTGGGTCGAAGCAGCGGCGAGCGCCGCGCACCGGATCCTCACGAGATCCGGTGCCGTCGCCCGCCGTGCTCGTCGCCGCTCAGGTGCGGGCCGGCGACGCGCGTACGCGGAGCACGCCCGCGAAGCGCGCGGCCGGTTCCGCTTAGAGGACCCGGAAACCGTTGCTGGGCTTGCTGGTCCGGTTGGCCCGGTCCACCGCCACGGCGTAGTAGTGGTCGCCGCGCTTGCCGTCGGGGTCGGTCCACCGGATCTGGCGGTCGCCCGGCACGACCGCGACCAGGTTGCGGGCGTCGGCGAAGGCGCCGTCGGCGGCGTGCCTGTCGAAGCGGAAGATCGCGAACAGGAACGGCTCGTCCTTGCCGGTGGCGACGGCCCGCACCTCGACGCCGCCGGAGCGGCGCAGCGCGTACGCGACCACCGGGCGGCGCGGCGGCTCGCCGTCCGCCAGCCTGGGCAGCACGGGCGCGAGCGCGGGCCGCTGGTAGTGGTCCTTGACCGCGGTCGAGATCGAGCCGATCCTGTCGACCTTGACGTCGTTGGCGTTGTACCAGATGTCGCCGCTGATCTCCGGGTGCTCGCGGTTGAGCGTGAGGTGCCTGGACAGCTCGCCCGGCGCCTGCCACTCGGCGGCCTGCGCGGGGTCGCCCGCCTTGTACGCGGCCTGCCCGATCCACAGCAGCGTACGGGTGCCGCTCGCCACGTCCGACCACCACGGGACGAGCTTGGAGTAGTCGGCCGGCGGCTGGCCGATGTACCAGTAGAGCTGCGGCGCGATGTAGTCCAGCCAGCCCTTCTTGACCCAGCCGCGGGTGTCGGCGTGCAGGTTGTCGTAGGACTGGCCGCCGTTGGTCTCGGAGCCCAGCGGGTCGGTGCCCTTGTTGCGCCAGATGCCCGACGGGCTGATGCCCCACGCGATCTCCGGCTTGGCCTGGAGCACGCGCTGCTGCATCTCCTGGACCATGAGGTCGACGTTGTTGCGCCGCCAGGCGGCGAGGTCGGGGAAGCCGGCGCCGTACTGGGCGAAGGCGGCGCTGTCGTCGAAGGCCGTGGTGTTCGTCGGGTAGAAGTAGTCGTCGAAGTGCAGGCCGTCGATGTCGTAGCGGGTGACCGCGTCCATCATGGCGTCCTGGCAGAACTTCCTGACCTCCGGCATGCCGGGGTTGTAGTAGAGCTTGCCGCCGAACGGCACGATCCAGTCGGGGTGCTTGCGCCCGGGGTGGTCGGGGTGCAGCTTGGCCGGGTCGGCCTGCATCGACACCCGGTAGGGGTTGAACCACGCGTGGAAGGCCAGCCCGCGCTTGTGCGTCTCCTCGACGGCGAAGCCCAGGGGGTCGTAGCCGGGGTCCTGGCCCTGCTTGCCGGTCAGGTACTCCGACCACGGCTCGAACGGCGACGGCCAGAAGGCGTCGGCCGTCGGACGGATCTGCACGAACACCGAGTTGAGCCCGCGCTGCACGGCGAGGTCCAGCCAGGCGAGATACTCGGCCTTCTGCTGGTCGGCGGTGAGCCCCTGCTTGGACGGCCAGTTGATGTTGACGACGGACGCGATCCACATGCCGCGCATCTGGTGCAGCGGGGGCACGTACGCGGCGTCGGTGTCGGCGAAGGCGGGCAGCGGCACCGCCGTGGCGGCGGCCGCGAGGGCGAGACCCTTCAGGAGAGTCCTTCTGCTCGGCATGGGGGGTGGCCTCTCGAAAGTGGTTGTATCGAAGCCGACGATGACAGAAAATTACCTTCAGATCAACAACCGTGAAGGAAAATGCCGATGAGCCGTGACCTGTACAGACTGGCGCTGGCGGTGCTGCACCCGGGGTTCGAGGGAACCTCCGCCCCCGACTGGCTGCGCCGCGCGCTGGGCGAGGGTCTCGGCGGCGTCGTGCTGTTCGCACGCAACGCCATCGGAGCGCCGCTCGTCAAGGAGCTGCGCGCCGAGAACCCCGGCGTCGTCGTCGCCATCGACGAGGAGGGCGGCACCGTCACCCGGCTCGAAGTGGGCGAGGGCAGCTCCTTCCCCGGCAACAGGGCGCTGGGCGTCGTGGACGACGCCGGGCTCACCGAGCGGGTGGGCCGGCAGATCGGCCGCATGCTCGCGGAGCTGGACATCACCCTCGACTACGCGCCGTCCGCCGACGTCAACGCCAACCCCGCCAATCCGGTCATCGGGGTCCGCTCGTTCGGTCCCGACCCCGACCTGGTGGCCCGGCACACGGCGGCGTTCGTACGGGGGGTGCAGGGCGCGGGCGTGGCCGCCTGCGCCAAGCACTTCCCCGGCCACGGCGACACCGTCACCGACTCCCATTTGGCGCTGCCCACCGTGCACGCCTCCCGCGAGGAGCTGATCGCCCGCGACCTCCCGCCGTTCCGCGCCGCGATCGAGGCCGGGGTTCAGTCCGTCATGACCGGTCACCTGCTGGTGCCCGCGCTCGACGCCGACGCGCCGGCCACGCTCAGCCGGGCCGCGCTGACCGAGCTCCTGAGGGGTGAGCTCGGCTTCGACGGGATGGTCGTCACCGACGCCATCGAGATGCGGGCGGTGGCCGCGATGGCCTCGCCCGGCGAGATCGCCGTGCGCGCGCTCAACGCCGGCGCCGACGCCATCTGCATCGGGGTGGTCGACGAGGACGGGCTGCGCGAGATCGGCGACACCGTCGTGGCCGCCGTACGGGACGGTCTTCTGCCCGAGGAGCGCCTGGCCGAGGCGGCCGGGCGGGTACGGGCGCTGTCCGACTGGTACGCCGCCCGCCCCGCCGACCGCGAGGCCGCCCGCGCCGACGTCGATCCCGGCGTCGGCCTCGCGGCCGCCCGCGCGGCGCTCACCGTGACCGGGACGGCCCGGCTCGACCGGGCGCCGCTCGTCGTCGAGGTCAACACCCGGCTCAGCCAGGCCGTGGACCCGGACACGCCGACCGGCATCACCGCCGCCCTGGCCGCGCTGCTGCCCGGCACGACCAAGATCCGCATGGACCGCGACGCCCCCCTGCCCGACCTCGGCGGGCGGCCTGTGGTGCTGGTGGTGCACGACGCCGCGCGGCACGCCTGGGTGCGGGACGTCGTGGACGCGGCGGTCGCGGCCCGGCCGGACGCGATCGTCGTGGACACCGGCGTCCCCGGCCCGCCCACCGGCGCCGCGCACGTCGCCACGCACGGCATCTCCCGCGCCTCCGCCCAGGCCGCGGCCGAACGGCTGACCCGATGAGCGCCGTAGAACCGGCGAGCCCCGTCGCCGCCGTACGGGCCGTGCTGCCCTCGCTCACCCCGGCGGCCCAGGCCATCGCCCGCATCATCCTCGACGACCCCGGGCTGGTCGTACGGAGCACGATCACCGAGTTCAGCGCGGTGTCCGGCACCAGCGAGGCCACGATCGTACGGACCGCGCGGGCCCTCGGCTTCGCCGGCTACTCGCAGATGCGCTTCGCCCTCGCCGCCGCCGTCGCCAAGGAGCCCGAGCGGCTGGTGCCCGGCGACCTCGGCCCGGACGACCCCCTGACCGACGTGATCGCCAAGGTCGCGCGGGCCGAGTCGGACGCGCTCGCCGACACCGCCGCCCAGCTCGACCCGGAGCAACTCGGCGAGGTCGTCTCGGCCATCGCCGCCGCCCGCCGGGTGGACGTGTACGGCGTCGCCGCCTCGGGCCTGGTCGCCGCCGACATGTCGCAGAAACTGCTGCGCATCGGGCTGTCCAGCCACCCCTTCAGCGACGCCCACCTGGCCCTGACCAGCGCCGCCCTGCTCAAGGACGGTGACGTGGTGGTCGCGATCAGCTGCAGCGGTGAGACGCCCGACGTGCTGGTGCCCGCCCGCACGGCGGCCGAGGCGGGGGCGGCGGTCGTCGCGATCACCAACAACCCGCGCTCGTCGCTCGCCGAGCTGGCCGATCACACGCTGGTGTCGGCGGGACGCGAGACGGCCTTCCGCCCCGGGGCGCTGGCCAGCCGGATCAGTCAATTGCTGATCGTGGACTGCATCTTCGTGGGGCTCGCGCAGCGCACGTACGACCGGGCCGACGCCGCCATCCGGGCCACCCGCGAGGCGACCGACCGCTACCGCGCCCGCTGAGGAGCGACCATGATCCCTTGAACCGTGATCCCTTGACACGAGCTTGGAGCGGCGTGGCCGGCGGGCTCGGGCTGTCGGCCCTGTTCCGTCAGGTGGAGCGGCGGGTACTGGCGTGGTACCACGGCGGTGGGGCGGGCATGGGCTCGGCGGGACAGGGAGGCGCGGTGGGCACCGTCAGGGAGGCCACGTTCGACGTGCTCAGGCGGCACGGGCTGACCACGATCTTCGCCAACCCCGGCTCCACCGAGGTGTCGCTGCTGACCGGGCTCCCCGACGACCTGCGCTTCGTCCTCGCCCTGCATGAGGGGTCGGTGGTCGGCATGGCGACCGGCTTCGCCCTCGGGCGCGAGGCCCCCGCCCTCGCCGTGCTGCACACCACGGCCGGGCTCGGCAACGCCGTCGGGGCCATCGCCACCGCCCGGGTCAACCGGGCGCCGCTGGTGATCCTGGTCGGGCAGCAGGACCGGCGGCACCTGGCGCTGGAGCCGTTCCTGGCCGGACGGCTCGCCGGGCTGGCCGGCGACTACCCCGTACGGGTGGACCAGCCGGTACGCCCCCAGGACGTCCCCGGCGCCGTCGCACGGGCCTGCCACGAGGCGGTCACCGGCCGCGGGCCCGCCCTGGTCGTGGTGCCGATGGACGACTGGGACGCCGAATGGGCCGAGGACGTGGTCGCCGCGCCCAGGCGGGTGGTCCGGCCCGCCGGCGTGGCCGACGCCGACCTCGCACCGCTCGTGACGCTGCTGTCCGGGGCGCGCGCGCCGGCGATCGTGTCCGGGGCGGGGGCGGACTGGGGGTCCCTGGTGACGCTGGCCGAGCGGCTGGGGTGCCCGGTGTTCCAGGAGTCGTTCGGCGGGCGGGCCGGGTTCCCGCAGGACCACCCGCAGTACGCCGGGGTGCTGCCCGCCGACCGGGCGCGGCTGCGGGCCGTGCTGGGGGCGTACGACGTGGTGCTGGCGGTGGGGGCGCCGGTGTTCCGGCAGTACCCGTACGTGCCGGGGCCGCTGGTCGCGCCGGGGACGACGGTCGTGGTCATCACCGACGACCCGTCGGAGGCCCATCGAAGCGCGGCCGACCTGGCGTACCTGGCGTCGCCGGCCGCGCTGTGCACCCGCCTGTCAGCCCTCCTCCCCGCCCCTGAATCCCCTGACGCGGCATCCGTCGTCGAGGGTTCTGCGCCGGCCATCGGGGCGGACGGGATCGGGCTGCCTCCTCTGCCCGTCGGCGGGCGGCCGTTGCGGGCCGCGCATGTGCTGCACGAGCTGGCGCTGCGGCTGCCCGCCGACGCCGTGCTCGTCGAGGAGACCCCGTCCTCGCGCCCCGACCTGCACCGGCTCGTCCCCGCCAGGAACCCGCTCGGGTTCGTGTCGGCCGCCATGGGCGGCCTCGGCTTCGCCCTCCCCGCGGCGGTCGGCCTGCGCATGGCGCTCCCCGACCGGCCCGTGGTCGCGGTCGTCGGCGACGGCTCGGCGTTGTACGGCGTGCACGCCCTGTGGAGCGCCGCCCACTACCGGGTGGGCGCGCTGTTCCTGGTGCTGGCGAACGGCCGGTACGCGATCATGGACCGGCTGGCCGGCCAGCGGGGCGGCAAGGCCCCGTGGCCGCCGTTCACCGAGGTGGACCTGGCCGCCCTGGCCCGCTCGCTCGGCTGCCCGGCGCGCAAGGTGGACGGCCACGCCGGGCTGGTGGCGGCGCTGGAGGAGGTGGTGCCCACGCTGGCCGCCCGCGAGGAGCCCCTGCTGCTCGACGTGGACGTGACCGTCGACCCCGACTTCCAGCCCTGAACCGTCCTGGGGCGTCAGAGGCGTTCGGCGGCCTCGACGACGTTGGACAGCAGCAGCGCCCTGGTCATCGGGCCGACACCGCCCGGGTTGGGCGTGAGGAAGCCCGCGACCTCCTCGACCTCGGGCGACACGTCACCGGCGATCTTGCCCTCGACGCGGGAGACGCCGACGTCGAGCACGGCCGCGCCCGGCTTGATCATGTCGGCCTTGATGAGCTCGGGCACCCCGGCCGCCGCCACGACGATGTCGGCCATCCGGGTGTGCGCGGCGAGGTCCTGCGTGCCGGTGTGGCAGAGGGTGACGGTGGCGTTCTCGCTGCGGCGGGTCAGCAGGAGGCCGAGCGAGCGGCCCACGGTGATGCCGCGGCCCACGACGACGACCTCGGCGCCCTTGATCGGCACGTCGTACTCCTGCAGGAGCAGCACGATGCCGTGCGGGGTGCACGGGAGCGGGGCGTCGACCATGTGGACGAGCCGGCCGAGGTTGACCGGGTGGAGGCCGTCGGCGTCCTTGGCCGGGTCCATCCGCTCCAGCAGGGCCATCGTGTCGAGGTGCTTGGGCAGCGGGAGCTGGACGATGTAGCCGGTGCACTCGGGGGAGGCGTTGAGCTCGTCGATGGCCGACTCCACCTCGGCCTGGGTGGCGGTGGCCGGCAGGTCGACGCGGATGGAGGCGATGCCGACCTCGGCGCAGTCGCGGTGCTTGCCCGCCACGTAGATCTGGCTGCCGGGGTCGTCGCCGACGAGGACGGTGCCGAGGCCCGGCGTGATGCCGCGCTCCTTGAGCGCGGCCACCCGGGTCGTGAGGTCTGCCTTGATCTTTGCGGCCGTGGCCTTGCCGTCGAGTTTCACTGCGCTCATGCCGCAATCCTTCCATGCCGGGTCCCGTCCACCGCACACCCGCTCCCCCTTGCCGGGCGTTGTCCACAGGGTGCGGGAGCGGGGTCGGCGTTGTCCACAGGCGGCGTATGACATCGTTGTCATGGCCACCACGAGGGCTTAGTGTTACGGGCGCCGGCATGCTCTTCCACCTTCCACCCGGAGGTCCGCGCTTCACCCCGGAGGTCCCCCTTGCCTTCCCGCCGCCTGCTCTCCGCCGAGCCGACCGACCTGTTCGTCGGCACCGAGGCCGCCCCGCACCAGGTCCTGCGCCTCACCCTCGCCTCCCGGGCCGACCGCGAGGCCGTCCTGGAGCTGCGCGGCGACGGCGTACGCCTGGCGGGCGGAGCGATCACCGTCCCCGCCGACGCGGCCGGCGTCCTGGAGGTGCCGCTGGAGGTCGCCGTGCCGCCCGGCACGGCGGTGCCCTGCCTGCTGACCCTCGACGGCGAGGAGTCCCTGGAGGTCACGGTCACGGCCGAGGAGCCCGGCTGGACCATGCACCTGATCTCCCACTTCCACTACGACCCCGTGTGGTGGAACACCCAGGCCGCCTACACCAGCCCGTGGGAGCTGCTCTCGGCCGACGCCACCACCAGGCCGCTGTGGGAGCGCAACGCGTTCGCCCTGGTCGAGGCGCACATCGAGCTGGCGCTGCGCGACCCCGACTACCGTTTCGTGCTGGCCGAGGTCGACTATCTCAAGCCGTTCTTCGACACCTGCCCCGAGCGCCGCGCCGACCTGCGCGCCCTCATGGCCGAGGGCCGGGCCGAGCTGGTGGGCGGCACCTACAACGAGCCCAACACCAACCTCACCGGCGCCGAGACCACGATCCGCAACCTCGTCCACGGCATCGGCTACCAGCGCGACATCCTCGGCGGCGACCCGCGTACGGCCTGGCAGCTCGACGTGTTCGGGCACGATCCGCAGTTCCCCGGCTACCTTTCGGCGGCCGGGCTCACCGGGAGCGCGTGGGCGCGCGGACCGTTCCACCAGTGGGGCCCGATCAGCAAGAACTTCCGCGAGGCCAAGAAGGACGCGGCCCTCATGCAGTTCCCGAGCGAGTTCGAGTGGATCTCGCCGTCCGGGCGGGGCGTGCTCACCCATTACATGCCCGCCCACTACTCGGCGGGCTGGTGGATGGACTCCGCGCCCACCCTGGAGGACGCCTGCCAGGCGGTCTACGACCTCTATCGCTCGCTCAAGCCGGTGGCCGCGACCAGGCACGTCCTGCTGCCGGTCGGCACCGACTACACCCCGCCCAACAAGTGGGTCACCGACATCCACCGCGCCTGGGCGGCCCGCTACGTGTGGCCCCGGTTCGTCTGCGCCACGCCGCGCGACTTCCTGGACGCCGTACGCGCCGAGCTGCCGCGACACAGCCCCCAGACCCGGGACATGAACCCGGTCTACACCGGCAAGGACGTCTCCTACATCGACACCAAGCAGGCCCAGCGCGCCGCCGAGGTGGCCGCGCTGGACGCCGAGCGGCTGTCGGCGTTCGCGGCGGCGCTCGGTCTCGGCCGCTACCCGCACACCGCGCTCGACAAGGTGTGGCGGCAGCTCTCCTACGGCGCGCACCACGACGCGATCACCGGGTCGGAGTCCGACCAGGTCTACATCGACCTGCTGACGGGGTGGCGGGAGGCCTATGACCTGGCGGGCGCCGCCAGGGACAACGCGCTCGACACGCTCACCGGGCAGATCGGGCTGACCGGGCCGGGGGTGGTGGTGACCAACACCCTGTCGTTCGCCCGCGACGGCCTGGTCCGCGTGCCGCTGCCGCCGGGGCACACCGTGGCCGGCCCGTCCCCGGAGGAGGTGCCGGCGGTCGCCGAGGACGGCACGCTGACCTTCCTGGCGCGGGACGTGCCGTCGCTGGGCTGGCGGACGTACCAGGTGGTCGAGGGCTCGCCGCCGGCCTGGCGTCCGCTCGACGGCGCCACCATCGCGAACGAGCGCTGGCGGGTGAGCGCCGACCCGGCCAGGGGCGGCGCGCTGGCCTCGGTCGTCGACCTGTCCACCGGGCGCGAGCTGCTCACCGGGCTCGGGAACGAGCTGCGCCTCTACCGCGAATATCCGACTCATCCGGATATGGGGGAAGGTCCGTGGCATCTCATCCCCACGGGCGCGGTCACCGGGTCCGGTGAGGCCGCCGCGCGGGGCGTACGCGCCGAGCAGAGCCCGCTCGGCAGCCGCCTCACCGTCACCGGCCAGGTCGGCGAGATCTCCTACGAGCAGGTCGTCACCCTGCTGACCGGCTCCGACCGCATCGACTTCACCACCCGCGTACTCGACCACACGGGCGCCGACCGCCTGCTGCGGGTGCGTTTCCCGGCCTTCCTCGAAGGTGCGCTGCCGGTGTCCGACGTGGCGGGCGCGGTGGTGGGCCGTGGGTTCGCGCTGCCCGACGTCGACACGGCCGAGCACCCGTGGACGCTCGACAACCCGGCCAACACCTGGTTCGGCCTGTCCGCCACGGCGAAGGTCGATCTCGGCGAGGCGGGGGCGCGGGCGCTGGGAGTGGCCGAGGTCGTGGTGCCCGACGCCGCCGACGCCCCGGCGGCCCGCGACCTCGTGGTGGCCCTGGCGCGGGCGGGCGTGACGGCGACCACGTCCACCGCGCCCGGCACCCGCTACGGCTGGCTCGACGTCGACTCCAACCTGCCGGACGTACGCATCGTCCTCGGCGGCCCCGACACCAACCCGGTGGCCGCCGAGCTGCTGGACCGCGCCGACCCTGCCTATCTCGACGCGCTCAAGTCCGGCGCGCCCCGGGTCTGGGTCCCGGCCGAACGGCCGCTCGCCGAGGTCTGGCAGCCCAGCGCCGACCTGCGCGACCTGCGTGCCCTGCCCGCCCTGATCGTCGCCGGTCCGGTCGAGGACCTGGTGGCCGATCTCGCCGACGCCACGATCGAGGCCCTGTGCCCGCTGGGCCGCGAACGCCTCGACGCACGCACGGTCGCGCTCCTCACCTACGGCCTGCCCGGCTTCGCCGTCGATCCTTCGGGGGCGCTGCACCTGTCGTTGATGCGGTCGTGCACGGGGTGGCCGTCGGGCATCTGGCTCGATCCGCCGCGCCGTACCTCGCCGGACGGCTCCGGGTTCCAGCTTCAGCATTGGACGCATGAGTTCGCGTACTCGCTGGTGGCGGGCGAGGGCGACTGGCGCGCCCTGCACCTGCCCGCACGTGGGCAGGAGCACATCACCCCGCTGCTCCCCCGCGTCCTGGGCCCCCAGGACGGCCCACTCCCCCCGGCCCACTCCCTTCTGACCGTCACCCCGCCGCGCGACGTCCTGCTGAGCACCCAGAAGTCCACCGGCAACCCCCACGCCCACGGCCACCTCCCCGACCCACCCCTCCCCTCAACCACCGCCCCCACCAGCACCTCCGCCTCGGGCCCTGCCTCCCCTTCTGGGGGCAGTGTCACTCTCCGTCTGATCGAGTCCACGGGGCTCGGGAGCCAGGTCACGCTCAGCTCCCCGGTCCTCCCCCTCGACACCCTCACCCCCGCCGACCTGCTCGAACGTCCCGAAGCTCGCGAAGACGCCGGAAGCCCCGTACGCGACCTCACCCTGACCGGCTTCGAGGTCGCCACCTACCTGACCCCCGCTCCACCCCCACCCCCCACAGCGCCTGACCTCGGCGCCACGGCCGAACGCGCCCAGCCCGTCTACAGCCGTTACTGGCTGCACAACAAGGGTCCGGCCCCGCTCGGCTACCTGCCGATCGCCGTGTCCGTCACGCCGGGTCTCGTCCCCGCCACGAGCGAGCCGTTCGAGGTGGAGGTGGTCCTGTCCTCCCAGCTCACCACCGACAGCCACGAGGGCGTGGTGGACCTCCGTGTCCCCGGCGGCTGGGCCGTCACCCCCTCCCGGCGTCCCTTCCGCCTTCCTCCCGGCGGCCACCTTCGCTTCCCGGTGACCGTGACCCCGCCCCCCTCCCCCGCCACGGGCCTGCACTTCGTCTCCGCCCGCACCACCGTGGGCGGCCAGCTCATCGAGGACGTCACCACCGTCGCCGTCGGCGACGACCTCCCCGAGCTGCCCGTCCCCGGCCCGCCGCCGTCCACGGGCGACGCCCTCGGGGGCACCACCGCCGACGACGCCCGGCCCACCGGCCTGTCCGTCACCCCCGCCACTGACGCCCTCAGTCTGCGCCCCGGCGACCGCGCCGCCCTCACGCTCCGGTTGCGCAACTCCACCGCCGACGAGATTCGCGGCGAGGCGCAGCTCGCCTCCCCCTGGGGCACCTGGTCCCTGCTCCCGGAGGTCATCCAGGGGTTCGCCGTGGAGGCCGGCGAGACGGCCGAGGTGTCGTTCCCTGTCCGGGTCCCCGTGGACGCGCCGACCGGCCACGCCTGGGCCCTCGCCAAGGTCATGTGGTACGGCCGCTGCCAGTACACCCCGGCCATCCGCCTGGAGGTGACCCGATGACCTCCCACCCTCACGCCCGGCCGCTCGCCACCCCCACGGCCGGTGTTCCCCGACCTCCCGCCACGGGAGCGGCCACCGCGCCCGGCGTCGGTCAGGTGATGGGCTGGGTCGACGGTCGTCCGGTCCCGCGTGAGCTCCTCGACCGCCGCATCGCCGACCTCCGGCACGGCCCGCTCAAGGCCGCTCTTCCCTCGCCGGGCACCGCCGAGGCCCGCCAACTGGCCAGGTGGTTGACCCAGGTCGTCCTGACCGAGGTCCTGTGCGAGACCATCGCCAGAGCCGAAGGGCTGGCTCCCCTCGAAGGCCCGCCGCTGGACCGTCTGGCGGCCGTCGAACTGGGCTCGATCAACGCGGCCGCCTACAACGGCAGTCCTTGGGTGCGGGCCGTGTTCGAGCACGTCACCACGGCCACCGCGGTGCCCGCCGAGTGGCGGCCCCGGCCATCCCGCCCGAGCGCCGACGCCCACCATGTACGCCATCGCCTGTTCTCGGACCGCACCGCCGCCGAGCGCGCCACCGCGGACGACCTGGAGTCACTCGGCCAGGTGAACTTGGCCTCGCTGCCGGCCGCCCTCGCCGAGGCCATCGCCCGCCACCCGTACGGCGCTCTGGTCGGCCCGGTCCAGGACGGGTTGGGCTGGCACGTAGCCCTCGCCACGCCGGGGCCCCCAGCAGCACCACCACCACCGTCTCCGACACGACCGCCGGATGAAGGAGAAGCGATCCCGCCGATGCCAGAATTGCCACAGCCACAGCAGCGACCACGTTCACCAGAGGCCGCTTACTCCGATCTTCTGCAGGCCGCCCGTCGGAGAACCTTCGCCCGGTGGCTCGACCGGACGCGTGCCGAGAAGGTCGCGCTGGCGCCCGGACTGGAACACCCTGGCGACCCTCGCCAGCCCGACAACCACCACAAACACTGATGCCCTACGTACTCGCGATCGACATCGGAGGGACCAAGCTCGCCGCCGCGCTGGTGGACGAGGAAGGGTCCGCGTTGCGTTCCGGCACCCGGCCCACGCCGCGTACGGACGTCATGGCCGCATTGACGGCGCTGATCGAGGAGGTGACCGGCGACGGGCCGCCGGCGGTCGCCGTCGGGATCGGGTGCGCCGGGCCGCTGGACCTCGCCACCGGCGCCGTGAGCCCGGTCAACATGCCGAGCTGGCGCGGGTTCCCGCTGCGCGACGAGGTACGGAAGGTGACGGGCCTGCCCACGGTGCTGGCGGGCGACGCGCAGTGCTTCGCGCTCGGCGAGCACTGGCTCGGCGCGGGCCGGGGCAGCGGCTCGCTGCTCGGGATCGTCGTGTCGACGGGGATCGGCGGCGGCCTGGTGATCGACGGCGCTCCGCTCCTCGGTCCCACCGGGAACGCCGGACATGTCGGTCATATGAGCATCGATCCGTGGGGCGAGCGCTGCACGTGCGGCGGGCGCGGCTGCGTCGAGCACTATGCCAGCGGCCCCAACCTCGTCCGCTGGGCCCTGGCCAACGGCTGGACCCCCGAGGACGACCCGGCGAAGGCGGACGGGCGGCTGCTCGCCGAGGCCGCGATCGCCGGGGAGCCTGTCGCGGTGGCCGCGTTCGAGCGCGGGGCCCGGGCGCTGGCCGGGATGATCGCGTCCACGGCGGCGGCGGTCGAGGTCAGCACCGTGGTCGTCGGAGGGGGCGTGTCGGCGGCGGGGAAGGTGCTGTTCGAGCCGTTGGAGCGGGCGCTCGACGACGTGGCGGGGCTCGCCTTCGTCCGGGCGGTGCAGGTCAGGCAGAGCACGCTCGGCGTCCGCGCCTCACTGGCCGGCGCCGCGAACCTGGCCTGGCAGACCCATGCCTGAACGACGAACACCCACGGACGGCGCCGTCGCGAAGCGGCCGGCAGCGAGATGAGGGACGCGTGGCCCGGCGCCTGATTCTGGACACCGGTGCCGCCTGACCGCCGTCACGGCTCAGAGGCCGCAGGAATACGGGCGGGTCAGTCGCGGTTGGCGAAGCGGGCCTCGCGGCGTTCGATGATGCGGCGGGTGAAGGGCACGATCTCCACGACACGCATGCCGAGATAGGCGCCGGCGAAGGCGACGATCAGCAGGACGAAGGGGCTGGTCGCCACGCCGTTCAGAGTGACGAAGGCCTGCAGCATCGTGTCGAGCAAGGGTTACTCCGGAGACTCGATGGGTAGATGAGCGGGTTTTAGGCTAACCGGTCATGACCGATGCTTGCCCCGGAAATTGCCAAAGGGCGGCATGATCTCCTCATGCCGCCCTTTATTGGATCATGTCGCCCTTTCGGGGACGATCAGTGGAAGAAGTGCCGGGCGCCGGTGAAGTAGAGGGTGATGCCGGCCTTCTCGGCGGCCTCGATGACCTGGTCGTCGCGGATGGAGCCGCCGGGCTCGACGATGGCCTTCACCCCGGCCTCGGCCAGCACCTCCAGCCCGTCGGGGAACGGGAAGAAGGCGTCGGAGGCGGCCACCGAGCCGCTCGCGCGCTCGCCCGCGCGGGTGACGGCGAGACGGCAGGAGTCGACGCGGTTGACCTGGCCCATGCCCACGCCCACGGTGGCCCCGTCGTCGGCCAGCAGGATGGCGTTGGACTTCACCGAGCGGCAGGCCCGCCAGGCGAACTCCAGGTCGGCCAGCACCTCGGGCGAGGCCGGCGCGCCGGCCTTGAGCTCCCACCGGTCGGCCGCGTCGCCGGGCGCGTCCACCCGGTCCACCGTCTGCACGAGCAGGCCGCCGTCCACGCGGCGGAACTCGGTCGGCGCGGACGGGCCCTCCGGGCAGGCCAGCAGGCGCAGGTTCTTCTTCTCGCGCAGCACGTCGAGGGCCTCGGCGTCGTACGCGGGCGCGATGACGACCTCGGTGAACACCTCGGCGATCTGGCGGGCCAGCTCGACGGTGACCGGCCGGTTGACGGCGATCACGCCGCCGTACGCCGACACCGGGTCGCAGGCGTGCGCCTTGCGGTGCGCCTCGGCGACGTCGGCCCCGACGGCGATGCCGCACGGGTTCTGGTGCTTGATGATGGCCACGCACGGGTCGGAGAAGTCCCAGGCCGCCCGCCAGGCGGCGTCGGAGTCGAGGTAGTTGTTGTAGGACATCTCCTTGCCGTGCAGCTGCTCGGCGCCCGCGAGGCCGCCCGTGCCGCCGGAGTAGAGCGCGGCGCTCTGGTGCGGGTTCTCGCCGTAGCGGAGGGTGGCCTTGCGCTCGTACGCGACCCCGGCGAAGACCGGGAACTCCTCCCCGCCGTACGTCTGCCCGAACCAGTTGGCCACGGCCACGTCGTAGGAGGCCGTGTGCGCGTACGCGATGCCGGCCAGCCGCCGCCGCTCGGTCAGCGTGAAGCCGCCCTCGCCCAGCGCCTTGAACACCTCGCCATACGCGCCGGGGTCGACCACGACGGCGCAGGTGCTGTGGTTCTTGGCCGCGCCGCGGATCATCGCGGGCCCGCCGATGTCGATCTGCTCGACGCACTCCTCGTCGGCCGCGCCGGAGGCCACCGTCTGCTGGAACGGGTAGAGGTTGACCACGACGAGCTGGAACGGGTCGATCTCCAGCTCTTCGAGCTGGGCGACGTGGTTGGGCTTGGTCATGTCGGCCAGCAGCCCGGCGTGCACGCGCGGGTGCAGGGTCTTGACCCGCCCGTCCAGGCACTCGGGGAACCCGGTCAGCTGCTCGACCTTGGTCACCGGGATCCCGTACGACGCGATCGCGGCGGCCGTGCCACCGGTCGAGACGATCTCCACTCCGGCGCCGTCGAGGGCCCTGGCCAGTTCCTCGAGGCCGGACTTGTCGTAGACGGCGATCAGCGCGCGCCGGATGGCGATGCGAGTCACGTGGATTCCCCTCCTGATTGGTTGCCGATGCGGACGGTGCGTCCGCTGACCGTCCAGCCCTCGCGGGCCATGCGGCCGACGATCTCGACGAGCAGGCGGCGCTCGACGGTCTTGATGCGCTCGTGCAGGACCGCCTCGTCGTCGTCCGGGAGCACGGGCACCGCCTCCTGGGCGACGATGGGGCCGGTGTCGATCCCCTCGTCGGCCAGCATGACCGTGCAGCCGGTGACCTTGACCCCGTGGGCCAGCGCGTCACGCACGCCGTGGGCCCCGGGGAACGACGGCAGCAGCGCCGGATGCGTGTTGAGCACGGGAAAAGCCTGGAGCGTGGGCGCGCCCAGGATCTTCATGAAGCCCGCCGACACGACCAGGTCGGGCTCGTACGCGGCGATCCTGGCCGCGATGGCCGCGTCCCAGTCCGCACGCGTCGGATGATCGCCTAGTTTTTCAACAAAAGTCGGGACTTGTGCCCTGGTAGCCCTGGCCAGCCCTTCGATTCCCTCCCTGTCGGCACCGACCGCTACCACGCGAGCACCGTACGCCGGGTCGGCGGAAGCGTCCAGAAGGGCCTGTAGGTTGGTTCCAGAGCCGGAGACGAGGACGACGAGCCGCCCAGCCTTTGACACGCACACTCCAATGAGGAAACAGGGTGGGGCTGCCAGGGTATCTGTTCCTGGTCCGGCGACGCAGAGGAGGTCAGGTGTCGACACCGGTGCAGGCACCGGCAGGCCAGCAGCCCGCCGAGTCGGCGGGACGCCGCGCGATCTGGTTGGCGATCGCGGCGCTCGCCATGACGTTCATGTTGCCGCTGGCCGGTCTGGTCATGGCGCTGTTCGCGCTCGTGGCGGGGCTGCGGGCGCTGCCACTGCTCAGGGGGGCGGGCAGACCCACGGGCGCGGCCGTCGGCGGGATCAGCGTGTCCTCCATAGCGCTGGTGCTGTCGGCCCTGGCCACGGGCATGCAGCTCTACCTCATGAACGAATACTCCGCCTACCAGGAGTGCATGAAGGGCGCGACCACGGTCTCGTCGCAGGGCGAGTGCTTCGCGCAGTTCAGGGAGGCGGCCCAGCGCAAGCTGCCGCCCGACGTGCTGGAGCTCCTGGGCGCCATGCAGACCTGAGCCTGCTCAGTCGCGGTCCCAGGCGTACGGGTCCACGTAGATGACGTGGCCGCCCCGGTCGTCGGACTCGTCCACGATGTCCTTGCGGACCGGGCGGGACCCCTCGGGGCCCGGCTCCGGCAGGCGCGGCCTGGCCTGGGCCAGGGTCTCGGCCTCGGCCGTGGCGTGCTCGTCCTGCCAGTCGTCCCTGATGACCGGGATCTCCTGGGTGTCGGCCTCGGTGGCGTCCATCCAGTGACCGGGCAGCGGGCGCGGATCGGCCTCGGCGAGGCCGACCTTGCTGGCCGCCTTGGCGATCGCGGCCCCCGCCTTGCGCACGGGCACCGCGGCCTTGTCCAGCGGGGTACGGGCGCGCTTGCTGAGCAGCAGCAGGTTGGTCACGCCCGCGGAGATCCCGGAGGCGACCCCGACCTCCAGCGCGACCGACAGCGCCACCTCCCAGGGCGAGGGCCCCACGGTGGCCAGCCGGCCGCCGCCGATCGGGCCGCCGGACAGCGCCGCCAGCACGCCCGCGACGACGCCCGCGGAGACGCCGGTGAGGAACCCCCAGAGCGGCGCGGCCTCGTACGACGGCGACGGCGAGATCCGGGCCACGAACACCCCGGCCACCGCCCCCGCCGCGAACGGCAGCGCGATCACCGCCATCATCCACGCGGGCACCGGCCCGCTCTCCGGCAGCGCGCCCAGCAGCGGCAGGCTCGGCACCGTGCCGAGCTGCACCCCGGTGGGCGCGACCAGGGTGTCGGCGCCGATCGCGAACCCGGGTCCCGAGATGTACGACGAGGCCCAGATGACCGCGTTCGGCAGGTAGAGCAGCTGGAGCAGCGCCAGCAGCACGCCGCCCACGAACCCCGGCGACAGGACGTCGGAGAGCTCCTTGACCTGGCCGAAGTTGAGCACGACGGCGACCAGCACCAGGGCCAGCCCGGCCACCAGCAGCAACGCGGTGGCGACCGCGGTGCCGACGGTCATCGCGCGCACCCGCTCGGGCAGCAGCCGCAGCATGACCCGCCACGGCCCGATCATCCGCGCGGTGGCCAGCGCCCCGGCGAGGAACGCCAGCACGAAGTGGCTGAGCAGCACCTCGCCGAGGAACGGCTGGGTGATCTCGTTGCTCGCCACGAGCGCGATCAGCCCGGCCAGCAGCGCGTAGGGGGCCGCGAGCGACACCCCGGCCTGGGCCACCAGCACGAGCTGCGCGCGGCGGCGGGCCCTGGCCTGCTCGCGGGGGCTGTTCTTGGGCAGCCGGGCGGGCAGGCGCAGCCGCAGGTCGGCGTCACGGGCCATCCACCGCCCGGCCCGGTAGAGCAGCATGGCGGGCAGGATGGTGAGGCCGAGCGGCAGCAGCCCGACCCGGCCTCCGGGGATGGCGAAACCCGCGTGGTGTGCGGCCAGCCAGAGCTGCGCGGCCGTACGGAAGACGCCCGGCAGTCCCGCGCCCAGCGCGCCACGCGGGGCGGCGATCCAGCCGACCAAGGTGAGCGTGGTGAGGGCGGCCAGGCCGACCCCCAGCGTGCAGGCGGCGGCCAGCATGCCCGAGACCGGCAGCGGCCTGCGGGTCTCGTCGTCGTCGCCGGAGACCCCGGGGAGCTTGCCGAGGACCGAGCGGGGGGCAGTCCGCAGCTGGTCGAGAATCGCCGTCACAGTAGGCGATTTTCTCAATCTTTCCCAACCAAAGCTTGGTTGACGCGCCGCCGATCGGCATTTACCTCAAAGCACCCGTGACCCGCGCCGGCGACACGGCCTCCGTGCCGCCGGCGCGAGAAGGTCAGCGCGGCCACCTGACTCAGCGGGCCACATGACTCAGCGGGACTGCATGACCTCGCGCATGAGGCGGGCCGTCTCGGAGGGGGTCTTGCCGACGCGGACGCCGACCTTCTCCAGGGCCTCCTTCTTGGCCTGGGCGGTGCCGGCCGAGCCGGACACGATGGCCCCGGCGTGGCCCATGGTCTTGCCCTCGGGCGCGGTGAAACCGGCCACGTAGGCGACGACGGGCTTGGTGACGTGCTGCTCGATGTAGGCCGCGGCCCGCTCCTCGGCGTCGCCGCCGATCTCACCGATCATCACGATGGCGTCGGTGTCAGGGTCGTCCTGGAACGCCTGGAGCGCGTCGATGTGCGTGGTGCCGATGACGGGGTCGCCGCCGATGCCGACGCAGGTGGAGAAGCCGATGTCACGCAGCTCGTACATGAGCTGGTAGGTGAGGGTGCCGGACTTGGAGACCAGTCCGATGCGGCCGGCGGTGGTGATGTCGGCCGGGATGATGCCCGCGTTGGAGGCGCCGGGGGAGGCGATGCCGGGGCAGTTGGGGCCGATGACGCGGGTCTTGCCGCCCTTCGCGACGGCGTAGGCCCAGAACTCGGTGGAGTCGTGCACCGGGATGCCCTCGGTGATGACCACGCAGAGCGGGATCTCGGCGTCGACGGCCTCCTTGACGGCGGCCTTGGCGTGGGCCGGCGGCACGAAGACGACCGACACGTCGGCGCCGGTCTGCTCCATGGCCTCCTTGACCGTGCCGAACACCGGCAGGCCCTCGTGGGTGATGCCGGCCTTGCGGGCGTTGACGCCGCCGACGACCTTGGCGCCCGAGGCGAGCATGCGGCGGGTGTGCTTGGTGCCCTCACCGCCGGTCATGCCCTGGACGATGATCTTGCTGTTCTCCGTCAACCAGATGGCCATAAGTCACGCACCTACCGCAGCGAGCTCGGCGGCACGCTTGGCCGCTTCGTCCATCGTGTCCACCAGCTCGACCCGCGGGAGCGCGGCGTCGGCCAGAATCTGCCGCCCGAGCTGGGCGTTGTTGCCGTCAAGGCGGACCACCAGGGGGTGGGTCACCGCCTCGCCGCGGCTCTCCAGCAGCTTGAACGCCGCGACGATGCCGTTGGCGACGGCGTCGCAGGCGGTGATGCCGCCGAAGACGTTCACGAAGATCGACTTGACGTCGGGGTCGGAGAGGATGATCTCCAGGCCGGCCGCCATGACCTCGGCCGAGGCGCCGCCGCCGATGTCGAGGAAGTTGGCCGGGGAGGGCTTGCCGGGGAACGCCTCGCCCGCGTAGGCGACGACGTCGAGGGTCGACATGACCAGGCCCGCGCCGTTGCCGATGATGCCCACGTCGCCGTCGAGCTTGACGTAGTTGAGGTCCTTCTCCTTGGCCCGCGCCTCCAGCGGGTCCTCGGCCGCCTTGTCGGCCAGGGCCTCGTGGTCGGACTGGCGGAAGGCGGCGTTGTCGTCGAGCGTGACCTTGCCGTCGAGCGCCTTCACCTGGCCGTCGGCGGACAGGATCATGGGGTTGACCTCGACGAGCGTGGCGTCCTCGTCGACGAAGCAGTTCCAGAGCTTCTCGATGAGCTCGGCGGCGCCGTCGAGCGCCCGCTCCGGCAGGCCGCCGGCCTGCGCGATCTCGCGGGCCTTGGCCCGGTCGACGCCGTCCAGCGCCGAGACCGGCACCTTGGCGACCTTCTCCGGGGTGTTGTGGGCGACCTCTTCGATGTCCATGCCGCCGGCGGCGGAGCAGATCGCGAGGAAGGTGCGGTTGGCGCGGTCGAGCAGGAAGGAGAAGTAGTACTCCTCCGCGATCGCGCTGGCCTCCTCCACGAGCACCTTGTGGACCGTGTGGCCCTTGATGTCCATGCCGAGGATGGCGGTGGCCTTCCCGACGGCGTCGGCGGCGTCGTCGGCCACCTTCACACCGCCGGCCTTGCCCCGGCCACCGGTCTTGACCTGGGCCTTGACAACGACGCGGCCGGTCAGCTCCTCGGCCGCCGCCCGCACCTCCTCCACGGTGTTGGCGACGATGCCGCGCGGCACCGGGATGCCGTAGTCAGCGAAGAGCTCCTTCGCCTGATGTTCGAACAGGTCCACGAGGGTCCGTCCTTGCTTATCCGACTGATGTTCGACGGCCCGGGCAACCCCGTGCGTGCCGGGCGTTTCCGCCAGTGAAGCCTAGCCCGAAGCGCGCCCTGCCCAGGTCACCGGGTCGCGGTTCTCCCCTTGTGTGACGGTCATCTCACTTCCCGAGGGAGACCGCCTGCACGAATTGCGCACCGAATCAGCACCGCCGTACGCGGGCGTCGAGATATGCTCGTGATCTTCGATTGACAGGATTCCCGGACCCCTCAATAACCGAATCAAGGGAATCCCATGAAGCGATTTCTCGCGGGCCTGACGGCGGCCTGCGCCGCGACACTCGTGATCGCGGCGCCCGCCGCCCAGGCCGCGCCGATCGACCCGGTCAAGGCGCTGCGCAAGCAGTACGTGCCCGGTCACGGCGTGCGTTTCACCGAGACGGCCAGCACCAAGGTCAACGGAAAGACCATGGCCAATGAGAAGTCGAGCGGCCGGCTCGCGTTCGGCAAGAGCGGCGTCGTCGCCGTCGATGTTTCCACCAAGAACCGCCGCAGCACGTCCTTCAGCCCCGACCGGCTGATCAGCGTGGGCGGTCACACGTACGTGCAGGGCGGCATCTACGGAAAGGATCTGCCCGAGGGCAAGAAGTGGGTGCGTTATTCCGACTCGCCCGCCGGCGCCACCATGAACCAGCCTGTCGACGTCTTCGAGCCGAAGGTGCTGAGGCTGCTGCTGACGAAGGCGAAGAGCAACAAGGGCGGCACGTACAAGGGCGAGATCTCCTACAAGGACATCGCCAAGGCGTACGGGAGCAAGCTGACCGGACCGGTCAGCAAGATCAAGGTGTCGTACGCGCTCGGCGTCAACGGCAAGGGGCTGGTCACCCTGCTGCGGACCTCCTGGACGCTCGACTTCGGCGTGCTCGGCAAGACCGTCGGCGTCACCGAGACCCGCTACACCGGCTGGGGCTCCCGCGTGAGCGTCAAGGCTCCGGCCGAGAGCGCGTGGGTGGACGTCAAGGACCTCGAAGAGGGCGCCGGCGTGCCGGAGGAGATCCCGCAGAGCGCCTTCGACGTGTACGCGTACTGAGCTTTCCCGTCGATCGGCGCGTCCCGCCTGTTCATGTGGCGCTCGGCATGCGACATTGCATGATATGGGCAGGGACGTGCCGGTCGTCGTGTTCAGCCGTGAGGACCGCAGGAAGTACCGCGAGAAGGTACGCCAGTGCCTCGACGTCTTCGCCCAGATGTTGCGCGAGTCCAGGTTCGAGCTCGAACGCCCGCTCGCGGGCCTGGAGATCGAGCTCAACCTCGTGGACGCACGCGGCGAGGCCGCCATGTGCAACGCCGAGGTGCTGGCCGCCATCGCGCGCCCGGACTGGGCGACCGAGCTGGGCCAGTTCAACATCGAGATCAACGTCGAGCCGCAGGAGCTGGGCGGCGACGGGCCGCGGCGGCTGGAGGACGACGTACGCGCCCGGCTGAACCACGCCGAGGAGCGCGCCCGTTCCCTCGGCGGCCACCTGATGCTGGTCGGCATCCTCCCCACCCTGCGCGAGCGGGACGTCGAGGAGGGCTCGCTGTCGGCCAACCCCCGCTACCGGCTGCTCAACGAGCAGATCTTCGCCGCCCGCGGTGAGGACCTGCACCTGTGCATCGAGGGCGCGGAACGCCTCGACACCCGCGCCGACAGCATCACGCCGGAGGCCGCCTGCACCAGTGTCCAGCTCCATCTGCAGGTCAGCCCCGAGTCGTTCGCCGCGCACTGGAACGCCGCCCAGGCGATCGCGGGCGCGCAGGTCGCCGTCGCGGCCAACTCGCCGTACCTGTTCGGCAAGGAGCTGCACCACGAGACCAGGATCGCGCTGTTCGAGCAGGCCACGGACACCCGGCCGACCGAGCTGAAGGCGCAGGGCGTGCGGCCGCGCGTGTGGTTCGGCGAGCGGTGGATCACCAGCGTCTTCGACCTGTTCGAGGAGAACGTCACCTATTACCCCGCGCTGCTCCCCCTCTGCGCGGACGAGGACCCGCGCGCCGAGCTGGAGCAGGGCCGCATCCCCCAGCTGCACGAGCTGACCCTGCACAACGGCACGGTCTACCGCTGGAACCGGCCCGTGTACGCGGTCGTGGACGGCCTGCCCCACCTGCGGGTGGAGAACCGCGTCCTGCCCGCCGGGCCCACCGTCGCCGACGTGGCCGCCAACGCCGCCTTCTACTACGGGCTGATGCGCGTGCTGCCGTACGACGAGCGGCCGATCTGGAGCCGGATGTCCTTCAGGACCGCCGAGGACAACCTGGCCGCCGCCGCCCGGCACGGCCTCGACGCGCGGCTCTACTGGCCGGGACTCGGCGAGGTGCCCGCGTCGGAGCTGATCCTGCGCCGGCTGCTGCCGGCCGCGCACGAGGGGCTGGCCCTGTGGGGCGTGGACCGCCCGGTCGCCGACCGGCTGCTCGGCATCATCGAGGAACGCTGCCTGAGCGGCGTCACGGGGGCGGACTGGCAGGTACGACGGGTGCGTGCGGAGGGCGGCGACCGGCACGAGGCGCTGCGGGCGATGACCTTGGACTACATCGGGCGTATGCATACGAATGAGCCCGTGCATACGTGGGAAGTCTGAGCTGGTGACCCGCGCGCCCCTCCGCTTCGTGCTCGCCCTGCTCGTCCTGGCCGCCTCCGTCCTGTCCTGCGGCCTGACCCGGCCGCCCTCGATGAATCCGCCCGGCGACGCGCAGCAGGACGACACGTTCGAGGACGACGTCGTCTCGGCGCGGACGCTGAGCGAGCAGTTCTGGAAGCAGCAGTTCGCCCGGCTCGGCCGGACCTACCGGCCGATCACCGAGTTCATCCCCTACTCCGGCTCCGCCGGGCCGAGCTGCGGCGGCCAGCCGGCCGTGCCCAACAACGCCTTCTACTGCCCGGTCGGCCACTTCATCGCCTTCGACCGGGACTGGATGGAGGGGCTGTGGAACGACATGGGCGACGGCTCGGTGTACGTGATCATCCCGCACGAGTTCGGTCACGCGGTCCAGGCCCAGCTCCGCTCGACGTTCCAGCTCAACGTGCAGGCCGAGCTGCAGGCCGACTGCTACGCGGGCGCCACCCTGTCGGGCCTGGTGAGCGGGGGCGCGCTGCGCGCGGAGCCGGGCGACGAGGACGAGCTGCTGCTGAGCCTGGAGGCGGCCGGCGACCCCACGGACGACTGGCTCGACCCGGCCGCGCACGGCACCGCCGAGCAGCGGCAGTCGGCCTTCGCCGAGGGGTACCGGAGCGGCGTGGGCGCCTGCTGACCCCGGCGTTCCTGGCAGCGGAGGTCATCCCGGGGCGTATTCCCCCATCAACCCGGAGGATGATGTGGTCGATCATGTCGGAGCCGTACGGTGGGTCCATGCCACTGGAGGAGATCGGCTGGCTGCGCCGGGGGGCGTGCAGGTCCAGCGACCCTGACCTCTTCTTCCCGCTCGCCCCCTCGCCGCAGCAGGAGGCGCGGGCCAAAGCGGTCTGCGCGAGCTGCCAGGTGCTGGAGGAGTGCCGCGCGTACGCGTTACGAGCGGGCGAGCCGGACGGCATCTGGGGCGGCCTGACGCCGCAGGAGCGCCGCCGCTCCCGCTTCCCGGCCGGCTGGCGCGACTCCGCCGCCTCCTGAGGCGACGGGACCGACGAGACCGACGAGACCGCCGGGCGGGCGGGGGCCGACGTAGCCTGCAGAGGTGATCCTCCGCTCCGTCGCCGTGCTGGCCGCCGCCAACGTCATGAACAACAAGGTCGCCCCCCGCCTGGGCCCGCTCACCTCCGCCCTCGCCACCGCCGCCCTGGTGGCGATGGCCCGCAGGTCGGGCGCCACCTGGGAGGAGATGGGGTTCGAGCACGGCCGGCGGGGCGCGGTCACGGGCGGCGTCCTGGCGGGCGCCGTGGCCGCCGTCTACACCGCCGGGGTCGCGCTGCCCCGCACCAGGCCGCTCTTCCACGACGAGCGCGCCCTGTCGCTGTCCCGCGCCCGCCTGCTGGAGGAGGCCCTGGTCCAGGTGCCGCTGGCCACGGTCCTGCTGGAGGAGGTCGGCTTCCGCGGCGCCCTGTACGCCATGCTGCGCCGCCGGCACGGCACGGGGGCGGCCACGGCGCTCTCCTCGGCCCTGTTCGGCCTGTGGCACATCCTCCCGGCCGTCGACATGGCCCGCGCCAACCCGGCGCTCGGCGCGCTGACGGCCGGCGAGTCGCCCGCGCGGCTCGACACGGCGCGGGTGGTGGCGGGGAGCGTGGTGTCGACGGCGGCGGCGGGCGTGCTCTTCTGCGAACTGCGGCGCCGCCGTGGGCTGCTGGCTCCCGTCATGTTGCATCTGTCGACGAACTCGCTTGGCTACTTTTTCGCCCGGATCGCAGCGAAAAAGGACGACAAAAAATGATTGCTTGCTCAGTGGGTCCGCACCCCCTCTGAGAAGGAAGATCCTTGCCTCGCAGGACGAGGATCCTGCACTGCCGTTGGACCGCTCCAAAATTTCGTCATGTCGATGCTCTACCTTCCGTGAGCGCGCTTCCCACGGCCGGTGCCGCCGGAGGGAAGCGCGTATATCAAGATCACTATTTCTGATATAACATGGAGGGTACGGAGGTGATGCCGCATGCGCACGGTCATCGACATCGACAAGGAGCTTCTGGAAGCGGCCCAGCACGAGCTGGGCACGTCGACGATGAAGGAAACGGTCAACGCTGCCCTGCAGGAGATCGCCGGTCGGGCAAAGCGTCGCGAGGCCTTCGAGTACTTGTGTTCCCGGGACAATACGGAACTACTGGACCCGGAGTTCATGAAGCAGGCGTGGTAGCCACAGGCGTGGTCTATCTGATCGACAAGAGCGCGCTGGCTCGCATGCCGCACCCTGCAGTGCGCCGCGCGCTCGAACCACTCATCCTCGACAAGACACTGGCGATCTGCGAGGTCACACAGATAGAGATGCTCTTCAGCGCGCGCGACTCGCGAAGCTACGAACTGGAGGCCGCGCATCTGCGTGAGGGCTTCCGGCTCCTGTCGGTCTCGGCGAGCGAGGTGGCGGCACGCGCGCTGGACGTCCAGGCGATGCTGGCGCGCAAGTCGCAGCACCGCGGCGTCGGGGTGCCCGATCTGCTGATCGCCGCCTGCGCCGAGGTGCACAGGGCGACGGTGCTGCACTACGACCGCGACTTCGACCTCATCGCCGAGGTGACCGGGCAGCCCGCGCTCTGGGTGGCGCCGCCCGGCTCCATCCCCTGAGCACGCGCGCCTGCCCCGGTCAGGCCGTGGGGACGACCTGGAACGCCTCCGCGTAGCGGCCAGGACCGAACCCGGCCTGCTCGCCCCAGGCGGCGAAGCGGCTCTTGACCCCCTCGGCGAACCCCTCCACGTGCGCCACCTGGCTCACGTGCGACAGCAGGGCCGCGAGCTTGCGGTCGATGACGTCGGTGACGTCCACGTAATGGTCGGGCGTGGCCCCGCCGGTCAGCCAGACCTCGCGGACCGTCCACGCCTCCAAGCCCTCCTCCAGCAGCAGCTCGGGGAAGGCGTACGGGTTGCGGGCGTCGGGGTAGACGGCGTCCAGGGCGGCGCCGCCGACGGCACGGTGATCGGGGTGGCTCGGCGCGACGAACCGGTAGTTGCGGTCGGGGTGGTGGGTCACCACCAGGTCCGGACGCACCTGCCGGATCACGCGGGCGATCGAACGCCGCAGCTCCAGGGACGGCACCACCTGGCCGTCGGGGTAGCCGAGGAAACGGACGTCGGTGACGCCCACGGCCTTCGCCGCGGCGCGCTGCTCGGTCCGCCGCAGCTCGGCCATCCCCGTGTTGTCCAGCGTGCGCTCGTTGCCGCCCGCGTCGCCGTCGGTCACCAGCAGGTAGGTGACCTCGACCCCCCGGTCCACGAAGAGCGCCGCGCTCCCGGCCGCGCCGAAGTCGACGTCGTCGGGATGCGCGGTCACGTACAGCACCCGGTTGATCTCGGTCTGCGGCAGCATGACTCCCCTTTCGCACGGTGTTCTTGAGGGAGAACCGGCGTCCGGCGGATCGCATTCCGGGCGCCGTTTGTCGGTGGAGCGTCTTAACCTAGGTAGGTGCCGACCCAAGTCTCTGTTGACCGCCCCTTGCTCGACGGCCTCAACCCGCAGCAGCGCGAGGCCGTGATCCATCACGGCAGCCCCCTGCTCATCGTGGCGGGAGCGGGGTCGGGGAAGACTCGGGTGCTCACCCACCGCATCGCCTACCTGCTGGCCGAGCGTGACGTGCATCCGGGCGAGATCCTGGCGATCACGTTCACCAACAAGGCCGCCAAGGAGATGAAGGAGCGCATCGACAAGCTCATCGGGCCGCGCTCGCGGGCCATGTGGGTGATGACGTTCCACAGCGCGTGCATGCGCATCCTGCGGCGGGAGGCCAAGCGGCTCGGGTTCCCGTCCAGTTTCTCCATCTACGACCAGGCCGACTCCCAGCGGCTCATGGCAATGGTCTGCCGCGAGATGGACCTCGACCCCAAGCGCTACCCGCCGCGCTCGTTCTCCGCCCAGGTCAGCAACTTCAAGAACGAGCTGATCGACTACGAGAGCGCGATCGAGCGGGCCGGCTCGCACCTGGAGAAGACGCTCGCGCAGGCCTACAAGTCCTACCAGCTCAAGCTCACCGAGGCCGGGGCGATGGACTTCGACGACATCATCATGAACACGGTGACGTTGTTCCAGCTCTTCCCCGACGTGGCCGAGCACTACCGCATGCGGTTCAGGCACGTGCTGGTCGACGAATACCAGGACACCAACCACGCCCAATACATCCTGATCAGGGAGCTGGTCGGCCACCCCGAGCTGCGCACCGCCGACGGCGAGCAGGTGCGCTCCGGCACCAGCCAGTCCGAGCTGTGCGTGGTCGGCGACGCCGACCAGTCAATCTACGCCTTCCGCGGCGCGACGATCCGCAACATCCTGGAGTTCGAGCGCGACTACCCCGACGCCCGCACGATCCTGCTGGAGCAGAACTACCGCTCGACCCAGAACATCCTGGCCGCGGCCAACGCCGTCATCGCCCGCAACGAGTCGCGCAAGCCGAAGAACCTCTGGTCCGACCAGGGCGACGGCCCCAAGATCGTCGGCTACGTCGCCGACAACGAGCACGACGAGGCCATGTTCGTGGCCCAGGAGGTCGACCGGCTGAGCGACGAGGAGGGCGTGCGTCCGGGCGACGTGGCGGTCTTCTACCGCACCAACGCGGCCTCCCGCGTGTTCGAGGAGATCTTCATCCGCACCGGGCTGCCCTACAAGGTGGTCGGGGGCGTGCGCTTCTACGAGCGCAAGGAGGTCAAGGACCTGCTGGCCTACCTGCGGGTGCTGGCCAACCCCAGCGACGTCGTGTCCCTGCGGCGCATCCTCAACGTGCCCAAGCGGGGCATCGGCGAGCGGGCCGAGGCGATGGTCGAGGCGCTGGCGGCGCGCGAGCGGATCACCTACTGGGAGGCGCTGCGGCGGGCCGAGGAGGCCTACGGCATGGCCACGCGCTCGCTCAACGCGGTGCGGGAGTTCGTCGCGATGCTGGAGGAGCTGATCGCCAAGGCCGAGGGCGTGCCGCCGTCGGCGCTGGCCGAGGAGGTGCTGGTGGCCACCGGCTACCGCGCCGAGCTGGAGGCGTCCGAGGACCCTCAGGACGAGTCCCGCCTGGAGAACCTCAACGAGCTGATCTCCGTGGCCGCCGAGTTCGAGGAGGCCAACCCGGAGGGCACGCTGGTGGAGTTCCTGGAGCAGGTCTCGCTGGTGGCCGACGCCGACCAGATCCCCGAGGCCGACGGCGGGCAGGGGGTCGTCACGCTGATGACCCTGCACACCGCCAAGGGCCTGGAGTTCCCCGTGGTGTTCCTGACGGCGATGGAGGACGGCGTGTTCCCGCACGTCCGGTCGCTGGGCGAGCCCAAGGAGCTGGAGGAGGAGCGGCGGCTGGCCTACGTCGGCATCACCCGGGCGCAGCAGCGGCTCTACCTGACGCGGGCGGCCGTGCGCAGCTCGTGGGGGGCGCCGGCGTTCAATCCGGCCTCGCGCTTCGTCAACGAGGTGCCGGGCACGCTCATCGACTGGCGCACCGATCCGGAGAAGTCGGCGTGGAGCGCCGCCACCCGCAGGGAGCCCGCGGCGCGGCCGGCGCCGGCCAGGGGCGGCGCGGCGGGCGCGGGCGGGCGCAAGGTGCCCTCCCTGACGCCCGGTGACCGGGTGACGCACGACCAGTTCGGCCTCGGCACGGTGGTGTCGGTCGACGGCGTGGCGGAGAAGACCAAGGTCAAGGTCGACTTCGGCAGCGGCGGGGAGAAGACGTTGCTGCTGGCGTACGCGCCGCTGGAAAAGTTGTAGAGGCACCGACGCGACGGCGCGCCGCCGGCGTCCAGGATCTGCCGGCGGCGCGCCTTCTCGCGTTCGGGGCGCTCTACTTCAGGGCGCTGCCCTTCTTCCACTGGCTGTAGCTGAGCTGCCAGTAGCTCCAGCCGTTGTTCCACTGCAGCTTGCGCTTGGTGCCGGTGATCTTCACCACGTCGCCGCGCTGGGCGATCGTGTAGAACCACTTGGCGCCCTCGGGCGTGGCGCGGACGCAGCCGTGGCTCTGGTTGGAGCGGCCGAGATACTGGTAGTAGCCGGCGCTCTGGTGGACGTACTCACCGCTGTCGGAGATCCGCACGGCCCAGGGGATCTCCTCCTTGTAGTAGCGCGGGTCCTTCGGATCCGTCACGCCCATCCAGGAGGAGGTCATGGTCTCGACGGCCTTCTTGCCCATGGTGAGGTGGGTGCCGCTGGTGGTGAGGTAGACGTCCACGCCGCCGCGCATCAGGCCGCCGCGGCCGGCGCTGATCGGGATCTTCTTGGCCAGCTTGCCGTTGCGGTAGACCTTCATGACGTGCTTGCGCGTGTCGACGAGGGAGATGTTCTGGGAGCCGACGGCGAAGCGGCGGGAGACGTCCTTGCCGCCGGTGTTGCCGGGCAGCTCGGACAGCCGCGCGGTGAAGAGCACCTTCTGGTACGGCTTCCAGTACGCCTTCGTCCGATAAATGATCTTGCGGGCCGACACCCACCGCCAGGCGCCCTCGTTGGGCTTGTCGGACTCGACCTGCAGCAGGGCCTCGACCGTGGCGCGGTCCTTGGTCTTCACGTCACGGTCGAACGTGACGATGATCGGGAAACCGACGCCCACCTTCTCGGTCTTCTCCCCCATCGGGGTGATGTCCGCGATGCCCAGCTTGATCTTGGCCGTGGTCGTGGGGGTGGGCGACGGGGTGGTGGTGGCCGCGACCGGGGCGACGGCGGCCTGGCCCTGGGGGGCCGCCGTGGGGCGGGCTTGCGGGATGGGGGCGGTCTCCGCCGCACAGGCCGTCGCGACGACCAGGGCGAACAGAGCCGGAAGCATCCGGGTGACGCGCTTCAAGGGGGTTACTCCTGGACTAAGTGCTCATTCGGTACCTCTCTGTGTGACAAACGAGACGCCTGATTCGTAGGCAGCTAGCCGATAACTATCCTGTAACGGTCCAAATCCGGCCGAATCGGCCTCAGACCAGGCGGCGGGCGGTGGCCCAGCGGGACAGCTCGTGGCGGTTGGAGAGCTGGAGTTTGCGCAGCACGGACGACACGTGCGTCTCCACGGTCTTCACCGAGATGAACAGCTCCTTCGCGATCTCCTTGTACGCGTAACCCCGCGCGATCAGCCGCAGCACCTCCCGCTCGCGCTGGGTCAGCGAGTCGAGCTCCGGGTCGATCGAGGGCGCCTCGGAGGAGGCGAACGCGTCCAGCACGAACCCCGCCAGCCGCGGCGAGAACACCGCGTCGCCCTCGGCCACCCGGCGGACGGCGTCGGTCAGCTCCTTGCCGCTGATGTTCTTGGTGACGTAGCCGCGGGCGCCGCCCCTGATGACGCCGATGACGTCCTCGGCGGCGTCGGAGACCGACAGCGCGAGGAAGCGGACCGGCGAGCCGGCGCCGAGCACCCGGCGCAGCACCTCCTGGCCGCCGCCGCCCGGCATGTGCACGTCCAGCAGGACGACTTCCGGCTGCAGCTCGGCGATCGCCTTGACGGCCGACTCGACGTCCTCGGCCTCGCCCACGACCTCGATCGAGTCGCCGAGCTCGGCGCGTACGCCCGAGCGGAAGAGCCGGTGATCGTCGACGATCAGCACGCGCGTCATTCGTTCTCCACCTTCATCTTCAACATCACTTCGGTGCCCTCGCCCGGTTCGGTGCGGATCCTGGCCGAGCCGCCGTGGCGTTCCATTCTGCCGATGATGGACTCCCTGATCCCCATCCGGTCGAGGGGGACCGCGTCGAGATCGAAGCCCTTGCCCCGATCCTTCACGAAAACGGCCACTTCTTCACCCTCTACTTCGGCGTACACCGAGATGGAGTCGCTCTCGCTGTACTTGGCCGCGTTGACCATGGCCTGGCGGGCCGCCTTCATCATGGCCGCGAGCCGGCCGCCCGAGTCGAACGGCACGTCACCGACGCACACCACCTCGATCGGCACGCCGTGCGCGTCCTCCTCCTCGGCCGCGATCCTGCGCACGGCCGCCGCCACCGTCGCGTCGGCGTCCTGGGCCGGCTGGTAGAGCCAGTTGCGCAGGTCGCGCTCCTGCGCGCGGGCCAGGCGGGTGACCTCGCGCGGGTCGTGCGCGACGCGCTGGATCAGCGTCAGGGTGTGCAGCACCGAGTCGTGCACCATGGCGGCGACCTCGGCGCGCTCCTCCTGCCTGATGCGCTCGCGCCGTTCGAGCTGGAGCTCCTTCCACAGGCCGGCCAGCCAGGGCGCGGCGATGACCGCCAGACCGCCGACCACCACGACGGTGAACAGCAGCCCCTGCTGGGCCTGGGCCAGCTCGCCCTGCCAGTAGAGGAACCCGATCGCGCCGATCACCACCAGCCCCACGCCGAGCAGCGTGCGCACGCGGTTCTTCCTGATGCTGAGCGTCGCCCCGCTCATCCAGCTCCGGCGGCGCTCCGGGTCGGCCTGCTGCCACAGGATCAGCGCGCCGATCCCGCCCGCGGCGAACGGCAACATGCCGATGCCGCCCGCCGACGCCCCGGTCAGCCAGCCGAACGCGGCCAGCGCCATCCCGATCGCGGTGAACGCGGCGAGCTGGCTCCAGTCACGCTGCGGCGGCGGCCCCTCGTGCGGCTGACGCGGCGTGACCATCCACAGCACGGCGTAGGCCACCATGCCGACCCCGTTCACCACGCTGAGCAGCACGAACATCAGCCTGATCACCACGGGATCGAGCTTGAGCTGCGTGGCCAGTCCCTGGGCCACCCCGCCGAGCAGGCGGCCCTCCATCGGGCGCATCATCCGCCGGAACGGCGCTTTTTCGCCGGTGCCCGGCTCGGCGAGTGTCTTCTGGTCAGCCATAACACCGTCATCGTCACACGTAAGGGGCGGACCGGGCATCAGGGAACGACCCCCGGGTCGGGTCAGGGGTCTCCCGGATGCGAGCGGTGCGCCGGTGGGGCCACGATGGTGGCATGACAGAAGCTCCGCCCAGGGATCCGGCCGCTCCCCCCACCGTACTGCGACGCAGCAGCGAGGGGCGCATCGTCATGGGGGTGTGCGCGGGGCTGGGCCGCCACACCGGGATCGACCCGGTGGTGTTCCGGGTGGCCTTCGCCGTGCTGCTGCTCGGCTCGGGCGTAGGGCTCTTCTTGTACATCGCGGCGTTCCTGTTGATGAAGGAGCCGAACGGGAGCCCGGGCATCATCGAGCAGTGGACGCGGCGCGACTTCGACGCCGAGACCGTGCTGGCGTTGCTGACGGCGGTGCTCGGTCTCGGGCTGGGGCTCAACCTGGCGACGGTCTGGATCGACGATGGGACGCTCGTGGTGGGCGTGTTCCTGGCGGTGTCGCTGCTGGCCGCGCACGTCAACGGGGTCGATCTGCTGGGGCTGGCCCGGTCGATGCCGGAGCGGCTGAGGCAGCGGCCGCGGGCGGGGCAGCCCGCGCCGACGTACGCGAGCCCGCCGCCCACGCCCCCGGTCCGCCCGGCTCCCCACCCGATGCCCACCATGCCCTCGGCGCCGACCGCGCACTTCGCGCCCGCCGCGCCCGCGACGCCCGCGGCTGAGTCGCGCGTGAACGAGCTCCGCGTGAACGAGCCGGGCGGGGACGAGCCGGGCCGAGGCGACGCCGGCCAGGGCGACGCCAGCCGGGGCGACGCCAGCCAGGGCGACGCGGCCCTGGAAGGGCCGGCCTTGGACGAAGCGGGCCGGGACGAGACGGGCCGAGCGGCCCGGGAGGACGCCGTGACGGCGGAGCACCCCGTGCCGCCGCACGAGCCAGCCGCGTACGAGTTCCCGCACGAGGCCGGGCCCGGGCCGGCCGGGCGGCAGGAGGCCGGGCAGCGGTCGCCCGAGGACGAGCCGGGCGCGTACCGGCCGCGGACCGCACTCGCCTACGGCGAGCCGTTCGCGCCCAACGGCCCCTACCGGCCCCTCGACCCCGCCAGGCGTGCCGGCGCCGGCGGCTACTCCTCGCCGTACGACCCGGCCCTGTACGCCCGCCCCGCGCCGCGCCGCCCGAAGCGCGCGCCTCGCCCCAAGTCGTTCATCGGCGGCATCACCATCCTGCTCGCCATCATCATTGGAGGGATCGTCGTGGCGGTCCAGACCAGGTCCGCCGCCGGCGTGAGCCCGACCATCGTCGGCGGCGCGATGCTCATCACCATCGGCGCCGGCCTCCTGGTCGCCACCTGGTGGGGCCGCGGCGCGGGGCTGGTCGCCGCCGGCGCCGCGGTGGCGCTCGCGGTGAGCGTCGGCCTCGCGGTGGGCGGGCTGCCGCGTAATTTCGGCCCGTCCGAGTGGGCGCCGAGCACGCTGAGCGAGCTGGCCGCGGTCCCCGTGTACGACGTCGGCGCGGGTCAGGGCCTGCTGGACCTGTCGGAGCTGGAGCTGCCACCGGGCACGACCGCGTCCGTCGAGGCCAGGATCTCGATGGGCGAGCTGGAGGTGATCGTCCCGCCCACGGTGCGGCTGGAGCTGCACGCCAGCAACCGGGTCGGCGACATCCGCATCGACCAGCGGATCCACGGCGGCGTGAACGTCCGCGTGAACCAGGTGCTGGAGCCGGAGACGAAGCCGGAGGGCAAGGTCTCGACGATCGTGCTCGACCTGAAGGGCGGGCTCGGCGACATGGAGGTGCGGCGTGCCGCGTGAGACGGACCCGTGGGACGGGATAGCTTACGAGGTGGAGCGGCCCCGGCGGGTGCACCGTACGGACTGGATGGCGCTGTTGAGCGGCGTGCTCTTCGTCGCGCTCGGGATCTTGGTGGTGACCCGTGCGCTCACGGATGCCCTGGTCCTGATGGGTGTCCTGGTGCTCGGGCTGGCCTTCGCGGGCCTCGTGGCGATCGTCGCGAGGGCGGTCCGCGGTAAGTGACCCTTGACCCGGCGTAACACAAGCGTAATTTCGGGTGTGTCCGCCTTTCCCCGCTCCTTGAGAGGGAGGACGTATGCCCCGAATCTCCGTCACCGTGGACGGAATAACCTACGAAGAGGACGTCGAGCCGCGACTGCTGCTCGTCCATCTGCTCAGAGAACGCCTCGGCAAGACCGGCACCCCGGTCGGCTGCGACACCAGCAACTGCGGCGCCTGCACCGTCATGCTGGACGGCAAGAGCGTCAAGAGCTGCTCGGTGCTGGCCGTGCAGGCCGACGGCTGCGAGGTCGTCACCATCGAGGGCCTCGGCACGGCCGGCACTATGCACCCGATGCAGCGGGCCTTCCACGAAGAGCACGCGCTGCAGTGCGGCTACTGCACGCCCGGCATGGTCATGGCGGCGATCGACCTGCTCCGGGACGACCCGGACCCGTCGGAGGACGCCATCAGGCAGGGGCTTGAGGGCAACCTGTGCCGCTGCACCGGCTACTGCAACATCGTCCGCGCGGTACGCCGTGGCGCCCAGGAGATGGGTCAGGCGGTGAGCACGCAGTGAGCGAGCTGGACACCGGCGCGGTGGCCGAGCAGATAGCGCGGAGCGACCAGGTCAACGAGCCGGCGGCCACGCCGGAGCTGGGCCGGCCACGGCGGCGCAAGGAGGACGCGCGGCTGCTGACGGGGCGTACGCGGTGGACGGACAACCTGACCCGGCCCGGCCTGCTGCACGTGGTCTTCCTGCGCAGCCCGATGGCGCACGCCAGGATCACCCGGGTGGACGTGTCAGGGGCACGCGGGCTGCCCGGGGTCGTGGCGGCCTTCAGCGGCCAGGACTTCGCGGACGAGCAGGGCAGCCTGCCGTGCGCGTGGCCGGTCAGCGAGGACATCGTCATCCCCGACCACCCGCCGATGGCGGTCTCCGAGGTCCGGTACGTCGGCGAGGCCGTGGCCTGCGTGGTCGCCACCGACCGCTACAAGGCGGCCGACGCGCTGGAGGCCATCGAGGTCGACTACGAGCCGCTGCCCGCGGTGCTCGACATGGAGGAGGCGCTGACCGAGGGCAGCCCGAAGGTGCACGAGGCGGGCAACAAGGCGTTCAGCACCAAGATCGTCTCGGGTGACGTCGAGGCGGCCTTCCGTGACGCGCCGGTCGTCATCGAGCGCACCTTCCGCCAGCAGCGGCTCATCCCGAGCGCGATGGAGCCGCGGGCGGTGCTCGCCGACACCGACGGCGACACGTTCACCATGTGGACCTCCACGCAGATCCCGCACGTCCTGCGGGTGATGCTGGCCGTGGTGACCGGCATCCCCGAGCACCGGCTGCGGGTGGTCGCGCCCGACGTCGGCGGCGGGTTCGGCTCGAAGCTGCAGGTGACGGCCGAGGAGGTGCTCTGCCTGCTGCTGGCCCGCAGGCTCGGCAAGGCGGTCAAGTGGACCGAGAGCCGCTCCGAGGGCAACCTGACCGTGCACCACGGCCGGGACCAGCTCCAGCGCCTGCGGCTGGCCGCCGACGCCGACGGGCGGCTGCGCGGGCTCCGGGTGGATCTGCTGGCCGACATGGGCGCGTACCTGATGCTGGTCACGCCGGGCGTGCCGATGCTGGGCGCGGCCATGTTCAACGCCATCTACAAGATGGACGCCTACGAGTTCGCCTGCACCGGCGTGTTCACCACCAAGATGCCGACCGACGCCTACCGGGGCGCGGGCCGGCCGGAGGCGACGTTCGGCATCGAGCGCATGATGGACGAGCTCGCCGCCGAGCTGGGCGTGGACCCGCTGGAGGTGCGCCGGCGCAACTGGATCAGGCACGAGGAGTTCCCGTACACCACGATCGCGGGGCTCACCTACGACTCGGGCAACTACGAGGCGGCGACGGACAAGGCGCTGTCGATGTTCGGCTACGACAAGCTGCGCGCCGAACAGGCCGACCGGCGGGACCGGGGCGACCCGGTGCAGCTCGGCATCGGCGTCAGCACCTACACCGAGATGTGCGGGCTGGCGCCGTCCCGGCTGCTCGGCGAGTCGAACTACGGCGCGGGCGGCTGGGAGCACGGCTCGATCCGCATGCTGCCGACGGGCAAGGTCGAGGTCATCACCGGCACCAGCCCGCACGGGCAGGGCCATGTGACATCGTGGAGCCAGATCGTGGCCGACTCGCTCGGCGTGCCGTTCGAGGACGTCACGGTGCTGCACGGCGACACGGCGATCTCCCACAAGGGCATGGACACCTACGGCTCGCGCTCGCTCGTCGTGGGCGGCATCGCCGTGCTGCGGGCGTGCGACAAGGTCAAGGACAAGGCCCGTACGCTGGCCGCGCACCTGCTGGAGTGCTCACCCGACGACCTGGAGTTCGCCGGGGGCGCCTTCAAGGTGCGGGGCACGGACGCGCAGCGGACCATCCAGGAGCTCGCCTACGCCGCGTTCACGGCCCACGACCTGCCCGAGGGCGTGGAGGCGCGGCTGGACGCCGACGCCACGTTCGACCCGGACAACTACTCCTTCCCGCACGGCACCCACCTGTGCGCGGTGGAGGTGGACACCGAGACGGGCATGGTGCGGATCCGCTCGTACGTGGCGGTGGACGACGTCGGCAAGGTGGTGAACCCGCTCATCGTGGAGGGCCAGGTGCACGGCGGCATCGCGCAGGGCGTCGCGCAGGCCCTGTACGAGGAGGCCGTCTACGACGCCGACGGCAACCTGCTCACCACGACGATGGCCGACTACCTGCTGCCGTCGGCGGCCGACCTGCCGTCGTTCCAGCTCGACCGGACCGAGACCCCGGCCACCAGCAACCCCCTCGGCGTCAAGGGCGTCGGCGAGGCGGGCACGATCGCCTCGACCCCGGCCGTGGTGAACGCGATCGTGGACGCGCTGCGCCCGTCCGGCGTGCGCGACGTCGAGATGCCGTGCACGCCGGAGCGGGTGTGGCGGGCACTGGAAGGAGCGCGCCGATGATCCCCGCGCAGTTCGAGTACGTGCGCCCGGACTCGCTGGCCGAGGCGTCGCGGGTCCTCGCCGCCGACGAGGACGCGAAGGTGCTGGCGGGCGGGCAGTCGCTGCTGCCGCTGCTGCGGCTGCGGCTGGCGTACCCGTCGACGCTGGTGGACGTGGGGCGGCTGGCGGAGCTGCGGGGCGTGCACGACCGCGGCGACCACGTCCACATCGGCGCGTTGACCACGCACGACGAGGTGATGCGCTCCGAGGTGGTCAACGAGGGCTGCCCGCTGGTGGCGCTGGCCACCGCCCATGTGGCGGATCCGGCGATCCGGCACCGGGGCACGTTCGGCGGCTCGCTGGCGCACGCCGATCCGGCGGGCGACCTGCCCGCGGTGGTGCTGGCGCTGGACGGCGTGTTCGTGGCGAGCTCGGCGGAAGGCGAGCGGGAGATCCCGGCCGCCGAGTTCTTCGTCGACTACCTGGAGAACGCGCTCGACGCCGGCGAGATCCTGACCGGGGTCAAGATCCCGAAGCTGGGGCCGGGCTGGGGCTTCCACTACGAGAAGTTCCACCGTACGGCGCAGGCGTGGGCCATCGTCGGCGTGGCGGCGGCGGTCAGGCGGTCGAACGGCTCGATCACCGAGGCCAGGATCGGGCTGACGAACATGGGCTCGACGCCGGTCCGGGCCCGCGCGGCCGAGGCCGCGCTCCAGGGCGTGGAGCTCGGTGACGGGTTGCGGCAGGCCTGCGCGGAGGCGGCGGCGGACACCGATCCCCCGGCCGACCTGCACGGCCGGCCGGACTACCGCAGGCACCTGGCCAGGGTGCTGACCCATCGGGCGGTGCGCGCCGCCACGGGTACGCCCTGACCGGCCTGTCCTGATGACCTGGCGGGGGCGTCTCTTCCGGGGCGCCCCCGCCGCGTCGTAGTGTCGGGAACCATCGGCAGAAGGAGCGGATCGATGGCGATGCGGTTCGAGCACGAGTTCACTGTTCCGGTTCCGGTCGAGCAGGCGTGGGCCGTGCTGCTCGACGTCGAGCGGATCGCCCCCTGCCTGCCCGGGGCCACGCTCGACAGCTACGAGGGTGACGAGTTCACCGGCAGGATGAAGGTCAAGGTCGGCCCGATCACCGTCACCTATCGGGGCTCGGCCAGGTTCGAGGACGTGGACAAGGACTCCCGCTCGCTCACCATCCAGGCGTCGGGCAAGGAGGCCCGCGGCTCCGGCACGGCCTCGGCCACCGTCAAGGCCCGGCTGACGCCGCGCGAGGAGTCGACGGCGGTGACCGTGGAGACGACGTTCAACGTGACGGGGCGGCCCGCGCAGTTCGGCCGCGGGGTGATGGCGGAGGTGGGCTCGCGGCTGCTGGACAAGTTCGCCGACAACCTCGCCGAGCTGCTGTCCGAGCCCCGCGAGCAGGTCGAGGAGCAGCCCACCGAGCAGGTCCAGGAGCAGCCTGCCGAGGAGGAGCAGGAGCGGCCTGCCGAGGTGGAGCAGGAGCGGCACCTGGCGGCCGTGCCCGCTCCCGAGCCGCCGCCGCCCCACGCCCAGGGCACGGTGCGCACCTCGCGCTCGCCCGACGAGGAGGCGCTCGACCTGCTGGAGATCGCCGGGCAGCCGGTGCTCAAGCGGCTGGCGCCGGTGGCGGGCGCGCTCGCGGCGCTGCTGATCGTCATCTGGGTCGTCCGTCGCCTGCGGCGCTGATTTTCGGCAAATAGTCCATCAAGTCCGGACACTTCCCCCAGCTCGGGGGCAGGGCCCTCCCCGCAGGTGGTTCGACCAGCGGGGGGACTTGGGATGCCGGACTGCAGCGTGGTCGTCATCACGTACAACGACGCCGCCCGCCTGCCCAGGGCCGTGCGCTCCGTGCTCCGCCAGTCGCTGCGCGACCTCGAAGTGATCATCGCCGACGACGCGAGCACGGACGGCACGCCGGAGGTGGCCGCGAGCCTGGTCGCGCAGGACCCACGGGTGCGCTACCTGCGCAGGAAGGTCAACAGCGGGCACTGCGGGGCGCCCCGCAACGACGGCGCGGACGCCGCGGCGGCCCCGTACGTCATGTTCCTCGACAGCGACGACGAGCTGCCCCGGCACGCCTGCAAGAGCCTGCTCGCCGAGATCGAGCGCACCGGCGCGCAGTTCGTCTCGGGACAGATCTCCCGCCTGTACGAGGCCGGCGGCAGGCTGCGGCCGTACTACCCGTCGCTGTTCGCCCGCCGCCGCGTGGTGGAAGGCATCCGCGAGGACCCGGAGCTGTTCCTCGACTCCTTCAGCACCAACAAGCTCTACGACGTGGCCTGGCTGCGCGAGCGGGGGCTGCGCTTCCCCGAGGACGTCGACTACGAGGACCACGTCTTCGCCGCCGACCTGTACGCCCTCGCCCGCCGCTTCGCGATCGTCCCGTGGACGGTCTACCACTGGCACCGCGCCTGCGACGGCGTCTCGATCTCGCTGAGCGTGGACGACCTGGACAACGTCCGGCAACGGGTCCTCGCCGCCCGCATGAGCGACGACCGGCTGCGCGCCCACGGGGCCGGCGACCTGGTGCCGCACCGGCAGCGCCGCTTCGTCCGGCAGGACCTGCGGGTCTACCTCAACCCGCTGCCCTCCCGCGACCTGGTGTGGGTCAAGGAGTTCGCCTCGATCGTCCGGCCGTACCTGGCGCGGATCCCGGCCGAGGTGCTGGAGCAGGCCGCGCCCCTGGAGCGGGTGTGCTGCCGGCTCATCCTCGACGACCGGATCGAGGATCTGCGCGTCGCGGCCGGCTCGCTGACCGGGCCGCGGGCCGCGCCGCGGGCGGCGGTACGGCTCGACGGGCGCACGTACTGGGGGACGACAGTCTCCCCCGGCCTGGACATCACCGCGCTGCGGCTGGCCGAGCTGCCCTTCGCCGCCGCCCGGCTGCGGCACGAGGCGAGCGAGCCGGTCCGCGACGGGGACCGGGTGCGGATGACCGTGCGCACCTTCGACCCGTTCGGCGCGCTGCCGCCGGACTGGACGGCGTTCCTCCAGGTCGGCAGGGTACGCGTGCCGATCAGGCCGGAGCCGTCGGGCGAGGGCGGCTACGTCAGCGAGGTCGCCTTCACGCCCGCCGGGAAGTGCGAGCCGAGAATCGGCTTCACCCGCCTCTCCGACGGCCACACCACGACCGACCGGATCATCGTGGACCCGCGCCTGCGGCCGATCGAGCTGCCCGGCGGCCGGGTGCAGGCCGAGGGGCACGCGGCCTACCTGTGCGTACGGGCCACCCGCACCGGGCGGCGGCTGCGCGAGCGGCTGTGGCGGGCGTTCGTGCGGCGAATCGGCACGCCGCGCAACAAGCTGCGGGCGTACAAGGTGCTGGTCAAGGTGGTGCGCCCGCGCCCGGACCTCGCCCTGTTCGAGTCCGACGTCGGCAAGGGCTGCTGCGGCAGCCCGCGCGCGCTCTACGAGGAGCTGCGCCGCCGCGACCTGCCGATCGAGGTCGTCTGGTCGCTGGCCAAGGGCCGCACCGACGTTCCGCGCGGCGCCCGCAGGGTACGCCGCGGAAGCTGGCGCCACCTCTGGACGATGGCGCGGGCCGGCATCTGGGTGGACAGCCACGGCTTCCCGCTGGACTACCCGAAGCCGCGCGGCACCCGCTACCTGCAGACCTGGCACGGCCAGGGCATCAAGTCGATCGGCTTCGACGCGCCTGACCTGCGCTCCGACTTCGACCGGCCGCGCGCCCAGTGGCGCGCGGCGGTGGCGCGGTGGGACGCGCTGGTGTCGCCGAGCGCGGAGTTCTCCCGCCTCTTCGTGCCCTCCAACGGCTACACCGGCAAGGTCTACCGGTACGGGACGCCGCGCTGCGACGCCCTGGTGCGCGGCGAGCCGACCGGCGACGTACGCGCGGCCCTGGACCTTCCGCCGGGACGGCGGGTCCTGCTCTACGCGCCCACCTACCGCGACCGGGCCGTGGGCAGCGGCCGATCGGTACGGGCCGACCTGGAGCTGCTGGCCGAGGAGCTGGCCGGGGAGTGGGTGGTGGTGCTGCGCACGCACCCGGTCGAGCGCTACGAGACGCCCGAGCACCTCCGGCACTTCGTCCGCCCTGCCGGGCGCTACCCGGAGGTCAACGACCTGATGCTGGCCTCGGACGCGCTGCTCACCGACTACTCGTCCCTGATGTGCGACTACGCGATCACCGGCAGGCCGATGGTGTTCTACCTCGACGACTGGGACGACTACCGGCTGTCCGAGCGCGGCGTCTACCACGACCTGCCCGCCATCGCCCCCGGCCCGTGCGTCACCACCACCGAGGAGCTGGTGGACGTGCTGCGGCGCCTGGACGAGGAGCACGCGGCCCACGCCGGACGCTACGCGGCCTTCCGCGAGCTGTGGTGCGCCGAGGAGCGCGGCGACGCGGCGGCGCGGATCGTCGACGACTTCTTCCGGGTGGGGGCCCGCCGATGAGCCGGGTCGTCTTCGCCTGCGTGGACGCCGACACGCTGGGCGGCATCCAGCAGGTCACGCACACCCTCGCCCAGGGCCTTGCGGGGCGCGGCCACGAGGTGCACGTCATCGGCCTGCACCGGGCCCGCTCCCCGTTCCGGTACGTCGACCGCCCGCGCTACCACCACCACGTGATCAGCCGCGCCGAACCCGGCAACCGCCTGGCCCGCGTCCGCGCCGACCGGCGGCTGCGCCGGCTGCTCGGCCGCATCGCGCCCGGGTACGCGGTGATGACCTCGCCGTCGGCGGTGATCCGGGTGCGCGACCTGCTGCCCGCCGGTCTCCGGTCGATCGGCCAGTACCACGGCTCCTACGACCACGCGCGCGGCTGCTGGCACCTGGGCTCGATCAGGAAGCACTACGCCGACCTCGACCAGGCGGTCTTCCTGAGCGAGGACGACGCCTGGAGCTTCGCCGAGCACGCCCTGCTGCCGAACGCCCGCGCGCTGCCCAACCCGCTGGCCCGCTGGCCGGAGCGGATGGCCGCGCTCGACGTCCCCCGGGTGCTGGGCGTCGGCAGGCTGGAGGGGGTCAAGCGGTTCGACCGGCTGATCGGCGCGTTCGCCCGTGCGGGCCTGCCGGAGCCGTGGGAGCTGCACCTGATCGGCGACGGCGGCGAGCGGGAGCGGCTGCGCGCGCACGCCGGGCGGGAGGGCGTGGCCGGCCGGGTGGTCTTCCGCGGCCTGGTCCCGGCCGCCGAGATGTCCGCCGAGTACCTGTCGGCGTCGGTGCTGGGGCTCACCAGCGAGCACGAGGGTCTGCCGGTCGTGCTGCTGGAGTCGGGGGCGCATGGCGTGCCGTCGGTGGCCTTCGACGTCTCGGGCGGCGTGCGCGCGGCGGGCCAGGTGCTGGTGCCGCCGGGGGACGTGGACGCCTTCGCGGCCGAGCTGCGCCGGCTCGCGGATTCTGTGGAGGAGCGGCGGCGGCTGGGGGCCGACGCCCGCGCACGGGCCGAGGCGTTCCGCCTCGACCACGTGCTGGACGACTGGGAGCGGCTGTTCGCCCACGTCGATCGCTAGATGGCGGGTTCCGTGATCTCGGTGCGCTGGCGCGGCACGCCGGCCAGCGAGCGCTGGCGCGTGGTCAGCAGGGCGGCCACCGGGCTGGGCTCGCGCAGCCGGTTGAAGCGGTCGCGCATGTGCTTGCGCATGCGGCTGGCCCTGCGCTTCTGCATGGTCTTCTGGGCGGCGACGATGTGCTCCTTGGCCGGCCTGGCCGCGCCCGTCAGCTCGTAGCCCAGGGACTCCAGGCGGTCGCCGAGCATGTGCTCGCACAGCGAGACCTCCCAGTCGTCCAGCCGGTTGGCCCAGCTCCCGACGCGGCTGCGGATGACCTCGCCGTGCGTGTTGCTGTGCCAGACCTTGTGCTCGGGCACCGCGACGCTGGCCGCCTCGCGCGGGGAGATCATCGCGGCGGAGAAGTCCTCCTCCAGGAAGTGGCAGAGCTTCTTCAGCTCGGTCGCGGGGTCGTCGGTGAGGTCCTCGTAGCGCAGCTCGTAGTAGGTGTCCTCGGGCAGGGTGCGCTTGAGCTTGACCCCCGCGTCGATCGCCTCGGCCCAGGTGGAGACGGCGTGGAAGGAGTCCAGGGTGTACCAGGGCATCTCCTTCAGCGAGGCCACGCAGTCGCGGCCGTCCCTGATGAGATGGACGAACTGGGCGTCGGGAAAGAGCCGCAGCAGCATGTCGACCTGCTTGACGTAGCTCGGGCGCTTGTCGCCCCAGCGGGCCTTGTCGAAGCGGTCGGCGTACATCCGGAAGGCCGTGCCGATCACGGAGCCGAGCGAGCCGGGGCCCTCGACCGCCTGCTGGACGAACTCGTCCTTGTCGATCTTGAGCTCGCGGAACTTGGTGCTGCGGTCGGTCGCGATCCACTGCGCGAGCGCCCTGCGGCGCGCGGCGATCCGCAGGTCGCCCCAGGCGCGGCGGCGGTAGTAGGCGGGTACGAGGAAGCGGGTCTCGGGCGGCACCGCCATGTGCGGGTGCGAGTGCAGCATGAGCTGGAGCATCGTGGTGCCGGAGCGCGGGCATCCGATGACGAAGACTGGCCTGTCGGACATTTCGTACTAACCCCCGAAAAACTTAGACGAGAACGTGCTCTCGGCTCTCCCGAGAGGAGGCGACGGCGTGCCTGCGCGTGAAGCGCCACATCCGGTAGACAAGAAAGACCTCGTTGGCCAGCAGCAGCACCCCGGCCGCCGCGGCGAGCGGGATCAGCGCCCATGCCCCCGCAAGAGGCGCGACCACGAACACCGCCGCGTGGAACTCGATGCCGCTGATCAGGTGCGAGCGCACCCGGTGCCGGGCCAGGAACCTGTTCAGCCGGCGGAAGAAGCCGGACGGGCGCGGGACCCGCTCCAGCGGCTGGGTGTCATCGTCCGGCTCCGGCGGCCCCATGGGCTCCAGTGCCGGTCCCAGCGGCTCCGCCGGCCCGTGCGCCACCCCCTGGCGCTCGTCCCTGACGGCCTCGCGGACCCGCTTCATCTGCGGCGCGTTGACGTACCTGAACAGGTCCAGCACGGCCACCGCCGCGCCGAGGACCACGTAGCCGACCTCGCCGGTCAGCGCGTACTGCCCGTACGCCAGACCCGCGGCGCACAGCACGACCCTGATCCGGTCCCCCACGTAGTCGAGCCAGAGGCCGAAGGGCGTCCCCGTGCCCTTCAGCCGGGCGATTTTGCCGTCCACGCAGTCGATCATGAAGCTGAGATAGAAGACCGCGGCGCCCGCTACGAGCTGGTTCATAGCGAAACAGGTGGCCGACGCCACGCCGAGGACCAGCGAGAGGACGGTCAGCCCGTTGGGCGTGATCCGGGTGTGGTTGGCGACGGGGAGGGCGACCCGGCAGGCGACCGGGTCCACGAAATACACGGTCCACCAGGAGTCTCTCCGCTTGCGTGTCTCGTGGACGTCATCGAGCGAATAGGTCCTCATGCAGACCAGCATGAACACGGGCCGCGCTCCGGTGATTACTGTCTGGAACTACTGGGGGATGTCCTGGCCGGTTCTTGACCAACCCGGCACGGTGAATCGCCACGTGCCCCCGGCCTCGCCGTCCCTGCACCAGCCCTTCAGCACGAGGCCGCGGGTCTCCGTACGGGCCTGGAGCCGCCAGACCTCCCCGCCGCCCGCCAGCCGGGCCGGGTCGAACGCGGCCACGAACCCGCCGCGGCCCGTCCTGCTCACCTCCAGCGGCACCTTGCGGCGGCCGTCGCTCAGCCACAGGTTCATGCGGTCGATGCGGCGGTCCACGCGGTGGACGGCCAGCTCGCCGCGCACGCGGTACTCCGCGCCCGTCCACGCGCAGTCGTCGACCCTGGCCAGCAGCCTGAGCTCGTCGCGGGCGTCGAACACCTCGTCGGGGATGCGCAGCCGGCGGTCGCGGAAGAACGGGTAGTCGCCGTACCAGCCGGTGGTGCGCCAGCCGCGCGGCACCACGCGGGTGCCGGACTCGGCGCGGGCGCGGCGGAAGTCGCGTACCTTCCGCAGCTCCGCCACCAGCCCCCGGGTCATGAGGTGCAGCTCCAGGCGGCGCAGCGACGGCGCGGTGGCGACCGCCCGCGGCCCCAGCTCGGCCACCCAGGCGCGGGCCAGATCGAGCAGCGGGCCCGGCTCCGCGCACCTCTCCAGCGCCTGGAACAGGAAGAGGATGTCCTTCTCCAGCACCAGCGCGTCGAACCCGTCGAGCAATTCGGGCGCCCGCTCGTCGAGGAAGGCGCGCACCGAGCGGATGGCGGTCAGGCGCTCGTTGAGGTTGGACAGCTCGTTGCGGCGCTGGGTGATCGAGTCCTCCCCCTCCTCGCGCCGCCGCCAGTGGTAGACCACCTCGCCCAGCATGTCCACGCTGCCGGCCAGCACGTGGGCCTGCATGGCGACCGGCACGTCCTCGTAGATCCCGGCGGGGAAGGTCAGCCCGGCGCGCTCCCAGAAGTCGCGCCGGTAGACCTTGTTCCACACCGTGCGGTCGCGCACCAGCACCTGCTTGTCGGTGATGTGCGTGCACAGCACCGGCCGCCTGAACACCTTCTCGTGCAGCGTGGACTCCTCCAGCACGCCGTCCACGAGCCGCCCCACCGCCCCGCAGGCGAGGTCGGAGCCGGTCTCGGCGAGCTTGGCGACCAGCCGCTCGTACGCCTCCGGCGGCACGACGTCGTCGGCGTCGGCGAAGGCCAGGTACGTGCCCCGCGCCCGCCGGATCCCGGCGTTGCGGGCCGGCCCGGGGCCCTGGTTGCGCTGCGTGACCAGCACGAACCGGGGGTCGGCGGCCGCGAAGTCCTCGGCGACGCGCCGGCTGCCGTCGGCGGAGCCGTCGTCCACCATGACGACCTCCAGGTCGTCCAGCGTCTGGGCGGCGAGCGACTTCAGGCACTCGGTGATGTAGGGCTCCACGTTGTGGAACGGGACGATGACGCTGAGCAGGGGGATCATGGCCGATGGGGCTCCTTGACCTCGCGGGAGTGCGTTCGAGGGCAGCATGCCGCGCCGCCCGCGCCGGGGACGCGCGCCTGAAGAGCTCTTTACCGGCGACGTGATCGGCTACGTTGAGCACCAGGACGGGCACGAACGGTAGGGGGCGGAATGCTTCGCGGCGCGCACGACGACGACCTCCCGGCCATGCGGCGCTGGCGCAACCACCCGCGGGTGCGCGCCGCCAGCTTCACCACGCACGAGATCGGCGCCGACGAGCACGCCCGCTGGTGGGCGGCCGTCCGCGCCGACGCCACCCGGCAGGTGCTGATCTACGACCACGACGGCGTCCCCGCCGGCGTGGTCGCCTACTCCGACCTGTCGCCCGCGAGCGGCAGCTGGGGCTTCTACCTCGACCTCGACGGCCTCGAACGGTCGGGCGCGCTGCTGCGGGCCTGGGCCGGGCTGGAGCGCGAGGCCATCGCCCACGCCTTCGGCCCGCTCGGTCTCACGGTCCTGCGGGGCGAGGTGCTGGCCGACAACGCGCCGGTCAGGTCGCTGCACCGGCGTTTCGGCTTCGCCGAGGTCGCCGCCTACCGCCGGGACGTCGACGGGGTGCCGCGCGACGTCGTCGCCATCGAGCTCAGGAGGGAAGACACATGATCTCCATCGCGGGCCGGGCCGTCGGGCCCGGTCATCCGCCGTACGTCGTGGCCGAGTTGTCCGGCAACCACAACGGCAGCCTGGAGCGGGCCCTCGCCATCGTCGACGCGGTGGCCGACGCCGGGGCGCACGCGGTGAAGCTGCAGACGTACACACCGGACACGCTGACCGTCGACGCCGACGGGCCGGCGTTCCGGCTGGGCGACGCGCACTCGCTGTGGGGCGGCGAGCGCCTCTACGACCTCTATCAGCGGGCCCGTACGCCGTGGGAGTGGCACGAGCCGCTGTTCGCGCGGGCGCGGGAGCGGGGGCTCGCCGCCTTCTCCTCGCCGTTCGACCCGACGGCGGTCGAGTTCCTGGAGAAACTGGACGTGCCGGCGTACAAGATCGCCTCGTCCGAGCTGGTGGACCTGCCGCTGATCCGGCTCGCGGCGGCCACCGGCAAGCCGCTGATCATCTCGACCGGCATGGGGACGGCCGGCGAGATCGGCGCGGCCGTGGCCGCCGCCAGGGAGGCGGGCTGCACCCGGCTCGCGGTGCTGGCCTGCACGGCCTCCTATCCGGCGGCGCCGTCGGAGAGCAACCTGCGGGCGCTGCCGCTGCTGGCCGCGCTCACCGGCGAGGTCGTCGGCGTCTCCGACCACACGCCCGGCATCGGCGTTCCGCTGGCGGCGGTGGCGCTGGGGGCGTGTCTGATCGAGAAGCACGTCACCCTGGCGCGGGCCGATGGCGGGGTGGACGCCGCGTTCTCGCTGGAGCCGGCCGAGCTGGCCGCGCTGGTGACGGAGAGCGCGCGGGCCTGGGAGGCGCTGGGCCAGCCGGTGCTCGGGCCGCGGCCGTCCGAGCGGGAGGGGCTGCGCTTCCGCCGCTCCCTCTACGTGGTGCGCGACGTGCGGGCCGGTGAGGAGGTGGGGCCCGGCAACGTACGGTCGGTCCGGCCCGCCGGGGGGCTGCCGCCTGACGCGGTGCGCGAGGTGACGGGGCGGCGTTTCGTCCGTGACGTGCCGAAGGGCACGCCGCTGACCTGGGACCTCATCTGATCAGGGCCAGGAGGGCGTCGGCGACGCGCTCTCTGCCCCGGCCGTCCACGAGCCCGCCGCCCCGGCGGCCGTGCTCCTCGCGGGCGGCCGGGTCGGACAGCAGGCGGGTCAGGACGGCGACGGCCTCGGGACCGGGCGCGCGGCCGAGGCCCGCCGCCACGCCCCTGCCCACCAGCTCGTCGTAGCCGATGAGCTGGTTGTCGGCCACCCAGCTGAGCGCCGTGGGCACGCCGAGGTAGAGCAGCTCCCAGATGGCCGAGCCCGCGGCGGTGACCACGAGGTCGGCGGCGGCCATCAGCTCCGGCAGCCGGTCGGTGGGCGGGATGACGGTGATCGGCGTCCCGGCCGCGAACGGGGCCGGGCTCACCACCGTGGCGGTGAACGGCACACCGGTCGCGCACAGGGCCTGCGCCCAGGCGGGGGCGACCCCGGCGGCGTCGGTGCCGCCGAAGAAGCACAGGACCTCCGGGACGCGGTCCGGGCGTCGGGGGGCGCGGGCGCGTCGCCGTACGCTGTCGCGCAGCAGCGCGTAACGGGCGCCGGCCAGCACCGGCCCGGCGGGGAACGGGCGGCGTTCGGCGCCGAGGTTCTGGTCGAGGTAGAGGTCGGCGTGCTGGCCGAGCGGGTCGCCGTCGACGACGGCGAGCACGGGCAGCCCGTGGCGGCGCAGCTCCTCGCCCGTGCCGGGCGGCAGGTGGTAGGAGTCGAGGACGACCGCGTCCAGCCGGAGCGCGCGGGCCAGCGCGGCCAGGGCGGCCGGCGACTCGGGGGCGGGGGTGAGCGGGAGCACGCGCTCGCGGAGCTGGGCGAGCGCCCAGGGCGAGTCGCGCACCGCGCCCAGGAAGACCGGGCGCGCGCCGCGCGAGCGCAGCTCCTCGGCCAGGGCGACGCAGCGGACGAGGTGGCCGACCCCGCTGTCCGCGCCCGCGTCGCAGCGGATCCCGACACGCGGCCCGGCGCTCACGCGTCCTGCAGCGCCTTCTGGCGTACGTGGGCGTTGAGCCCGCACACCTCGGGGCGGGCGCGCAGCCAGCTCACCAGCGCCCGCATCGGCACGCAGCGGTCGCCCAGCTCGCTCACCACGCGGGAGATGAGCAGCCAGTCGTCCTCGGTGTCGAGCGTAAGCCTGAGGTCGGCGGCGAGCGGGTGGTAGGCGAGCCCGAGCAGCCGGGCGTCGCCTGCGGCCTCGGTGTAGATGTGGGAGGTGACGTGGACGCGGTGGTGGGCGACGGCCTCGCGGTCGCAGCGCTCCAGTGCCGCCCGCGCGATGATCTCGACGTCGAGGCCGCGCGGCAGGGTGCGGGCCAGGCTCGTGCTGAGGTAGTCGAGCCCGGGGACGGCCTGGAAGACGAGCGCGGCCTCCTTGACGACCGTCGGGTCGAGCAGCGGGCAGTCGGCGGTGAACCGCATGACGGCCTCGCCCGGCCGCTCCTCCAGCGCCTGCGTGAACCGGGTGAGCACGTCGTCGACCGGGCCGCGGTGGCAGGGGACGCCGAGCGCGGCGCACTCGGCGGCCACCGCGTCGTCCTCGGGGAGCGTGGTGGTGGCGACGATCAGCTCGTCGAGGGCGGCCGACTCGCGGGCCGCGCGGACCACCCAGCCGAGCACCGACCGGCCACCGTCGCCGAGTTGTCGGAGCACCTTGCCGGGCAGCCGGGTGGATCCCATCCTGGCCTGAACGATTCCGACAATACGCACGAAAGCCCCATTCCCCCGTGTGACAGTGCGTCATAGGCCGATCGCGTTATGCTACCGCCCGGCACACGATTTCAGGGGGCGACGTGAGCATTCTCCATGGGTCGTCGATGTTGATCACCGGGGGCACGGGGTCGTTCGGAAAGGCCTTCATCCGCCACGCGCTCGACTCGGTCGGGGTGCGGCGCCTGGTGGTCTTCTCCCGCGACGAGCTCAAGCAGTACGAAGTGCGCCGGCTCTTCGCCGACGACGAGCGGCTGCGCTGGTTCATCGGCGACGTCCGCGACCGCGACCGGCTGACCAGGGCCATGCACGGCGTCGACCACGTCGTGCACGCCGCCGCGCTCAAGCAGGTCGACACGGCCGAGTACAACCCGTTCGAATACGTCCGCACCAACATCGCCGGCTCCCAGAACGTGGTGGAGGCCGCCATCGACTGCGGCGTGCGCAAGGTGGTGGCGCTCTCCACCGACAAGGCCTCCAGCCCGATCAACCTCTACGGGGCCACCAAACTGGTCGCCGACAAGCTGTTCGTCTCCGCCAACCACTACGCCGCCGCCCACGAGACCCGCTTCTCCGTGGTCCGCTACGGCAACGTCGTGGGCAGCAGGGGCTCGGTGATCCCGCTCTTCCAGCGCCTCGCCGAGCAGGGCGACAGCCTGCCGATCACCGACAAGCGCATGACCCGGTTCTGGATCACCCTCGACCAGGCCGTCCGGTTCGTCGTCGACTCCTTCGAGCTGATGCAGGGCGGCGAGCTCTACGTCCCGCGCATCCCCAGCATGCGCATCACCGACCTCGCCGAGGCGCTGGCGCCGCAGAGCCCCCTCTACGAGATCGGCATCCGGCCCGGCGAGAAGCTGCACGAGGAGATGATCGGCCCCGACGACGGCCGCCGCACGCTGCGGCTGGCCGATCGCTACGTCGTGCAGCCCACGATCGCCACCTGGGGCTACCGCCCGCCGCAGAGCGGGGAGCTGCTGCCCGAGGGCTTCGCCTACCGCTCCGACACCAACGACCAGTGGCTCACCGTCGACGACCTGCGCGACATGGTGACCGGCTGATGCTCCCCTACGGACGGCACTCCGTCGACGAGGGCGACGTGGCGGCGGTGACCACCGTGCTGCGCGGCGACTGGCTGACCACCGGGCCCGCGGTGGCCGCGTTCGAGTCCGAGCTGGCGCGCTGGACCGGCGGCGTGCCGTGCGTGGCGGTCACCTCCGGCACGGCCGCGCTGCACGTCGCCTACGTCGCGGCGGGCGTGCGGCCGGGCGACGAGGTCATCACCACGCCGCTGACGTTCGTGGCGACGGCGGCCACGGCCGCGCTGCTCGGCGCGCGGGTGCGCTTCGCCGACGTGCAGCCCGACACCGGCAACCTCGATCCCGACGCGGTGACCGCGCTCGTCACCGGCCGCACGCGCGCGGTCACCGCCGTCGACTACGCGGGCCATCCCGCCGACTACGACCAGCTCAGGGAGGTCGCCGAGCGGGCCGGGGCGCGGCTGATCGCCGACTCGGCCCACTCGCTGGGCGCCTCCTACAAGGACCAGCCGGTGGGGACGCTCGCCGACCTGACGACGTTCTCGTTCTTCCCCACCAAGACCGTGACCACGGCCGAGGGCGGCGCGGTCGCCGCGGCCGACCCCGAGCTGCGGCTGCGGGCCGCCCGCTTCATGAACCACGGACTCGTACGCGAGCCGGCCGCGCAGCGCGATCCCGGCGTGGGCGGCTGGCACCAGGAGGTGCACGCGTTCGGGCTCAACTACCGGCTGCCCGACGTGCTGTGCGCGCTCGGCGTCAGCCAGCTCCGGCGGCTGGCCCGCTTCCGCGAGCGCCGCGCCGAGCTGGTGGCCCGCTACAACGTGCTGCTGCGCGACGTACCCGGGCTCACGCTGCCCGCGCGGCGCGCGTACGTGTCGCCGAGCTGGCACCTCTACCCCGTGCGCGTCCGGCACGGGCGGCGGCGCGAGGTCTACGACCGCATGCGGGCGGCCGGCATCGGCGTGCAGGTCAACTACATCCCGGTCTACTGGCATCCGGTGTTCGAGGATCTCGGCTACCAGCGGGGCATGTGCCCGGCCGCCGAGGCCTACTACGCCGAGGAGCTGTCGCTGCCGCTCTTCCCCGACCTGACCGACGCCGAGCAGGACCACGTGGTCGACACGCTGGCCGCGATCCTGCGTTAGCCGTTCCGGCTAGCGCTCGGCGAGGAGCAGGCAGCCGTCCTCGCTCCGGTCCACCAGGAAACGCCGGTCGGCCACCAGGGCGACCGGCCGCTGCCCGGTGCGCACCAGCGGGCGCAGCGCCTTGCCCTGGTCGATCACGACCTCCCACCACGACTCCTGGCCCACGCTCTCGTCGAGGTCGGCGAGCGGCACCCTCGCGTGGAAGTCCTGCCCGGCGAGCGCCACCGGGAAGTACATCTCCTCGCCGTCGCTCCTGCGGCGCAGCCGCAGCACCGGCTCGCCGTCGCCGACGTCGGCCAGCTCCCCCGAGAACACCAGGTCGCCGCCGTCCACCCGGCACTCGCCGATGATCACCTCGGCCAGGCGCAGCCGCAGACCCCAGGCCCCCCGCGCGGTGCGGACCGGCACCACCCACACGCCCGACGCGCGGCGCGGGGCGGGGACGCCGGGCGGCAGCCAGCGCGGCCCGGCCACCCGGCCCTCCAGCCGCAGCCCGTGCCCCCTGAGCTGCAGGCGCAGGTCCCACTGGCCGCGCCGGGTGAGCTGGGCGGCCGAGAGCGCGGCCGGGTCGAAGGCGAAGGCGAACGGGAACACGTGCTGCGGCAGCCGCACCCCTTCCTCCTCCTCGACGCTCTCCCAGACGGGCGCGGACTCCTGGTCCGACAGCCGTACGCGCTCGCCGGTGCGGCGCTCCTCCAGCCACACGCGCACGCGCGCCCGGCGCACCACGCCGACGTCGAAGCTGCCGACCCCGACCCGGCCCTCGCCCACCAGGACGCCGCGCCGCCAGCCGAGCTCCACCAGGCGGGCGGCGAGACCCAGCTCCTCGGAGACGTCCGACAGGCCGCGCGGCAGCCAGGGATGCCAGGCGTGCCAGCGCCTGCGCAGGACCCCTGCCCGCCGTACCGGTGGCCGCAGCCGGCCGTCGCGGGCCTGCGCGTGCACGTCGCCCAGCTCGGGCAGGCGGTGCCCGCGCAGGAGGTGGAGCCGCAGCCGGTGCGCGAACGGCACACTCAGCCACGCCTCACGGGACACGCCGTCAAGGTAGCGGACGATCAGCTCGACCAGCTCGGGATCCGCTGCTCCGCCCATCCCGGCCACGGCCTCGGCCGCCACCCCCATGTCGATGTCCATGGTGTCGCGGTCGAAGGCGGGCTTCAGCCGGGGGGCGCGGCGGGCCAGCAGGTCGGCGGTCTCCAGCACCGACAGCAGGCGGTCGCGCAGATTGCCCGCCTCCAAGCTGCGCTGGGTGATCGAGGTGCCCGGCTCGTCGCGCTCGCGCCAGTGGTAGACGACCCTGGCGAGGACGTCCACCGAGCGCGCGCCGACGTGGGCGGCCATGGCGACGGGCTGGTCCTCGTACATGCGCTCGGGGAAGCTCAGCCCCAGCCGGTCCCAGAAGGAGCGGCGGTAGACCTTGTTCCACAACATCCGGTCGCGGATCAGCAGCGGGTGGCGGGTGATGTGGGTGCGCCGCTTCGGCTTGGCGAACGCCTCCCGGTGCGCCCACGACGGGACCAGCAGGTTGCGGTGCAGGCGCATGACGTTGCCGCAGGCCAGGTCCGAGCCGGTGGCCTCCAGCGAGGCGACCATCCGCTGGAACGCCTCACGCGGGACCGTGTCGTCGCCGTCCACGAACGCCAGGTAGCGGCCCGTCGCCCGGGCGAGGCCGACGTTGCGGGCCCGGCCCACGCCCTGGTTGGCCTGGATGACGAGGGAGATGCGCGGGTCCTCGGCCTGCCTGGCCCGTACGACGTCGGGTCCGTGGTCGTCGCTGCCGTCGTCGACGCAGATCACCTCCAGGTCGTCCAGGGTCTGGGCGCGGATGGAGTCCAGGCAGGGGCCGATGTACTTCTCGACGTTGTGGAACGGGACGATCACCGAGAGAACCGGCACGTGTACTCCTCGTCGTCGCTGCGTCATCTGTCGTCGTCTGGGTCTGTCGGGTGGTCCGGGCCTGTCGGGTGGTCCGGGCCTGTCGGGTGGTCCGGGTCGTCTTGTCGTCTCAGCCGGACAGCAGGCGGATGACCTTCTTGGCGACCCGGCGTGGCCGGGCCAGACGGCGCGAGAGCCGGTAGCCGAGCGTGCGCCGGTAGGCGGTCGCCTTCCGCTGGGTCCTGCGCAGCTTCCCCTTGGCGCGTACCAGCTCGCGTTCCCGGTAGGAGAGCTTGGTCTCCAGCCGCGCGATCCTGGCCAGGGCCGCGGTGAGCTGATCCGCGAGACGGTCGCGGGCGCCCAGCAGGTCGCGGTACGTCGGCGCGTGCCCGGCCGGCTCCGCCGGCTGCCCCAGCTCGGCGTCCAGCTTGCGGGCACGGTCGAGGTCGCCCGGGTCGCAGGAGCGGCCCGCCATGCCGCACAGCGTCAGCGTGAGCTCGTCGGCGTCGAGAGGCCACGGCCACGGGTGGTGGTGGCCGGCGGCCTGGAGGCGTACGGCGAACCGCAGCAGGATCCGGCACAGCACGATCCGGGGATCGGGCGGGACCGCCGGGCCCTGGAGGTCGCCTATGGGGGCGAACCGGACGCCGTCGTACACCAGGCTGTCGGTCGCCGCCGCCGCGTCGCCGCCGTCCTCCACCCAGTCCGCGAGGGCGGTCAGCAGCTCGCGGACGGTCGCGGTGTCCTCGCGGGCGCACGCCTCGACGAGGATCTCCTCCAGGACGCGGCCGGCGGGGATGGGACGTTCGCCGCCGTCGGGGAGGCGTCTGAGGCCGGTGTGGGTGAGCTCGTACAGGGTGCCGCCCTCCTGGACGAGGCCGAGGGGCAGCGCCGGGTACGAGCGCTCGTCGGCGTCGCTCCGCTCCTTGGTGAGCAGCGGGGACCGTACGGTGACGGCGAGCCACGCCGGGGCCAGCTCCTCGCCCAGGCGGTGCCTGAACACCAGGCGGGTCAGGCGCAGCGGGTCCGCCACCAGCATGCGGTCACCGTCCCTGGCGCCCAGCGGGAACGCCAGCGCGTCCGGCAGGTCGAAGGCCAGCGCCTCGCGGGCGAGCAGCGCGCGCGGCGCCTGCCGCGCCGGATAGGCCGCGTAGCAGCGCTGCACGCTCAGCCCCGCCGACTCCAGCGCGGCGTCCAGCGCTCCCGGGCCGCTGGGATAGCTGGGGTCGAAACCGTGCGGCGCCCACTGGTCGTCACCGCCGTCGCGGTCGGCCGGGCGCGCCTCCAGGATGCGGTCCACGCCCAGGTCGTTGTGCACGCCGAGCACGAGCCTCCCGCCGGGCGCGACCAGGGCCGACAGGGCGTCGAGCGACTCGGCCCAGGACGCGGCCGGGGCCTCGGCGGAATGCGTCCGCAGCAGGCCGTCGAGCGCCAGCACGAGATCGTACGGCTCGTCGGCGGCGAACGCCTCCAGCCGGCCGCAGAAGACGTCCAGGGCGGGGTGGCGTTCGGCGAGGGCGCAGGCGTCAGGATAGGACCGCACCAGCACGGCCACCCTGCCCGCCAAGGGGGTGAGGGTTGTCTCGTCCACCGACAGCGCAGCTTGGGCGGTTGACGCCTCCCCCAGCAGGCCGGGCTGGGCAGTCAGCGCCTCCCCCACCACGCCGACCTGGGCGATTGGCACCTTGCCCGCCATGCCAGCTTGGGCGGCGATATCGTTCGCCACCCTTCCGGCTCGGGCAGCCAGCGCCTCCCCCGTCAGCCCGGCTTGGGCGACCACCTCGTCCACCACCGTCTCCGGATGCGGTCCGACCAGCAGCACCTTGCCGCTCGCCGGCACCATCCGCCTGATCAGCTCAAGTGCCGCCCCTCGCCAGTCGGTGACGCCGCCGGACATGTCGGCCATATCCGACCACAGCAGCATCTCCCCCCCGACCAACCGGACGTTCTCGGGTGCCTCGTTCACGCGTACCGCACCCGCTTCCATCCGAACATGCGCCGTAGCTCCTCCGGTGTCGCCTGATACTCGAATCCCAGCTCCCGCCCCGCCACCTCGGCCGCCAGCCCCGGATCGACACGCACGCCGTGCAACTCGGGCCAGAGCCGCATCCGGCGCGCGGTGCCGCCATATTCGGGACGTTCGTCCTCGTACTGCATGGGGTCCCCGTACACCGCGACCTCGCAGCCCACGGACGCGCCGTAGAACAGCGCGCTGCCGAGCCGATTGGAGGCCACCCTGCGGTGACGCCGCAGCTGGATCAGCTGCTTGCGCAGGAAGTCGCGCCCCTTGCTCTCCCAGCGGGAGCCGCGCTCACCATGACAAATAACCCGAAATCCCCGCGATTCATACGCCTGCCGGATGTCCAGGTTTGCGAATTCCAGCCAGTAAAGGCAGACCGTTACCGGCCCTGTCTCGACATCTCGGATTTCGGCGGCGAGCCGGTCGTGATCGCCCCTAACGGAGCTCTTCTCCCAGCCATGGAAGGGATACCAGATCGTACCCTCGCGTTTTGTGGTGACGCCCAGTTCGGGCTCCAGATGGAGGAGGTAGATCCAGGGCGCGCCAATGAGGTAGTGCCCCCTGCGGCCCATCGACCAGCCTCGCCGGCGCAGCACGTCAGACCATATGAAACGCGGATAACCCGGGCTGCACCAGTGGTCGTTCGGCGGGAATCCGTGCAGATAGTTCCATCCATGCTGAAGGAAACCCTGGATGCGTTTCGGCGTTTCGTCCGGCATCTCACAGTATCTGCCGAGTATGCGCGAGTGCCCGTACCAGTGATTGGATTCGTCCATCATTCCCCCGTAGCGGTTGGCGCGCCCCATGCGACATTCCCAGCCCCGAACATGCCTCACTCGCCGTTATACGGTTCCATTACTCCCGGCGGGGCCTTGGTTTCTCCGGACCCGAAAGTGCCGCTACACTCGGTCGTGGCCTGAGAACAGAGAGTTAGCGAGTGATCATGAGCCATCTCGACCGGTTGCGGGCCGTCTTCCGCAGATCTCTCAACCTTCCCGCCGACGCACCCGTCGACGACCTCGAATACCGCGCCATCCAGCAGTGGGACTCGCTGGCTCACATGGCGCTGGTCGCCGCGATGGAGGACGAGTTCTCCATAATGATCGACACCGACGAGATGATCGACATGAGCTCGTTCGCCGCGGCGGCCGAGCTCCTCGAAAAGCACGGCATCGGCACCGCCGCCGTCTGAACGCACCTCCGGGCATCGCATCGGGGTTCACGCAGACGCGCCGAAGGCACACGCAGGCGTCGGGGGACGTCACGACGCACTTCGCGACGCGCATCGACTCACCTCCGGTCCACCGGGGGTGTCATAGACCGGGCCAGCCATCGTCCGAGCCATTGGGGGCGGCATGACAACGGACCAGGCAGCGTCTACCGCACACGGGAGGGCGCGATGACACCGGACCCAGGACCGGGCACAGCACCGGACACAGCGCCGGAGCCAGTGCCAGGCGCAGTACCGGCCGCAGCACCAGATCCAGCACCGGACGCAGCATCAGGCTCAGACCTGGGCGGGGCGCCGGGCGCAGCATCGCACTCAGGACTGGGCGCAACATCGGACCCAGGACCGGGCTCAAGGCCGGACGCAACATCGGACTCAGGACCGGGCGCAACGCCGGACTCAGGACGGGGCTCAAGGCCGGGCGCAGCATCGGACTCGGCACCGCCGAACCCAGGACCGAGCACAACATCAGACTCCGCGCCGGACCCAGCGCTGGGCCGGGAGGCGGCCAGGCACCGCAACCTCGCGCCACCGTCCAGGGACATCGGCGACACCACGGCGACACCGCATGGCGGCAACGCCGCCGCCGACGCTCCGGCAGCCCATTCCCAGAGCGCCCCTCCCACCGAGGCGTCCTCTCCACACGCCCACACCACCGACGCAGCCTCCGCACACGGCTCCACCGCCCAGGCAACCTCTACACAGGGCTTCGCCACCGCTGAGGCAACCTCTCCACAGGACTCCACCGCCGCCGAGCCGACCCCTTCCGGTGGTCACGCCATCACACCGGCGTCTCCCAGCGGGCCCTGCACCGGAGCGGAGCTTACAGGCGGCCCAGCAGGCAACGTCACTTCCCCGTACGAGTTCACGGCCGAAGCGGCGTTCCTGGGCGAGCCGACCACCGCGCCGGCTTCCGCCAGTGCCCCCAGCGCGTACGCCGTCGAAGCGCCGTCTCCTGGCGGTCCTACCCCTGCGGCGCCTTCTGCTGAAGGCGAAGCAGCGGCCGTCCCACGACCAGAGCAAAGCCGCAACAGCCCCGCAGGAGCAACGGCCGCCCCCAGCCCGCGCACCACCGGCACCGCCATGGACTACGCAACCGCGTGGACCGGCCTGGGCACCCGCCGCACAACAGCCGAACCCTCCTCCGGCCGCTACGCGGATCGGACCATGAGCCTGGCCACCGCCTCCCCCCGCGTCGTCCTCATCACCGGCTCGACGACCGGGATCGGCCGCGCGACAGCAGCCCGGCTGGCCGCCCACGGCGACCGCGTCGTGCTCCACGGCCGCGACGAGGAATGCGCAGAGAAGGCCGCCGCCGAGGTGGCGGCGCAGACCGGCGGCCTGACGGACGCCGTCCACGGCGACGTCGCCGATCCCACCCTCATCTCGGCGATGATGCGGCGGATCCACCAGCGCCACGGCCGCCTGGACGCGCTCGTCGTCAACGCCGGCATCCACGCCGCCGGTCTCCTCGGCATGGTCCGCACCGAGACGGTCGGCCGCCTCTTCGAGATCAACGCGATCGGCGCGACCCACACGCTGCAGGCGGCGCTGAGGCTCCTGCGACGCGGGACCTCTCCATCGGTCGTCCTCGTCTCCTCGGTCATGGGCCGCGCGGGCGGCCCGGGGCAGGCCGTCTACTCTGCCTCCAAGGCGGCGCTCATCGGCCTCACCCTCGCCGCCGCCAAGGAGCTGGGTCGCTCCGGGATCAGGGTCAACGCCGTGGCCCCTGGTTACATCCAGACCGACATGCTGTCCACGCTCGAGCCCGACGCCCGTACCGCCACGATCGCCGCCACGCCGCTCGGCCGCCTCGGCCGTCCTGATGACGTCGCGAGCGCTGTGGCGTTCCTGCTCTCCCCCGACGCCGACTTCATCACCGGCCAGGTCCTCGGCGTGGACGGCGGTCTGGCGCCATGACAGGAAACGACCAGCTCAACGGCCAGCGGGACGGCGGGTCCAACGACGAGCAGCCGCTCCGACCGACACAGGGGAAGCCGCCCCAGCCGCCGACACCGTCGCATCTGGGACCTTCTGCGGGGTCAGCGGCGCCGAAGGCGCCAACCACCCCTCCAGCAGGGCAGATCACCTCGAAGACGGCATCCCGACCGTCGGCACGACCGGGCACCCCGAAAGCAGCAGCCGTTCCCTCGGCAGGGCCAGGTGCTCCCAAACCAGCAGCCACTCCCTCAGCAGGGCCAGGTGCTCCCAAGCCGGCGGCTGTTCCCTCGGCAGGGCCGGGTGCTCAGAAGCCGGCAGCCGTTCCTCCGACAGGGCCAGGTGCTCCGAGAGCGGCAGCCGTCCCCCCGGCCCAGCCGGTGCCGGCGAAGGCGGTCGGCACGCCGACGACGGGGTTGATCGCCACCGGGACAGCAGCCGCCCCATCAACGAAGCTCGGGCCAAAGCCAGAGTCGGAGTCGGAGGCGGAGGCGCGGACAGGGGCGAGGATTTCGGAGATGGGAGATGTCCCGGGAGTCGCCGAGGGAGGGGTTTTTCCACATCCTGAGGCGCGGGTGATCATCGCCGGGGAGGGGGTGGTGCTCGGAGCCGGTGAGCTGGAACGGCGGATCGTGCGGACGGTCGAGATCCTGGCGCGGCTGCGGCCCGGCCCGCTGTTCTGCGGGATGCGCAACAACCTCGCCTCGGTGCTCCGCTACCTGGCCGCGTTCCGTTCCGGGCGGCCGGTGGCGCTGCTGGATCCCGACCTGTCGCCGGGCACGCTCGCGGAGCTGGCGGCGCGGTTCCGGCCCGCGGCGCTGCTCGGGTTCACGCACGCGGCCGACGGCTCGTCACCGGCCCGCCGCGACACGCCCGAGCCGCATCCCGACCTCGCCGTCCTCCTCGCCACCTCGGGTTCCACCGGCAATCCCAAGCTCGTACGCCTGTCCCGCCAGGCCGTCCTCGCCAACGCCGCCAGCATCGCCACCGCCCTGTCGATCACCCCGGACGAGGTCGCGCCCACGAGCCTGCCGCTGCACTACAGCTACGGGCTCTCGGTGCTCAACAGTCATCTGGCGGCGGGCGCGACCGTGATGCTCACGGAGGCGGGGCTGCTGGAGCGATCGTTCTGGGCCCATCTGGACGCGCACCACTGCACGTCCCTGGCCGCCGTCCCCTATCAGTACGAGATGCTCCGCCGCCTGCGCTACGACCGTGCTGAGCATCCGTCCATCGCCACGCTCACGCAGGCCGGCGGGCGGCTCGCTCCGGAGATCGTCACCGAGTTCGCGGCGAAGGCGGACCGGTTCTTCGTGATGTACGGGCAGACGGAGGCCACGGCCCGCATCGCCGTCCTGCCTCCGGACCGGCTGGCCGACAAGCTCGGCTCGGTGGGGCGGGCCGTGCCCGGCGGGCGGCTGGAGATCGACGGCGACGGCGACGGCGAGGTCGTCTACCACGGGCTCAACGTCATGATGGGCTACGCGGAGACCGCCGCCGACCTGGCCCGCGGGGACGACCTCGGCGGCGTCCTGCGCACCGGCGACCTCGGGCGGCTGGACGCGGAGGGCTTCCTCCACCTCACCGGGCGGCTCAAGCGCATCGCCAAGATCTTCGGCGTACGGGTCAACCTCGACGACGTCGAACGCCTGCTGCGCAACGCAGGCCCGGCCGCCGCCACCAGCGGCGACGACCGGGTGACGGTCTGGGCCGAGGGGCTGGACGCGGCTGGCTGCGCGGGGCTCGCCCGGCGGCTGGGGGCCGAACTCCGGCTCCACTGGAGCGGCTTCGACGTACGTCCCATCGACCGCCTGCCCCTGCTCGCCACGGGAAAGGTCGACTACCGCTCCCTGGAAGGACGCACATGAACACGCCCGGAAGCCGTGCGGCGCGGCCGGCCGTCAGGCGGTGGGGCCCGGTGAAAGCGAGGAGCTCGGGGTGAGCGTTTTCACGTTGCGCGAGGAGGAGCGGGAAGCTCGGCTCGTCAGGGAGTTGGCCGAGCTGACCGAACGGCATCGGGCGGCGTGCCCGCCGTACCAACGCATTCTTGACGCGATCGGGGCGCGGCCGCCGTACGAACGGCTGGTGGATCTGCCCTGGCTGCCGGTGCGGCTGTTCAAGACGCACGAGCTGCGCAGCGTTCCGCCGGAGCGGGTGTTCCGGGTGCTGACCTCCAGCGGCACCACCGGGCAGCGGCCGAGCCGGGTCTACCTCGACCGGGAGGCGGCGGCGGCGCAGACACGGATGCTCGCGGCGACGCTCAGGGAGGTGCTGGGCGAGCGGCGGCTGCCCATGCTGGTGGTCGACAGCAGGTCGGTCGTACGCGACGCGACGCTCAGCGCCCGTGGCGCGGGCGTGCTCGGGATGATGAACTTCGGCCGTGACCACACGTTCGTGCTGGACGAGCAGGGGCGGGTGGATGCCGAGGCGGCCAAGGCGTTCCTGGCGCGGCACGGTGGCGGGCGTTTCCTGGTGTTCGGGTTCACCTTCATGGTGTGGCTCTACCTGCTGGATCTGGGCCTGGATCTGTCGCAGGGGGTGCTGATCCACTCCGGTGGCTGGAAGCGGCTGGCTGAGCAGGCGGTGGACAACGCGGAGTTCCGGCGGCGGCTGGAGGCGGAGTGCGGGCTCGTCCGGGTGCACAACTTCTACGGGATGGTTGAACAGATCGGGACGATTTTCCTTGAAGGGCCCGACGGGGACGGCCTCTACTGCCCGGACTTCGCCGACGTCATGATCCGAGACCCGGAGACCTGGGAGGAGGCGCCACCCGGAGTGCCTGGGCTGGTCGAGGTGGTCAGCACGCTGCCCACGTCCTATCCGGGCCACGTGCTGCTCACTGAGGATCTGGGCGTGGTGCGCGGCGTCGATGACGGGGCCTGGCCGGGAAAACGGTTCGAGGTGCTGGGCCGGCTGCCACAGGCCGAGGCACGCGGCTGCAGCGACACCTTCGGACAGCGCTGATGGCGAGCGGAACCCCGCCCACCGGAGAGAGGCCGGCGACCCGGGGCAAGGACGGGTGCCTCGGGGACGACGGTCAGGACGGCCCAGGCAGGAGCGGGCGCCTCGGCGACAGCGGCCAGGCAAGCTGGGGCAAGGGCGGGTGCCTCGGGGACGACGACCGGGACATCCGGGACAAGGGCAGGCGCTGCAGCGACAACGGCCAGAACGACTGGGGCAAGGGCGGACGTCTCGGTGGGGACGACCGGGACTTCCGGGGTCAGTGCGGGTGTCTCGGTGGCGACAGTCGGGACAGGCGCAACGAGCTCGGGCGCGTGAAACGGCTGGGACGGCGGTGGGAGTTGCTGGGGTGGCAGGGATGGCTGCGGTGATGTCGAGCGGGAGCGGGGGCTCGGGGCAGGGCGGTCGGGGACACTCCCGCCAGGTGCAGGTGTTGTTTCCCGGTGCAGGCGTCGTACCCCTGGTGGATGGGCGGTCGGGGGCGAAGGCCGGGGCCCGTGAGGGGGCTGTGTCTGTCGCCAGGGACGTGGGCCTTTGGGAGGGCGCGTCCCTCGGCGGCGAGGCTGGGGGTCCTCAGGACGTTGTGCCCGTTGAGGTGCTGCTTGGTGGGTTGCGGGGTGGTGGGCTCACGGTCGGGGATGAGCGGGTTCGGGGGTTTTTGGCGGCGTTCGGGAAGCGGTTGTTGCGGTCCGCGTCGGCGCGGCGGCATCCCGAGCTCGGGTCGCTCGGATTCTTCCTGCGGCCCAGCGAACTGACGCGCACCCTGGACTCGCTTAACGGCGAGCACGTACGGGTGCCGCGCGGGCTGGTCTTCCACATCCCGCCGGCGAACGTCGACACCGTCTTCGTCTACTCCTGGGCCCTGTCCGCGCTCATGGGCAACCGCAACGTCGTACGGCTGTCGCCACGGGCCGGGGCGGTTGTCGGGGTGATCCTTGAGGCGTTGCACGAGGCGTCGACTGAGGCTGATCCCATCGTGGGCGAGACGCAGCGCATCGTCACCTATGACCGGTTGGATGAGGAGGTTACAGCGGCCTTGTCCGCGGCCTGCGATCTGCGGGTGGTGTGGGGCGGCGACCGTACGGTGCTGGACGTGCGGCGGCATCCGCTCGCGCCGCATGCCCGGGAACTTGATTTTCCCGATCGGTCGTCGTTCGCGGTGGTACGGGCGGCGGCCTGGTTGTGCGCGGAACGGGCGGTTCGGGTGAACGTGGCCGAAGGGTTCGTCAACGACGCCTACTGGTTCGACCAGGCCGCCTGCTCGTCGCCGCGGACGGTGTTCTGGGTGGGGGCGGAGCAGGACTGCGACGCGGCTCGGGCCGACTTCATCGATCACGTGGCGCGGGTGCTCGATAGGCGCGGGTGGGGCGTGGAGCCGGGGATGGCCGTGGAGAAGCGGGTGGCCACGTACGGGCTGGCCGCCGACGGGGTGGCCGAGAGTGTGGAGTTCCGGGGGAACGCGCTGGCGAACGTGACCCTGGTGGAGGAGGCGGCGGTTCCGCGGCGGTGGTTGGGGGCCGGGACGTTCGTGCACTGCCGGCTTGGGGGGCTGGCGGAGCTGGGCGCGGTGGTGGAGCGGCGGGATCAGACGATGACGCACTTCGGGTTCGGGCGGGAGGAGTTGGAGGAGCTGGCGAGGGGGTTGGGCGGGCGGGGGGTTGATCGGATGGTGCCGGTGGGGAGTGCGCTCAGCTTTGGTCGGGTTTGGGATGGGGTTGATTTGCCGGTCGAGTTCACGCGGTTGGTGAGCGTCGTTCGGTGATGTTGCTGGGTGATGCGGTTGGGTGATGTTGCTGGGTGACGTCCCTTTGGCGACGTCCTTCGGCGCCGTCCCTCGGCGGCGTGTTGCGGTGACGTCGTTGGGCGACGTGCTTCTGATGACGTCTTTTGAGGCGACGTCCCCTGGGCAGCGCTTTGGCGACGTCCTTCGGTGACGTCCTTCGGTGACGTCGTTGGGCGAGGTCCTAAGGCAATGTCCTTGGCGACGTGCTCTTGAGACGTGCTTTACGTCCCTCCGTGAGAGGTGCCGGGTGGGCGGATGCGGGGTTGGGCCGCTCGGGATGTCGCGGGGCGACATGACAGGCAGGCGGTGCTCAGCTGAGGTGCTCAGGGTCGTGCCCACTGGCGGCGTCCGGTAGACGGTGACCGGCGCGGTACCTCGTGGTCCGGCGGAGTGCCCGCCGTCCGGCGGGAGTCCCCCACGGTCCGGAGGAATGTCCGGCGGGTGTTCGGCGGTCGGCGGGTGTTCGGCGGTCGGCGGGTGTTCGGCGGTTGACGGTGTCCGGCCGGTTGGCGGGGTGTCCGGTGCAGATGCCCAGCAGTCGGCTGCCCATGGACCGGCCTCCAGGTTGTCCAGCGGGCGGTGGTGCTTGAGCTGGCTGGCGGGCGGCGACTCTTGGGCTGGCCGGCGGGCGGTGGTGCCAGCGTGGCGGTGTCGGTCCAGTGATGCCGGTTCAGTGATGCCGGAGCGGTGCAAGCGCGGGGGCGTGCGGGGGGCGGAGAGTGGTGGGGGGTTTGGTGCGGGGTCCTCTGGTGCGGCGATTCGTGGGGTGGTTGCCTGCGCTGGCGGTGAGTGCCGGTGTGGTCGTGGTGTTTCTGTGCTGCGGGGTCTCCGTGCGGGACCTGGTCGTGTTCGGGGGGTACCTCGGCGGTGGGGTCGCGCTGCCGGGGGTGCTGTTGTGGCGGGCATTGACCGGTCACCGTGCGTGGGCGGGGTTGGAGGAGCTGGCGGCCGGGTTGGCGGTCGGGTATGCGGTCGAGGTGCTGGCCTACCTGCCGGCTCGGGCGGTTGGGATGCCGAGGTTGGTGCTGGTTCCGTCCGTGCTGGTGGTCGGGGCTTTCGTGGTGGTGCCCGGGTTGCGGCGGTTCTGGAGGCACGTAGGGCGAGTGCGGGCGCGGGGGTGGTGTGGGCGGGAGGGGGTGCCCGCGTGGTGTGGGTGGGCGTTGGGTGGGGTGGTTG